>CAZDGF010000055.1:0-21721 GCA_964505065.1 uncultured Chitinophaga sp.
GAAATCGCCAAATAGTTATATATTTGAAGTTGCATTTTAAACTTGAATCCGCCTTTAGAAAAGCTTAATGAATATGTTGAAAAGAATTCACATTAGTATAAAATACAAAAAGATTATCTTTTAAAGGATAATCTTTTGGGGTTGCTACTTAATAGGTATAACCTTACTAATTAGACTTTTTAAGGGTTTTGCTGGGTGATGTTGAATCTGGCCAGCAACCTTACAAAAATAGATAAATTTTTTTAACTGAGTTAAATTAAGGAAACTATTTTTTTTCATTAAAAAAAATTAGTCATTATAATTACTTGCAAGGCTTTTAATATTGCCATAAACACAAATTTTTGTATAAATTTCGCTTGTGTTTTTTTTAAAATAATCCTCCTCCAAATACATCAATTCATCAACAGAAATTAATATTAACTTTTGTTTCAATATAGATAGAATAGATTGAAAATTATGTTCATTTGATTTTGTATTTTCAATTAAATAATCTTCGTTCTCACACAAAATAATAAACTCAGAAGAATTAAAAATGCTATAAAAACTATCAATTTCATATGCAAATTTACTAAATATATCAAAATCATTTTTTTTAACATAAGGCGATAAATGATAGCCAGCCAATTCCCCAAAAGTTTCAAACCATCCGCCCCATCTATAAAAATACATATTCCAAACTTCAAAGTAATCTTTGTATATCACAAAGTAAATGTCTTCAATATTATTTTCGTAAAAAACTACTTCTGCTTCTTCTATATTATCTGTTTTATCAATTGTTAAAATCCAGCCTGTATAATTATCAGGTATCGCTTTATTGTATTTGCCGTTTTCTTCGTAATTATTGTTTCGTTTACAATATATCTAATTCCAGTTTTATTACTCAATAATTTTACAATATCTTCATAATTGTCATATTCTATTGCATGGTTAACAATAATTCTTGAATCTATTCCCATTTATTGTACTTAATTTTTCTCTTCTATTGCCTTGGCACATACCCATACTCTGCTTTAATTTCGGCAAGGGTTTTGTTTAGTACTTTTACATTCATTTTAATATCTTTAAGCGGGCGGTTAGTTTTTGGGTCTTGCGGTTGTTTTACAATTAAATCTATAACCTCTAAGCCTTTCATTACCATACCATAAACAGTGTATTGTTTATTTAGCCCAGTTGTACCGCTTTTGCTTACACAAATATAAAATTGGCTACCACTGCTTTCCTTTGCAGGGTTATTTGTTCGTGCAGCAGCTAAAGCACCTCTATCATGAATAATGGTATCTCTAATCTCTGCAGGAATGGTATAGCTTGGTCCACCTTGTCCATCGTTGGTTGTATCGGTATCTTTGCTATTGGGGTCGCCTCCTTGTATTACAAAATTGGCTATATTTCTATGAAAAGTAGTACCATTGTAATAACCCTCTTTTGCTAGTTTTAAATAGTTTGCCCGGTGCAAAGGTGTAGCTTTATAAAGCCAAACATACATATTGCCAAAAGTGGTAGATATTTCTATAATTTCTTCTTTGGGTTCTGTATTTGTTATAGGTTCTGTAGTTTTAGTTTCTTTTTTACAAGCATTAAATATAAGCAATGTAAATACGCAAATTATTAAATTTTTTAATTTCATTTTACAAACGTACTAAATTTATTACAAAATTTCTTCCACCACTTTCAATACATCCTCTACCCCAATTTCATCCATACATTTTTTATTGTAAGGGCATTGCAATTGCCAACAAGGTGCACAGGCTACTTTGCTTTCTATAGGGCTTTGGTGCAAATACCCATGGCTTCTATGCCACTCAAAGCCACCATAAATAATTACAGATTTACAGCTTACAGCCTCTGCTGCATGCATTAAAAAACCTGCCTGCCCTATAAATAATTTGACATTGCTAAAAACAGAAAATAGTTCTCTTACTTGGGTTTGCCCTCTTAGGTCGTAAGTGCCTTTTAAAGCGGGGTCTAATGGATAGCCTAATTGCACAATATTGTATTTTGGCAATAGGTTATCTACCACTGCTTGATACCTTTCTGCATACCAGTTTCTATTGTCTGTCCAGTCTTTTCGTCCGCTGCTTTGTATGGCTATCCATGGTTTATTTGTATTTGGAAAAGTATATTTTTTTTCTTTTTCAGTTAAAAATATTTTTGGTTGAACAATATCAATATCCAAGCCACATTTTTTAGCCAAAGCATTCATTATTTTAGGTGTTTCTTGCAGTTCTTTTTGATAGGTCATATTGTAATGAATTACTTTAAAACCTAATATCCTCAAAACTCTTGCAAAACGAAAGATTGCTTTTTCTGTTTTTAATGGAAAAATTTTTACCCAAGGGTTGTGCTTGTAAATTGCAGGATGGTTTGTGCCAATAATTACTTTTTTTTGGTGCAATTCGCCATAATGCCAAGCTACAGTATTTACAAATATGGCATCGCCATAGCCTTCATAGCGACTCATGATTACAATTTCTCGCATTTAGTTTTTAACTATCATTTGAGGTGCAAAATTATTTATTTTTAAACAATAAATACCACAAGGCAAATGTGCTAAATCAATGCTATTGTTTTCTAGTTTACACGCTATTTTTTTTCCTTCTAAATTGTACAAAGCTATTGTATAAATTTCTTCCTTACTTTCAATTTTTATGCTGCTATTAAAGGGATTAGGATAAGCTTTAAAGCCATTTAAATTGAGGTTTTGTAAACTTGGTAGATTAGTTGTAAATGTATTGCAAAGTATTGTTTCATTATTAATAATATAACGTTCTCTTGCTGGCAATTTGTTGGTATTGTATGCCACAGGATAACCAAATACAGGAAATGGCTCATTTTGATTAAAAAAAAATGGCTTTTTAGCTAAATACAATGAACTTTCATTTACCAATAAATTGCTGCTTTGCAAAGTGCCTTTTATATTGTTTTTAATGGCTAAATTGCCTACACCTCCAACAATGTATTGCCCCATAAATAAAGTGGTATTGGTTACTTCATTTGCAATATAATTTTGTGAATCTTGCGCATTGGTAACTATGCCATAAAGCTCTGCCCTATTGCGAAAAAATGTATTATATGGTCCGTTTTTACCATGGCTATTATCCACCACTATATTTTGACAAATATTGCCTTCAAATAAATTGCTGTGCGCATAGTTGCCATGGCAAACCAAGTCGCCAGCTGCATTTTCAGGAAAACTTTCCCAATAGGTATCCCAACTATAATTGTAACCTATTACATTGCCATTTGACCCCGATTGGAGCAAAATACTATGTCGCAAGCGTTCAAAAATATTATTTTCTATTTTATTATCGCTGCTTGTGGCTTGCATAACAACGCCATAGCCCTGCCCTCCTCCACCATAAGCAAAGGCTTTGTGTATATAGCTTTGAATTACCTCGTTGTGTATGCTATTTTCAAAATTTATGTGTGCAAAATTGCAATCAATCAATTCTACACCTTTTACCCTGCAATTAAAAGCGTAATTAAAAAGTATATTCTTTGTTTGGCTTGCAGTAGAATCCTTTCTTTCAATAGCTAAACATTCAATACTTACATTTTGAATAGGAGTTATTTCTTTATAAAATAAATCTTTGTTAAAATTCAATCTTAAAGGTGTTAATAATTCTATTGTTTTATTTGCTGTATCTATGTTTTTTACTTTGCATATTTGCCCTATTGCCCCATAAGCCCAATTGCTAAAAGCCAAGCTGCTATCAATTTGAAATAGCTGGATAATGGCATTTTTAGTAGGAAATTTATTCTCAATATTTTTTAAAAACTTTGAACCTCGTTTAGCTGTTTCAAATGGGTATTTTGTTGGTTTAATATTTCCTAGAATATTAATACAATTTTGCGCTTTCCCACCCAAATTAAAAGATAAAATTGTTCTGCTACTATTGCCTTTAAGCGTAATACTATCAGATAAAAAAATAGGTTTTGAAAAAAAATACAAACCATTTCCAAACTGTATAGTGCCGCCTCCATTGGCTTTTAAAAAATCTATAGCTTTTACTATGGCAGTATCATTAATAAAATTATTTATTGCACTGCCTCCAAAACTTTCAATGGTTACAATATTTTTATGGTTATAAATTGGGTTTAATAGCCCTGCCTTTGTCCAATCGGTAAGCCTATAGCTTGGAATTTGGCATAAAGCAAAAAATGAATTTATACATAAAATTAAAGTAAATATTTTCTTATACATTGAATAATTTAAAACTTAAACACATCAAAAATAAGCAAAAAAAATTATCTAATTGAGTTTGATATAAGTAAAATTTTTTAATAGTATGTCATTCTGAACTTTTTTGCTCTGAAAAAAGATTATTCCGCTTTGCTCCATGATAAATTGTTCAGAATCTGTAAATATTTAAGATTCTGTATAATTTTGCGAAGCCAAAATTTACAGAATGACTAAAAAGATATAAGTACCTAATTCTTTTAATTATTCCTTACCAAATCTGTAGCCTGTATTTGATGGTACACCAAAGGAATATACTCAATTTCAACATCACTTTTTTCAAGTCCAAATGCACGCTCATCGCTTTGCCCCAAATGTTTTAAATAGAAATAGGCTTGTATCAATAAGCCTTCGCCCAATGCAAATTCATTTTCTACTGAAATAAATTTTTCGATTACTATAAACTTAAAATCGGGGTCGGTATTATACTTTGTGCTGCCATCAGGGCGAATGTGTAAATTCAATTCTTTGTTTGCGACCAATTGTTGTACTATTTTTTTGAAATACAATTCCGTTCTTGGCTGAATTCTAAAGCCAACATTTAAGTTTACTTTCATTACTTTATCGTCTATTAACTCTGTAACACTGTAATTT
The DNA here is from genome assembly GCA_964505065.1 of uncultured Chitinophaga sp. Taxonomy (GTDB): domain Bacteria; phylum Bacteroidota; class Bacteroidia; order NS11-12g; family UBA955; genus JABMMZ01. Next base: position 4,832 of record CAZDGF010000055.1, read on the forward strand.
AAAGTATAAGGATTTTCTGTACGGTGTAGGTGTACAAACCAGTAAACATCTGCTCTTTTGGGTTTTTTAGCAAATATAGAATTAATAATTTTTTCTTCTATTTCGCTTCTATTATTGGCTTTGGTTAAATAAATTAAATGTGTAGAAAATTTAGGTATTGAATCATCATTGCTCAGTTCATTAATCAATTGGGTATAATCGCCAAGTTTTACAAATTTGGTAAATCGGTTGTTAATTTTTCTGCCAAAATAAATAATGTACATGGTTAAAAAGAAAATACCGCCAATTATTACAGTAATATAACCTCCCTCTGGAAATTTTTTGATATTTGCAATAAAAAAAGATACTTCAATAACGATAAAAACAGTAATCATTAAACCTATAATATATTTATTCCATTTAAGCCTGTAGCGTAAAAAGAAAGCCAATAATATGGTAGTCATCATCATAGCCAATGTTATTGCCAAACCATAAGCTGCCTCCATATTCGATGAGTTTTGGAAATACAATATTACCAAAATACAACCACCCCAAAGTATTAAATTTACACTTGGAATATAAATTTGCCCCTTGCTTTCTGTTGGTTGTTTTAATGTAACACGGGGCCAAAAATTTAAGTTCATAGCCTCGCTTACCAATGTATAAGAGCCGCTAATTAATGCTTGAGAGGCAATAATTGCAGCCATTGTAGCTATTATTATACCTGATAATAAAAACCACTCTGGCATCATTGCAAAAAATGGATTTTTTCCATCTAGTGGTTGTCCATTATTATTCATAAGCCAAGCAGCCTGGCCCATATAATTGGCTACTAAACATACTTTTACAAACAGCCATGTTATTCGTATATTTTTTTTGCCGCAATGCCCCAAATCAGAGTACAAAGCTTCTGCCCCCGTTGTACATAAAAACACTGCACCTAAAAGCCAAAAACCACCTTCATGATGTGCCAATAATTGATAAGCATAATATGGATTTAAGCAACGTATAACTGTTGGGTAGTGCATAATTTGGCTTAAACCCAATACGAACAACATGCCAAACCACACCATCATAATAGGTCCAAATATTTTACCTACGCTTTGTGTACCAAATCTTTGAGAAATAAAAATTAAAGATAAAATACCTATAACAATAGGCACAGTTGGAATTTCAATATCTAAATTCAATAATTTCAAACCCTCAACAGCAGAGGCTACAGAAATAGGCGGAGTTATAATGCCATCGGCTAATAATGCAGCAGCACCTAAAATAGTAGGAATAACTAATTTTTTACCAAATTTTCGCACCAAAGCATACAAAGAAAAAATACCGCCCTCGCCCTCGTTATCGGCTCTTAATGTTATCCAAATATATTTTATACTTGTTTGAAAAACCAATGTCCAAAAAATACACGAAATACCACCAAATACAAGCTCTTCTGTAATTGCACTTTTGCCTATAATGGCTTTCATAACATATAGCGGGCTTGTGCCTATATCGCCATAAATTATTCCTAAAGCTATTAATAAACTGGCTGCTGTTACTTTGCTGGGGGCGCAATTGCTCATAATATGTAGTTATTTAAAATTTTTGATAAAAATGTGTACAAAAGTACATTATTTTTAATCTGAAAATAAAAATAAAAAACGAATATTTTTAAAGCCTATAAAGAAGCTAAAAAACTACTTGCTCAAAGCTTTATTGTAAATACTTTGTCTGCGTTCTTTTATGGTTTCATCATCTATATAATCATCATAAGTGGTATTTCTATCTATCATACCCAATGGTCCTATTTCTATAATTCTATTTGCTACGGTATTGATAAACTCATGGTCATGACTATAAAACAACAATGTGCCTTTATAATCTATAAAACTATTGTTTAAGGCTTGTATGCTCTCTAAATCTAAATGGTTGGTTGGCTCATCTGCAATGATTAAATTTGGGCTTTCCAACATTGTTTTACTCAACATACAACGCACTTTTTCGCCTCCGCTAAGCACATGTGCACTTTTTAAACTCTCCTCGCCACTAAACAACATTTTACCTAAAAATCCTCTGATATAAGTTTCATCTTTTTCTGCAGAAAACTGACGAAGCCAATCTACTAAACTCAATTTATTGCCTTCAAAAAAACTTGAATTATCATTTGGAATATATGATTTTTTTATTGTTATCCCCCACTCTATTGTACCTGTTTTTGTAGGCTCATTTCCAGCCAAACATTCAAATAATTTATTAATTGCCAAGGCATTTTTACTTAAAATAGCCACTTTATCGCCCTTGCGAATTGAGAAAGAAACATTGCTAAACAACATTTCGCCTTCTAATTGGTAACTCAAATTTTCTACATTTAATACTTGGTCACCAGCCTCACGTTCTTGAATAAAAAATACACCTGGATATTTTCTTGTTGATGGTTTTATTTCTTCAATATTCAGTTTATCTATCATTTTTCTGCGGCTTGTAGCTTGCTTGCTTTTGGCTACGTTTGCACTAAAACGCTGAATAAAATCCATCAATTCTTTTTTCTTTTCTTCAGCTTTTTTGTTTTGGTCGCCACGTTGTTTCAAAGCCAATTGCGAAGATTGATACCAAAAAGTATAATTGCCAGAGTAAGTTGTAATTTTATTGAAATCTATATCGGCTACATGTGTACATACGGCATCTAAAAAGTGTCTATCGTGTGAAACTACTAAAACAGTATTTTCAAAATTGGCTAAAAAGTTTTCAAGCCATTTAATGGTATCAACATCCAAATCGTTAGTGGGCTCATCTAAAAGCAATATATCTGGATTGCCAAATAAAGCTTGGGCTAAAAGCACTCTTACTTTTTCATTGTTGCTCAATTCATGAATTGTTTTTTGGTGCAATTCTTCATAAATACCCAAACCGCTTAATAAAGTAGCAGCATCGCTTTCGGCATTCCAGCCTTCCATTTCAGCAAATTTTTCTTCCAACTCGCTTGCTCTTATGCCGTCTTCATCTGTAAAATCAGCTTTGGCATAAATAGCATCTTTTTCGTTCATTATTTCAAACAATGGTTTATTACCCATTACCACTGTTTCTAATACTTTAAAGCTATCAAACTCAAAGTGGTTTTGCTTTAAAATACTTAATCGTTTGCCTTTTTCTATTTCTACTCGCCCAGTTGTAGGGTCTATTTCGCCCGAAAGTATTTTTATAAAAGTAGATTTACCAGCACCATTTGCACCTATTACGCCATAGCAATTGCCAGGCACAAATTTTACATTTACCTCATCAAATAAAACACGTTTACCAAAACGCAACGAAACATTAGATACATTTATCATAAAAACTCTTTTTTTTAGGGCTGCAAAGGTAATACCAATTGTTAATTAAAAATAGTTCAACCTATTTTTAATTTATACAATGGTAAATGCCGCAGTAATTTATGTTTTTTTTTATTTAAAAATTTACATAAATACTTGCGGTAAAAGAAAAAAAGCCTATCCAATTTTACAATAGATAGGCTTTTGAAATTTTAAAAGATAAATACTTCATTATTCATCATCTTCATCGTTGGCTGCTGCTGCTTTTTTACCTTTGCGTTTTTCTTTTGCTTTGGCTTTTAGTGCCTCCCATTTGGTAATTTGCTCGGCTGTTAAAATGCCTTTAAGCGTGGTTTGAAAAGCATCATTTACAGGTTTAATTTCTTTGCGGGCAGCTTTTTTATCTGTAGGATATTTGGCTCTAATGGCTCGCACTTTGGTTATTCTATCTAATTCAGCAGCATAAACTTTTGCTCTTTGGTCGTCTGTCAGTGCTAATTCTGTTTTTAATTTATCGGCTCTTTTGTTTGCCACTTCTTCGGGTGTTTTTGGCGTTTTTGGGGCATCTTGAGCAAAACTACCAACTGCAAACACGGCAGCTACAATTGTTAACATTAATTTTTTCATAACGGTTTATTTATTTTAAGGTTTATTTGTAAGTAAGATAAATGAAAATGGGAAAGGTTTAATTGAAGTAGAAAAAAATTTTATTTAATCAATTTTTCTACAATTGTATCTATTTTATTTAGCTCTGTAGTTAAACTTTTTTTAATAGAAGTTCTTAATTTACCCAATTGCATTGCAGAAAGTGAACTTACAGGCATATTTTCAAGCAAATATTCTTTTGTTTTTAAATGACATACTTCACTTAATTCGGCTAATTTTGTATGCTTTATATTGCCTTCATCAAATTTAGGAAAATAAATATCCAATATTTTTTTATGAACATGTCTTGCTCCAAACAATCCTTTTGCTTGAAAATCTTTCATCATTAAATTAGGTAATTTTGAATTTAAAATAGCTGTTAAATAATATGCCTCGTTTATATTGTTTGTGTAATATACATAAGCAGTACTTTCTACTAAAAATTCTAAATCTATTTCCGCTCTATCTACAATGGTGGCATTGGCATTTTTAGCAGAGGCATTGTAAAGCACAAGGTATTGCGCATTTAGGTTTTGGCTTATAAGTCCTCTTTGATAATTCAATCTATCATTGCTTGTTAATTTTTCTGATTTTGCAGTTCTATGAATATTCCAAATATTCTCACAATTTGTAAACCATTTAGAGGCTTTTAATAAGCCTTTTTTTCTTAATTCATCTGCACTTAAAATAGTAATTATTTTCTTATCGTTTTCATCTTTTTCAATAATTATGGGTAGTACTACCAAATCTGGCTTTAAAAGCGCAAAGGGTAAAATACTTTTACTCAATGCTGTTCTAAATAAAAATTGGCTTTCTATTCTATCTGCAAGGTTTATATCTTTCCAAGGTTTTTTAGCATCGGGTAGTATTTCGGGGTTGGTTTTTATATTTAAAATTCTATCTTCAAAATCGGGCGGTGCTACTTGGTTAAGCTCTACAAAATAAAATGTGCGAGGCACTATTGTAGCCCCTTGTTTAAAATGTTTTTTATAATAATTTGTTTGCGCTATACCTTTGGTTTTATTTACAGAATAAGCACTTGCCTTGCCTTGTTTGGCATAGTGCCAAATTACTTTATTTTCTGTAACTTTTAATTCAGCCTCCTGCCAATTGCAATTGTGAGATGGTAGTCTTCCTGCAATATTTTTTCCTTCAATTCCTGCTTTTGGAATTCCTTTATTTACATTGGCAATATTGGGTTTAGCAAAAAGTACGCAAGAGGGTATTCTAAAAAGTGGGCTTATATCTTGCAAATCCCAAATATCAGTAATATTAAATCCTCGTGCTTTTCCGCTTCTTGTATTGTCGTGGTGGTCGGCACTAAAAAAGCTACGAGGCAGCACAAAAGCTAATTTACCGTCTTCTTTCAAAAAATAATTTGAGCAGTAGCTTAAAAAAATTGCAGCAATTTCTAAATGAGGAAAATTAGCAGCTTTTAATGGTTTTACATCGTATTTGTCTGCCAACGAATTTAATATATCTTGGTATTCTTCATTTTTTATACTGCTATATGTAAACCAAGGTGGATTGCCAATGATATAATCAAATTTTCTATTTAAAAAATATGGTTTGTATAAGTTTTGAACTATAAATTTCCAAATACTATCCCTACCATCTTCTTTTACTTTTTTAAACCCAGTATAAATTTTGTAAAAACTTTCTGAAATTTGTTTATTTATTCCTCCGTTTTTATATTGATTTTGCAAAATTGTATTAAAAGCTGCAATAGTTTCTGCTTTTTTGCCTTGTGTTTGTTCTGCCAATTCTTCGCATAATTCAAGTGCTTCATCAAATAAACGAACATCTTCAAATACTTGGGTATTTAAAAAATATTTTTCTTTATCTATTTGCAACATAAATTCGCCTCCAAATAAATTTTGAACACCTTCAGGGGCTAATAAAGTATTGGCTAAAATAATATTCAAATGAATAGGTTTTTTAGCCTTTGTAATTTCTTTCCCAAGGCTTACTAATAAAGTTGTTTTTGCTATTTGAACACTTAATGGGTGTATATCTATACCATAAATACAATTATTAATTTCTTCGGCTGTAATATTTTTATTTTTATTTTTTAAATTATGAATAGCCGCTCTAAGAAAAGAACCACTCCCACAACTTGGGTCTAATATTTTATCTGTATTTTTAAATGAATATTCTTGTACAATTCTTTCGCAAAGCCAATCGGGTGTATAATACTCGCCTAAAGCATGCCTTGTATCTAAATCTATAAGTTCTTGATAAACGCCTTTTAAAATATCTTCGTCTGTATTTATAAAATCAAAAAAAGCCAACTCTTGTGCAATATTTCTAAATGCTTTTTTCAATGGTGCAAAGTATCTTTCGCCATGTACCCAATGAAAAAAATCGTTATCTATGAAATTTTTGATATTATAATGATGGAAAATATTTCCATTTAGTATTCCTCTCATTTCATTATCATCTATAAAATCATCATTGCTAATAACCTCATAAGCCAATACCTTTGCTAAAATACTTAAATAGGTGTGAATAATAAATGCCTTAGATGAATCTTCAAAACTACCATAAGCAATACTTAAAAACTTTTTCCATTGCTCGTAACTAACTTGTACTTCGCCATATTTTTTTGCATCAAAAAAAACATTGCTTATTTCATTGTATGAATCTATAAAAACTGAACTTCTATAACCAAAAGCCTCTTCAATGGCTTTAAGCGTTGCTTTCTGTTTTTCTTCCTTAAATAAAAATCTATCTATCCAAAAATAAAAATCTTCAGCATTATCTTCATTTAAAGTAAATGATGAGGCAGTAACTTCAATTAAGTTGAGTTCATGTTCTTGTAAATGATACAAATTATCTATTTGATTAATATCTGGCACCAATACTTTCCAATGTATAAAATCGCTTGCAATAAGGGTATAATTGTAACCCATACCACTTTTAAACTCTCCTAACAAATAACCAGCTAATTGTTCTTTAGCATGCTTATAGGTAACTTTTAAATCTTTCTCAAATTCTATTATTATATTGTTGTAAAGCGTATCTGCACTACCTCTATGTTTTTTATTCTTTCTTGGTATATTTAGTATTGTTCGCTCTGCGCCTGCACTTATTGCGTCTATTAATCTTACAATTTCATTATTCCCAATGTACAATCTATTCAATAAATCTTTAAAAAGCTCTTTTTTTGTAAGCTCTTTATTGGCATTTTTTACTTTGTTGTAGTAATTTTTGATTATATCAATTTTTTGTGAATTCATTTTAATTAAATTGCATAAAAAGTTCATCTTATACAATGTTACAATGATAAATTAATTTACTTTTAAGAAAAAAACATCTTTTGCACTATTTTTGCAATCAATACATTTATATGAAAAAATTTCTTAAAATATCAGGTATTTCTTTGTTGGTTATTTTGCTTTTATTAATAGCAGCACCATTTTTATTTAAAGGTAAAATTATAAGCCTAATTAAAACAGAAGCCAATAAAAACCTTAATGCTACACTTAATTTTGATGATGATATTAGCTTGAGTTTAATTAAAAATTTTCCTAAATTAAGCATTGGCATCAATCAATTATCCATAATTGGTAAAGATACTTTTAAAGGCGATACTTTGGTGTATTTGCCAAAATTTAATGCTACACTTAATATTATGAGTGTTATAAAAGGCGAAAAAATTGAAATAAATAGCATTGCCCTTGAGCAACCTTATATCAATTTAATGGTGCTTAAAAACGGACAAGCCAACTACGATATTGCAAAAGCAGATTCTACAGCAAAAGATGAGGATACTACAGCTTCTAAATTTAATTTGGCTTTGAGTAAATTAACCATTACCGATGGCAGATTAAACTACGAAGACCAAACATTGCCCTTTAACACCTCGCTAAAACATTTCAACCATACCCTAAAAGGCGATTTTACAGCCGATAATTTCTTAATGGAAACCCTTACAGATGCTAAAGAATTTACATTAGGCTATGGAGGAGTAAATTATATTTACAAAGTGGCTACTGCCATAAAAGCCAATGTACAAATGGATATGAAAAATATGAAATTTACTTTTAGCGACAATGATATTTTGTTTAATAAATTGAACCTATTAGGCGAAGGCTTTGTAGATATGAATGAAAACGATATGGATTTTGATTTGAAATTTAAAAGCAAAACAACTGATTTTAAAACCATTCTTTCGCTTGTGCCAGGTATGTATTCCAGCAGTTTTGATAAAGCCAAAGCAAGCGGTAAATTAGATTTTGGTGGCTACTTTAAAGGCAAAATGACTGAAACCGCAATGCCTGGTTTTGGCTTGAAATTAAATATAGACAATGGCTTTTTTCAATATCCTGATTTGCCAAAATCATTGAATAATGTATTTGTAAACCTTGCGGTAGATAACCCAACAGGCGTTATGAACAATATGGTAATTGATTTGAGTAAATTTAATGCCAATATAGCTGGCGAGCCAATAGCTGCAAAGCTTTTGGTAAAAACCCCAACTACCGATCCTTACATAGATGGTGCATTGAAAGGCAATGTTAATTTATCCGAATTTAGAAGTTTTATACCATTAGAAAAAGCGACAGAAATAAGCGGTTTGATAAAAAGCGATGTAACTTTTAATGGCAAGGTAAGTACATTGCAAAACAATGCAGCCAATTTTAATGCTGCTGGTAGTATAGCTGCCGAAAAATTTCATTACAAAGACCCTGTAAACCTGCCTCAAGGTTTAAACCTAAACACATTGGTAAATTTTAACCCTAAAAATATAACCATTAATAATTTACAGGGCAATATTGGTATGAGCGATTTTGCAGCTAATGGCAGCATTGATAATATTTTTGGTTATGTGTTGAATGATGAATTGCTAAAAGGTAATTTCACATTTACTTCTAATTATTTTAATGCCAATGAGTTTTTAACTGATGAGCCAGTAAAAAAAGAACCAACTGCAGCGGATAGTATTCCGCTACAAGCGTTTGAAGTGCCTGCCAATTTAGATTTAGTGCTAAATTCAAAAATAAACAAAGTAATTTATGATAACCTAACACTTACAGATTTGGGCGGTGTGGTGCGTATAAAAGATAAACTCATGTTTTTTGACAATGTGGGTGTAAACCTATTGGGTGGTAGTATGAATTTGAATGGCGAATACAATTCATTCAATCCTAAATTCCCTTTTAGCCAAGTAGACTTTAAGGTAAAAAGCCTTGATATTATTCAAACATTTAATTATTTGGATATGGTTCAAAAACTTTCTCCAATTGCAAAATACACTCAAGGTTTATTTAATGCCAATATTAAATTAGCCAATAATTTTAACCAAGATTTAAGTGTAAACTACCCAACTGTTAGCGGTGTAATACAAATGGGTATTAGCGAAGCAGCATTAAAAGGCTTACCTATTCTTGGCATTTTAGCAGAAAAATTAAAAATAGATAGATTGAAAAATTTAAGTCTTAAAAACCTTAATTTTAAATTGAATATTTTAAACGGAAAAATGGAATTAGACTCTATGATATTGCCACTATGGGAAGGTGCAAAAGCAAAAATAACAGGCTATAGCGCGTTAGACCAAAGTATAAAATACATTGCCAAACTTTCTATACCTCGCAAAGATTTTGGCACAGCCAATATGGCTTTAGATAACCTAACTAGCCAAGCAAAAGCAAAGGGGTTAAATTTAGCCGTTAGCGATATGGTAGATGTAGATGTAATTATAGGTGGATTTTTTACCAAGCCAGATGTAAAAGTAAGTTTGCACGATGCTAAAAAGAACTTGATAGATGGCTTAAAAAATCAAATTACAGAGCAAATAGATGCTAAAAAACAAGCCCTTGAAGAAGAAGCTAAACGCAGAGCAGCAGCAGCTAAACAAAAAGCAATAGACTCGCTCAACAATTTAAAACAACAAGGTATAGATAGATTTAATGCCGAAAAAGCTGCTGCCGAACAAAAAGTAGCCGAAGAAAAACGCAAACTTGAAGAAAAAGCCAAAGCCGAAGCCGATAAAGCAAAAGCAGAGGCTGAAAAACAAGCCAAAGATAAATTAAAAAAAGGATTGAATGGGTTGTTGAATAAGTAATTTTTGGAGTTTTGAAGTTATGGGGTTTAAGGATTTTGGTAAAATTTTGTGTATGAAGTGTTTTACATGGGTAATAGTTAACCTTTGATAATAATGTAAATGTTCTTAAAAGATAATTTAAAAAAATAATAGTTAAATATCATAAAAATGGAATTAGTTTGGTCAATAGAATTTAAAGAAAGCAACTTTGTTCATTATCATTGCGAGTGTAAACCTTTTATTTACAACAATAAACTATTTTATGCTTTTAGTTCTATTGACATAAATAACAGAACCATTAAAGGGATTTGTGGAGAAAAAATAACTATTTTAGAAGTAAATCTTGTCGATAAAACTACTTCAATAAAATACATTAGCTTTAAGGATAAAGAGCCCAAGAATAAAAAAATTCTTCTCACAAATAGTTGGCACTTTATAAAGTTAGCAGATAAAGTATATTTATACATTGGGTTTTTATTAGACATTTCAAAACAAATTATTACTATTTCAAATAGTGATTACAATTATGAAGAGTTTAGTGTAAAAAATGAATATGAATTTGGCGATAAATATTTAACGTATAATCAGCGCTCAACAATAGAATGTTTTTATAAGACAACGTATGAAAAGATATGGAAAGCAAAATTCAAAGGTTTCATATATACTAATATAGAACTAAAAAATAATTGCTTACTATTTGGCACTGCTGGAAGAGGTGGAGCGTTTTACTGTATTGAATTAGAAACAGGAAAAATAATAACAGAACATATTAATGGTGGTAGTTCAAATTATGAGTGGCAAAAAAATTCAATAATTTTAAAGGACAAAAAAGGAAACATCCAACAGATAAATCCATTCACAGGAGAAATTCTAAAAACTCTAATTCTAAAGGACAAATTATTCTATGCACCAATATTGGTTGACAAACAATACATTTATACAACCGTTTACAATAAAAAATTTAATTCAGGACAACTTATTTGTTTACAAAACTAATAATAAGCAATAGCCTTGAATTTTCTAATTTTTAAACGGAGTTAAACTACTTTCAATTTTCGTTATTCATTCTTAATTAATAATTATTCATTAATTTCGCCACCTATTATGTCGGTTACCCCTATAAAACCTATAAAACGAGTTACAGTGCATACTGTAGAGGAGATGAAACAACGTGGCGAAAAAATAAGTATGCTGACGGCTTACGATTTTTCGCTTGCCAAAATTGTAGATGATGCCAATATTGATATTATACTAGTAGGCGATAGCGCTAGTAATGTAATGGCTGGGCACGAAACCACTTTGCCTATTACTTTAGACCAAATGATATACCATGCAAGTTCTGTTATAAGAGCGGTAAAAAGGGCATTGGTAGTGGTAGATTTGCCTTTTGGCAGCTACCAAGGCAATAGCAAAGAGGCTCTTAATAGTAGCATTCGTATTATGAAAGAAAGCGGTGCACATGCTATAAAATTGGAAGGTGGCGAGGAGGTAGTAGAATCTATAAAAAGAATTATTAGCGCAGGTGTACCAGTTATGGGGCATTTGGGGCTAACACCACAAAGTATTTATAAATTTGGTACTTATGCTGTGCGTGCTGTACAAAAAGAGGAAGCCGATAAACTGATAAAAGATGCCCAAATATTGCAAGAAGCAGGCTGCTTTGCCATAGTTTTAGAAAAAATACCTGCTGAGCTTGCCACCCAAGTGGCTGCTATGCTTTCCATTCCTGTAATAGGTATAGGTGCTGGTGGAGGTGTAGATGGACAAGTATTGGTGCTTCACGATATGTTGGGTATCAATAAAGATTTTAGCCCTCGCTTTATGCGTAGATACCTAAACCTATACGAGCAAATTAAAGGCAGTGTAGAACATTATATTACCGATGTAAAAAGCAAAGATTTTCCAAACGAGGGAGAGCAGTACTAATTACGAATTAATAAATTAAGTTTAAGCTAAAATAACAATCTTATTTTTTAACACTTCTGCAATACCACTTTGAATGGCAAATGTTTTTTCGCCTTCATTGTTTTTTACAACTACGTTCCCTTTTGCCAATGCCGAAATAATAGGTGCGTGGTTGTTCAATATCTGAAAAGCACCACTTACACCTGGTAAGGTTACAACACTTGCTTCGCCAGAAAACAAAACGGTATCAGGGGTTATAATATCTACTTGCATTGGTAATTATTTACTTGCTTCTGCCATTAATTTTTTACCTTTTTCTATAGCTTCCTCTATAGTGCCTACAAGGTTGAAAGCTGCTTCTGGATATTCATCAACAGCACCATCCATAATCATATTGAAACCTTTAATGGTATCTTTAATATCTACCAATTTACCTTCTAATCCTGTAAACTGTTGAGCAACAAAGAAAGGTTGAGAAAGGAAACGTTGAACACGTCTTGCACGGCTTACCACCAATTTGTCTTCTTCGCTCAACTCGTCCATACCTAAAATGGCAATAATATCTTGCAATTCTTTATAGCGTTGTAAAATAGCTTTTACTCTTTGAGCGGTATTATAATGTTCGTTTCCTAATATTTATGGCGATAAAATTATTGAAGTATAATCCAAAGTATCTACAGCAGGATAAATACCTAATTACGCAATTTTTCTGCTCAATACTGTGGTAGCATCTAAGTGAGAGAAAGTAGTAGCAGGCGCAGGGTCAGTCAAATCATCGGCAGGTACATATACAGCTTGCACAGAGGTAATAGAACCACGAGTGGTAGAGGTTATACGCTCTTGCATTGCGCCCATTTCTGTAGCTAATGTTGGTTGGTATCCCACAGCCGATGGCATACGACCTAAAAGAGCCGATACCTCAGAACCTGCTTGTGTAAAACGGAAAATATTGTCAATAAAAAATAAAATATCTTTACCTTGTCCTTCGCCTTCGCCATCACGGAAATATTCTGCCATGGTTAAACCACTCAAAGCCACACGAGCACGTGCTCCTGGAGGCTCATTCATTTGACCAAAAACAAGCGTAGCTTGAGATTTTTTTAACTCTTCGGTATCTACTTTATCTAAATCCCAACCGCCTTCTTCCATGCTGTGTACAAACTCTTTACCATATTTTATAACACCGCTTTCTATCATCTCGCGCAAAAGGTCGTTTCCCTCTCTTGTACGCTCGCCAACACCAGCAAATACAGACATACCTTCGTAAGCTTTTGCAATGTTGTTAATCAATTCCATAATCAATACAGTTTTACCTACACCAGCACCACCAAACAAACCAATTTTACCACCTTTTGCATAAGGCTCTAATAAATCTATTACTTTAATACCTGTATATAATGGTTCAGAAGCTGTAGAAAGGGTGTCAAATTTAGGTGCTTCGGCATGTATAGGTCTTGTTGTTGGGGTTTTTAAAACGTTAATACCATCAATAGCTTCACCAATAACATTCATTAATCTGCCTTTTACGTTTTCGCCTACTGGCATAGATATTGGCATACCTGTATCTGTAACACTTGTGCCACGAACCAAACCATCTGTGCTATCCATGGCTATGGCACGCACAGTTTTTTCGCCCAAATGCTGTTGTACTTCTAAAACAATGGTATTGCCATCGCCTTTTTTTACTTCCAATGCATCATAAATTCTTGGAAGAACTGAACCTTCTGCGCTAAAGTTTACGTCCACTACAGGACCAATTACTTGAGATATTTTACCGGTATTTGTCATTTAATACTATTGTTATTTGAATTTTGGTGCAAAAGTAAGCATTTTTTTGAAAGAATAAAGCGGGTTTTCCACATTTTTTTGAGTACATTAATTCAATAAATAAAAATTAAGCTAACCCAAAAGAAACTGAAAAACATTTTTTAAAGTCAATATTTTCATAGGGCTATGCCGCCTCTTCTTCCAGTTCTACTACTTTTTCTTCGGTAGTAATATCTTTTTCTATGTATAGGTTATCTATAATAAACTCCTGCCTTTCTGGGGTGTTTTTACCCATATAGTATTTTAGTAATTTTTCTATGCTTGTTTCTTTGGTTAAAATGATAGGCTCAAGACGCATATTTTCGCCAATAAAAGCTTCAAACTCGCCTGGCGATATTTCGCCCAAGCCTTTAAACCTTGTTATCTCTGGCTTTGAGCCTAATTTTTGAATTGCCCTTTGCCTCTCCTCATCGCTATAGCAATATATAGTTTCCTTTTTATTGCGCACCCTAAACAATGGTGTTTGCAAAATATACACATGCCCATTGCGCACCAAATCTGGAAAAAATTGCAAGAAAAAAGTTAATAGCAATAAGCGAATGTGCATACCATCTACATCGGCATCTGTAGCTACCACTACTTTATTAAAACGCAAATTATCTAAGCCTTCTTCAATATCCAAAGCATGTTGCAACAAATTAAATTCCTCATTTTCGTACACCACTTTCTTTTTTAAACCATAACAATTTAGCGGCTTTCCCCTAAGGCTAAAAACCGCTTGCAGCTCCACATTGCGGCTTTTGGTAATGCTTCCGCTTGCGCTATCGCCCTCGGTTATAAATATTGTGGTATCAAATTTTTCATCTTTGGTATCGTTAAAATGTATGCGGCAATCTCTCAATTTTTTATTGTGCAAATTGGCTTTTTTAGCCCTTTGTTGTGCCAATTTTCGCACCCCTGCCATATCCTTGCGCTCCCTTTCGTTTTGCAATATTTTCTTTAAAATGGCATCTGCCGTGGCTGGGTTTTTATGCAAATAATTATCCAACACTTTCATTAGGTTTTCGTTTACAAACGAGCGCATACCTTGCCCATTGGGTGCTATTTCTGTGCTGCCAAGCTTGGTTTTTGTTTGGCTTTCAAACACAGGCTCTTGCACCCTTACGGCTATTGCGCCTATTATAGATGTGCGCACATCGCTGGCATCAAAATCTTTTTTATAAAACTCTCTCAATGTTTTTACCAAAGCCTCTTTAAAAGCCCCCAAATGTGTGCCGCCTTGCGTGGTGTATTGCCCATTTACAAAGCTATAATACTCCTCGCCATACTGCTGCCCATGGGTTATAGCCACTTCAAAATCTTCTTCTTTAAAGTGCATTATGGGGTAAAGTATGTTATCCACATCTGCCTTGCGCTCCAAAAGGTCTTTTAAGCCATTTTTAGATAAATAATTTTGCCCATTAAAATTGATGGTTAAGCCTGAGTTAAGAAAGGCATAATTCCATATTTGCTCGGTAAGAAACTCGGGTATAAAGCGGTAGTTTTTAAAAATGGTATTATCAGGCTCAAAAATCATTACTGTGCCGTCTTTCTCGGTAGTAGTGGTTTCTTTTTCGTCTTTTACAATTTCGCCTTTGCTAAATTCTACTTTCTTTGTGCGTCCATCTCTAAAAGATTGTACAACAAAATACGATGAAAGGGCATTTACAGCCTTTGTACCCACACCATTCAGCCCTACAGATTTTTGAAAAGCTCCGCTATCATACTTGCCCCCAGTGTTTATTTTGCTTACACAATCTATAACCTTGCCCAAGGGAATACCTCTGCCATAATCGCGCACAATTACTTTATTATCGCTAATAGTTACATCTATGCGCTTGCCATAGCCCATCATGTGTTCGTCTATACTATTGTCTATAATTTCTTTTACCAGCACATATATGCCATCATCGGCACTGGAGCCATCGCCCAGCTTGCCTATATACATGCCAGGGCGCAAGCGTATATGCTCTTTCCAATCGAGGGAGCGAATACTATCATCTGTATAGTTTGTATCTTGAATAGCCATAGTAAAAAATAAAAAGGCGAAATTAGGGCAAGAAATGTAAGGGTTATTTACAGGGTGTAGTTATTTATGAACAATTGGGGGGGGATTATTAATTGCCCCCTGCTAAAGCAGGGGGCAATTGATTGTTAGCTATGTTTTATTTTAAAAATACCAGAGGCAAAGAAAGTAAACATTTGCAGGATGCGAGCGTACGAAGCATCTATGTATTTTGCTGTTCTTTCTTCCTTTGATTGGTATGTAGCCAAATTTTTTGCAGTAGCTACCAACCAACACTGGAATTATTACCTTTGCTGATTGGTAACCTCCACACATTCAATTCTGCATATCAACCAGAGGATAAGCATAAGGTAATAAATAGTAAGCTGTTTGTAGTTGTTATTATTTAAAAAATACTATATTTGAAATATGAAAACAAAATATTACCCCCTATTGGTTTTATTTTTATTAAGCCAAAATGCTTTATGCCAAGTAAATATTGCCCTAAATTATAGCAATAGTAGCACCACTTTTAAAAGTAAAAGAACAGGCGATGAAGGTATTAGATACCTAAACCTTATGCACGGATTTTCTTTTTCCTTTGGCGAAACCCAAAGCAACGATAACCGCTCCTACTTTGCCATTAGCCACCATTCGGCTATTCAAAGTTCTGATAAAATGGTAAAATTGTATAAACCTTATGGTGCTAAAAAATATTACAGTTCGGTATATATTGAACCTATTAGAAATGGAACATTTGTTGGAATTGAACCCGAAGAAAAATATTTTAACTACCAAAATACATACAGTATTGTAAATATTACTTTTACAAGGCTATGGCGTATTCATAAAAAAAGTACCAAAGCCTTAAAACATTATATAGGCTTAAATGGTGGCTTTTTAGAAACCACCAACGGGCTGCTTGTAAACCACCCCGAGGCTGTAAAAACCAAATACGAAAAACGCTTAAACCAAAGCATTATAGCTGGCATTAGCTATATGAACGAGCTAAAATTGAACAAACGCTTTGCCCTTACATGCGGCATAGATACAAATATAAGCCTTGACAAAACACCTGCAATAACAGCTTATGCTGGCTTGCGCTATTACTTTAAGTTTAATAGCAATTTAGAAGTAAAATAAACGAAAATTTATCAATACTGTCCTAAATAAAAATCAGGAATAAAAATTACCGAGTCAAATCAATA
>CAZDGF010000056.1:0-10745 GCA_964505065.1 uncultured Chitinophaga sp.
ATGATTTGCAATTTGTTATTCGATTCAGCAATGCTATTGCTGAATTTGGGTTAATGATGTTTGAAATATTGTTGGTCATAAGACCAACAATGGCAAAAAAATCAATTATTTTTGCACCATACATTAAAGCATTCAAACAATGAAAATTGAACAAATATACACAGGCTGCCTTGCCCAAGGAGCTTATTTTATTAGCAGCAATGGCGAAGCCGTAGTTATAGACCCATTAAGAGAAAGCACACCCTATTTGGAAAAAGCCAATGCCGATAATGTAACAATAAAATACATTTTTGAAACCCATTTTCATGCCGATTTTGTTAGCGGACATATAGATTTGGCTAAAAAAACAGGGGCTACCATTGTATTTGGTCCTAATGCAAACCCAACATACAATTGCAAAATAGCTACCGATGGCGAAATTATAAAAATAGGCAATATCAGTTTTAAAGTATTGCACACACCTGGGCATACAATGGAAAGCACTTGCTATTTGCTGCTCGATGAAAACAATGTGCCACACAGCATTTATACAGGCGATACCTTATTTATTGGCGATGTAGGTCGCCCAGATTTAGCACAAAAAAATGGCGAACTTACAACACAAGATTTGGCAGGTATTTTATACGATTCGCTAAGAGAAAAAGTAATGCCCTTGCCTGATAGCGTGGTGGTATATCCTGCCCATGGGGCTGGTAGTGCTTGTGGCAAAAATATGAGTAAAGAAACCTTTGATTTATTGGGCAATCAAAAACAAACAAATTATGCCCTGCAAAGCAGCTTAAGCAAAGCCGATTTTATTGCCCAACTTACCACAGGCATAGCCCCTCCACCAGCCTATTTTGCCCAAAATGTAAAAATGAATAAGCAAGGCTGTAAAGCTATTGATGAGGTAATGCAAAGCGGCTTAAAAGCCCTTTCTGTTTCAGAATTTGAGCAATTAGCCTATACAACAGGCGCATTGCTATTGGATACACGCCCGCCCGAAAGTTTTGTAAAAGCCCATATTCCCAATAGTATTTTTATAGGTATAGATGGCGGCTTTGCCCCTTGGGTAGGTGCGCTAATACAAGATATTCAGCAACCCATTTTAATTATTGCCGATAGGGGCAGAGAGGAAGAAGTTGTAAAACGCCTTGCTCGTGTGGGCTACGATAATACTTTAGGGTTTTTAAATGGCGGTTTTGCTACTTGGCAAAATGCAGGAAAAGAAACTGCAAGTATAAGCTCTATAAGTGCCACTTATTTTGCAGAAAATTATATTGAAACTCAACCTATTTTAGATGTACGCAAACCCTCTGAATACGAAGGCGGACATTTAAAATTAGCAGAAAACCTGCCTTTAGATGTTGTAAACGAAAACATGGGCAAATTAGATAAAAACAAAAACTACCATATACATTGTGCAGGCGGCTACAGAAGTGTTATTTTTGCATCTATATTAAAAGCCAGAGGCTTTGAAAACCTTGTAAACATAGAGGGAGGATATGGGGCAATTAAGACGACTAAAATGGATAGGAATTAGGGGAAAGGATATAGGGGTGAGGTAAAAAGAAGTTGGCAAATAAACATTAGGCAATTAGCAAAATAAACTTTGCGTCTTTGCGTGAAAATAAATAATGAAAAAAGCAATCTATAGCATAGTGTTTTTAATAACACAAAGCATTACAGCACAAAACACCATTGGCAAAGATAAAACCTTGCCTATGGTAGGCTATTGGCATATTGGGGCTAATAGAAATGTAAATGTAACAGAACAAACAATTACCAATTTAGAGGACAATAACGATACCTTAAAAAGCACTTACAAAGCCAAATGGACTGTAATAGATTCTACTGCTAAAAACTACACAATCAATTACACCATTAGCAATTTATATTTTTCTAATTTAAACGATTCTTTCAACCAATTATTGAATGAACTATTACCCAAACTTACGTTTAAATATCAAACCAATGATTTGGGTGTTTTTGATACTATTGTTAATGAAAAAGAAATTAAAGAAACCCTTTTAAATGCAAAAAATAAAATTGACAAATATGTAAATTCTCAAAGAAATGAATCTGATAAAACATCAAAAAACTATCGGTTATTAAATATGTTCTTTCAGCTTTATTTAGAATACGAAATACCTCAAGACATTAAAAAAATTCATCATTTTTATGGTTTGCAATACAAAAAAAATACTGCATATACTTATGATACCATATTAATAGACCCTAATAGTTTGCGCAATTTTAAAGCCAAAAGTGTTTTTAAATTAACCAATACATATCCTAATTTAGACAAAGTAAAATTTACTTGCAATACCAATTCTTATAAAGAACTTAAAGGCAATGACAGAAAATTATGGAAAGAACTTAAAAATGGTGAATTTGCTGGTGTAAAAATAAGAAAAGGGAAAATGTCTATTGTAAATACCTTCGAGTCTGAAATAAGTCTTTTAGAAGGCTATCCATTAAGCATAAAATTTAATAGCCTATGCACAGCTAAAACTATTACAACAAATGAAACGATAACTATTACCTTTGCCCCCTAAAATAAACCAATGCCTACCATTACCTTTAAATTTGAACAAAAAGAAAAACAACCCATAACTGTAGATATAGCCAAAGGCGAAATGATACTGGATGTAGCCCTTGATAGCAATGTAGATTTACACCACAATTGCGGTGCTGTATGCGCTTGTAGCACCTGCCATATTTATGTAGAACAAGGAGCAGACAGCCTTACAGAAATTACAGAAAAAGAAGAAGATTTTGTGGATAGAGCCCGCAATCCTAAATACAACTCTCGCCTTGCTTGCCAATGCACGCTTACAGAAGATGTAGATTTAGTGGTAACTATTCCCGACCAGTCGGTAATTATTGGGCATTAATTTAAAACCCTCTTTTTTCAATTCCCTTTTTTAGTTTATTTTTGAAAACCATTACTTTATGTCTGAAACAGAAATTTCGCCACAGGAAAGAGAAGAAATAGAAAGAAAAGAAATTCTTAAACGCTACAAAGCACTTTTAAGAAGTATAAAACACGAACTTACCGCTCCCCAAAAAAAACAAATACGTGCCGCCTTCGACCTTGCTTTAGATGCCCATAAAGATATGAGGCGCAAAACAGGCGAACCCTATATTTACCATCCCATAGCCGTTGCCAAAATAGCTGCCCAAGAGATAGGATTAGGCACTACAAGTATTGTTTGCGCCCTTATTCACGATGTGGTAGAAGATAGCGATTATACGACTGAAGATATTGAACGAAAATTTGGTAAAAAAATAGCAACTATTGTAAATGGGCTTACCAAAATAAAAGAAGTTTTCGACCATACGGATAGTATGCAAGCAGAAAACTTTAGAAAAATGCTGCTTACCCTTAGCGATGATGTGCGTGTAATATTGGTAAAACTTTGCGATAGGCTACACAATATGCGTACGCTTGAAAGTATGAGCCGCAAGAACCAATTGAAAATAGCCAGCGAAACACTTTATCTTTATGCACCATTGGCTCATAGATTAGGCTTATACAATATCAAATCCGAGCTTGAAGATTTATCAATAAAATATACCCAACGCGATGCTTATAAAGATATTTCGGGCAAACTAAATGCAAAAAAAGCAGCAAGAGATAGATTTATAAAAAAATTTATAGAGCCGCTTAAACCAAAACTTGAAAATGCCCATATCAATTTTGAAATAAAAGGTCGCCCAAAAAGTATTTACAGTATTCTTAAAAAAATGAACCATCAAGATATTCCTTTTGAGGAAGTTTTTGATTTATTCGCTGTTAGAATAATTATAGACTCTGAATTGGAAAAAGAAAAAGCCGATTGTTGGACAGCTTATAGCATAGTTACTGATATTTACAAACCCAATCCAGCCCGTACAAGAGATTGGATAACAACACCCAAAAGCAATGGCTATGAGAGTTTGCATACTACTGTAATGGGTACCGATGGCAAATGGGTAGAGGTGCAAATACGCACAAAACGTATGGACGAAATAGCCGAAAAAGGTTATGCCGCCCATTGGAAATATAAAAATGAAAAAGATGGTATTGAAAGCCAGCAATCTGGTGGAATAGACGGTTGGTTATCGAGAATTAAAGATATTTTAGAAAACCCAGCAAGCAATGCTTTAGATTTTTTAGACGATTTTAAACTGCAATTAATTCATGAAGAAATATTTGTATTTACCCCTGGAGGCGACCTTAAAAAACTACCCCAAGGCGCAAGTACACTCGATTTTGCTTTTGAAATACATACCCATGTAGGCAGCAAATGTATTGGGGCAAAAGTAAACAATAAATTAGTGCCGCTTAGCCATAAACTTGCCAATGGCGACCAAGTAGAAATACTAACTTCCGACAAGCAACACCCCAAAGAAGAATGGCTCAATTTTGTAATTACAGGCAAAGCCATTGGCAGAATTCGTAATTTTTTAAGAGAAGAAAAAAGAGAAAAAGCCGAGGTAGGCAAAGAGCTATTAAAGAAACGTTTTCACAAAGAAAAAGTAGATTTTAATGATGATAATATTCAAAAAGTTGTTTCACATTTTAAAACCCAAAGTTCTTTAGATTTATATTATTCAATTGCAAAAAATTTAATAGCTTTAGAAAAACTAACCATTTTTGATATTGTAAATAAAAAATTAGTTGAACAAAAGCCTAAAAAAGAAAGTGCATTTAAGCCAA
Source organism: uncultured Chitinophaga sp. (assembly GCA_964505065.1). Lineage (GTDB taxonomy): Bacteria > Bacteroidota > Bacteroidia > NS11-12g > UBA955 > JABMMZ01. The sequence continues at coordinate 4,685 of CAZDGF010000056.1, forward strand.
ATAGTAAAACCAGTAATGAAATTATTATTGGCGATGATAATGATTTGCCATATACCCTATCTAAATGTTGCAATCCTATACCTGGTGATGATATTTTTGGTTTTATAACCATTGGCGAAGGCGTAAAAATACACCGCACCAATTGCCCCAACTCTTTATCTTTAATGAGTAATTATGGCTATAGAGTTATAAAAGCCCAATGGAAAGACTCACCTGTTATAGCAGATAAAAATTTCTTGGCAGGTATAAAACTTTTGGGTATAGATGATGTAGGCATTGTTAGCAGTTTATCCAATATTATCAGTAAAAATATGGGGGTAAACATGAAATCTATAACCATAGAAAGCAATGATGGCACATTTGAAGGCACAATTATGCTGTACATTCAAGATACAAGCCATTTAGATACACTTATAAAAAACATAAGAGAAAAACACCCTACAATGAAAGTAAGCAGAATAGATGTGGTATAATATATTAATCTAATCAATTAAGTAGGGTTTGAATTTATAAAAAAATTAAATAATTTTTGATATTAACTCTTTCGCTATTTTTTCAGGAGCTATTGTGCAAAAAGCAGTTAAAATAGCATTTTTTAAAGTTTCGTATTCAACCTTGTCAAGGTTTACCAATGTCCAACCTTGTTTGCCCCATTTATTGGGTACAGGGTAAATTTTGGTTTTATCGAAAGCACAAAAAGCATATTGGTATGCTTCATTCAGCCCAAATTCAGCAATAAAATTGCTGAATCGAATAACAAATTGCAAATCATGTTTTTACAAAACATAATTGCAATTTATAAATCGGGGTTAACCCAACTAAATCAAGTAGTTCGATTTTTCAAATCTCCTATTGATTAATTTGGGTTCAGCTTTATGCAAATTCTATTTTCTTGTTTATTGTGGGTTAAAAATATTTTCTTTTTTATGCGGTAGGAGTCTTTGTCAAAACGAGGTATTTGCTCTACTTGGGGTAGCTGGGCAATAATTTCAGAAAGATAGATACCATAACAATGCAATTATATTAAAAAACACGCACATTTTAAGCTCCTTTTTGCAATCTCAAAATGTTAATGTACTTTCGCAGCACAATTTAAAAAATTTAATAAACACATGAAATTTGATATAATAATTATAGGCAGTGGCCCTGGTGGATATGTAGCTGCTATTCGTGCAGCACAATTAGGTAAAAATGTAGCCATTGTAGAAAAAGCAGAATTGGGCGGTATTTGCTTAAATTGGGGTTGTATTCCTACAAAAGCTTTGTTAAAATCGGCTCAAGTATTTGAATATTTAAAGCATAGTGCCGATTATGGTATTACAGCAGGCGAGGCAAAAGCCGATTTTGCTGCCATTGTAAAACGTAGCCGTGGTGTGGCTGGTGGTATGAGCAAAGGCATTGAGTTTTTAATGAAAAAAAATAAAATTACAGTGGTAAAAGGTGCCGCTAAATTGGCTGGTGCCAAAAAAGTAGAAGTAGAGGCAGAGGGTAAAAAAGAAATTCACGAAGCCGATCATATTATATTAGCCACTGGAGCAAGAAGCAGAGAATTACCTGGTGTAAAATTGGATGGTAAAAAAGTAGTTGGCTACCGTGAAGCTATGGTATTGCCAGAACAACCAAAAAGCATGGTAATTATTGGAAGTGGAGCAATAGGTATGGAGTTTGCCTATTTTTATAGCACATTAGGTACTAAAGTTACTATTGTGGAGTTTATGAATAGAATATTGCCTGTGGAAGACGAGGAAGTATCTAAACTAATGGAGAAAACTTACAAAAAGAATGGTGTTGAAATAATGACTGAAAGTGCTGTTGAAAATGTAGATACATCTGGTAACGGTTGTAAAGTAAATGTAAAAACTAAAACAGGTAATGTGGTTTTAGAATGTGATGTGGTTTTAAGCGCAGCTGGTGTAGTTACCAATTTAGAAAATTTAGGACTTGAAGCAGCAGGTGTAAAAACTGAAAAAGGCAAAGTAATAGTAGATGATTTTTATAAAACCAATGTAGCAGGTGTATATGCCATAGGTGATATTGTGCATGGACCAGCATTGGCTCACGTAGCCAGTGCAGAAGGAATTACTTGTGTAGAAGCTATTGCAGGTTTACATCCTCACGCAATTAACTATAACAATATTCCAGGTTGTACTTATACCCACCCTGAGGTGGCAAGTGTAGGCTATACAGAGGCTCAAGCCAAAGAAAAAGGTTATGAAATAAAAGTAGGCAAATTTCCATTTAGTGCAAGCGGAAAGGCAAGTGCAAGCGGGCATAAAGATGGTTTTGTAAAAGTAATTTTCGATGCAAAATATGGCGAATGGTTAGGATGCCATATGGTAGGCGAAGGTGTTACAGACATGATTGCAGAGGCTGTGGTAGCGCGCAATTTAGAAACCACTTGGCACGAAATTGTAAAATCGATACACCCACACCCAACTATGAGCGAGGCTATAATGGAAGCAGTAGCACAGGCTTATAACGAGTGCATTCATTTATAATATTTGATAGAATAATATTTTGTAAAAGCCGAAAATTATGTAACATTTACGGCTTTTTTTATAAAATTATTTTCCTATTTTATTGTAAATTTGAAAGATGAAAAAAGAGTTTTTATTTTTGTTTGTATGTGTATTCATATTTTGTACTTGTAAAAAAGAAAACAAAGGAATAAGGTTTAAAATTAAATATGAATCTGATTTTATTATTGAAAGTGGGGGATTTTTAGATTTACCTTTTGATGTATTTACGCCCGATATTACTACCAACTCCGAACAACAATTTGAAGCCAACGATACAAGAAAAGACAAGATAGAAGAAATAAAATTGGAATCTTTAAAATTAAGTTTAACAGCACCTACAGGCGGTAATTTCGATTTTTTAAAAAGCATTGAATTATATATTAAAGCCGATGGACTTGATGAAGTTAAATATGCTTTTTTAAACCAAGTACCCGATGGGCAAACTATATTAACAATGAATACCATTGATATTAACTTAGCTGAATACATAAAAAAAGATAAATTTAGTTTGCGAGCAAAAACAGTACAAGATAAAATTTTGAGCCAAGATGCCGAAATTAAAGCCAATATTGTATTTGATGTAAGGGCAAGGCTTTTAAGATAGTTTTATTTTAAAAATATTTTATTGTTCCAAATGTTATACTTATTAGCTTAATAAAAAAAGCCCAAGCATAAATTTGCTTGGGCTTTTTTAATTTTAAATATACGCTAACACTTATTTTTTTATCTTTGTACAATATCTGCTTTAGTTGTGTACAACAAAGCTACTAAGTCGTTTACTAATTGAGCATTATTAGCCGCAGTTACACCATTTTTGGCTAACCCTACACCTATATCTCCTACAAATTTATCAAAATCGGCAGCATCTGCTTTCATACCCATACGGTTGTGCTTAGCTGGGTCGTGAGCATCTTTCATGTTTTTACCTGTGTAAGCATAAGCTGCATTTTTACTTCCAGTAGCTGCACACATAAAATCAGTAAAATTTTCACTTAATGCCTTTAAACCTGTAGTGTTACTTGCGCCTAATTCTGCAAATAATACAGGAAAATACTTAGCCATTGCAGGGTCAGCAGCTATTACAAAAATAGAGCTATCTACAACAGAGCGCAGGGTTAAACGTCCTGTTTCTATCATTTGACCAGAAAAAGCGGGGTCGCTTACCATCGTAGTGCCTCCTACCCTTTCGTACAATGTAGGTGTTGGAGCAGGCGTTGGCTTTGGGGTTTCTTCCTTATCTTTACAAGCTGTAAATACAAGGGTAAAGGCTGTAATAGCCATCATAAACATTTGATTTTTTTTCATATTATTTTATTGGGTTTTATTGTTGAATTGTATTATTGTTGAATAGTTGATTGGCTGTGTCATACTGAGGAACAGCCTGCCCCGCCTATGCTGGGAAGTATCTATAAATTGATATATTGTTCATTCATCATTCTTAATTATTCATTCTTAATTATTCATTCTTAATTATTCATTCTTAATTATTCATTCTTAATTATTCATTTTTAATTAATAATTACTAAAGTTTAGCTATCAATTTGGTTAATTTACTACTAAAAGAATTTTTATCGTCTATTACAGGACAACCTGTTTTTGCTTTCTCGGCAGATACTACAAATCTTTCTGCCTTATAATTTACTTTGCTTGTAAGTGTATTAAATACATTTAAAGAATTTTGTTCTTTAGCTAAATAGCTATATACCAACATTCCGCTTTCTTTATTAATAAAAGCGTATTTTACACCTGGCAAAGTAGCTACTATGTTTCTAACATTGTTAGCTTGCAGGCTATCTAAAGGTTCTTTAAAATCTATACGAGCCATTTGTAAGCCCACATCGCCATAGCCTGGCTTATGGGTAACTTGGTATAAATGGTATACCAATACACCAAATAAAATGAAAAATATAGATAAAGCACTTATAGCTATTCTAATAATTATTTTTTTTCTTGTTGACATAATATGTTTGTTCTTCTGTCATATTTACGTCATATTTTAATTTTTGGTTTTCATAAACTTAAAAATAATGTTAAAACAATATTATATTATTGATTTACAGGGAATTAAATTCAAAAATTTGAGTAGGTAAAAAAACGTGCTATGTATCTTCGCTAATTTTTTACTGTATTTTATAGCTATGGATATTATAAAACAGCTTAAGCCAAAATTCAGCAATAGAATTGCTGAATCGAATAACAAATTGCAAATCATGTTTTTACAAAACATAATTGCAATTTTTAAATCGGGGTTAAGCCCAACTAAATCAAATAGTTCAATTTTTCAAATTTCCTATTGATTAATTTGGGATAAAAGAATATGAAGACAAAGAATGTGTGATGCTTTATTCATCAGAAAATTTTTTTTCAAATCAATATGCAATTATAGAATTGCGCAACAAAAAATTAAGGTTCAAAAATATTATTGTTAACAATCAGATAGAGCCCCACATGGAATGGGAGTATAAACAGGAATAATATTTTGTAAAAATAAATATTCCCAATCAGCCATTAAGCAAAGTGCTAAAATTGGTGGTGGAATAATAAATTACCCTAAAAACTTGCATTGTAAGTAAATATTGGCTGTAAGTAGTAAAAGAATAATTAAAAGAAATTCTATTTAGTTTTTTAAATATCTTCGCCCCTATGCAGCTATATACTATCAATACAGGAAATTTTAAATTAGATGGCGGTGCTATGTTTGGTGTTGTACCCAAAAGTATTTGGCAAAAACTAAACCCAGCCGATGAAAACAATATGTGTAGCTGGGCTATGCGCTGCCTTTTGGTGCAAGATGGCAATAAACTAATACTTATTGACAATGGTATAGGCAATAAGCAAAGCGATAAGTTTTTTGGCTTTTATTATTTGCATGGCAACGATAGTTTGGATAACTCTTTAAATAAACTTGGCTTTAGCCAACAAGATATTACCGATGTGGTGCTTACCCATTTGCATTTCGACCATTGCGGAGGCAGCATAGCATGGAATGCAGATAAAACAAAATACCAAACAGCCTTTGCTAATGCTACCTATTGGAGCAATGCCCTACATTGGCAACACGCCATAAGCCCCAATGTTAGAGAAAAACCAAGCTTTATTACAGAAAATATTTTGCCTATTGAAGAAAGCGGACAACTAAAATTTGTAAACTCACCCACAGATATTGCCAATTTTATAACCATGCGTACTGTATTTGGGCATACAGAAGCAATGATGCTACCCCAAATACAATACAATGGGAACACCATTGTGTTTTGTGCCGATTTAATACCATCAATGGGGCATTTGCCTGTAAACTATGTAATGGGCTACGATATAAAACCTTTGGAAAGTATGAAAGATAAAGCCTTGTTTCTTCAAGAAGCATTAGCTAATAATTATATTTTATTTTTTGAGCACGACCCTTTAATAGAATGCTGCACCATAAAGCTAAACGAAAAAGGGCAATACATTCCCAATGAAATATTTACATTGGCAGAATTGGTAGGTTAGGGGAAGTTGGCTATAGTTTAGTTGGCAGTTGGCAAGTTAAAAAAAATGCA
>CAZDGF010000056.1:10845-21289 GCA_964505065.1 uncultured Chitinophaga sp.
TCTCCCAAAAGTCCCCTCTCCAGTGGAGAGGGGATTTAGGGGTGAGGCAAAAAGGCACTTGGCAATATAAAGAGGTTAGCAAATATAAGAAGTTGGCTATAGTTTAGTTGGCACTTGGCAAGTAAAAAAAAATGCATCTCCCAAAAGTCCCCTCTCCAGTGGAGAGGGGATTTAGGGGTGAGGCAAAAAGGAAGTGCGCAAAATAAGGAAGTTGGCAAATATTCAATTGGTAGTAGGCAAAAAAACAATGTAACAATTTAACAATTCAACAACAATTCCCATTTGCGATAGCAAATAATATAACAATATCCTTCCTCCTATATCCTAACCCCTTTATCCTAAATCCTTTCCCCTAAATCCTTTCCCCTAAATTCCTTCCCAAAAAAATATATTTTTTTTATTGCAGCGTTTTTATGTTTAATTTTGTCTAATAGAATATCAGCATGGTATTTGCAGAAAAGCAAATTATAGAGGGGTGCCTAAATGGAGACAGGTTGTCGCAGCAAACATTGTATAATCGCTACGCAGGAAAGATGTTGGCCCTTTGTAATAGATATTTGAAAGATATAGAACATGCTGAAGATGCTTTTCAAGATGCATTTGTAAAAGTATTTTCTCATTTAAAAAATTTTACTTTCCAAAGTTCATTAGATACTTGGATAACCAGAATTTTTATAAATGAAGCCATTAATAAACTACGAACACTAAAACGCCTTGCCCTACAAGTAAGCATAGATGAAAACACTTGGCAAATAGCAGATAATATTGAAAATGCCCCCGATAGATTTGATAAAGAATTGGTATTAATGCTACTAAATAAATTGCCAGAAAACTATAGCGTAGTGCTTATGCTATTTACCATTGATGGCTTTAGCCATAAAGAAATTGCCGATAAATTAAATATTCCCGAAAGTACTTCTCGCAGCACGCTAACAAGGGCGAGAAATATGTTAGGACAATTGTATAAAAACGAAATAACGAGTCATGAATCAAGAAGAATTTGATAATAAACTAAACGATGCGTTCAAAAACGAGTATTTGCCACCCAACGAAAAGTTGTGGCAAAATATTAGCGAGCGCCTTGAAAACAAAAAGAAAAAGCCATTTTGGTATTGGCTAATGCCCTTGGTATTGGTTTTGGTAACAGCTACTGCTGTATTTTTTAGTGGTAAAAAAGAAAGTAATAAAAAAGCTATTGCCACGAATGCTCAAATAAGTAATGAAGAAAATGCCACGAATGCACTAATAAACAATAGCAACGCTAATAATAATACAATTAACAACAACAATATAGCTACAAATATTGACACAGCTGAAGAAATTAAATCTAAAATTCATGTTATAGCCTTGGCTTATTCTGAATCAGAAACCACTCCAACGCAAAAAAATACTGCTACTAAAACACCTAAAAATAAAGCCAAATTAACTGATAAAAATAAATTGGTTATTAGAGATAAGCCAAATAATACTGTTAGCGATAAAGGGAACTCAAATATTAATACCTCAAATACAGAATTTGATTATGAACCTATTACTCGACTTTTACCAATTTATTCATATAAAAGAATAACAACTATTGGCAGTTTTATGCAATTTAAAAACCTTATAGAATACGAACCAATTGCATTAAATAAATTGCCATCAAAAATAAATAAAAATAACAATGGCAGTAAAGATAGAACAGCAGATTTTGATAAAAAATGGTGGTGGAGTGTTGGTGTAGGACCGCAATTGGCAATAAATAATATGAAAACCAATGATACTTTAGAACCCTATGTTCACAAGCAATTGTGGAAAAATAAAGAAAAAATAACAAGCAATGGTACTGGCTTTCAATCTCAATTTTTAGTTGGTTATAAAATAAACAAACATTTTTCTATTGAAGCAGGATTACAATACAGCTTAAGAACAGAAAGCATTAGATTAAATGAAGAAAGCGATAGCATAGCTTTTAGGTCATCAAACGGCACAATAGGTGCTTATAGAAGAGTAATTTTATTGGCAATATTACAAAACCCTATAACAGGACAAAAAGACACAACCCCATATAACGCTATTCAAGCATTTACTATGTTTACAAACAATAAATACCATGCAATAACAATTCCTTTAAAAATAAATTCAGAATTTAATATAACCCAAAAAACCAAATTTCAATTTGGATTAGGTATTGGATTAACCTATCTATACGCTAAAAAAATAGAACATTTTAATATGGTTTCTGAAGAAAGTTTTATATCTAAAAAACAATCTATGTTTACCGCATCATACAATACACAATTGGCTTTTTATACTAATTTTAATGACTATGGCGAAATTGGTGTTTATACTGGCTTTCAAGGGTATTTAAACCGTTGGAACGTTATCAATAAACAATATTCTATAGGTATGAGCGATATGCAAATGGGTTTAACTTTTAGGCGTCCGTTTTAGCCCAAAATAGCTGCTGTTATTTTTTCCCAACTAAATTGTTTCTTAAACTCTTGGGCATTTTTGCTCATTTCCCCTTCTCTATTTTGTTCATAAAAATTTAAAATAGCATCTGCTATTTCTTTTTCGTTTTTATTGGTTACATAGCCAACTTTATTGTGTGGCACTGTTTCTGCCAAGCCGCCAACATTGGTTACCAACATGGGTTTATTAAAATGATAGGCAATTTGTGTAACCCCGCTTTGGGTGGCTGTATGGTAAGTTTGCACCACCATATCTACAGCCGAAAAATATTGATACACCTTACTATTAGGTATAAATTCATTGTGTTGAATTACCCAATTTTCTAATACTAATTCTTTAATTAATTGGTTATAGGGTGCTGCATCTTCGTAATATTCGCCTGCTATAATTAGTTTTAAGTTTAAACTTCTTAAACGCTTATCGGCAAAAGCTTTTAGCAATAAATCTAAGCCCTTGTAAGCCCTTATAAAACCAAAAAACAATAAAAAATTTGTATTTTCATTAAGTGATAATTCTTTTTTAGCTAAATTTTTAGCTATGCCTTCTCCAAAATTATCGTACATAGGGTGGGCTATATATTGCGATGGTTTTTGTGGTACTAATTTTTTCAAATCGGCTAAAACAGCCTCGCTCATGGTAATAAATCTATCTATACTCTTTACAAAATAATTGGTACAAATAGTATCGTAAAAATGTTTTTCGTGCGGATAAATATTATCTGCAATGGCTACCATTTGCGTTTTTTTATTGCCCTTTACAATACGGGCAATTGTGCCCAATATAGGTGCCATAAATGGCATCCAATAGCGAAACACCATCATATCTGGTGCTTGTTTTCTGTATTTTAAACCTACTTTTATCCAATTAAAAGGGTTTACAGAATTCATTGCTGTATCTATTTCAATATCTGTAGGTGCTGCCTCGCTGCTGTATTGGCTTTTGCCAGGAAAAAGAAAATTAGGATATTGTAGTTTGAAATTTAAAATTGTACAGTGGTAGCCTTCGTTTTGAAACTGCTTGCAAAGCCTTTCGTTGTAAGTGCTTAAACCACCACGCAAAGGAAAAGCTGGACCTACAATAACAACTGTTTTTTTAACCATTTTAGTTCATTAAAAACCAATTTTTTCTGATACAGAATAGCGGTTTCTATCGCCACTATTACGGCTAATTAGCTCACCTAAAAAACCTGCTAAAAACAATTGTGTGCCAATAATCATACTTACCAAACCCAAATAAAAATAGGGCGAATCTGCTACCAGTGGTGCTTTTTCGTGTTGTATAATATTGATTAATTTACCAACCAATAAAAACATAGCAATAAAAAAGCCAATAATAAAACAAACTAAGCCATAAACACCAAAAAAGTGCATAGGTTTTTTACCAAACTTACCCATAAAAAAGATAGTTAATAAATCTAACAAGCCATTCACAAAACGATTTAAACCAAACTTGGTAGTGCCATATTTTCTTGCTCTGTGTTCTACTACTTGTTCGCTTATTTTGTTAAATCCTTCCGACTTGGCTATTACAGGAATATAGCGGTGCATTTCGCCATATACTTCTATGTTTTTTATTACCTCGTGGCGATAGGCTTTTAGCCCACAATTAAAATCGTGCAGATAAATACCACTCATTTTGCGTGTTGCCCAATTGAATAATTTAGTAGGCAAGGTTTTAGAAATAGGGTCATAACGCTTTTTTTTCCAACCCGAAATAACATCTAATTTTTCGGCTAAAATACGGTTATACAATATTGGAATTTCATCAGGACTATCTTGCAAATCGGCATCCATAGTAATTATTACGCTGCCTTCTGCTTGCGCAAAGCCTACATTTAAAGCCGCAGATTTGCCATAGTTTCTTCTAAATTTTATACCTTTTATATTACTGTTTTTAGCAGCTAATTGCTGAATTACTTGCCAACTATTATCGCTACTGCCATCGTCTATCAGCAATACTTCGTAGGTATAATTATTGGCTTGCATTACTTTGGCTATCCAAGCTTCTAATTCTGGCAAACTTTCGTCTTCGTTGTATAAAGGTATAACTATTGAGAGGTTACGCATATTGTTTTTGTTCTTTCTTTAAAATGGCAGCGCAAATTAAAGAAATAATGGTGTCTAAAATTAAGCCGCCTACAATAATTATTACTGTTGCAAAACCAACTGTTGTAAACATTTCAGACATTTTTAAAGCCTTTTGAATTTGTGCTTCATCCATACCTTTCTTTTTCATATCCGCAACTGCATTAACCATGCTTTCTGCAATTATGGCATCATAATCTATAAAAAATGTAAGAAATATATAAGTATAAATAGCAATAATTAAAACTGAAAAAATACTGGAAACAAAGGCTACTTTAAATGCTCTCCCAAATGTTACAATACCATGGTTATGCTTGTCTCTATATTCTTTAATACACATTGTAATAACAAATACAGCTATAGAAATGCCAATCAGTAATTTTATTCCACCACCACTTTGGTCAAATTTACCGTCTTTTATAACATATTCTGCTAATGATTGTACAATACCTAATAAAGCACCTATAAATCCCCATTTTAGGGCTACATTAAAAAATGGTGCATTTATTTTTTGTTCGTTTTGGTCTATAATTGTTTCCATGTTTCAATTTTAATTTTTAACTGCGTGTAATCTTTGTTTTATTGGTTAAAAAAGTAATTATTTCCGATTAATGTACCCATAATTTTATAGGGTAATGGCTTATTCAAATAATAAGTATTAGCAGACAATGAGCGGTTATTATGTTTGTTTAAAATGGTTTGCTCGTTGGGGTTAATAATGGTTAACAATGCTTTGTTGCCCTCTTCTATCATTGTATTTTCAATGTTTAAAATGGCATTTGCGCCTGTTGTTAATTTTTCTATTATCAATTCATCTTGCAGGTGTTTACAAAATCTATTTCTACCCTCAATAGCCAAACTAAAGGCTATTTGCAAACTTATAGCACCATAACTTGCATAATCAAATTCAACGTCTTTATGTTCTATTTCTTGTGGGTGGTGGTCGCTGCAAATAGCATCTATTGTGCCGTCTTCCAAGCCTTGCCATAGTGCTTTTACATCATTGGCTTGGCGTAAGGGTGGCATTAGTTTTAAGTTGCTATCAAATTCCATTAAAGCCTCATCGGTTAATACCAAATTCATAATAGCAACATCGGCTGTAATATTTATGCCTTGTGCTTTTGCTGCTCGTATCAATTCTACAGATTTTTCGGTACTAATTTTGCTAATATGCACATGGGTTTGGTGGTATTCTGCCAATTCAATTTCTCGCTGCACCATAAGGTATTCTGCCATTGGCGGCACACCTTTTAAACCCAAACTTACCGCTATTGGTCCTTCGGCAACTTGCCCATTGTTGCTCAATTTTTCATCAAAACAAAAGCTATAAATAAGCCCTTTAAAACTTTTAGCATATTGCATTGCTCTGCTCATAGTTCCGCTATTTTCTATGGCATTGTTGGCATTTGCAAAACCAACAGCACCGCTATTTTGCATATCATAAAGCTCTGCCAAATCATCGGTTTTTAATTGATGTGTAATAGCACCTAATGGCAAAAAATGAATGGGATATTTTTTATTCTGATTAATTACAAATTCTATATCGGCTTTGGTTTGCCTTACTGGCGCAGCATTTGGCAACAATACAATATTTGCAAAACCACCCGCTTGGGCTGTAATTGATAGCGATTCAAAAGTTTCTCGATGCTCTAAACCTGGCTCGCTGCTATTGCATCTAATATCTGTGAAAGCTTGGGTAAGTATGCAGCCGTTTAAGTTTTTTTCAATGCAATTTTCAGTATTAATAATTTGTGGGGCAATGGTTGTAATTATGCCATTTTCAATTAAAATATCTACTATTTGCCCATTGTATGGCGAGCCTTTAGATACTATGGTAACTTGTTTAAGCAGCAATTTTAGCATTTGGTTTTAAAAAACTTATCAAAAGTATTTCAATTAAAAGGAATATCAAAACTAAAATAATACACCATTTCCACAAAGGTGTTCCTTTTTGAGCCACTGATATTTGCGAACTCAAATTTTCTGCACTTTTTGTAAATAATTCTATGCCCATTTCATCAGCTATTTTTTGTAATTCTTCTTCCTTAAAAGTTCGGCAATCGCTTTCGTTTCTGTTGTAATTAAAAGCAATTGCAGAAAATATGGAATCTGAATTTGCGGTTTTTAGCAAGTAGTTTGCAGCCGTTTCTATTTCGCCATTTGTGTTTAAAATTATAGTGCCGTTATTGTTAATAACTTCGGGCAAATAGCTAAATTTTCCATTCCTCAATTCTAAATTATTCTCCTTGTTGTATTTTAAATCGGTAATTATGCCATCTGTTTGCCCACATTGGTAATACATTTGCCCGCTATAATTATTCAACATGGCGGCTTTTAAAAGTATAGGTACAAAAAGCGCATGGTTTTGAAAATTAGTATGCTCGCCCACCAAAGCCGAAGCGCAAATAAACAAATGCCCTTTGCCTATTGCAATATCTGAAAAAAATGAAGCCCCATTGGATAGTTTAAATACACTTGCACCATTGGGTGCTGCTATTGCAAAATATTGCGATACATTGGGCAAATCTATATTTTTAGGTATTTTTTCAAATACTTGGTTGAACAAAGGGTGTTCTTTATCCATCATAGAAACTTTGCCCAACATTTGTGTTGCATTTTCTGCTATTTGAAAGCCAAAAACGGAAGCTAAATTTTGCAGCCCGCCATAAGGTAATTTAGCATTGGGAAACAGCATAATATTACCCCCGTTTTTGGCAAATTTATTTAGTTCTGTTGCCGTACCATTGCTAATATTAGTAGCCCCTTGCAGGCATATTAACGATGCTTTTTGAAACTCGCTATATTGAATGCTACCGCTTTTCATTGGGGTATAAGTAAAGCCTTTTTGCTCGCTAAATACAGATTGAACATAACGATCTTCATCGCTAATATTTATAACATTAAAATTATTTTTGATTAAAATAGAAAAATACAAATTATCATCAAAAGCCATATTATCGCCAGGCAATTGCAATATACCTTGGTGTATGCCGCCTTCATCTAATACAAAATTGATAGTTTGTTTTTCTTTGCTAAAAGCTTTGATATTAAATGTGGCTATACCTTTTGGCTTATTGTCTATTTTTAAATTAAGGGTTAAGCCTTCAATATCTTTACTCGTATTATTGCTTACCACCACATTTATACTTATAGGCTGCCCTATTTGTATAATGGGCGAACTTAAATAACAAGTATCTATGCCAATATTTTCGGCATTTTCGGCATTTATTTTTACCAAAGTATGCTTTACTTTATTGTCATTTCGAGTTAATCCCGCAAGTGCGGGAGGCTCTGCATTTTTTGTATCGAGAAATAAGTTATTAATAGGATTATTTTTTTGAAAATCGGAAATAATATAACTGCTTTTAGCTAAATTACTGGCAGCAAATAGGCGTTGTTGTACGGCTAATAATTGGCTAAAATTTTTAGCACCTGCATTTATTTTTATTTTATCTATGTTTTCTAAAGCCGTTTGCTTATTGGTATTGTGCAAAAGCGCACCATCAATATTGGCTGTTATAATATTAAACTCATTGCTATTACCACTGGCATTTATGATGGCTCTTGCTCTGTTTTTAGCAGCTTCCAGCAATTGCCCCTCGTTGCCATTGTTGTTCATACTATAGCTATTATCTAAAATAATACTTACCAATTGTTTTTTACCCGACAGTTGTGTATTTTTATTGATAATTACAGGCTGGGCAAAGGCAAACACCAAAAAAGCGAGTGCTAATAATCTACTGGCAAGAATTAAATATTTTTTAAGTTGATTGCCGCTTTTGGTTTGCTGGTTTATTTGTTTTAAGAACCGCACATTGGTAAATGCCATTTTCTTATACCTTCTAAAATTGAATAGATGGATAATAATGGGGATTAAAAGCGTTAATAATGCCCAAAGAAATAAAGGAAAAAGCCATACCATAAAGCGTAATGGCAAACATAGTTAATTTTTTTAGATTAGATGGGTAGTATTCTAATTAAAATTATATACAATTTTTTGATTAATAAAAAAGCCCCAAACCAAAAATGGTTTGGGGCAATAAATAGTATAAAAATAAAATTATTTTTTAGCCGGTGCTGCTTCTTCTTTTACCACATTTCTGGTCATTTTTACAGAAATAACAGCATTTTCTTTAGCATCTAATATTTCTACATTAGGTATTTCTATTTCTTTTACTTTAATAGATTGTCCTAAATCTAAACTACCAATGTTTACTTCTACGTAATCTGGAATATTACCTACCGCACTTTTCACTTTTATGCGTTGTATTTTTTGTATTAATTTACCACCTGCTCTTACACCTGGCGAAATACCTGCTACTTTAATAGGAATAGAAAGTGTTACAGGTTTTACCTCATCTATGGCTAAGAAATCGGCATGTAAAATGGTTTCGTTTACAGGATGAAATTGCATATCCTGTAAAATAGCCAAATGCTTTTTACCATCTATTGTTAATTGCACTTTGTAAGTGTTTGGGGTGTAAACGAGGGCTTTAAAATCGGGTGTATATACAAAAAAGTGCAAATGCTCTTTACCTCCGTATAATACACATGGAACTTTACCTTCGTTTCTCAATGCTTTAGCGTCTTTTGTACCTAATGTAGGTCTCAATTCGCCTGTTAATGCTACTGTCTTCATTTTTTTTTTGACTTTTTTTTGTTAGATTAAATTGGGTTGGAAACTATTATCAAGCTTGAACAAGGAACTTATTGAACCATGTTCGTGGATATTTCTGATGGCTTTGCTAATAAGAGGTGCTACTGAAAGTACTCTAATCTTATCGCTGCTGTGTTTCATAGGCATTGTATCGCATACAATTAGCTCCTCTAAAACACTATTTTCAATATTTTCGTAGGCTTTGCCACTCAATACTGGGTGGGTACATACGGCTCTTACCGAGCGTGCACCATTGTCTTTTATCAATTTGGCTGCTTTGCTCAATGTGCCTGCCGTATCGCATAGGTCATCTACCAAAACAACATCCATGCCATTTACATCGCCTATAATTGTCATACTGGCTATTTCATTGGCTTTTCTGCGTTCCTTATCGCATATTACCATAGGGCAACCCAGCACTTTGGCATACTCTCTATTGCGATTGCTTGCGCCCACATCTGGAGCAGCTATTACCAATTTATCTAAATTTAAGGAACGGATATAAGGGATAAATACTACTGATGAGTCTAAATGGTCTACAGGTACATTAAAAAAGGCTTGAATTTGCGGTGCATGTAAATCCATTGTAATTACTCTATTAGCTCCAGCAGCACTTAATAAATCGGCTATCATTTTGCTGCCAATAGATACCCTTGGTTTATCTTTTCTATCTTGCCTTGCATAGCCATAATATGGAATAACGGCTGTTATATAATTGGCAGATGCTCTTTTAGCAGCATCTATCATTAAAAGTAATTCTAATAAATTATCGCCTGGGGGGTTGGTAGATTGAACAATAAAAATATCGCAACCACGCACAGATTCGTTAAAACTTGGTTGCATTTCGCCATCGCTAAATTTATTAATGGTAACATCGCCAAGCGTAGAACCAAAATGGTCTGCAATTTTTTGGGCTAACGAAAAAGAGGCAGTACCGCTGAAAATTTTAACTTTGTTAATTACTGACACTTTCTGTATTTTTTTTATTGAATTTTATAAGAAAGTTGCCCGAGCTGGATTCGAACCAACATAAACTGCACCAAAAACAGTTGTCCTGCCATTAGACGATCGGGCAATATTCCTTTTAAAGGAGCGCAAAGGTAAAATTTATTTTCTTTATTGCAAATATTTTATCATAAATTTATTTTGATATGAATTTTAGTAAAAATTTAAGTATAGACAAACTCTAAAAGGTTAAACCCAAATTAATCAATAGGAGATTTGAAAAATCGAACTACTTGATTTAGTT
>CAZDGF010000057.1:0-20470 GCA_964505065.1 uncultured Chitinophaga sp.
CTTGGTTTTATTTTAAACAAATTTCTAATACTACTTTATTTTAGATGATAGCCAACTGAATTAATAAGTTTACATAATGAAATTAAAATATTTTTAAAAAGCACTTTTAAAGAAAATATACTTTTGAAATTTAATAATTTAAAAATAATTAAAAAGCCAATTGAAACAGATATATCTAAGACCTTTTTGGATATTTTTATAGAAAAATATCGAATTCATAAACCTGAAAAAGTGAAATGGTATTACAATCAATATAAATATTTAATTGAAATATACAATTGTTTAAAGGATTATGGATTACATAATGAAATTTACAATAGAGATAAAAATACATCTACAAGATATAATATAATAATTGAACATAGAAATAATAGAAAAACACTTTCTGCTGAATTCTTAAAACTTATTTCATTTGAAAAGTTGGAGAAAGAATACCTTAACGTATATAAAAAAGAAAAAACTATTTTAATCAATGGCACAAAAATTCCTTATGATTCTATTGAAAGAATAACTATCACGTCAACGCTTTTACAAGATGATGAAATTATTAACTTCAATGAAAGGTTTGGTATTAAAAAAGATTTAGATTTTATAAAAAAATGTTACGATGTAACAAATAATCTTTTAGAAAATTCTGCTTTAACAGGAACGGTAGAGCTAAATTCAGAAATTTGGAGTTTTATACACCCAAAAATACAAGATATTGTAAAGCCATTATTTTTTAATAGTCTTTTTAGTGAAGCAGTTTTAAAAGCCTTTATAGAACTAAATGATATAATAAAGCAGGACTATAAATTAATTTCAAATACAGAACTTGATGGAGATAAATTAATGCGTACTGTTTTTACCATAAATAATCCAATATTTCACTTAACAGACCTTTCAACTCAAAATGGGCGAGACATTCAACAAGGATATATGGATTTATTTGCAGGTTCAATAAAAGGAATTAGAAATCCAAAGGCTCACAAAAACATAAAGATTGAATCAATTGAGGCACTTGAAAAAATTATCTTAGCAAGTCATCTATTAAAAGTTTATGATAATCGAATTAAGTAATTCCTACCCTTTCCTATTCCTAAACACCTCAAACAAACCCATAAAAGCCTTTAAGTAATTGTTGTTTTTACAAGCTATTTGCAAATGGGCAAGGGCTTTTTGCTCGTAATTGTGTTTTAGCTCTGTAAGGTAAGTATGGCTATTGGCTTGGCTAAATAAGCTGCGCACTTGTTCTATCTTTTCTTGGCTTTGGGTGGTGTTGTTATACCAATTGTTTAATTCCGTTTGCTGTGTAAGTGGTAGTGTTTGCAGGGCATGTAGGTATAAAATTGTTTTTTTATTTTCTAAAATATCGCCTCCCTCTTGCTTGCCTATATCTGCGGCTGTGCCAAAGCTATCCAAATAATCATCTTGCAACTGAAAAGCCATACCAAAGTTTAAGCCAAAGGCATAATACTCCTCGGCAATATGCAGCGGTGCATTGGCTGCCAAAGCCCCTATTTTTAAAGCCAAAGCTGGCAAAACAGCTGTTTTTAGTTTTATCATTTCTAAATAATCTGCCTCGGTTACAATGCTTTGCTGCGGTAGGTTCATATCCATTTGTTGACCCTCGCATACTTGCTGTGCCATAGCGGTAAATAGTTTTAAAATGGTATGCGTGTTTTCTAAATTGGTATCTAATATTAGCTCGTAGCATTTCATGATTAAATTATCGCCAGCCAATATGGCTGTGGCAGCATTCCAATGCAAATGCACGGTAGGCTTGCCCCTGCGTATAGGGGCATTGTCCATTATATCATCATGTACAAGGCTAAAATTATGAAACGTTTCTATAGCCAATGCCAGCTTAAACGCATCGTTGTTCAAATGCCCGTTTACAGCCTCGTAAGCCATTAAAAGTAACTTTGGGCGCATACGCTTTCCACCCAAATTCATCATATAATTCATAGGCTCGTACAAGTTTTCTGGTACACCTGTAAAAGGATGTTTTTTTAAAAATTGTTCAAATTTATCTACGTCTGTATGTAGCGTGGTTTCTGCCATAGCGTTCTCTTCTTTCGGTTTCTATTAGTTCTAAATCTATTGTTCGGCTTATTTTATTGCTTGCCGTTACTATTACTTGTACAACATCTCCCATTTTATATTGTTTGAAAAAACGAGAACCCATTAGCACCATTAAATGACTATCATAAGTATAGTGGTCGTCTTTCATTGTGTTTAAGCGTACCAAACCTTCGCATTTGTATTCTTTTATTTCTACAAACATGCCCCAATCTGTAAGTCCGCTTATTACACCTTCGAATTGTTTACCAACATTACTTTCCATCCATTCAGCTTGTTTGTATTTTATACTTGCCCGCTCGGCATCGCTTGCCAATTGCTCCATTTTACTGCTTTGTTTGCATGCGCCATCAAGTTGTTCCATTGTCCAGCCGCACACTTGCTGCATACTTTGCCCTTGCAAATAGCCATACAATAGCCTATGAGCTATAACATCTGGATACCTGCGAATAGGCGATGTAAAATGGGTATAAAAACTAAAAGCCAAGCCAAAATGTTCAGGTTTATTGGGGGTGTAAACTGCCTTTGCCATACTGCGAATACACATAGTGCGCACCACGTCTTGCTCGGGTTTACCCTCCACAGCTTTGCTTATTTCATTCATAGAATGGCGCAAAGATTTTTCGTCATCAATATGCAACGTATAACCAAACTTCGCAACAAATCGTTTTAAATCTTGCAAACGCATATCCGAAGGCTCATCGTGGGTACGGTATAAAAAAGGTGGGCGAGGTTTTTGTTTGTATATAAATTCGGCAACAGATTTGTTGGCTAAAAGCATCAATTCTTCAATCAACTTATTGGTGTCTTGCCTTAATTTTAACTGCATAGTTAATGGTTTAAAATTATCGTCTAACACAAATTTAAACTCATTGCTTTCAAAATTTATTGCCCCATGTTGAAACCTTTTTTCTGCCATGTATTTGGCAAAAGTATTTAGATGAAAAAGCTCATTGTAATGCAAACCATTGCCAGCATTCAATATATCTTGCGCTTCTTCGTAACTAAAGCGTTTATCGGAATGAATAATGGTTTTGGCAAAGCGTGTAGTAATAATTTGAAAACTTGGCGATACCTCAAAAATAGCAGCAAAGGTTAGCCTATCTTTATTTGGCACAAGCGAGCAAATAACATCGCTTAACTTAAAAGGCAACATAGGCACAACTCTATCTACCAAATATACCGAAGTGGCACGTTTTAATGCCTCATTATCTAACACAGAATTTGGCTGCACATAATGGCTTACATCGGCTATATGTACACCCACTTCAAAATTTCCATTGGCAAGGGTTTGATAGGATATAGCATCATCAAAATCTTTGGCTGTATCGGGGTCTATAGTAAAGGTTAATACTTTTCTAAAATCTTCTCTACCCTCTATGTCTTTAGCTGTAATAGTTTCGCTAATGCTATCGCTTGCCGCTTGAATATGTGGTTCAAAAGCTTCTGGCAAACCAAATTCTGCTAATATGGAGTGCATTTCTGTAGCGTGGTCGCCTTGCTTTCCAAATATTTCTTTGATAATGGCATTCGGAAATTTTTTATCTTTTCTAAAACTTTCTATGGTAAAACTTACCTTATGGTTTACCTTTAAATCTTGGCTAAATTTTATATCAAAAGGATATTGAAATTTTACATTGTCAGGGCGAATTATCCATTCATTATTCTTGCTTTGCAATTCGCCTGTAAATGTTCTTTCAGCATGTTTAATCAGTTTTAAAACATTGGCTTTAGGGTTTTTATTGCCTGTTTTTACAATCTCTGCTTCTACCACATCAAAAGGCAACAGTTTTATAGCCGAAAATTCAACTTGATAGTCTTCATCTTTGCCTTCAACATTTAAAAAAACTCTTCCATTTTTAGAAATATCAATAACACCTTGTACCATTTTAGGTGCCATAAGTTTATAAAATTTATAATTGTCTCGCTTTTCTATATGCCCTTTTTCTACCATTTGGTATAGTATTGGCAAAAGACTTTCGGCATTTGCAGGCTTTAGGTCATCATTTAATTTGGCAAACAATTGCTTATGGTTTACAATTTTACCTTTGTTGTTCGAAAGAATTTCAACAATATTATTTTCTATTAGTTCCGTAATTATTTTTTTACGACTCATACAAAGGCAAAGGTATGGGTTAAATTGTTTGATTGTTAATTGAATAAATTGTTATTTTAAATCAATAAATTTTTACGTTATTTAATGTTACCGAATTTGAATTTTAGAAATAGAAATAAGCATAAAAAAAGCCTGAACTGCAGATTTGCAGCCCAAGCTTTTTTCTAATTAAACCTTTATTTTTTAATTACTTCCTGTAAAATAATACATATAAGTATCTGTTCCAGAAACTCTTTTAAGCCATAATTCTTTATTTGCAAGTCTGTTAATATTATAAATAGTTTCATCGCTTCCTATTTTAATTTTCACATCTTCATCATCGTTCAAAAAGCTCCATGTACCATCATTTACTGTTCTTGTAGGAAAACCAAATACAGAACCTTCAATTGTTTGTTTTAAAGTACCTTCTGTATATACATTGTATATATATGTAGCACCTGTTAAATCTTGTGTAGCACCATTTTTTTCGTATTTGGTTAATGTCCAAGTATTGGTAAATCTATCATTTCTTGTTCTTAATGATACTGCGGGGTCTTCAGTTCCTTTTTTGCAAGCGGTAAATGTAGCGGTTAAAGCTGTTGCCATTAAAATGGCTGTGGTTAAAATTTTAAAATTTCTCATTTTTTTTGTATGTTGTATGTTTTTTAGATAATTAATACAATTATCTGGGAGCAAAATTGCAGCTATTAATTACTTAAAGGCTTACACAATATCTAATTATTGTTACATTATTTACATATCAAATAAATTTAAATAAAATAAAATATAATTAACCTCTATATCCTTTCTTTGTATTATAATTGCACCTAATATTATGACTATAACACAATTAGAATACATTATTGCATTAGATACTTATAGAAATTTTGTAAACGCTGCTGAAAGTTGCAATGTAACGCAACCAACCCTTAGTATGCAAATACAAAAACTAGAAGATGAGCTTGGCGTAAAAGTATTTGATAGAAGTAAACAGCCTGTAATACCAACAGGCATTGGCGAAGGCATTATAGCCCAAGCACGCAATGTTTTAAAAGAACATAGCAAAATTATTGAAATAATACAAGATGAAAAAGGTATTATAAAGGGTAATTTAAGATTAGGCATTATTCCCACAATAGCACCGTATTTAATTCCAAGGTTTTTGATTAAGTTTTTAACCAAATATCCTGATGTAAACCTTATTGTAAACGAAATGACAACCGAGCAAATTATTTACCAATTAAAAAATGATTTGTTGGATTGTGGCATTATGGCTTCGCCAATAAAAGATAAAAACTTAAATGAAGAAACCATGTATTATGAGGAGTTTGTTACCTATGTTTCGCCTTCTAATAAATTGGCAAAAAAAACAACTGTAAAACCAGAAGATTTGGACCTTGCCGATATTTGGATATTAACCGAAGGACATTGTATGCGCAACCAAGTAATTAATATATGTGGCGAGCGCAAAAAAGATACTACAAAGGCTCGTTTTAATTACCAAACAGGTAGTGTAGAAACTTTAAAACGCATTGTTGACCAAGATGATGGCATTACCATTTTGCCCGAATTGGCAGTGCTTGAATTTACAGGCGAGCAAATAGACAATGTACGTTATTTTAAAGCCCCTGAGCCTGTAAGAGAAATTAGTATGTTTACCCACAGGCATTTTGTAAAAAAGAAATTGGTAAAAACCCTAATGGAAGAAGTAATAGCCAATGTACCTAATAAAATGCGTAAAAAAGAAAAACGAGACATTGTAAAGATACATTGAGAAAATAAAAAGCGAATTGGATAAAATTGCCCCGCACTAAAGTACGGGGCAATTTTTTTTTAAAATATTTTTGTAATCATGTCACACATTTAAGCTAAACTTCGTCTATACTTGTAATTAAGAAATTAATTTGACAGAAAAAGAACTCATATTGGCTTGTACAAAGCAAAATAGAAATGCTCAAAAAGCATTGTACACCCAATATGGCGGGCAATTAATGACAACATGCTTGCGCTATGCCAGCAATAGAGAAGATGCCGAAGAGATTTTTCATGATACACTTTTAAAAGTATTTGATAAAATAAAAGAATTTAAAACAGATAGCAGTTTAAAAACATGGATAACCCGCATAGCCATAAATACTGCTTTAGATTTTTTAAGAAAAAAGAAAAATGCACTTTTTGTTGAACATTTTTCGGATAGCGTATTAGAGATAAAAGATACAATAATAGAAGAAGAAATAAGTTTTGAAGCTGAAATGGCAATGAAAATTTTGCAACAACTGCCCCAAAATCAGCAAATAATTATAAACCTATACATGATAGATGGCTATAGCCACAGGGAAATAGCCGCCCAACTGAATATAAGCGAAGAAGCAAGCAGAGCGCAATATAGCAGGGCAAAAAGGCAATTAACAATTTTGGTAAAACAAAAATTAAATAAAAATGAACAACAAAGATAATCTTCAACAAGCATTTGAAAAGGCTTTTGAAGAACACCAAGAGCCACTGCACCAAGCCCAATGGGATAGGCTGGATGCTGCTTTGGATAAAAAGAAATCTAAATTTAGGCTATTGCCTTGGTTTTTCAGCTTAGCTATAATAGCTATGGCTGCCCTTGGTGTTGGCTACTGGCTTGGCAGCAGTAAACAAAAAGATTTAAGCCAAACAAAAAATACTATTTCTGTGCAAAAAACTGAAACAATGACTAACAATGCTACTCCCAAAGCGGAAGAAAAAGAAATACAAACTGAAATTGCCATACCCTTAACACCTCTCTCCCGAATTAAGTCGGGACAGGCAGCGAGAGGGGAACAAAGTCCCACTAAACTTGAGAGTCCTCAAATTGCCTTACCCTCCCATATTGCCTCACCCCTAACCCCTCTCCACGGGAGAGGGGAACAAAGACCCAAACAACTTGAAAGTTCATTGTTGATTTCTCAAAATAATGATAAAAAACAAAACAAAGAAATTCTTAATGATAAAATTTTGTCAGAAAACATAAAGGAAAACTTAAATAATTTAGCAGATAAGGTAGAAACAAATAAAACTAATGAATTAATTAAAGATGAAAAAACAGACTCTACTTTATTTGCTAAAAAAGCCGAAGACAGTACTAAAAACAAAAAATCAAAAACAAGTTCTCCTCCGCCAAATAAAAACAGTTGGTTTGCTATTGGTTTTAGCACAGGCATAAGCCAAGCTGTGTATAAAAATACCATATTTTCAAACCCTGAAAACATGCACAAGGATACAAGAAAATTGTATGATGAAAACACTAAAAAAACGAGTTCAATGTTTATTAATCTGTTTTTTGATTGTAGGATAATTAGAAACGTTAATCTTTCTTTAAACTCTGGCGTACAATACAGAACATTAAAAACAGAAGAAAATGTAAATTATGTCTTAAAAGAACTACCCTTTAGAAATACAGATGGCAGTATCAACCAATATTTAACAGATACAAGCAGCAATCCTTTAACGTTTAAAAACACAAGCACTAAAACCAATACCTATATCTCCATACCCTTGAGTGCAAATTATATTATACCTTTTAGAGGTAAAAACGAAATACAACTGAGCGCAGGTATTATAGCCAATAAACTTGTAAAAGCCACAGGCTCTACATTTTCTATAAACAATGGCGCAATAGAAAACTACAGCGATAAACTAAATAAAAAATTAAACTTTGGCTACCTATTTGGCATAGGCTACTACCGCAATATTTATAAACCCCTTTGGGCAGGCTTTGGCTACCAAGCGCAGCAAAATCAATTACAATTAAACACAGATTATGGCTATATACGCAGCCGTATCAACATTACAAATTATACATTCAATATTAAATACAAATTTTAAAAAAATACACTTATGACTATTAAAAAATTATTAACGCTCACGCTTTTTGCTTTTATGTGTTTAAATATGAAAGCGCAAATTTTTACCAAATTAGATAAAGGCATAAACAAACAAGTTATTACCTATTGTTTTGATAGCAAGGGAAATATTACGGTACTTTATAATTCAAGTTTAGATACTATAAATATTGATATATGGAATAAATCTTCAAAAAAATGGTCAAATTTTCAAAAATTTATAGGGGCAATTAACATTAAATATAAAGCAATATATAAAAACGACTCACTATACATATATGGTTATGCTGTTAAACAAAATAGTGATTTTGGACTTTTTTATGTCAATTCTTCAACTTTTAGTTATATAGGAAGACTAAAAACAACAACAGGATTATTAAGTCAGAATATTAGCTTATCTATATTTAAAAATAATATAGTTTTTGTTGGTCAATTTGATTCTGCTTACACAGAGAATACGCAAACTAATATTTTTTGCAGCAGAGTTGTGTTCTTTAATGGCAATAATTGGGTAAAACCGAATTTTACAAATAATACCATTGCCGCAGATAATCAAAATAATATTAAGCCTATTTCTGTTGCAATAAAAGATACTTTATATGTAACTTTAGGTTATGGCTTATATAAATTTGTTTACCCAAATACTTGGACAAAGATTGATAACACTAATAATATTTATGGAATAACGCTTTTGAAAAATGAAGTAAACTTTACTGGCTTGTGGGGCGATACTTTATATACTTATAAAAATGGAAATACAAATTCAAAAAAACTTACCAATGGCTATATTTACAATAGAAATACTAACTGCTTAATTACCCATAAAAATAAAATTTATATGAAAAATGGCGATGGCTGGTTGAATGAATTAAATGGCAGCACGCTAAACAAAATTTACAAGTTTGATAGTACAGATTTTGGCAGTAATCATATTATGGTTTCTAACGATACTAATTTTTATATTGGCAATAAAACACCATTTGTATATAAAGGTAAATATTATAGCCTTTTTACAGAATTAAATATAGATTCTATAAGCCCAATTGGCTTTGATACAATAAGAGGTTTTGTTTTTTGGGATAAAAACAATAATGGCTTAAAAGATAATAATGATGAATTTATTCCTGGTTATATAGGCATTAGGAATATTACTTATGGCAATGCAGGCGGATTATTTGGCTTTGATGGAAAATTCTCTCAAATAGTGCCTAATTATAACAATGTAGAGTATGCCATGAATTACTTTCAAACAGATACTTGCTTAAAACTTCCCTTTTCTGGCAATGTAATTTCAAATAATACAAAAGCTGGGGTTACAATAGATTCAGTTTATTTTCCGCTAACAAGAACTTCTTTAAACTTAAATAATAATCTAATATTAAAATGCTATGGCAGAAGCCGACAAAGATTAGATGACGAAAATATTTTTATTTTTTATTTAAAAAATGAAGGCTGCGATTTTAATTCGGTAAATACTATAGTTACAATTACAATAGATAAAGATTATGTTATTACAGAATCTAACCCTTCATTTAATTCAAGAAATGGCAATGTTTTAACCTATCAAATTAATGGTTTAATAGCGAATAGTAAACAAGAAATTATAATCAAAGGGTATTATCCTAATAACAAGTTTACATTAGGTCAAAACATTAAGCATTGGGCAAAAGTTACTACTCAAAATAGTGAAGATACGCTTGACAATACAGATACTATTCGTCAACTGCTTTCTTACAGCTACGACCCCAACAGCAAACATAGCCACCCCGAAGGGCGCATTACCAAAGAACTTAAAAAAATAAGATACACCATCAATTTTCAAAACGAAGGTAATGATGACGCCCGTAGAGTAACTATTATAGACACATTGAATTTGAAAATGCCTGTGTATGAGTTTCAAATGGTGGGGGCTACACATCCTTATTCGGTAGCTATACAGCCTGGCACAAGTGTTGTTACTTGGACATTCAATAACATAAACCTAAAACCTAAAGAACAAAACGAGGCTTTGAGCAAAGGCTATTTGGTATTTGATGCCAAAGTGCGTGGCGACTTGCGCATAGGCGATAGTATACGCAACAAAGCCTATATTTATTTTGATTATAACAGCCCAATTATTACCAATTATGCGGTAATAAGTAAAGTAAAAAACGGATTGAATATAGAAAAAACAATATTAAGCAAAACATTAAGCCTATACCCAAACCCTGCGCAAAATTATATTACAATAAATAGCAAATTGGACAATCAAAAAATAGCTATTTACGATATGAAAGGGGCATTGATACATACCACTTTAACAAATAAAAATAATGAAACAAACGTAAATATAAGCCATTGGGCAAAGGGTATTTATTTATTGGTAAGCCAAAATGGCGAAAGTTTGAAATTTGTGATTCAGTAAATAAAAGTAAATTTTAGTTTGTTAAAAAAAGCCGTCCCGAATTTTCGGGACGGTTTTTTTGTTATTATTGTCACCAAATTGTGGCTTTTTTTCGTCTAATATTATAGGTAAAATCCTATAAAACTTATGAAAAATCCAGTTCAAACTATTATTCTAATTTTGCAATTAATAATATCAATTTTATTAATGCACAAAATTCAAAACAAGAAATTTTTTCAAACAAAAATACAGATAGCATAAGATATAAAATTCATGAAGAAATTTTTTTAACTCATAACAATAATATTGATATTAATGATGGACACATTTATTACACATATCAAAATTATGGAATACACGAATTAAGTTATTTAACGGCTATAATTTTGGGTTTCATTGTTATTAGCTTATTGATAAAATATATAAAGAAATAAAATATAAAAATTGTTTATTAAAAAAAATTAAAGCAATTAAATACTACATTTGAAAAATGTATGGTAAATATATTGCTGTATTCATAATTTTTTGCACAAATACACTTTGCGCACAGCAACCTGCCTATTTTAGCCTTGGCGAAAACCAATTGAAAGGGGTTAAAATATTTGATATTATTCAAGATTTTGAGCATAATTATTACTTTGCTACCAATGAAGGTATTATAAAATATGACTATATTAATTATACTAAATTAGAAATTAAAAATGCCAAAAGCATTTCTTTTTTTAACCTAACAATCAATAATAAAGGAGATATTTTTTTCAATAATTTAAACAATCAAATATTTAGAATACAAAAAAATGCATGCGCTTTATTTTATGAATTAACAACAGCAGAAAATGCTAATTTAATTCATTTGAATACAGATGAAAAAGGCAACTTGTTAGTAGGCTGCAAAGGTATATTAGCTATTAATTCTCAAGGAAAAGTATTTGCTAAAAAACTTTTGAATACCTCTGTATTTACAAGTTATCAATTCAATAAAAACACATTGCTATATCCTTTAAGTCTTAATGATACTGTAATTTTATATAATGATGGCGCATTTACTTTTAAGAAAATAAATACTCAAAACTTTATACCAAAAAACTACAATATGTTACAATATTTTGATTTTAAAGACTCTACTTATGTGTTAGATTTAATTTCAAAATCATTGTATTTTTTTGATAAACAGAAATGGACATTGCGTACATTAAATAAAAGCACTTTTTTTAATTCGAGTACTAATGCGCGCATATTTGTTACAGGCAATAAAATATGGTCGCCATCGTCTATATCGGGTATAAATTATAGTGAAGATAATATTTCAAATGTTTTTCAAAAATATTATTCAGATTTTTTTATTTCGGAGGTTTTTAAAGACAATGAAGGCAATATTTTACTTGGCACTTTTGACAAAGGCGTTCTTGTAATTCCTGATATAAAAACCCCGGATGTAATAAATCCGAATAGTACAGACCCCATTATTAGTATTTATGCCGATAGTAAATATGGTATTTTTATGGGTTCTAATAAAGGCTTAATAAGCCAATATAAAGCCAATTATATACAAAATTTATCTAAAAGAAGTAAAAAACCAATTGAAGGTATATATGGAAATGAGTATAGTAAATACATTATTTATGACGATGAAAAAATTAAATATTTCAATAAAGAAACCAAGGAAATAAAAGCTTTTATGAGTTCATCTTTAAAAGATGTGGCATTTGTAAATGCCAACGAAATGTATTTAGGCACTAACATAGGCGTAGTAAAAGTAAATTTAAAAAACAATAAAAATATCCAAATTCAAACAATTAAAGAATTAAATTTTAGAACATACTCCCTTGCCTATAATACTGAAAAAAAAATACTCTATAGCAGCACATCCAATGGCTTATATGCTTTAACCGAAGATGGAAAAACTGAAAAAGTATTGTATAACAAGGAAGCTATTTTTTCTGAAAAAATAACCCATAACAATGGCAAAATTTATATAGTAAATAATGAATATGGTATTTTGGCAATAAATAAAAATAATACAATAACGTGCATAAAACCACAATTACCTGAACAAACTGAACGCTTAAAAAAAATATTAATTTACAATGAATCTGTCATTGCTCATTCGGCTAATGGTTTATATCAACTAAATATGCAGGGTAAAATTATCCGTCAGTTTCATTCTAATTATGGTTTTACATCTAAAAAAGTATATAATTTTGATATTGTAAACAATGAACTTTGGGTAAGCCATTCTGGAGGTGTGCAGCAAATTAACCTGCTCAACAATACTTTTGATAATATTATCCCTACAGTAATTCTTAAAGAAATATTAGTAAATAATAAATCATATAATACAGGAAAAGCTATAGAATTTAATCACTCAGAAAGAAAATTTGAATTTATATTTTACTCCCCAACTATAAAGAACAGAGAAAACATAAAGTATCATTATAAACTTATAGGCTACGATGAGAAATGGCAAATTCAAAGTTTTGCAAACAATAAAATTACATACAATGCACTTTCGCCAGGAAAATATACTTTGGTATTAAAAGCAGAAAATTTAGGTAAATTTAGCAAAGAGATTACTTACACTTTTACCATAGCTAAACCATTGTATTATCAATGGTGGTTTTTATTGAGTATTGTTTTACTTTTTCTAATGCTTATTTTTTTTATTTACAAACGACAATTGAATATTCAAAAGCAAAAATCAAAACAAATAAATGAGCTGAACTTATCTAAACTTACAGCTATACAATCGCAAATGAACCCTCATTTTATTTTTAATTCATTAAATTCTATTCAAGATTTGGTATTGCAGCAAAATGCGCCAAAGGCTTACGATTCTATTGGAAAATTTGCATTACTTATTAGAAAAATAATGCACCATAGCGAAAAAGAATTTATAGATATAGAAGAAGAACTTTCTATTTTAAATGTGTATTTAGAAATGGAACTATTGCGCTTAAAAAAAGATTTTATTTATGAAATAAACAGCAATAATTTAACGGATATTGAAATACCACCAATGCTGCTTCAACCCTATATTGAAAACGCAATTAAACATGGTTTACTACATAAAAAAGGCGAAAAAAAACTATTGATAAATATGCAAATTAAAGACAATGTATTTGTATGTGAAATTACAGACAATGGCATAGGCAGAAAAAAATCGGCAGAGATAAAAGAACGTCAAAATAAATTGTATGAATCATTTTCAAGCCATTCTTTAAATAAAAGATTGGCTATTTTAAAAAATCATTTTGGGGGCAATTTTGGCGTACAAATTATGGATTTATATGATACCGAAAACAATGCTTTAGGCACAAAAGTAATTGTAAATGCACCTTTCAAATACAAATTCTAAAAGCCATTGCTAAACAAAAACTACCATTCATAAAAAATAAAATAAAACAAGCTGCTTAAAATATATTTTTGCAAAAAAATGAGCGAAAAACTAAAAGCCATAATTGTAGATGATGAAGAAAGTGCACGCAATATATTGTATAATTTATTGCAACCGTACAAAACAGATATAGAAATTATGGCGCTTTGCGAAAATGTGGAATCGGCTGTTGATGTTATAAAAAAACACCAACCCAACGTGGTATTTTTAGATATTGAAATGCCCAATTATAGTGGGTTAGAATTGGTGTCTTTTTTTGAAAATATAAACTTTGAAATAATATTTGTAACCGCCTATAATCATTTTGCGGTAAAAGCCTTTGAACTATCTGCTTTCGATTATTTATTAAAACCCATAGAACTTGCAAGGTTAGACACTTCTATTAAGAATTTTATACAAAAAGCAAACAAAGAAAAAGATGCTTTAAATTATCAAATATTAAAAGAAAGTTTGAGCGGCAAAATGGCTCAAAAAATGATAGTGAATGTGCAAGGAAATCAAAAAACATTGGCTCTTTCAGATATTATAGCCATAGAAGCAAACGAAGCATACACAGTTATTTACGATATAAACAAACAACAATATACGATGAGTAAAAATTTAAAACATTTTGAAACCTTATTTGCCGAAAATAATTATTTTTTTAGAGTACATAAATCGTGGATAGTAAATAGTCAATATATTTTGCATATTTCTAATGCTGAATACACCATTTTTCTTCAAAATAATATACAAGCCAAGCTTTCTAAATATAAAAAAGCAGAGTTTGATGAATGGTATAAAATGGCTGTAAAATAACTTCTCATTTTCTATTGCTAAACTAAAAATGCCATTGCTAAAACAATAAATACCACTTTTTATTTACCATTGTATGTTTGTGGTATGAAAATAAATAAAACTATACACAAAACATTTATAGCATTTGTAATAATGCTATTTACAACCAACTTATTTGCAAATAAAATTGGCATTAAAACCGTTTCAATTACCAACTATAATAGTGCGCATGAAATAAGTGGCGGTAACTTTATTTTATATGACAATGCAACCCTTGAAATAGAAAGTAAAATGAGTGTTACCAATGGAAAAGGTAAGTATAAAGTAAATGTTGCTTTAACTGGTTTGGATAAAAAAGGAAACAAATATTCAAGTTCATTTGATGCAGATTTTATTGGTGGAGAAACTAATTGCAAAGGAAAAATAGATATTAAAGCCAGCAAAGACAATCCTGTTTTTATTTCTAAAGTAATTATTTCTGCTACTGATGAAAAGGGCAATACGACTAGTGAAACAGAGAGTTTTGCAATTTCTGAAACTAAAACTTCGTTTGCTATATTATTAAACGGCATAGCCAAGCCTATAAACAAGGGGCAATGCAAATATGGACAATGTTGGTGTTTTGCTGGGACTAATGGCAGCTTAGGAAAAATTATAGAATTTGATTCTATTAAAGTTAAACAAACACTTTTGCAAAACAAAGAAAAAAACAACACAACACTTGATATTGCATTGGAAATAAACAACTCGCAACAAAGTGAAAATATGCCAACCATAGCACAATTAGTAGCTTGGGGCGAAATTAGCAGTTATATAACTGCCAATATTATTGATAGCAAAGGAAAAAAAGAAAACATTACAATTCCTTGCGATATAGTGGCTGAAAAAGGAATTTGCTTATATACTGGACAAATTGTGGTTAGCGGAAACGGTACGCTTCAAATAGAAGCAGCAGTCGTACATTTTAAACCTGCAAATGGCGCATATTTTGGCATGTCGAGCACAAGTTTATTTTTACGTTATGCTAAAGGATATGAAAAGCCAACATCTAATAATTTTACTTGGACAGAAACTTGGACAGCCGACCAAACAAAAGATGCGTGTAGTATTCCAGAATTAAACAATGTATTTATGAATGAAACGAAAACAGATACATATATTGAATATGTAATAGGGTTTAATGACGAAGTAAATGAAGCGTTTGACCTTATTGCGAAATATTCAATGAAAGGAAAAAAAGGTGGACCTGCAAATGCATGGTGTACAGAAGAAGTTAAAAGTGCAGGATCATCTAAATTAATTAGTAATTTGATAACTCCTACTAAAGATAAAAATGGCAAATGGATATTTGTATATAAATCCACAATTTCTGATAGTAAAAACCCTCCTGTATTAGTTGAATTTCAAATAGCTGTTATAAATATATGTGGCGATACTTTAAAATTTGTGAGTACTTATAAACAAAAGTTAGGCGAAAGAAAACCTTGGGATTATAAAATTGGTATGTCGGCTTTGGCGTCAGATAATCCTGTATTTCAAGGGAACAATAATGTATTCAACAATACACTTGCTTTAAGGTTCTCAAATAGTGGTACAATAATAGTTGATGGCGATTTATTAATAACAGACAATGCAAAATTTACAATTGGTGGTTCTTTAGGCAATGTAAACAATAGTAATTTTAAACCATTGAGCAATAATTATGGTGTACTAAGAGGCAGATGGGACGGTACATACAGCATTGGAAAATCGCCAGGCACTTGGAGCAGCAGCACACAAATGTTTGAATATACTTATCAATTTAATGCAAGTAAAGAAAAACCCATAACCCTAACCGACTATACTTTTACCTTTGTAGATGATAAAAAAGACACCATTATTTACGAACACAATGGCAAATTAGCCACAAGTTTAGATGGTAAAGAAATAATTGTATTGCTTAAAAAATCTGAAAAAATAAAATATTATAACCCTTGCAATACAAAGTATAAACTTAAAAATATTGAATATTCTGTTGATGTTTTTCAAGGTTCGCATGCCTTTCAATTTTGGGTAAAATTTGAAAACAATAGCGATATACCCAATAGCACAGCCATGATAGTAGAAATTAAAGATTGTGCAGGCGCATCTCAATACATTAGCATAACATTAAAATACGATGAAAAAACAGGGATATATTATGGCTATCAAACCTTAAAAGAAGTAAACAAATGCGCCCTTGAATTAGTATATGGCGAAATAGCAGCTTACAATGAATGTAAAGATAAAACGGTTTGGTCTATTGATTTTACAAAAGCTAAAGGCAATGGCAGTGGCACAAAAAATGCTTCTACACAAACAAGTACACGTCCACAATTATTGTAAAATTTAAAGATATAAAACATTAAAATTATTTTAAAAAGTAGGTAGTAGTATTTTTTAAATTATAAAGCCAATGGTATTTATGCCATTGGCTTTTTTTTACCTTACAATATGCACCACGCCATGTGTTTCATTCTCCAGCCCACAAGCTGTGGCTTTTATAAAATAATAATAAACACCATCGGGCATATTGTCTCCGCTCCATGGTATATTTTCTGCTGAATGCACCTTAATGCCCCATCGGTTAAATATTTGCAAGGTATAAAAATAAGGTGGATTTTGTTCCGGAAAAACATTGTTATAACTATCGCCATTGGGTGTAAATACATTGCCCACTTTAAATATACCATAATCTGTAATTGCATTTATTTCTATTGAATCTGAATAAGGGCAGCCATTCTTTTTTAAGCCAAATATGGCTACCATGCCGCTTTTAGTTATAATAGCAATGCTATCGGTATTATTTGTAGGTATTTGCTGCGGATTGCTTTGCCATTGCACATTTGCAAAATTGCCCTTTGCTATGCAATAGCCCTCTATGGTTTTTGTATTTTTATTGCAGGTAAGTTCCGATGCTGCTAATTTTACATCTTGATTATCTAAAGAAAGGTTAAAAGTATCTGCTTTCATACATTTGCCATAGGTTACATTTACCCAATATTGCCCTTGGTTGCTTACAAGTATAAAACTATCCGTGCTACCTGTATTCCATATATATTGTGCATTTTTATAAAATTTATTGGGTGCTATTTTTAAGTTAGAAGCCGTGCACATAAAGGTATCATTTGGCAACTGGTATTTTATATTATCCAGTATTTCTATTTGTTGAACAATAGAATCTACGCAATTGCCCTTACTTGCTATTAGTTTTATAGTATATTTTCCTGCATTTGGATATTTATAATAGCCATTTTTAAGAATAGAAGTATCGTTGGTTTTTGTACTATCGCCATAATCCCAAAAATACTTGGTAGCATTGCTGCTATTGTTTGTAAATACTACCTCTCTATCGCAATTTATTTCGGGTGTGGCAAAGGCAGAAGTGGTTTCAAACACACAATCTTGCACATTAAATTGGTAATCTCTTTGGGTATAGCCTATAAGCTTGCCATTGCGGTATTCTTTTACCACAATGCCAACTACAAACTGCCCTGCAAGTGTAGGGGTAATTTTTAAAACGCCTGTTTGTTTATTTATAGATATATTGGGCATAGAATTGATAGCCATAGTAGGACTATAGCCCCCAACATATACAACATTGGTAAAAGGCGGTGTTTGAAAATCTACAATATTGGGGCGAGGCTGCACTGCTGTGGCAGCTAAAAAGGGATGAAAAAATTCGTACACCAAGCTATCGCCATCTGCATCGGTTGCCGAATGGTCGAAAACCAAAGGGGCATTTGTACATAAAAAATTGGGCGGTAGGTTTTTAAAAAAAGGACTGCTATTGTAGCCAAAGCCTGTGGTATCTGCTATTTTGGTAAAAAAATTAGCCCCTGTACTTTCAGGGTTTATTAAGTTTAAAATGGTATTGTTTCTACAGCATCTTTGAAAAGAAAGCGTATAGCCGCCCACTCTATAGGGCAGATTTACAGTTTTTTCGTAATAATAAGCATCTACACAGGCATTGGGCGAAATTGTTATACAATCGTAATTGGTTTTAGATACCCTAATGGGTGGGTTTCGTTTAAAATCGAAACTTAAATTGAGCAACAGCGAATCGTTGCTACCAGCAAAAATACCAATATTGGCAAATTCATCTTGCGCTATGGCTGCTGGCTGCCCATTTACACAATCTATGTATAGCTTTAAGGTAATTTTATAATCGTTATTGCCCAAATATTGATAATTTAGCTCGCCCCCAACAATATGGGTAGCATGTAGTTTACCAACTATAAAAAACAATATCAACAATATATTTTTAAACACAATTGCAAATACAAAGTTAGACAAATATTAGATACAAATGGTTGCCCAAGGCATAAATAATAATTATTAAGCATTAAAAAACATGTAGATTAATAGTTTCTGTTTATCCCAAATTAATCAATAGGAAATTTGAAAAATTGAACTATTTGATTTAGTTGGGATTAACCCCGATTTAAAAATTGCAATTATGTTTTGTAAAAACATGATTTGCAATTTGTTATTCGATTCAGCAATGCTATTGCTGAATTTGGGTTTATACAATATGATGCATAGAGAGTATAAACAAAATAGTTTGGTTTAATTTTATTGAAACTTATAAATTATCTAAAGGGCTTTTTACCTTTTCTATAGTGCGCTTGCTAACATGGGTATATATTTGCGTTGTTTTTATATTGCTATGTCCAAGCAGTTTTTGAATAAAAGTAGTATCTATGCCATATTCCATAAGGTGAGTAGCATAGCTATGCCGCAAACCATGAATACCAATATTTAATTTTATATTAGCTCTTACCAGTGCTTGATTAAATACAGATTGCGCACTTCTAACGGAATACTGCCCACCATATTGCCCTTCAAATAAATATTTTTTTGGTAAATACAACTGATAATATGCTCTTAATTCTAATAAAATACTTTCGGGCAAGTTTACATACCTGTCTTTTTTACCTTTAGCTGCCTCTATTAACACTTGCATACGTTGACTATTTATATCCGTAGTTTTAAGATTGATAATTTCGCTAACTCTTAAGCCCATGCCATAGCATAGCTGTATAATCAATTTATGTTTTATATTTTTGGTTAAATTTATTATTTTAGCTATTTGCTGGGTGCTAAATACTTTTGGCAATATAGTAGGTTTATTAGGGCGAGGTATTTCAAAGAAAAATTTTTCATGGTTTAATACTTTTTCATAATAAAACTTTAAAGCATTTAAACGGGAATGAATAGTATTTTCGGATAGTTTCAATACATTGGTACAATATAAAAAATAGCTTCTAAGTTTTTCTTTAGAAATTTCATCTGCTTTATGATTTTTTAACAATTGTAAAAAAACAGAAAACTCATTTGAATAGGTTTTTATAGAGTTAGGACTAAATGCTTTTAGTTGCATTAATTCTACAAAAGTAATGTATGCATTATGGTTGTTAATATGAATAAAATCGGGAATTTGAATGGCTTTATTCGGCAAATTAAAAATATCTCTATAATGTTGAACATCTCTAAGATACCATTTTTTATTGGTATTGCTCCATTTGGCGCCTGATAAATTTTTAAATTGTTCTATTAATAATTTATCATTAGGAAACTGAACCCATATTACCTTTTTATTGTTGTGTTCGCCATAGCAGGCTTTAAAAACATTGAGGTTAAAATTAAAATTTTGCATATATTATTAACTTCGCATTTTGTATTGTTGCAAACATAAACAATTAATTATACGCATTGCGTATAATTAATTGTTTTAAACATAAATATATGGTTTTCAATTTATTAATTTTAAAGTTAAGAATATTTGGAAATTAGTAAAACCTGCGTATATTTGCATGTTATAGGGCATTTTAACACAAAACACAATTAATAAGACATAAAATGAAAAAATC
>CAZDGF010000058.1:0-18704 GCA_964505065.1 uncultured Chitinophaga sp.
TAATAAACCTATTAACCATCTTAAATTTGCTTTATGCTAATCGCACAAGAGGTTAATATTAATTGATTTATAATCAAGATTATTATTTGTTGTAATGGTATTGGATATATAACTTGTATTATTATAAAGCTTCAACTTGTAAATTTTATCTTGAGCAAAAATAAAATTGGATTTTAAAATAATAAGACCAAAAAGCAATAATTTTTTCATAAATATAATTTGTTTAAATTGGATTAACGCTCAAATATAAAATTTATTGTATTAAAATTAAAATGTAAATTGCAACCCTTATTTTGGATACACCTAAACAATATAAAAAACGCACCTCTTTTTGGCCTACTATTATCAGTATGTCGTTGGTATTGTTCATTATTGGGCTTATTGGGCTTATCAGTATTCATACCAAAGAGTTGCTTTCGTATTATAGAAATAATTTTGAAGTATTTGTTTTTTTTGGTTTAGATACCCCAACAGAACAAGCAAAAACTAGCGAACAAGCGATTAAAAGATTACCTTTTGTTAACAGTTCTTTGTTTGTAGATAGAGAAATAGCCGCACGAAAAGAAGTATTAAGTACAGGCAATGATTTTGTAAAGACTTTGGGCTATAATCCTTTGCCACATAGCCTTGAGCTGCGAATAAAAGCTGAAATGGTAGATGAAAAAACCATGAAAGAAATTGAAAAAAAACTGCGAGCCATACCCCAAGTAGATGATGTGAAATATGCTAAAAACGAATTTGGTAAAGACCTTTTAACCCAAATAAATACCAATTTTAAAACCGTAGAACTGATACTTTTAGCCATAGCTATTATTTTATTGCTTATTGCCATTGCGCTTATTAATAGCACTGTTCGGCTCAATATGTTTGCCCGTAGGTTTATTATTAAAAGTATGCAATATGTAGGTGCTTCCGATTGGTTTATTATTCGCCCATTTATAAAAATGTATTTTGGTTATGCCTTGGTATCTACCTTAATTTCTTTGCTGCTATTGGGCGGTATTGTGTATCTTTTAGAAAAACAATTAAACGAAAATAATTGGCAATTATTTTTACCTCAATATGGAATATTAGCTGGAATATTATTAATTTTGGCAATTGTTATTGTTTTGGTTAGTGTTATGCTTTCTACCAAACGATATTTACGCTTAAAAATAGAACAATTATATTAAAAAATATGGCAACCGCAACTAAAAAACAACCGCTAAAAGGCAAAGCAACGGCTAAAGCAGCCAATACTTTTTTTGTATTTAAAAAGGAAAACTATATCCTTTTAATAGCAAGTGCTATTATTGTATTGATAGGTTTTATTGTAATGGGTAGCGGCAAAGGGCAGCCTTTTGATGCACCCATAAAGATAACTGTAGCCCCTATTATTGTTATTATTGGCTTTATTGTAGGTGTAGTTTCTATATTATACACACCCAAAAGCGCAAAAGAAAATACTACAACTAACGACTAATTTGTGGAAATTTTACACGCTATTATTATAGCCATTGTTGAGGGATTAACAGAGTTTTTGCCTGTTTCCTCTACAGCCCACATGGTATATACAAGTACATTTTTAGGCATTGAAAAAAATGAATTTGTAAAAATGTTTCAAGTATCTATTCAGTTTGGGGCTATTTTGGCAGTTGTTTTTGTGTATCGCAAACAATTTTTTAATTTTAAAAATATCCATTTTTATGCAAAATTGGCATTAGCCGTAATACCAGCCTTGGTATTGGGCTATTTATTTGACGATAAAATAGAAGCTGTTTTAGAAAAGCCAATGTTTATAGCCATTGTAATGGTATTAGGTGGTGTAGTATTGTTGTTTATAGATAAATTATTTAAGCAAGCTACTATACTTTCTGAACCTGAAATAAAGCCTAAAAATGCTATTTTAATAGGCTTTTGGCAATGTTTGGCTATGATGCCAGGGATTAGCCGCTCGGCAGCCTCTATAATTGGCGGCATGCAGCAAAAATTAAACCGCACCACTGCCGCAGAGTTTTCCTTTTTTTTAGCCGTGCCTACCATGTTTGCTGTTACCACTTATTCTATATTTTTAAAACATTGGCATTTAGCCTCAAGCGAGAAAAAGGGCTACCAAATGATATTTGAAAGCAACCACAACACATTTATTTTTGTTTTGGGCAATGTTATAGCTTTTGTTGTTGCTGTTATTGCTATTAAAAGTTTTATTGGCTTGCTAAACAAGCATGGCTTTAAGCCCTTCGGCTGGTATAGAATTATAGTTGGGTTGGGGATTATTGCCTTTTTATTGGTTAAATCCTAAATTGTAACACTCCCCACACCTCGCCTCATAGTAATCATTAGCCCCAATTAATACCAATACCTTATTATCGGCTTTTCTATAGGTATGCGTTGCGGGGGCTTGGCATACTTGGCAGGTGGCAAATAGCTGATGTTGGGCTGTGGCAATGCTTTGCAACATAGGCATTATGCCAAAGGGGCGAGCAAGGTAATCTTTATCCAATCCTGCTGCTGCTATATGTATGCCTTTGGCTAAATACCGTTTTAAGTCTGCAAAAAAGAGTTTGTCAAAAAATTGGGCTTCGTCTATAGCTATTAGTTTGGTAAATGGTGTAATTAAATCATCTAAAATACTCTCCTTATCTACAGCAATACAGGGCAATGAGATGCCAGAATGGGTGGTAATTTTATCTTTGCTTACTCTGTTGTCTATACTTGGTTTTAACACCAATATTTCTGCTGGTTTATAAGCTGATTGGCTTATAAAATTTATTAATGCTGTGGTTTTTCCTGCAAACATGCAGCCATAAAATACAGTAAGGTTTCCTGCCATAGTGGTTTTGCAAATTTGCAATATTGTTTCAATATTTTGCCATTCTGTGGAAAAAGAATTTTACCTTATATTTGCCATAACTTGATACTTAAAGCCTGCATATTAGATGACGAAGCCTTGGCAATAGCTGCACTAAAGGTAGATTTGGAACGCCATTTTCCTGAAATAGAGCTTGTAGCCACGTTTCAGTCGCCAACAAAAGCCTTAGAATTTGTAAAAAAAGAAAACATAGATTTATTGTTTTTAGATATAGATATGCCCGAAATGAATGGGCTTACTTTTTTAGAAACTTTAGGCAATTTTACTTTCGATGTGGTATTTACCACTGCTTACGATGCATATGCTTTAGCCGCTTTTAAACTAAAAGCTACCGATTATTTGCTAAAACCCATAGATGTAGAAGAACTTGGCAAAACCGTTGGTAATATTACTGCTAAAAAGAAATTATTAAGCAAAGAAAAACCGCTTAAAATAGCCCTAACAGATAGCAGTGGTATTGAGTTTATAGCATTGCAACAAATTATGTATTGTATGGCAGATAAAAATTATACTACTTTTTATATTGCAGGTGGGGCGAAAAAAATAGTGAGCAAAAACCTTGGCGAATACGAAAAAATATTAGATACTACAACCTACGTAAGAATTCATCAATCGAGTATTATCAATATAAATTATGTAAACAAACTAACAAAGGGCGAAAACTGCTCGGTAATAATGCAAGATGGCAACGAGTTGAGCGTATCGAGGGCAAAGAAAAATGATTTGATTTTAGCCCTTCAGCAATTATTGTAAAACTGCCAAATATTGCTTTAAATATGCAGTTCAATCAAAAACAGTTGTAAACCATACATCGCAGTATTTTAAACCATAAGTCTATTTTATATTTGAATCATTCATAACATTAGCCAAAATATCAAATTGAAGTATAGTCTTTGTGTAGGCTTATTATTTTTTGCATTAAAAAGTAATGGGCAAATAAAGGAGGAAATTACGCTCAATGTTCAAAGTATTAAGATACAACAAGGGCTGCCAAATAACAATGTAAACTTTTGTTTTCAAGATAAAACAGGCTTTATTTGGATAGGCACTTGGACAGGGCTTTCAAAATACAATGGCTATCAGTTTACCCATTTTTTTCCTAATCCTAATAAGGCAGATGCCATTAAAGTGGGGCATTATATTTCGTATTTAAAAATTTCGGATAGTATTTATTTTTTAACTACAAAGTTAGATGGTATTCAAAAATTAAATGTATTTACCAATCAAATTACAAGAATTAAAAACTCGCCCAATTCGCCCAAAACTATAACTCAAGACAATGACGGCACTTTTTGGATAGGCACTTTGGCAGATGGTTTTTACCATTATATGCCCCATAATAATAGCTTTGAACATATACTATTTAAGCCATTGGCAAAAGATTTTGGCACCAATTGGAATAATAACACTGTAAATAGCATAGCCATAGATAAAAAAAACGATAGAAACCTTTGGCTTGGATGTAGGCATGGCTTGGTAAAATACAATAAATTGAGCAAACATTTTTATCCATATTCAATTACAAATTCTTCAAGTATGCACCAGTTTTCTTTGAATAATATTTCATCTATTTTATTGGATAATGAAGGCAATATATGGGCGGGAAAATTTTTTGGCGGCTTGGGCAAATTAACTATTAAAACAGGGCAGTGGGAGCACTTTTATTATCATCCAGAGGCTTTTAAACTAAAGGTTTTGAATACCAATATTGTTGGTAATTTAAAGTTTTTAAATGCCAATACGTTGTCTGTTTCTACAAGCAGTGGACCCATGCACTTTGATATTCAATCAAAAACATTTACAAAGTTTAATTTGGTAAACCAAGACAATAAAATAGTGGGCGATGTAATAGATTATTTTATAGATAAAGACAACAACCAATGGTTTTCTAATACCTATCAAAATGGTATTGGTGTGGCAAGCAAGCGTTTAAATTCTACAAAAAAAATAGAATTTCCAAAGCAATATTTTATGCCAGATTATTATGGCTCTGTTATAGTAGATATGTTTTGGAGCGAGCGGTACAATAGGTATTTTATAGTGAATACAAACCACGATGGCTTATTGAGCTATAGCAAAGATTTTAAATTATTAGACCAAATAACAATACCCAACAATTGGCAAGATAAAGAACCTTTTCCTACTGCCGTGGCTGAAGATGACAATGGCAATATTTGGCTAACAGATATTACCAATCAATTGATTATTTACAACCCCTTAACAAAAAAAATAAACAACTATTACGCTAAAGATTTTAAAACATGTAGCAATATTTTAAGAGGCATAAATAATGAATTGTATTTTCAAACAGAAAAAGGACTGTACAGTTATAAAAACAATATTTGGCAATTGGTAATAGAGAGCTCAAAAATAGATTTAGTATCGAATATTAATGCTGAAATTATTTACTTTATTGAAGGCTTGGATATATATACTTTCAACGTTTCAAAAAATATAAAAACAAAGCTTTTTACACTGCCAAAATTTGCAACTGAAAAAGGCAATTATATTCAACAAATTTTTAAAGATAAAAACCATAGATTATGGATACCACTTGAGTTTGGCGGTGTGTATCAATTTGATTTAATAGGAAATAAAAATAAGTTGATGAGCTTTGAAGATGGCTTAAACAACAATTCTACACGAGAGGTAAAAGAGGATAAAAACGGCAAAATATTTGTGATATGTAATGGCGGTTTGTATTACTTTAATGAAGAAAAGAAAATATTTATTGATTTTGATAATTTAACCCATCAAAAAACAAACGATTGGTACGAGCATGGTTTATTTTTTACGCAAAATGATGAACTTTTAGTTACCAAAGACAATGCTTTTTATATTATAGACAAAAATACGGTTTTAAAAGAAAACAACAATCTACCTGTTATTACAGATTTGTATAGCCAAGAAACACATTTTATATATGGTTTTAACAATATACAAATACCCAACAATCAAAACGATGTAAAAATATTGTTTAGTAATTTTGATTTTGCAAGTGCCAACGAGGTAATATACGAATACCAATTAGAAAAAATAAATACCAATTGGATACGTTTAGATAAAGGCATTAATCAAATAAGTTTTGCAAATTTAAGCGAGGGAAATTACCATTTTAAAGTACGATTATTGGGCAGTAAAAACCATAGCAGTTGCTATTTTACTATAACTGCAATATGGTATAAAAGCAAGTGGTTTTATATTGTTTCTGTATGTTTACTATTGGGTATTTTAATTTTTGTATTGAATTATTTTTATACCAAAAAAAGCAAAGAAAAAGATTTAGAAAAACGTGTAGCCGAGCTTAAATTAACAGCATTGCAATCGCAATTAAATCCACATTTTTTGTTCAATTGTTTAACTTCTATTTCAGGCTTAATAAAAACAAAAGAGTATGCTAAATCTGAAATTATTTTAAATGATTTTGCCAAATTAATGCGTGCCATTTTATCCAATTCCAGCAAAGATTTAATACCTTTAGAGGAAGAAATAAATATTAGTAAATTGTATTTAGATATTGAAAAAATAAGAAAAAATAATATGTTCGATTATCAATTAAAAATTAATGAATTGGTAAATACAAACACACTTGTGCCGCCACTAATTTTACAACCATTTTTAGAAAATAGTATCAAAC
This sequence comes from uncultured Chitinophaga sp., assembly GCA_964505065.1. Lineage (GTDB taxonomy): Bacteria > Bacteroidota > Bacteroidia > NS11-12g > UBA955 > JABMMZ01. Next base: position 6,489 of record CAZDGF010000058.1, read on the forward strand.
ATGGTTTTGGTTTAAAAACCAATGACAACATAGGCTTAATTACAGTTGAAATAAATCAAAATAGTAAACAATTAGAAATTAAAATAATAGACAATGGCATAGGTGTAGTAGAGCATAAAAACACGTTTAACGCACACCAATCTATGGGTATTGAAATACAAAAAGAAAGAATGCTACAATATGCAAAAACACATAGTTTGAACATTGATATTCAAACAGAATTTGTAAAACATAAAGGGGCTACAATTTGCATTAAAATTGTATAAAATGTAAACTAAATATTCACCGAAACCCACCGAATATTCATTCATCTAAATTTGACCCATAAATTAATAGATTTTTGAATAGTGTTAGTAAAAGCAAAATTTTTAATCCTTTTATGCTTTTGTGTATTTTTAAAAATAAATGCCCAAAATATTGGCGCATTAGGCAAAGGCAAAGCTTTGCAGGTGCATGGCAGCTTGGGTATAGGTAGCACTTTTACAGCACAACAAGGCACAAATGCCCGCAGAGTACCCTTTAGTTGGTATTTAAACGGTAGCCCAACGTTACAATTTTACGATATTACTGTTCCTTTTTCTTTTACTTGGAGCGAGCAAGAACGTAGTTTTTCGCAACCTTTCAATAAATATGGCGCAAGCCCTTACTACAAATGGATAACTGTACATGCTGGCTGGCGCAATTTATATTTTAGCGATTATACCCTTGCAGGTGCTACTTTTTTAGGTGGTGGTGTGGAGCTAAAACCTAGGCGTTTTAGAGCTTCTGCACTATACGGAAAATTTAGAAACAAGGTTTCCGTTTCGCAAGAGAATCAAAGTCGTTTTAGCTATTTGCTACCAAGCTATGAGCGATGGGGCTATGGTGCAAAAATAGGCTATGGCAAAGGACCAAATTATACCGATTTAATTTTTTTTAAAGCTATAGATAGAAAAGATTCTAACATAGCGAGGCAAGCTGATAGCATAGGGATTAAGCCAATGGAAAATATTGCAGTTGGCATAAAATCTACTTATCTTTTATTTAAAGCCATAGATATCAATTTAGATTTTGCTTTAAGTGCTGTTACCCTCGATTCACGGTTTGTAGATTCTAATATTACAGAGCTAAAAGATGTAAAACCCTATGCCAAATTTTTAACCCTCAATCGTTCTACTGTGCCTTATTTGGCTGGTAATGCCTCCATAGGCTATGGCAGAAAAATGTACCGCCTTAAATTAGAATACCGCAGAGTGGACCCCGAATATCAAACCCTTGGCAGTTATTATATGGCAAATGATATTAGGCAAATTACTATTTCGCCAACCTTTTTGTTGTTTAAAAACAAAGTAATTGTAAATGGTAGCTATGGCATACGCACCAATAATTTGCTAAAAGATCAATTGAATACTACCACCAACAAAATTGGCTCTGCATTTATCAATATAAACCCCAAACCGCATTATGGTTTCAATTTGAATTATACCAACTATGGTACAGAACTAAATAGCGGACAAACCCAACTGAACGATTCTATTTTATTTAGCATTATCAATCAATCTATTGGCGGTGGGTTTAGAGTGGCTAAAACAAAGGGCGGAAAATCTACAAGTTTTGCCATAAATGCGCAAACACAAAGCCTACAAGATAACAATATTATAACCCGTGCAAATACAGAAAGTAGCACCATTGTAATTTCTACAAGCTTAAACAAAGGCAATGGTAAAAAAGGAAATAATGGAGGCGCAACAGTAAATTACACCCAAGTAAATACAAGGGTTGGTAGCTTTCAATTGGTTGGTCCTTCTGTAAACTATAGAAAAACATTGCAAAAATCTAAATTAAATTTAAGTGGCAATGCCTCGTTTCAGCAAAAATTAAAATTAAACAAACCCGATGGCAATATTACCAATATTGGCTTTACTACCAATTATACTTTAAAGAAAAAACACAATTTTAGTTTGATGCTCAATGCTTTATTTAACCGCACAAGCAATGTTTCTATATTTACTTTCAACGAGCAAAGAGCTTCATTAAGATACACTTTTACACTATAAAAAAGATGAAAAAAAATTTACAAAATTTGAAAAAAACAGCAAGCCTTTTAGTTTTGCTTTTTGCATTGAATTTGAATGCACAAGTTATAACTACAAGTGTAACCGTAAATCCACCTTACGACCCTAATTTGTTTACCTATTCATCTGACCCAAGTAAGGTATTAATTACCGTAACCAATACTTCTGCATCTACCCAAAATATAAAACTTGGCGCTACTTTTAGAAGCATAGATGGCGCAATTACTGTGGCTACTGCCCCCGATTATCAACCACCACAACCCATTACATTAGCCCCAGGCGAAACACGATTATTAACTGCTGATGATTTGTACAATTTATTCCCCGACCAAAATGGCATTACCACAAGCGGTATAGATAGAGATGAAGTAATTCGTACACGAAGATTGCCCGCAGGTTTGTATCAATTGTGTGTTACAGCTTATAATTATTCATCTCCTGCGCATTCTGTACCATTAAGTGCAGTTATTCCCTCTGGTTGTTCTGCTCCTTTTAGAATTTCGATTATCAATCCACCAGAAATTACCATGTTAGGTTCTACACCTTGTGGTGGCGTTATGGAAACCTCAAGTATTCAAAATTTTTTAATTTTATGGATAGCACCACCAGAAATTCCTGCTGATATACGCTATGTGGTAGAAATGATAGAGCTAATACCAAATGATAGAAACCCAATGGACGCTTTTGAAAGTGCTACAACACCCATATTTTTTACCGATAGTGTTTCCAGTATTACATCTTATGTTTATACAGAGGCAAATCCACGTTTAGAAGCAGGTAGAAAATATGCTGTGCGTGTGCGTGTGGTGGACCCTACTGGGGGTTTGCGCTTTGCCAATAGAGGCTATTCCGTGCCTTGTACATTTACCTATGGTTCTTCAAATGGCGGTAGGTTTACTTTAGCCAGCCATTATCCTACCAATAACGATTATATTCCTTTCCGTTATTTTCCTATAACAGTGCGTTTTTCGCCTTACGATAATGATTTGTTTCGCTTTAATTTTAATTACAATTTATTTGAAAATGGTATTTCTGTTTCTTCAAGAAATGAGGATTTGCGTTGGCCTTGGGGTCCTGCTGAATCGCAAACCAGAGCTACAGGAATGACCATAGTAGAAGATGCAAGCCGCATTATTCCTGTCAATGAATCGAACGCAAGAGTAGGGCAAGAGTTTTTAAGAGGGGCGCATTATCAATACGATGTGAATGGCTATTTTTTGCACCGCTCCACAGGCGAAAGCCTGCAATTGGGCGTATCGTATTCCGATAATTTTATTTCAGGTATGGGTATTCCTGTCAATCAAAGCCCTGCAAACCGCTCCAACCAAGAAAGAGGAAACATTACTTTGCGTTTTCAAACAGCAGATTTTCCTGTTAATTTTCTACCCAGTTTCTCAGTAGTTAGTTCAGGTACTTCGGCAAGTCCTGAGTCTAATTTTTTTAACCATGGTGTTGAAGAAAGATATTTGCTTGAAGTTTCGCGTATGGAAGATTTTAGCACCACAGTGCATTCAGTTTCAAGAAGATTTGCACCCATTGTAGATTTGAACCAATGTATTGCCAATCCAAATTTATTGAACGATTCTATTTACCGTTCATTGGAGCATAGTTTTAATTTTACCGAAAATGGCACTTACTACTGGCGTATAAAATGGCTAGAAGATGATGCAGATGCCACAAGCAGAGCCTATGCCACAGGACCAGTTTGGCAATTTACTATTGGCAATGCTCCACCAGAATTAGATATTGATACACCAAGAAGAACGCCCCCAAGTTGTTTAGCAGATTGTACTGCACCTGCATTAACAGAAAGAACAGCAACAGCCACAGCCGTGGTGGGTAATACCATAAAAGTAGGCAAATTTGATATGATTTTAACAGAAATTAATTGGAGTGGTAGCAATGCACGAGGCAGAGGGCATATTCGTGTACCATTTATGAATGCGCCTGTAAAAGTTAGTTTTACCAATATTCAAATAAATAGTAGAAACGAAATGCTTACTGGCGATGTATTAACAGAAACAGATAATACAACCTTAGTACCCGATGCTTTGGCAAGAGCTGTGGGTGTTTTTACAGGATTAACAGAAACGCAAGGACAAGAAATAAATGAATGGCTAACAACTACAAGAAGATTGTCTTCTCAATTGGCTGGAACAGAACCTATAGGAATGCCTTTGGGTATAGATAATACCATAGATGGACAACGCTTAACTGTTGGTATAATGGGGTGTAAATTTACTGCAACTATGGCTACCTTAAATGCTTTGGTAAGTTTAGATGTGCCAGAGCTGTATGGTTGGTTGTCGCTTGGGGCAAATGATATTTGTTTTCATCCAGGTGGTTTAAATATGGGGCAAGGCAAATTGTTTTTACCCTTAGATAGAGATTTGGCTTATACAGATGATATTCGTATTATATTAAAAGCACCTGCATTACCAGGCGATTCTGGCACTTATGTTAGTTGGGATTGTGCAGGGTTTAGAGAATTAGCCATAAGTGGTGTTGTTCGTTTTGGGCGCAATTTATTGGTGCCAGATGCTGCCGATGGTAGTATAGGCACTGGGCAAGTAGATGCAAGATTTAAACTAAAAGTGCAGCGAATGGGTAATTGGGTATGTGGTTTAGATATGGATAGATTTCAAGTGGCTGGGCTGCCCGAATGGGGCTTTGAAGCGGCCGATGCTTATTTAGATTTTTCCGATTTGCAAAATGCAAGTTCTATGACTTTTCCTGAGGGCTATGGCGGTGTAAGAACCAACAATTGGAAAGGTTTTTATTTAAAACGCTTGGCTGTACGTTTGCCCAATGAGTTTAAAACCTATGGCGACCCTACAAGAAGAATTACTGGTTCTGTTAACAATATGCTAATAGATGGCACAGGTTTTAGTGGCAGATTCGCCATTGAAAATTTAATAAGGGTAGAAGAAGGAAACCTTGATGGTTGGGCATATTCTTTAGATTCTGTTTACCTTTCTATTGTAAGCAATAATTTTAGAAATGCAGGTTTATCGGGCGAAATTCGATTACCCATTTCAGCAAGAGATGAGCTTAAATATAGAGCAAGCTTAAATAGAAGTTCGGCAGGGGCTTTTGCATTTGAATTTAGAATTCAACCCAAAGATACTTTCGAAGCTCAAATTTGGGAAACTACACTTTCGCTCAATCCTTCTTCACGCATTAGTGTAATTATAGATGGCGAAGGCTTTGCCGCTTCTTCAGATTTATCGGGCAGCTTAACCATAACAGGTAGCAGAGGTGGAGGCGGTGGTGCGCAAATAGATGGCTTGGGTTTTAGAGGTATTCGTTTTGAGCATTTTGTATTGAACAGCCGAGGACCAAATTATATTTCAGTTGGTAGTTTTGCCAGAGCAAGCGAGCAACATTCGGCAGGAGGTTTTCCTTTAAGTATAAGCAGTATCAATATTACAAGTCGCCCTGGTCCCAGTTTTATGGAATTCGACCAAACACCGGGACCACGTTTTGGGGTTGAATTTGTTTTAGCTTTAAATTTAACAGGCGAATCGGGCGGTTTTAGAGCAGCAGGAAAAATAGCTTTGCTTGGAAAATTAACCTTGGCAGGAGAAAGGCAAGGCTGGACATTTAGCGGTATCAATTTAGATTCTATAGCCGTAGGTGGCGATATTGGTCCTATTCGTATCAATGGTTCGTTGGCATTTTATAATTCGCACCCAGTGTATGGCAAAGGTATAAAAGGCTATTTGAGTGTAGGCATGCAGCCAACAATTAATGTAGAAGCCACTGTGCAATTTGGCGAAGTAAATGGCTTTAGATATTGGTATGTAGATGCTATGGCTACTTGGAGCCCTGGTGTTACCCTATTTACTGGGGTAGATTTAAGAGGACTTGGCGGTGGCGCTTGGTACCACATGCGAGCACCAGAGCCAGTTTCGTTTAGCAGTATCCCAGCCTCAAGTGTTGGCGGAGCAGGCACGCAAAATGCCAACCGACCAACAAGCGAAACCCCAGGAGCTACAAGTACAGGCGGTGCATTTGTGCCCGATGGCAGCATTGGCTTAGGGTTTCAGGTAAAAGTAAAAGTAGGTGCTACAGGAGGCAGTTCAGCTTATCATGGATTAATTACCTTAGGGGCTCAATTTGTAGAGCGTACAGGCGGTATGGAAAGTATATTTTTAAGGGGCGATTTTATCATTATGTCCGAAGGCGATGATAGAGCCGCAGCAGCCATAGCAGCAAGTGTAGATATTCGATTTAATTTTGTTACCACTACTTTTCAAACCAATGTGGAGGTATTTGTAAATGTAGCCAATGTTTTGGTAGGCGTAAATCCAGGCAATATGGCTGGTAGAATAGAAATTTTTGCAAGCCCACAAACATGGCATATTTATGTAGGCAAACCAGATGTACCAGTAGGTTTGGCTTTACAATTGGGTGGTACACGTTTGGCAAGGGCAAGTTTTTATTTTATGTGCGGTATGGATTTGCCGCCAATGCCGCCTATTCCTGATAGAATAGCAAGGGTTTTAAATATCAACATAGAAAGAGATATTACCAACCTTGCCCGTGGCGATGGCTTTGCAATGGGCACAAATATTCAAATAGGACCTTTGGGTATAGAAATAATGCCTTTTTATGCACGTTTAGGTTTGGAGTTTGGTTTCGATTTATCTGTAAAAAAATATACGCAACGCTGCGAGGGTATGGCAGCAGGCGAAACTTTGGGCGAAAATGGCTGGTATGCCCGTGGGCAAATTTATGGCTACTTTGATGCCTCAATTGGTTTATATGTTGATTTATTTTTTGTTCAAGGACGGTTTGAAATTTTAGGGGTTCAAATGGCATCATTTTTGCAAGGTGGTTTTCCAAATCCTAACTGGGTAGAAGGAGCTATTGCAGGTAGATATAATATTTTAAATGGTGCTGTTCAAGGCAGTTGCCATTTTCAATTTAGCCAAGGGCAAAAATGTGTACCGCCTGTAGAAAATCCTATGGCAGGTATGGAATTGGTAGCTAATTTAAGTCCCGAGCAATTATCAAATAATATAGATTGCGGAGTGGAGCCAACAGCTTTGTATAATTACAGCTTGAATGAAGAATTTAGCTTAACCGTAAAAGATATGAATAACAATGATGTTGTTAGACGTTTTAGAGTAATTCAAAAAGAAACAAGCCTTGCTGCAAGAAATCCAAGAAATATGGTAGCAGGCAATATTGGCATGAGCGAAAATAATAGTTTATTGACGTTTTATCCCGATTCGTTTTTAGCCTCACGCACAGCGCATTATTGGAGCACTATAGCATCTGCCGAAGAATTAAAAAATGGCACTTGGGCTGTTTCTAGAGATTTGGAAGATAAAAAAGTAGAAAAAAAATACATGCATATTTTTGTAACAGGCGATAGACCCAACAGAATTGACCAACGTCATGTGGCTTTTTCTTATCCTTTTCATAACCAACGTTTCTTTTTGCAAGAAGAATGTAGGCAGGGTGTTTTAGCTTTAAAAAGAAGTATGCACTTTTTGTTTTCACGAAGTACAAAAACAGGCTATGCTTGGCAGTATAAAGCAAGGTTTACGCCCAAAGATGGAGGCGAACCAATTTTAACAGATTTAAGAAATACTGCTACTACCAATATTACATACGAAATACCAATTTTACAGAGCAATAAAATATATACTGTAGATTTTATTGCAATGCTTGTGCCTACAGGTAGTGCAAAGTCCACAATTGCTGGCGGTTTTAAAGCACAAAATGCTACTTTAAGAAATACTTTAAATACACGCAATTTTGGCAATTCAAGTATAGAAATGCGTGCTAAAAGTGTAACCGCAGGCTCCAAAACAAGCGAAGATTTGGTAGTGCTTTACACCTTTTATTTTAAAACCAGCCAATACAATACCATTGCTACAAAATTTGCTGCTATGAGTACCATAGAAACTAACAAAGTGGCTTGGGGCGATTTAGAATCTATAACCCATGTAGCTACAGGCGAGGGTTTTGATGAATACGATGTAGAAGCCCATAGTTTTCAGCAAGGTGCTACCATGCGCAATATTCCGCCAATGGTAAGTTTTGATGCCGATTGGACACCAAGAACAAATATTTGGATGGAACGCCAACAATATGCAACGTATGGTTTTAGAGATTGGCTACAAAGAGAAAATTTTGGCAACAATACCTTTAGAACAAGAAGGTATGGCACACCGCCCAAAGGACCAGTAAGTTTTGCAGACGATTATAGAAAACACCCCTTGCTGATGGGTAGCGAAATTTTACCAAATCCGCCTTCAAATGGCTTTAGGTTTAGTAGTAATATTTCAAGTAGTTTAGAAAGTAGTGGTTTAGGTGGGCGAATAGGCACTATTGCAGGAGCAAGTGGTGGCGATTCAAGACACCGTATTCCAATATTTTATGGGGTAACAACACAAACTTTGTTGAATAGAATTGAATCAAGAAATATGGCAAGAGCTGTGGTGGCATATTATGGCTTATGGGGTTCGGAGTTTTTAACCCAACCGCAAATGGTATATTTAGATTATGTATTGAACGAAAGATATACTCGCCTTATATTTGGCAATTATCCTGTAAATGTTTACTACAACACACCCACTTGTGGTTTAGGTCCCGATTATAGAGAGAATTATAAGTTTAATGTTGTGCTTCCAGCAAGATAATTAATAATTAATAATGATGAATTAAGAATTAAGAATGAATGATGATGAAAAATAAAATTCAAATACTTTGCATTGCGCTTGCTGTTTTATGTTTTAGTAAAAATACTAATGCGCAAGACACTGCACTTTTAAATAAAAATTACATTGGCTTATTGGGCAAATACAATGGCAAAGCCATAGTTATAAGATGGGCGCCAAGCAGTGCCGAAGCTTTTTTTTTATTGAATAAATACGGTTATAAATTAGAAAAAGCACAAATAGGAAAAGATACCCAATATTTTAAAGCTGTATGGAAAACCATTGGCATATTTAAACCTGCCGATAGCCTTACTTGGTCAAAAAGAGTAGATACCAGCAATAGCTACCAAGTTATAGCTGCCCATAGTGTTTTAGGTAAAATAAATGCCAAATTGCCTGCCAATCCTAATTTTGGAGAGCTAATGAAACGCTTAAACGAAGAGCGCAATATTCATGGGTTTGCAATGGTAGCTGCCGATTTTGATACCATAGCTGCCAATTTGTTGGGCTTGCGTTTTCAGGACAATGATGTAGTAGCAAAAGCCACTTATGCCTATAGAATTACCCCTTTAGTGCCCGAAAAATTACTGAAAGTATTGGGCAGCCAAACCTTTGTACAAGCCAATGAAGAAGAGCAAATTCCACCACCAGAATTGCTTGAAATTGGCTACGAAAACCATATCCGGTTAGATTGGTATAATAATTTACATAAAAATTATTACACGGCTTATTTTTTAGAAAGAGGCGATAACAAAGGCAAAAATTTTAAACGCTTAAATAAATTGCCAATGACACTTGCCAACGACCCTAAAAACCCAAGAGTAAAAGACCAAATGACCTATTTAGATTCAGTACCAAAAGATTATGTTACATACAGCTACCGTTTAGTGGGTATCAATGCTTTTGGCGAGCTTTCCGAGCCTGGTGCTATTGTTTATAGCTATGGCAGAGATAGAACAGCCCCCGAAGCGGCTTACAATGTAAACTTTGCTGACATTAATGGGCAGTATTTAAACATTACTTGGAAAAAAGATAAAATAGAAAACGATTTTGCAGGTTTTAATGTGCTGCGTTCTCAAAACCATCAAGGACCATTTCAAATCATCAATGAAAAACCATTGGACAAAAACACCAAAAATTTTGTAGATAAAAATCCAATTGCGCAAGAAGGTTCTTTTTACAAAATAGAAACCATAGATACGGCAAATAACAATAGCTGGAGTTTAGGTTTATATGCCTTTTTGAACGATAGTGTGCCACCTGCCAAACCTTTAGGATTAACAGGTAAAGTAGATTCTTTAGGTGTAGTTACCCTGCGTTGGAAATTAGGACCAGAGGCAGATATAAAAGGCTACCGTGTATTTTTTGCTAACCAAATAGACCACGAAATGACCATTATAACTGGCGATTTATGGCAAGATACCACCTTTGTAGATTCTGTAAATATTAATACCTTAACCAAAGAAATTTACTACCAAATAGTGGCTGCCGATATGCACTATAATCACTCTGAGCGGTCGGAAATCATCAAAGTAATTTTGCCAGATACTATAAAACCTGTAAAACCGATGTTCAGCAATATATTGGTTACAGATAGTGCAGTTTATTTAAGCTGGATACCCAGTTCAAGTAAAGATGTTATTCAGCACAACATTTACAGAAAAATAGGACAAGGACAGTTTATTCTTTGGAAAACTATGGACGGCAAAGTAAAAACAGAATTGATAGACAAAGACATAAAAATAGGCGAAGTATATACCTACAAAATAGAAGCATTAGACGACTATAAAAACAGCAGCGGTTTTCCTGCGGAAGTAAGTGGTAAAATATACGATGTAGGCAAACGCACAGCCATAGCCAATTTTAAAGCCGTTTACAACAAAGAAAAGAAACGAAATATTTTAACTTGGAGCTACCCTGCATCGGATAAATACCATTTTGTAGTTTACCGCTCTTACAACGAAAGCACATTTAGGGTTTACCACTCTGTAGATGGCACAAAAAACACCTATGAGGACTACGATTTATTGGGCAAAGGCACTTACACTTATGCTGTTATAGCCTATTATAAAGATGGGGGAAGCAGTGGGTTGAGTGAAAAGGTGGTTGTGGAGGTGAGGTAAGGGTTTTAATTTAAAATTGATTTTTAAAATACTTACTTTTGTGTTTTAAGTAATAAAAAGTAATTTTAAAATGCAAGACATAAGCAAATATTTTAATAATTTAACTACTGATGAGAAACAATTTTTTCTAAAAAACACTGAATTTTTAAATGATTCTGAAATTATTGACAAATTTTTGAATATTGAAAGATTTAATTCTCAATTATTAGAAAGTATTTCAAGTAATAAATCAATAGTATGGACTTTGGAAATTTTAAAAAAATATTCAAATAAATTAAATTGGGTAGAAATTTCATCAAATACAAAAACAAACTGGAATTTAAGAATATTGCTTACTTTCAAAGATAAAATTGAGTGGAATATTCTATCAGATAATTTATCTGTTAATTGGACTAATTTAATGATAGAGTTATCTAAAGATAAAATTCAGTGGACTAAAAATTTTTATTGTAATAGTAGTATTAACTGGACTTCCGAAAATATTTCTAATTTCATGAAATATATTAATTTTTCAGAAAATGGTTTACTAGAAGTTGTTAAAGGAAAAAATTATAATGTCGAATATTTTAATAACTATCTTGGTAATTGGGATTTGGATATAATAAGTAGTGATATTTCATTTGCCAGAGACGAAAAAAAAATATTAGTATACAAAGACTATATTAAATGGGATATTATATCCCCTTTAATAGAATGGGACGAAAGATTAATTATTCAATTTATCAATATAAAAGAAGTAAAACAGTTTATTTCAGGAAATATTTTTATGTCAAATGAGTTTATTGAAGCTAATTTTAATCTCTTTGATTTAGAATATTTATGTAATAATTCAAATTTAAGGTTAGGGAACAATTTTATAATTAAATATGCTAACCTTGATATTTGCTACATCAAATTTGAAATGAAAGAAAATTTTGTATTTAATAAAGGCTTACTTCGACATTCAAATAGCATAAATTGGGAGAAAATCATAACTAAAGAAATAAACAATGAGATAGTAAAACAAATAGATTTATTTTGTTCAAATTATAAAGAATACTGTTTATATTACGATAAACTTAAAGTTTCAATATCAAAAGGAGAAACGTTCTGCTTTCAGAGTAACTTCAAACAAGTTATATTAAAAATTTCCAATATATATTTAAGAAATAGATATTTAAATTTAATCAAAATTGAAAGAAGATTTTTTAATTCTTGTTATTTTGAAAGTAATGAAATAGTTAAATATAATCCATCAATTTTTTCTGCTGAAGGTTTGAAAATATTATTGTCTAAATATAATATTCCAATTAGAGTTACGTATTTAAAAATAATCAATACTGTCCTAAATAAAAATTAGGAATAAAAATTACCGAGTCAAATCAA
>CAZDGF010000059.1:0-18157 GCA_964505065.1 uncultured Chitinophaga sp.
GGGATCATCCTCTCGATTTGTCTATTAAAATTCCTAATGCGTAATCTGGGTTAAAGAGATTCTGAACTTTATCATGAGCGTAGCGGAATAATCTTTTTTCAAAGCAAAAAAGTTCAGAATGACACAGTAGTCATAAATAAAAAATCTTAAAATTTCTTTACTCATCTATTTCAACATCATTTTTTAATAAAAATTTATCTTTCATTTTTTCAGAACCTAAGCGCAAGGTAAACTCGGGATCTAAATATTTTACAGATTCAAGGCTTATGGTATTGTTCAGTTCTGCATTGTTGCTGGCTATATACATAATACCTGCGGCATATTCCATAAAAATATATTCGCCATTATCTGCCACTAAATAAATGGTAATTTTATCGCCACTGCGTTTCTTTTCTATAGCCACTGTAGCTGTGTAAGATTTATTGATAACAGCCCCATTAAACAAAGGCATAGTAATATTGCCTGTGCCTAAAAATTTACGTTTTATTCTATTAAAACCAAAGTTTACATTGCTAAATACAAAACCGCTTTTAAACTCTCCCTCTGGTGGCAAAACACCTGTTGTTTCAATGCTTTTAAGCATTTTTTCGGCTGTTTTGGTATCTGATATTAATTCGGCAACTCCTTTTTTGGTTTCTACATTTTTAAGCGAACTTGGCGTTTTTCCTGCACCTTCGGTTGTTAAAAACTTGGTAATTTTATCGTTCACCTCTTTGGTTAATGGAAAATTGAGCCACATCATTAAATTGAACCTAAAGGTACTATCTGTAGCTGCAAGTACTGCCGTTCCTGCGGTTTCGCAGTTTACTTTTGGTGTTTTTAAATTAAAATTATAACGCCCTTCGGTATATACGCTTTTGTCTTTTTCATTCAGCTGCATATAATTTCCTTTTAAGGCTTTTTTCAAAAGTTTATCTTCATTGCCTGCAAAAAAAGCATCTTTTGCATCATCGTAATACAATATACCTGTATCCGATTGTATTTCTGCATCGCTAAATGAGCGTTTTAAATCGTATAGCCAAGGGTAAACATGGTTGCTATCTTTAGCAAAATAAAGCCCCACAGAAAGTTTATGGTTTTCTTTGTCTCGTGGGTCGAGGGTATTAATTACCACATTTTTAGGGTCCACAGGTAAATTATACCTAAACCAACTTTGGCTTATATGCGGAAAGCTGTGCATTGGGCGCACATAGCCTATAAACGTAATAGGTTTGGTAGTACTTACAATTTCAAATAAGCCTTTAAAAATTATTTTTTTATCTAATTTTAAGTAATTATTTTCAGGAATATTGCCATAGCCCACCAAGTGCTTTTCTTTGTCTATTCTAATACTATCTACTCTTATGGGCTGCTCTTTATTGTACTTGTCTATGTATCTGTACCAGCCATCGGCAGCCAATCTATTGCCGCCTGTAATAGTAGTATGACAATTTTTAATTTCATGAAACTTATCTATTCTATTGGCTTCTATTCTGCTGCTATCCAATCTATCCATAGCGGCTTTTTGCCTTACAATGGCTTTGCCTTCAAAAGGAAATACTCTGCTATCTGCAACATCTATAAAAGGTATTTTTTCCATAAACAATACATTTTTTATCAAATCAAATTTAGCATAAGCACATTCAAATTTTACACTGTCTTGGGTAAACTCTGGCAAACCTACAAATATTGGTTTTAAACCTGCCATAGCCAATCCTGGTTTTACCTCCATTGTTTTTTTGTTCATATCCCATTTGTAATCGTTCATATTGCTGCTGTAATTATTGTATGGAAAATGGGTGTAAGCACCTATTTTATTGGTTAAAAATTTGCCTTCTCGTTTATCAAAGTCCACATCGCCTTTTACATCATTACTTTCAAAGGCAAATTTTGTTGGGTCAACAGCATATATTTTTATACTCGAACTTGCTGCAGCAGATTTGTTTTTACCAAATACCATATCGTTACTGGCAAATACAGCCTCGCTCCAAAGCAGTTTGCCCTGCCCTCTTAAATCTACTGGCGAAAGTGTTAATTTACCATCAAAATCGTATTTTTGTTTGAAAATAGAAAAATTGCTATCCAACTTGGTTTGAAACATTTTATCTTGTTTAGGATACCATTGTGTTTGCACATTTGTGCCATTTACCAAAGGATATTTTGCGCTTTCGGGCAAATAAAAACTTGTACTTGTGCCCACTGTGGCATCGGGCAAAAGCAAGTATTCTGGCGATTTTGAAATAGATGTTTCATAAATTAAATCGCCTCTGCCATACAAGCCTCTGTTGCTTAAATTTATGGTAAGCTCTCCTCTACCTTTTCCGCCATACATGGGCAGTTTTTGTTCCGATACAAAGCCTAATGAATAATCTGGCTGAATAGTTGCTGTTGCTTCTATTGTTGGAAAAATATCATCTGAAACTAATCTGCCACCGAAGCCAAAACCAGCAATTGTAAAATTATCCAAACTATCTATGGTAAATGGGTCAACCTCAAATTTGAATTTATCTGCTTTATAAGCATGGTTGTGCGTTCCTGCTCTATCATAATGAATTTCCGAACCTCTTTCAGCAATAAAAATAGGATATTCGGCAAAGTTTTTCAAACCTGATTTATTATTGGGTTTATCTATTAAAATTCTACCATAGGTATTGGAAAGTACACTTTCTACCTTTCTTAAAGCATTGGTATTCAAATCAGGGTAAAATATTACCATGCTATCCATTGTGGTATTTTCTATTTGAAATTTGCTCCAATTAAAATTAAAATCTTTTGAGTAAAAATCTATTCGCCCAGCCCTTGTAAGCCCTGCATAGTGCATATTTTTATTCTTTTTAAATATTACCAATTGATTAGTAGGCACGGCTATTACATTTTGCGAATCGCTATAATTAAATTTTCTAACGCCTTCTATTTTAAGTTCATTTGTGCCAATACTATAAGTAACATTGGGTTTAGCAGCTATTACGCTCGAAAGGCGAATAACATCATAATCTTTGCCTCCCAAATTATTTGATACCCAATTGTACAATCTATCTTTAATGTACACAGAATCTGTTTTGGTATCGTAAAACATAAATCCTGCATCAGATAAATCCATAAATTGCTGTTGTAAATTGGCTTTTTCTTGCCCATAACTTGCTGCATAATCATTGATATTGAATGTTTTTACTTTCTGAGTTTTGCAATAATTAAATATTTTATCTAAAGGATTCATACCCAAAGCACCTTGAATTTGCTCAAAAGCTAATTTCTTAAAAAAAGTATTTGTTTCTATTTTGGCAGCTTTATCGTTCGCAATATTGTCAAAATCTACAAAATCTTTGTTTTGGTCCCAAAGCACTTGGTCAACATCTATCTCCACACCATGGTAATTATCAGAAAAAGGCATCAACATTAAGCCAATAGTTCCTTTGTTAATTTGCAATTTTTGTTTGGCAATATTATAAGTTACAATACAGCGAGGGTGGCTAATATAGCCAGTGTCAGCCTTTATTTTAATGCTTGCTTGTTGGCTAACAACCTTGCCGCTATCCAATCTAAAAGCATCCGATTTTATTTCTACAAAAGGCTTGCCCTTGTGCAATAAAACAATGGTAGCCATGCCGCCACCAAATACGGCACTATTTACCTTTGCTCCCTCCATACTAAAGCCGCCCTTGTATATGGCTTTATCACCTACAATGCCTTTAATTTCTATATTTGGCTCGTAACCAGAAAAAGCAGGAAAAGAAGATTTTTTCACCAATTCTGCCGAGCTGGTTTCGGATAATTTTTCCGTTAAACGTCCTAAAATTGGGGTTGCCGATATTTTTGGATAATTTAGCAACACAGAATCTATCACAATTTTATTGCTACTCAAATCTATTTTATGGGTTTTAAATGCAGCATTTACCTCTGTTTCTGGCTTACCTACACGCTCCCAATTTATTCTACCTTGCGTACCTTGCCATTTGGTTTTTTCTGGAAAATAAGAGCCTGCACAATTTAATATTTTTATTTTATCTACTTGGTTTTCGCATATTAAATCGAGGGTTTTAAAGCTGATAGAAATTTTATTGTTTGTAAAATTAAATTCAAAATTAGAATTGCTCGCATACCAACGTGTATTGCCCGATTTGTAAAGCGTATTATCTGTAAATAAACCATTTGCAGTTTCTAAAAATGCTAAATAATCTTTAGGATTTTTATCTAAAAGCGTTTTGCTTATAGCTTGCCACTGAACCAATATATTAGCACTTAATTTTTTCTTAAAATACAAATCTAAATTGGTTACTAAAAGTTCAAAATAGGGGTCTTTAGGCAATTGCTTGTACATCATATTATTGGCTATTTTAATGATGTTTTTTTGCTGCTCGGGGGTAAATTTATTGGTTTGCCAATTGGTAACAAAAGCTTCAACAGATTTTTTTAATTCTGCCTTTTTATCGTTTGTTACAAATTTTGAAAACTCGGTAATAAATACCGCAGGGTCGGTACTAAAGCTGCTTTGTGCATTGGTATTAAAAGCAAATAAAAGTAAAAGAGAGAATGTAAGAAATTTATTTTTCATAAAATATGCTGCTAAATTAACGTTGTTTTAGTTAACTTATTGCACAAGATATGCCAAAGTTAGTTTCTTTAAGATATTTAACTGTATTTAATGTTAGTACACAAACTATAATTCTTTTAAAATCAATAATATTGGGCAATTTAATCTTTTTTACTTTTTGCTTGCCCAAAAAGTAAAGCAAAAAAGGCCCCACGAAATCCAAATTTTAATTTTGTAGTCAGTTACTTCAAAAGGCAGTTGGCTAAAATTAAAATTTCACACATTTATTCATCATTTATTTTATTTTTAATGGCATTCATGTTTGCTTCGCAATTCGTGGACCCAGCCGCACCCTTTGCTACAAATAATTCGATAGATTAAATTTGCTTATTCTGAACTCAAGTTTATTAAGTTTTATAAATTAATAATCATTATTTATAGCCGTTAAAGCCTCATAACCAGTATCTGTAATTAAAATGGTATGCTCGTATTGTGCAGAAAGTTTGCCATCTATGGTTCTGGCTGTCCATTTGTCTTTTTTATCTACTTTGGTACGGGCTTTTCCTGCGTTTATCATAGGCTCTATGGTAAATGTCATACCAGGTTTTAATATTGGTCCGCTGTTTTTTGCTGCTTTATGGTCCACTTGCGGTTCTTCATGAAAATGAACACCTACACCATGTCCACAAAATTCTTGCACAATGCTGTAGCCATGTATTTCGGCATGTTGGGCTATAACGTAGCCAATATTGCCTAATCTATTGCCAGGGTAGCATTCTTTCATACCCAAATGCAAACATTCTTTTGTAACATTTACCAATTGCTGTGCATAGCTGCTGACTTCGCCCACAAAATACATTCTACTTGTATCACCAAAATAACCATTCAAAATGGCTGTAACATCTATATTTACAATATCGCCCAATTTTAAAGCATAATCATTGGGCACACCATGGCATACCACATCGTTGGGCGAAATGCAAGTAGCAAATTGATAGCCTTTATAGCCTTTTGTAGCTGCTTTTGCGCCATGCTGGTTAAGGTATGCTTCTGCCAAATTATTGAGTTCTAATGTGGTAATGCCTACTTTTACAAAAGGTTCTAAATATTTTAATGTTTGAGCAGCCAATTGGCTACTTTTTCTAATGCCTTCTATTTGTTCTTTATTTTTGATAATAATTGATGCCACTTGCTGTTGTTTTTATTGGTGTCTAAGTGTTTTGAAATATTGGGGCGAATTTACTAAACGGTTGCCATACCAACTAAACATTTCGCCATCTACCAATAAAATTTTTGAATTGGGTAATAAATGTTGCAATTCAATAATATGTTTTTCCCTAAAAGGATAAGGCTCGGAAGACAATAAAACTACTTGAGGATTTAATTCTTTTATCTCATTTTCCGAAATTTCTGGGTAGCGGTTTTGCGTATTTAAAACATTCGTAAAACCAGTATATTTCAACATTTCATTGATAAAAGTACCGTTTGCTGCTGCCATGTATGGATTTTTCCAAATAAGATATAAGCAAGTTTTAGGTTCAAAAATGGGCAAAGCTTGAAAATTTTGTTTGATAGTATCAGCTATTTTTTGTGCTTCAATGTGTTTATCTACAATTTCCCCTATGCTATTTATCATTGCTATTGCCGAATTTAAATCTACAATATCGCTTACCCAAACAGGATATTTTAAGGCAAGGGTTTCTACAATTTCTTGGGTATTTTCTTCTTTATTGCAAATAATTAAATTAGGGTTTAGGCTATCTATTAAGTCATATTTTACTTTTTTTGTACCGCCTACTTTTATTGCATGTTTAAATTCATCTTGTGGATGAATACAAAAAACAGTTTGCCCTACAATTTCCGAATTTAGCCCAAGTGCATACAACAATTCTGTTTGCGAAGGCACTAAAGATATAATTCTTAATTTTTCTTTGGGTATTTCTACCCTGCGGTGGAGCATATCTAAAGGCATTTGTTAGGGCTATTATTTTGCAAATTTAATTGAAAATAAATTGACTATTGAAACTTAAAAACAAACTATTTGTTTAGTTTTACAAAGTGTTAATTTTTGATAAAAACGGTATTTATTGCCCGCAAGCAGATGTGTATATTGACCCTTGGCGAAAGGTGCCAAAAGCACTGATAACACATGCCCATAGCGACCATGCCAAATGGGGCTGCGGCAGCTATTTAAGCCATCATTTAAGTGTGCCTGTTTTAAAATTAAGATTGGGCAAAGATATTAATGTTAGCGGTATTGCATACAATGAAACAATTATTATAAATGGTGTAAAAATAAGTTTTCATCCTGCTGGGCATATTATAGGTTCAGCCCAAATACGCTTGGAATATAAAGGGGAAATTTGGGTAGTTTCTGGCGATTATAAACTTCAAAATGATGGACTTTCTACCCCTTTTGAGCCTGTAAAATGCCACCATTTTATTACAGAATCTACCTTTGGCATGCCTATTTACAAATTTCCTAATCCTGAAACTGTACACCAAAACATTAACAATTGGTGGAAACAGAACCAACAAAAAGGACTAAACAGTTTAATTGTAGGCTACTCGCTTGGCAAAGCCCAACGCATTATACAGCATTTAGATGGAAACATAGGCAAAATATACACCCATGGTGCTGTTGCCAATATTAATGATGCGTTTGAAAATGCTGGCATTGTTTTAAAAAAAACCATAAAAGTAACAGCCGAAAATAGCAAAACAGATTTTGAAGGCAGCATAATTGTAGCCCCGCCAAGTGCTGTAAATACGCCTTGGCTTAATAAAATGAAACCCTTAAGTATTGGTATTTGTAGCGGTTGGATGCAACTAAGAGGAAGTCGTAGAAGAATGAATGCCGATATGGGTTTTGTACTTTCCGACCATTGCGATTGGGACCAACTGAATACGGCAGTATTGGCTACAGAGGCAGAAAATATTTATGTTACCCATGGTTATAAAAATACGTATGCCCGTTGGCTAACAGAAAACTATGGCTTAAATGCTGTAACTGTTGACACGTTGTATAGCGATAACTCCGAAGAAATTGAAACAACCCAAAATATAGCTGAAATAAACGAATGAAAGCCTTTACAGATTTATTTTTAGCCATAGATAGCACAACCAAAACTTTACCCAAAATAAAGGTATTAGAAAATTATTTTAAACAAGCTCCTGCTAATGATGCACTTTGGTGTATTGCCCTATTGAGCGGCAGAAAACCCAAGCGAAATATTAAAACGGCTGAACTAAAACAATGGGCTATAGAATTTTCTGGCATTCCTGAATGGTTGTTTTTAGAATCGTATAGTACAGTTGGCGATTTGGCTGAAACAATTGCGCTTTGCCTACCAATGCCCAAGCAAGAAAAAGAGGATAATTTAACCCTAAGCCAAACAATGGAAGCTTTAAAATTATTGAACAATTATTCAGATATTGAACGAAAAGAATGGGTATTTTCAAAATGGCAAAATTTGAATTACGAAGAGCGTTTTGTATTTAATAAACTTATAACTGGCGGCTTTAGAATGGGAGTTTCGCAACAATTGGTTATAAAGGCATTGGCTAAAGCATTTACAATAGATGAAAAAATTATTGCACATAGGCTAATGGGCAATTGGAATGCTGAAACAACCACACTCCAAAAATTAATTTTAACAGAAAATAATAGCGATAACGATGCCCGCCCTTATCCTTTTTATTTGGCTTATGCTTTAGAAAACAAAGCAATTGAATTAGGCGAAATTGGCGAATGGCAAATAGAAAGAAAATACGATGGCATAAGAGGGCAAATTATTGTTAGAAACAAAGAGATTTATGTATGGAGTAGAGGCGAAGAATTGATAACTGAAAAATTTCCTGAATTTAATTGTTTAAAAGAAATATTAACACATGGTACTGTTTTAGATGGCGAAATATTGCCTTATAAAAATAATTTGCCATTGCCTTTTCATATAATGCAAACACGCATAAGCAGAAAAAATATTACCAAAAAAATTTTAGCAGATGCCCCAATTGCGCTTATTTGCTACGATATATTAGAACACAATGGCATAGATATTAGACAATTACCTATTAAAGAACGAAGGCTTTTGTTAGAAAAGATAATTGAACAAGCTCAAAAACAAACCGATGTTTTAAAACTTTCGCCAATTGTAGAGGGTAAAAATTGGGAAGAAATAGAACAAATTCAATTGAATAGTAGAGCGTTTTTATGCGAAGGTTTGATGCTGAAACACAAGGAAAGTATTTACGATATTGGACGCAAAAAAGGCAATTGGTGGAAATGGAAAGTAGAGCCGTTAAGGGCAGATGGCGTTTTATTGTATGCTCAAAGTGGGCATGGGCGCAGGGCAAATTTATATACCGATTACACCTTTGCTGTATGGCACAACAATGAGCTTTTACCTTTTACCAAAGCCTACTCGGGACTAACAGATAAAGAGCTAATAGAAGTAGATGCTTGGATAAAAAAAAATACAGTGGAAAAATTTGGACCCGTTAGAAGCGTAAAACCAGAATTGGTATTTGAGTTGGCTTTTGAAGGTATTAATCCTTCGCCAAGGCATAAAAGTGGCATAGCTTTGCGTTTTCCAAGAATACTGCGTTGGAGAAAAGATAAAACTATTGCCGAAGCCAATACCAAAGATGATTTATTAAAATTAATAGACCAATTGAAACAATAATTGAACATCAAAAATAACATAGCACAACAATTTTTTGATGAAAAAAAATGGCAAGCCCACGATTTTCAATTGGCAACTTGGCAAGCCATAGCCAAAGGCAAAAATGGGCTTTTAAATGCACCTACTGGTTTTGGCAAAACGTATGCCCTTTGGTTTGGGGTATTGCAAAATTATTTTGATAAACCAAAAACAGGGCTTCATTGCTTATGGATAACACCTTTAAGAGCGCTTTCTAAAGAAATTGAAAAAGCAACAAACAATGTAAGCACACAATTAAATTTAGACTATACAATTGGGCTACGAACAGGCGATACAACTTTAAAAGAAAGAAACAAACAAAAGAAAAAAACACCCAATGCCTTTATAACTACGCCCGAAAGTATGCACTTGCTTTTAGCGCAAAAAGGCTATGCAGAAGCATTTAAAAATTTAGAATTTATAATAGTAGATGAATGGCATGAGCTATTAGGCGGAAAAAGAGGTGTACAAATAGAATTAGCCATTAGCAGGTTGAAAGCCATAAATCCTAAATTAAAAATCTGGGGAATTTCGGCAACAATAGGCAATATTGAACAAGCTATGAAAGTTCTACTTGGGGCTAACAATGAAGAAGGAATTTTAATAAAAAGTAAATTAAAAAAAAGAATAAAAATAAATACTGTTTTTCCAAAAATACTTGAAAAATTTGCTTGGGGCGGGCATTTGGGTATTCAACTTTTACCACAAGTAATTCCTCTAATTGAAAAAAGTAATACTACTTTGGTATTTACAAATACACGCGCACAGGCAGAAATTTGGTATCAGCAAATATTGGAACAAGCTCCTCAATTGGCAGGTTTAATAGCCCTACATCATGGCTCGCTAAGCGATGAGTTAAGACATTGGGTGGAAAATGCATTGCATCAAAATATATTAAAAGCTGTTGTTTGTACAAGCAGTTTGGATTTGGGCGTAGATTTTCAACCAGTAGATACAGTTATTCAAATAGGTTCGCCAAAGGGAGTAGCGCGTTTTTTGCAACGTGCTGGCAGAAGCGGACACTCGCCTGGCATGGTTAGTAATATTTATTTTGTGCCTACCCATTCGTTAGAAATTATTGAAGGCGCAGCCGTAAAATTAGCCATAGCAGAAAATAAAATTGAAAGTAGAATTCCCAATGTACGCTCGTTTGATGTTTTATTGCAATACCTTTGTACATTGGCTGTTTCAGATGGATTTGAAGCTAGTAAAATATTCAACGAAATAAAACAAACCAATTGTTTTGAGTCTATAAATGAAGAAGAATTTAATTGGTGTTTAAATTTTATAACTAAAGGAGGCGAAAGCTTGAATGGTTATTCTGAATTTCACAAAGTAATTATAGAAAATGGTATTTATAAAATAACCAATAAAGGCATAAGTATGCGCCATAGAATGAGTATTGGCACAATAGTTAGCGATACCATGATACAAATAAAATATTTTGGCGGCAAGTATATTGGTACTGTTGAGGAATGGTTTGTATCGCGTTTAAAACCTGGCGATTCTTTTTGGTTTGCAGGCAGAAATTTAGAATTGATAAACATTGTACATACCCAAGTATTGGTAAAAAATAGCAATGCTAAAAACGGTACAATACCAGCTTATGTTGGTGGTAGGATACCTTTATCCAATCAAATTTCGGAAAGCATAAGAGCACAAATAGATAATTTTTTAAGCAATAAAAAAATTGAAATAGAATTGAAAGAATTGGCACCACTTTTACAAAAACAACAAGAAGTTTCGCACCTGCCAAATAGCAAAGAATTGTTAATAGAAAAAATAAATACCAAGCATGGTTGCCATGTTTTTATTTATCCTTTTGAGGGGCGAAATGTGCACGAGGGTATGGCAGCAATAATAAGTAATAGAATAGCACAAATAAAAAATATTACTTTTTCTATTTCATTAAACGATTATGGTTTTGAACTTTTGAGCGACCAAGATATACCTTTAGAAGAAGCCCTTGAAGAGGATTTATTTAATACCCAAAATTTATATGCAGATGCAATTAAAAGTATGAATACGAGCGAAATGGCAAATAGAAAATTTAGAGATATTGCCAGAATTGCAGGCTTGGTTTTTAATGGCTATCCAGGCAAACCAATAAAAACAAAGCATTTACAAGCCAATTCGCAATTGTTTTTTAAAGTATTTGAAAGCCAAGACAAGCAAAATTTGCTATACAAACAAGCTTTTGATGAAGTATTGTATTTTCAATTAGAATTGGAGCGTATGCAAATGGCTTTTGAACGCATCATTACCCAAAAAATTATTTACATGCAGCCCAAACAGCTTACACCATTAAGTTTTCCTTTGGTTGTAGAAATACTAAGAGAAAAATTTAGCAATGAAAATATTGAAGACCGCATAAATAAAATGATTCTACAATTAGAAAAAGCATAATAAATGACTATTATTTTATTTGAAAATCAATTTACATTATTGCCTGAAAATGCAATTTTTTGGCATGAAAAAGAAACATTAATGATAGCTGATTTGCATTTAGGCAAAGCCACGCATTTTCAAAAGCAAGGCATTCAATTGCCAGCCAATGGCATAAAAAAAGATTACGAAAATTTGAATGAATTAATTGATAAAAACAAACCCAAACGGATACTTATACTTGGCGATTTGTTTCATAGCACAATAAATAGCGAATGGCTTTATTTAGAAAATTTTATAGCTCAACACAATTCAATAGAATGGCTGCTTATACAAGGTAATCACGATATTATAAATAAAAATAATTTCGCTAAAATAAACATAAAAATTGTTGATTTTTTAGAAGAAGAAAACTTCAATTTTTCGCATTTTCCTTTAGAAAAAATAGATAAAAATAAAATAAATTTTGCGGGGCATTTGCACCCTGGCTATACGCTTAATGGCAAAGGAAAACAAAGTATTAGTTTGCCTTGCTTTTATATGTATAAAAACAACTTTATACTACCCGCTTTTGGAACGCTAACAGGCTTCGGTATTGTAAATAAGAAAAACGCAAAAATCTATATTATTGCCAAGCAAAAAGTAATAGAAATAACCTAATTTTGCGGCTTTAAAAAAATGAGTAATATAGCAGAAATAGCAACATCGGCTGGTATAATTAGCCTTATAAGTTTAACTTTTTTAGAAGTAGTATTAGGTATAGATAATATTATATTTGTTAGTATTATAGCTGGCAGAGCAGAGAAAAAAGACCAAAAAAGAGCAAGAAATATAGGTTTACTATTGGCAATGCTTTTGCGCCTTGGTTTATTATTTGTTATTCAATTAATTATAGATGCAAGCGAGCCAATATTTACTTTGCCCTTATCAGTATTGGGCGAAGGCGCAAAAATTAGCATCAAAGATTTGGTACTTTTAGCTGGAGGCTTATTTTTAATTTATAAATCTACAACAGAGATTCACCATAAATTTAATGTAGATGAACACATAGAAAAAGAAAGCAAAACCAAAAAGAAATTCAATGCTATTGTACTTCAAATATTATTGCTCAATATTGTGTTTTCTATAGATTCTATAGTAACAGCTATAGGGCTTACGCAAAATATTATTATTATGATGATAGCCGTAATATTATCTATGGTTATTATGCTTGCTGTTAGTAGCAGTATAAGCAATTTTGTAGAAAAACATCCTACAATAAAAATGCTTGCGCTTTCTTTTTTAATAATGATAGGCTTAATGTTGATAGTTGAGGCATTTGAAATTCATGTACCTAAAGGTTATGTATATTTTGCTATGGCATTTAGTTTGTTTGTAGAAATGTTAAATATAAGATTGCGTGTTAAAAAAGAAAACTATAACTAAAACTTCTATTGTCTTCCCATTCTTTTAAATTAGTTATACATTCTCAATTTGCAGATGCAAAAAAAGAATGGCAGAAAATTTTGCCTGCTAATCATCACTTATTGAACAATGATTTAATAGCTTTAGAAAACACAAATGCAGAGCATTTAAACTATAATTATGTTACTATTTTAAGCCATAACATACCTATTGGTGTTATGTATTTGCAACAGTTAAATTTTAACCAAAAACATTTTAGCCATTCCTTTTTAGATAAGCCTTATTTAAAACTTTTAAAACCACTTATATTAAAATGGCGTACTAATGTATTGGTTTGCGGCAATTTATTTAGGGTAAATTTTCAAGGCTTTTATTTTACTAAAAAAGAAGATAGAACTTATATTTTTGAATGTTTGAAACTATACAAACAACAAGTTAAAAACAAAGTAAAATTTAGCGGAATATTAGTAAAAGATTGTAGCCGTACATTTAAAATTGAAGATTTTTCTTGCAATGCTTTTATGCCATTTACAGAAGATTTAACAATGGAAATAGACATTAATCCGCAATGGCAAAATTTTAATGATTATGTGAATGCTTTAAGCAGGAAATACAAACAAAGAGCCAATAAAATAATAATAGCTATAGAGCCTATTGAAAAAAGAAATTTAACTTTAGAAGAAGTTATTGAACACAAAAAAAGAATTGAAAAATTGTATTTAGATATTACCCAAAAGCAAAATATAGCATTGGGCATTTTAAATGCCAATTACTTTATTGAAATGAAACGCTTATTGGCAGATAAATTTGATGTAATTGGCTATTTTGAAAACAATGAAATAATTGCTTACAGTTGTCATATATATTATCCAGAAAAAAAAGAAATGGAAACGCATTACATTGGTTTTGACAATGAAAAAAATAAAGTTTACAGCCTTTATTTCAATATAATTTTTAATGGCATAGAAACTGCAATAAAAAAAGGTTACAAAAAATTAGAACTTGGCAGAACAGCCCGAGAAGCCAAAGCAAGTGCTGGCGCTTATGCTGTAGAAAATTTGAATTATATTTGGATAAAACAAGGCTTTGCCCGTTGGGCGGTTAAATATTTATCTAAAAGATTTAGTAATTCTATAGGCAATGAATGGAAAAACAGAAATCCTTTTAGATAACATTAACAGTATTATTATTGCTTAAAAATCTTACCCTCGCCCATTTGGTTTAAATCAAGAGTATCTGAAGGCGTAATGCTATAATACAAATTACCGCTGCCAAACACTGTAATATATAGTTTTTTATCTGCATCTACATAGCTATCGGCTTTGCTAAAACTGGTAATGTATGTGTCATCAGTACGCATATCTTTAGTATTTACAAAGCTTATATTATCTACCGAAGCTGAAAAAATATAACTTCTACCTTTAAAAATTAAACCCCCAGTATTAGTACCTTTAAAACTTAAATTATTTATTAAAACAGTAAACTCTGCATTCTCTAACCCATCATGGCTTATTGCCATTGTTTTTTGTTGAATAGTATCTCTACTCCATACTCTGGCTGAACCGTTTATTTGTATTTCATCTAATATTTTAAAATACACCACCACTTTTTGTCTTACTTTTAATTTGCGCACCCAATTGAAAAGATTTTTATTCGTTATTTGAAGTTCGTTATTTACTATTTCTGTTGTATAGCCATCTATAACATTTGCTCCTGCTGTTATTTCAATTCTACCATTCTTTGTTGAATCTTGTACCAATTCTAAATCAAATTTTTCGCCTACTACTAGTTTATTAAAATTGCCTACTTGCCTTGTTTTTGTTGTTTCCTTGCCGTAGGATTTAAACAAATCATCGGCTCTTTTACAAGCCGTAAAACTCAAACTTATTAACAGCAATATTTTAAAGTAATGATTTTTCATTTTAAAAATTTTGGTTAGAAAATGAACAGCCTTGAGTTTTTACTACAGCAAATCTATAACCACCACTCCAATAAAAATAATCTGCCACAGCTAAATGGCTTTTCAACCTTGTTTGCGCTACAATACCTCTGTTAAAAAAATAATTGAACCCTATGGCAAAATAAACAAGCTTTTTATAATCATTCGGACGATAAATGTATGTTCCTATATCTGTAACAATGGCTACTCTTCCAAATATAAATTCGTGCCCTGCTTTTAAAGCTATTTCAGTCATATTTTTTAACCTAACATTATTTAAAGAAGAAGGCTGGAACTTTTTGTAAGGATAGGTTCTATCAAAAAATACATCAATACCTGCTCGCCAGTTTCTTGTTTTGGAATGTTGCCAATAATACAATGCACTGGTAGATAAAATAACAAACCTGCGGGTATCTGCCACAGCTATTTGCTTGCTTGCTACGCCTGCATTTATTTCAATGCCTTTTTTAGGAAATAAAATAGGCAATTGTTTAAACTTTGGTTTATCTATCAATTGTATTTTACGTTGCACGCCAAGGTTTAAATGCGCTACATTAATACCCAAATTAGGACGTTTAAAATTGCCATTGCTATAATGCGTAACACCTGCGCCTATTACAAAATATATATTATTATTTAGCTTAAAATATGCTTTGTACATTACCTGCATATTGCCATTTAAGTGGCTACCAATGGCTTTGTTCATTCTATTGGTTTGTAAATTATAAGGCTTAGTTAAATAGCCAATGCCAGAACCAAAACGCAATGTGGCTTGAAAATTTTTTCGTTTTTTAAGATTTGCCTCTATATGAATATGCCACGCATACACATCGCCATTAATTGCTTTATTGCCCAAGTTAAAATAAGTAAAACCTGTACCCCAACGTAAGTGTTTATAGCTGCTATCTACTTGTTTCCAAGCGGTAAAATTACTGCTATAAATTACCTCAACACCCAAACTATGCGCAGCCATATTTGCCATATCTTGCCTATGGGCTATTAAAAAACCTTGAAAAGTATTTACTTGAATATCTTTGCTGTATTGGGCAATACTGCCATAAGCATTGAGTAAAAATAAGCTTATAAATATTATTTTTCTCAAAGTAAATATTTGAATTTACGCTTTATAAGCCACAGCTCTGCAAGCATCTACTATTTTTTGCACACTTGGTAAAAAGGCTTCTACCAGTGTGGGCGCATAAGGCAAAGGTGTATCTTGTGTTGTAATTCTGCGAATAGGGGCGTCTAAATAATCAAAACCATGGCGTTGCACCATATAGGAAATTTCGCTACTTATACTTGCAAGCGGCCAAGCCTCTTCTACTATTACCAAACGATTTGTTTTTTTAATAGAATTGATAATGGTATCGTAATCTATAGGGCGTACAGTTCTTAAATCAATAACTTCTGCATTTATACCTTGCTCTTCCAATGCTTTTACAGCATCGTTCACACGCAACATCATTTTTCCAAAACTTACAATGGTAACATCTGTTCCCTCTTTAGCTATATGGGCTTTACCCAATTCTAAAATATATTCCTCCTCTGGCACCTCGCCTTTTAAGCCATACATTTGCTCGCTTTCCATAAATATTATAGGGTTGCCATCTCTAATAGATGCTTTTAATAAACCCTTTGCCTCATAAGGATTACTTGGCACTACAACTTTTAAACCAGGGGTATTGGCATACCAGTTTTCAAAATTTTGCGAGTGTTGTGCGCCCAATTGCCCTGCACTTCCCGTGGGTCCTCTAAATACCATGTGGCATTTGTATTGCCCTGCGCTCATGCTGTTCATTTTAGCTGCGCTATTAATTACTTGGTCAATAGCCACCAAAGAGAAATTAAAGGTCATAAACTCTACAATAGGTACAAGCCCATTCATGGCAGCACCTACAGCAATACCTGCAAAACCAAGCTCTGCTATAGGCGTATCTATTACTCTTTTAGCGCCAAACTCTGCCAACATACCTTGGCTTACCTTGTAAGCACCATTGTATTCTGCTACTTCTTCTCCCATTAAAAAAATGCGTTCATCTCTGCGCATTTCCTCATTCATGGCTTCTCTAAGGGCTTCACGAAACTGAATTTCTCTCATTATAATTATCTTTTAAAGATTTTGAAGGGCAAAAATAAGAATTCTATGTGAGATTGCAATAAATGGAATAAAATGGTTTTGTGAAGATATGTAAAGTAAAAAAAAACTTTAGATAACTTCAATTTCTATTTTAGTATTTTTGCAACTTTTAAATTTAATAACGAACAATGAATTCTTACACATTTGAATTAAAACGATTAAAACCATTAGTTGTACCTTCGTTGTGTGTTTATGCTGTTTTTATGTTTTTAGCACCCCATACTGGTTTTGCTTATGACGATTATTGTTGGCGTACTTGGGCTACACAATTGCACACCTATGGACTAGCCTCTGCCTACGATGAAAATAGCCCAATAAATTACCTGCCTTTATATGTGTATGAACTTAAATTGTATGCTATAATTTGTGGTAGTATTGAGGCAATTAACCAAAATTTAAGATACATTAAATATATAACTTGGATTTTTGATACAGTCTCAATTTTGCTTATTTGTAGTATGGTAAAAGTTGAAAACAAGAAATATAAATATCTAATTTATGGGTTATTAAATATTGGATTTTTTTACAATACCATAATTTGGGGACAAGTAGATAGTATTTATACTTTTTTTGTTTTTAGTTCTTTTTTATCTATCTACCACCAAAAATTTATTTTATCAATTTTACTATATTGCTTAGCAATAAATTTTAAAATGCAAGCTATAATTTTTTTACCGCTTATGTCTGTATTATGGCTTCCACATATTACTTTTAAAAGTTTTATTATAGCTTTTTCTTATTTATTTTGCTTACAATTATTAATTGTATTCCCTTTTTTATTAAATGGTAATTTAAAAAATGTTTTTAGAGTTGCTTTCGGTTCTGTAGATTATTATAGTAATATTTCTATCAATGCTTATAATTTTTGGCATTTATTTTTAAAAGAAAGTTTTATGATTACAAGCGATAAAACTACCTTATTTATACTTTCTTACAAACAATATGGTTTAATATTGTTTATAAGTATAATTATTGTTCTACTTTTTCCTATTGTAAAACAATTGTTTATTAGCTTTAAAATTTTAAGGCTATCATCTAAAATAAAGTAGTATTAGAAATTTGTTTAAAATAAAACCAAG
>CAZDGF010000060.1:0-17811 GCA_964505065.1 uncultured Chitinophaga sp.
TGATTTGCAATTTGTTATTCGATTCAGCAATGCTATTGCTGAATTTGGGTTAAACCCAAATTTACCAATAAGATTAAACTTTTTAATCAAATTCCGCAAATTTATTTGTCAAATTTAGTGGCTTTGCAACATTTCTCCTTCTACAAAATACATATCAATATCGCCCTTACCTTTGGCTTCTATTTTGCCTCTATGTTGGCATTTAAAAAGGTGTTTTATTTTTTGATAAGTAGTAGTAGAAACATTAATTTTTCCTGCCTCGCTGCTGGTTTCCATTCTGGCAGCTGTATTTACTGTATCGCCCCATATATCGTACGAAAATTTATGTAAACCCACTACTCCAGATACAACTTTGCCTGTATGAATGCCTATTCTTAACTCCCAAGCTATTTTGCCCGCTTTTGTTTGTTTATCTCGCCATTCATTAATAAA
The DNA here is from genome assembly GCA_964505065.1 of uncultured Chitinophaga sp. GTDB lineage: Bacteria > Bacteroidota > Bacteroidia > NS11-12g > UBA955 > JABMMZ01. Next base: position 433 of record CAZDGF010000060.1, read on the forward strand.
GTTTCTAATTTCTATGGCGGCTCTAACAGCATCTATTTCGTGTGTATTATTTGCAGTAGGCAAGCCGCCTACAGCCATAAAGGCATCGCCAATGGTTTTTATTTTTTCTAAATTATTACGTTGTATAATTTTATCAAACTCGCTAAAACATTTGTTCAAATCGTTTACCAATTGTTCGGGTGTAATGTTTTCGCTTAAGTTTGTAAAATTTTTAAAATCTGTAAACAATACGGTTACAGATTCGTGGGTTTTAGGTGTAGCAAATCCATTTTCTTTTAGCTCCTTTGCTGTTGTCTCTGGCAAAATATTTAAAAGTAGTTTATCAGATTTTTGACGTTCGTTTTCTACGGTTATTAAAGTTTCGTTTAATTCTGCGTTAGCCATTTGAAGCTGCTCGGTTCTTTGGTTTACTTTTTTTTCTAAAATTATATTTTGTTCCTTTACTATTCTCTCATTTTCTATTGTAGATTCTAATAGCTTTTGATTGGCTTCTTCTTTAGATTTTTCAAGTTCTTTTTTCTCCCATTCAAATCTTTTAGATAATAAATAAGACAATATAAATGCCTCTATTAAAGTAGCCATTGCCACATGGCTTAATTCTAAAAAATAAGTAGGTTTTCCTGTTTGAATATAGGTGGCTTCTGTAAGTACTAAAATAAAATAAATAAAATAGGCTAATGCAAAATAATACCCAAATTTGTTGCCTTTTTTTCCAACTTTAACGCCAATATAACCCATTACAAAAAAGGATATTAAGGCTGCAATAGTATTTATAGCTAAAACTGTAGTTAAGGGTAGCATTAATTTTATAAAAATATAAGAAACAAATACCAATATTAAGCCAACAGTAAATTTATATAATTTCGGCAAATATTTTTTTACCTCTAAAAACAGTAAACAATAGGTCAATTGCAGAGGAATACCAATGGCAGGAATAGTAATATACCAAAACATCATATCTACTTTTGGAAAAAAGTACAATACAAAACCATCCATTACTGCGGCAGCATAGCATATATATATAAATACTGTAAGGGCGTAAATAATATGTAGTTTATTTCTTAAAGTAAAATAAAAAAATAGGCTGCTTAATATTACAAAAAACATAAAACCCAAATATACGCCATAGCTTATTTTTTGTCGTTGGCTTTTAAGTTCAAATACTGTTTTGTTCCATACTGTAATGGGCAAGGGATGCGAGTGTGAAAGCAATTTTACAAAATATTCTTTTTTTCCTTTGGGCAATAAAAATACTTGAAAATGATTTTTTATTTGTTTTTCTTCTAAAGATACATTGTAGCCTGCTTTAATTTGGGTAATTGTGCCGCTATCATTTTGGTAATACAAATCTGTAGTAGGTAAAAAAGCATGTGCTATTTCTAATACCAAGTTATCGTTTGTATTGTTTTCTAAATTAAATTTTAACCAATGGTACGATTCCGTAAAGCCAAAATTAAGTATTACTTTTTCAGATTTTTTAAATTTGTTTTTAATGGAATCTGTTTGTATATCTTGAATGGATAATTTGCCTTTGGGGTCTTCTAATACCCATAGCTTATTGCCAATAGGCATTTTGCTTTCTTGGCTATTCCAAATTAAATTTTGAGCATTTAAATTTATAAAGGAGAGAAAAAATGTAATGATAGCAATTTGTCTCATACTATTTATTTATAAATCTTGTAGTGGGTTTTCTTTGAAAAACTTTGAAGGTATATTCAAAAGGTATGCGCATGCTATCCACCATACCCAACAATAAACGCCAAATGGCAAATAACCCAAAAAGCCTACAATTGGCATTTCAAATAATCTAAAATCATTTACATAGGGTAAATTGTACTGCCAATAGGCTGGTGCTTCAGTAAATAATACATTTTGTCCATCTCTAACGGCACTAAAATAGTTTTGTCCCTCTAAAAATAAACCTTCTACAAAATAAGTAAGCGCAAATAATAATGTAGGTGTCCAATTGCCTTGACCTATTGCTGTTAAAGGTGTCCAAACATTAATTTTATCTAATACAATGGCTAATAATAAAGCGGGCGAAAGCCATAAAGCCCAAAAGAAATAATCGGGTAAATAACCTGCGCCAAATAAACTAACCAATGCAAATACAAGCAATACGTTTTTTAACCATGTTTTAAAAACAATTTTTTTACCTAAAGTAAATCTGTGTTTTAAAGATTTAATGGTTTTAAAAAGGCAATACCACTCAAAAGCCAAAGGCAATAAGCCAGATGAAATAACAATAGCATACAATAAAAATTGTTCTCTATCTATAATATCGCCTTTTGGATAATACCAATCTTCATCAACAAAAAAATTAAGATATTCAAAAAGCATCCAACCTACTACAGAGGCTACCCCAATACCAATTATTTCTTGTGGAATACTGCTAATTAAAGATTTGCCATTATTGCGTTTATATACCCAACCATCTACTATCAATGTAAATCCCCAAAACAATGGAATATCAGACCAATGCAAAAGCCATTTTGGTTCGGTAGATTTTACATACAATAAATACATAGCTAAACCCCATGAAACCACACCTATCCAATACCATAAAGGGTATTTTACTTTTATTTTTTCTTCAGTTACAGTGTCTTCATATTTTTTAAAGCCAAAATATTTAGGAAAACTGTAAAGTAATATCATACCTAAAAAACAAAAGCAACAGATACCAAAAATAAGAGGGCTAAAGGGTGCTTTTTCAACAAAGGTTAAAGGCGGATAATTGTAAAATCCTTCAGGAAAACTACCCTCATGCAGAAGGTAAGAGCCAAGCCAAGGAAGTATGGCTATGGCTAACATAGATAATAAAATCCATGTAACTTTTCTAATGATTGTCATAATTATTGTTTTTTTAAATTGTTATTTTATTGTATCGCTTGATTCAAAATCGCCTACATCTTTCATAATGATTAAAAGGCAATACTGCACAAATCCAAAAAGAAGCATCATGGCATAAGCTGGCAAATGCTGGCTTATTGGAAACAATGAATTCCAAACCTGTTTTAAAATATCCATAGGTTCTAAAAATATTTCCCAAGAGTATAAATAGCCATTGCCTAAATGTATGGTAGAAAGCATTTCTCTGCCCATATAAAAACCCAAACAACTTAAAAGTAAGGAAATAAAAATAGCAGAATGGGCAAAATATTTATTGTATTTATGTTCAAATAAATTGAACATTATTTTTAAAGAAATAAAACCATAAAACACGGATAACATAGCCAAAGAAAATATAATTAAAGTATCGTACACCACTAAATCATAAGAAGTTATTATTTTTGTATCCATATTTACATGAATTAAATCGCTTATCATATATGGCGAATTTGGATAAAATAAAAGCCATATACAAGCACAAAGCCAAAAGAAAAATGTATTTAGTTTGTTATAAAATTTATACATTAGTGCTGCCACAACAAAAGGAGCAATACCTGATAATAAATTAGATTTTAAAAAATTAAAAATAGTATCGCCTACTATCCAATTTCTAATGAATAAAACAGCTAAATTAGCCAATGTTAAAAATACAAGAACCTTAATATACTTAAGTAAATTAATCCTTTTCATGCTTTTTTATAGTAATTAGTTTTGGCGAATGTATGTTACCTTAACCAATAAAAAAAATAAATATAAAAAAATTAAACATTTAATAACTTAAATATCAATAAGTTTATAACTATTAACTAAGTTTTATAAGCTATTAAAACTTTAGTGGTAAGAATTAGGAGTTTTATATATGACAATTTTACCTTTCGGATATATTGACATTATTGTTCGGAATAGTTTTTTATCCATCCATTTAGGAACTAAATTTGCATTAACCTATCTAAATGAAAACAAAAGTATTAATCTTCTTTCTATTAATTATAAACTTTGCGCATGCCCAAACTCCTGAAAACTGCCTTTCCAAAGGCTTATTAGCCATAGAGGCAAAAAATTACAATGCCGCAATTATTAGTTTTGATGAATGTTTGGCTATAAATAATCAAAATGCAAATGCACATTTCAATAAAGGGTATTGTTATTATTTAATGGATAAATACAGCACTGCATTGGTGTGTTTTAACAAAGCCATTAGTATAAACGAAAATCTTACAGAAGCATACTACAATAGAGCATTAACCCACCAAGAATTAAAAAATTACACCTTTGCCGAAGGCGATTTTTTAATTTATAAAAAACTAAATCCTAAAAACGATATGTTGCTACTCAATTTGGCTTCGTTATACCAAGAAATGAGCGAATACAATAAAGCCATAGAAAACTACACTTTGTATTTAGCAAAATATCCAACCAATACAGAAATACTTAAAATTAGAGCATTGGCTTATAGCGAAATAGATTCTGTACAAAAAGCCATTGCTGATTATAATCAATGTTTTAAACTAAATGCCGAAGATAGCACCCTTAATATACTAAAAGGCAATACCTATTACGATGCCAAACTATACCAAGAGGCTATAAACGAGTACAATATTGCCCTGCTATATATGCCCAATAACAAAGAGGCAAAGGTAAATAGAGCAGATGCTTATATGGCATTAAGTTTATTTGACTTAGCCATTATGGACTACGAAAGCTTACTTAAAAAAGATACCCTTAATCCAGATTACTTTTTCAACTTGGGCTTTTGTTTTATTCAGCAAAATAAAAACGAAAAAGCCATACATCATTTTACCCAAGCCTTGCTAAACGAGTACGAGAATATAGGGCAATTGCTAACCTTTAGAGGCATAGCCTACAATAACCTAAAAATGAAAACCGAAGCTTGTGCCGATTGGCAAAAAGCTTATAACACAGGCTTTAAAGAAGCTGCGGTGTATCAAAATAATTATTGTAAATAAATATCTCCTACAAAAACCTTCTCCTTACCAATTCGCTAAACTCTGATACCAAATCTTCGTTTTCTTGCCATTTGGGGTTGTTGGCAGCTTGGTTTTCTAATAGCTCTTTGGCTTGTGCATGGCTGCTGCATTGTTCTATGTTTTCTAATGCGGCTTTATAAGCATCGGCATTGTTGTAAAAAAGTTCTTTTATTAGCTCAAATTTTTTGCTTATAGCAATGGCTTTAGTCAACTCTTTTATGGGTACAGCCGAAAGTTTATCTGCTACATTTTGTACAGGTATTTTATTTTTTGCCAATTTTGCATTCAGCGAGTTGTCGTTTTCATCAAGCTCTTCGCTTGGGTGTACATAATGCTGTTGTGTAGGTTTTATTTCTTGCACAATTGGTTTCTCAATTTTTGGCGGTTCTAAAATTTCAGGTTTTTCTATTTTTATTTCTATTGGCTCGGCTTTTACTTCGGCAACAATTGGTTTTGCCTCAATTGCTTTTTCAGGTAATGGTTCTATTTTTTCTACCTTTGGCTCAATTATTTTTTCTTCAATTAAAGGCTCTTGCTGTTTTATTATTTTTATGGCAGGGGTTGTTTTTGCCACTTGGGTATTGGTGTCTAACAATTGCGATTGTTCAAAAATATGCAAAGCAGTATGTTTTATACTTTCTTTATAAAAAGCAGTGTTTGAGCCTTTTTCTGCTTGTTGTATGGTATCTGCCAAGGCTTGTTGCAGTTGTTTTAAATGGGCGAATATTTCTGAATTTTGCATTGTATTTTAAAAACGCAAATTTAAGTGCATTATTGTATTAAGATAGTTAAAAAATTATAAACAAACTGCTTTAATGTTGTACCATAATTCTTACAGTATGGCTTTGTTCGCCATTTATAAGTTTTACCAAATATGCGCCATTTGCCCATTGGCTACAATCTATTTTATTGCCATTGCTTATAGTTTTTTCTTCTATTGTATTGCCCAATACATCATAAACTTTCATGGTGTAAGTTTCTGAATTTTTTATTAAAATTTTAAATTCGTTATTACTTGGGTTAGGAAAAATTTCTACCTTTTCATTTAATATTGTTTGAATATTGGTAAAATCTCTTAAAACAGTGGTAATTTCATCGGTATTGCAAGTGCCTTTTACAATTAGTTTTACCGATTTGTTATTGGCATTGGTATATTGGTGGGTTGGGTTGGCAAGTGTACTCGAATCGCCATCGCCAAAATACCACTTATAGGTTTTATTGCTGCCTGTACTTGTGCTTGTAAATGCAATAATATTATTTGCTTTATTTTGATAAGTAAAATTGGCTTTTACAAAGGTATCGTTAGAAATTGTAGTAGTATTTGCCATAGTATAAGTTTGGGCTTGCCCGCCAGATACTGTAATATTTAAAGTTGCTGCTTTAGCGCCAGCCGTATTATAGGTTACCGAATGAGGTCCTTTGGTATTGGCTGTAGCAGGCGTACCACCTGTAAATACCCAAGCCCAAGTGGCTACATTGTTATCGCTACTATCTGTATAAGTTATAGGTTGGTTTATACAAGCATTTGTTGGATTTGCGCCAAAGTTTAAGTAAGCCAATTTTATGGTTAAAGTACTGTCTTTTGTATTGCAGGTATTGGTTGCATTTAATTTTACACTGTATGTTCCTCCTGTATTGTATTGTACTGCTGGATTTATTAAAGTAGATGAATCGCCATTGCCAAAATACCATTTATTGCTGCTAACTCCATTTGTGGTATTGGTAAAAGTTACTTTACCTTTTTCGGCAGCTACCCATGTAAAATTGGGTTTTACTTTGGCATCTGTTTGAACTGTTATACTGCTATTTTTGGTTAAATTGCCATTTAATGTTGTAATGGTTAATGAAATAGTTTTACTGCCAGATGTAGAATAGCTAACCGTATGCGGTCCTATAGTATTGGCTGTACTTGGTGTCGCTCCAGCTCCAAAATTCCAACTATAGGCAGAAATATTGCCTTTTGAAGAATCTTTAAATGTTGCAGATTCATTCAAACAAATGCTGGTTTTACTAGCTCCAAAATTTGCCACTGGTGCTACAAAAGCACAATTGCCACTGGTTAGTTTTGTATGTTTAGGTTTTCCACATACGGGGTTCCCGCTTTTATTTATAACATAATTGCCGCAATCTATATCAGAAGAGGTTAAGCTTGGTTTTGTTTGACCGGGTGCAATAGCAAAATGCATAACAACTGCAGGTGCTATAACATGCCCCATTTGATGCCCATGCCCAAGTTCATGCACAGCTACCGATTCAAAATGAAATTGATTATTAGCAGCATTACCAGTAGTATAATTCCAATTGGTAGTATTGGTAGGACGCAATCTAAAACGAATATCCAATTCATTTACAAAATATTTTATTCCAGGGGTAAAACAACCACTCCAATAGCTAAAACATTGAGCTAATACCCCATTAGGCATAGCTCCGCCTGTATCCCAAGCACAAATATTTACACCATCGCTTGCTATTTTATTATACTTTACTTTGCCTAAAGTATCCCAATTTATATAAGTACCACAACGCCATCTTTCCAAGCTGCGTATAAATGCACCCCTTGCCCCTGTAGAATCAAAAAAACGAGAACTCATTTTCCAAGTAATACCATTGTTGCCATTCATGCCTATTTGTTGTGTTTCGTAGCCTATACTATCTCTTTTAAAGCCGCTTTCTACATTCAAATGTGCGTAGCTTATCTTTAAAGTATCTGATGATAATGTATTGCCATTACCTCCAATTAAAATTCTAATTTTACCCGTGCCTGCTTTAGCTCTTACCAAAACTCTTACCATAGTATCGCTCCAAGAAATATAATCTAATTGCATGGCTTTAATATAACTACTGCCTCCATCATCTGCATTTTTAAATTGTACGCTGCTTGTATCTCTTGTAGTTTTAAAATTAGTGCCTTTAATAGTTAATGTTGATGTTGTGCCAGCAGAAATTGTTTTAGGCATAATAGATGTTATAGTTGGAGAAGCTCTTTTAGAACTAATACTAATTTTGGTAAGTGCAGCATTTATATCTATTGCTTTATTTCCAACCAAATTTTCTATTTTAGTATAAATACTAAATTTTGCATATTGGTTAAAAACATCGCTTGCTGTACCATCTATTTTATCTATTTTTATAAATCCTTGTGGTCCGCTTTCTGCCACCCATTCGCCATTTTTTTGTACCAATAAAAAAATACCAATATCGCCATATTCTAGTTCCAACTCTGGCTCTACTTTTATGGCTTGAGTGCCTATGTTTCCGCCAAGCGTAATAATATTGAATTGGTTTGCTGGCAATAATTGAGCACCTTTATATACCTTGCTTACATTTATAGCATTGGCAGTATAAATCATATTTTTTTCAGTATTCCAATAGCTGTTTAAGCCACTCACTTGCCCCTCAACAATAAGGGTAGAGGCATTTACACGCTCTGCCAATGTAAGCGGCACCATTACGCATTGGGCTTTTAATTGGGTAAAAATTAAAACAAAAAAGAGAACTACGAACGTATATTTTTTTATCATATTTGAATACTTTTATCTTACGAATTAAAGGTTTTTTATAGTTATAGCCAAAATATTTTTTGTATTTGGCTTTACAGCATAGTCGTTATGAATTGTATATGGCAAAACAGATACAATAATATTATCAGAATTAACTACAACTAAAATATCTGATTTTACTGATTTTTCAATTTTTTTATTGGTTAAATAATCGCTTACTTTCTTGTGTCCAAAAGTACCTAAAGGCATAAATTTATCGCCTGCTTGCCATGGTCTTATTAGCAATGGAAATTTTAAAATATCACCATTCAAATAAATTTTATTTCTGGATGTATAGTTAAAATGCAAAGAGGGTTTAATATATTCAATATCTATTTTTTTATAACCAATAATGTTTTCATAAGATGGTTTTAAAAACTGTATTGGTATAATTTTTTTTTCATTTAATAAAGGTTCTAACACTAAAATATTTTTTTCATCTGTTAGTTTATGTGTGGGCGATAAAAAAACTCTACCTTTTTTTTGTTTATTCACAATGTCTATTATTTGCGTTCCGTTGAAACCGCAGGGCTTTATAGCGTGGTATAAAAATATTACTGTGTCTTTAATTTGCAATAGTTTTTCTTTATCTATGCGGGTTATATTATTTTCCGTTGTGCTTATCGTTTTATATTCGCGTTCTATTAGGTTATTTAACAAATTTTCGCTGCTTTTTATTAAGTTTGAAGTTTGAAAAAAACGAAATTCAAAATCAGGATTAATTTTTCTTAACGGCTCTAAAATGATATGTCTTAAATTGTTTCTTAAATATTTTATTTTTGCATTACTGCTATCTTCTCTATATTTTATTTTATTTTTATTCAAATAATTGATAACAGCGCTTTTATTGGTAAACATTAGCGGTCGGCAAAGTTTATCAGAATTGTATGGTATGCCGTGCAATCCGCTTATGCCTGTGCCTCGCAGCATATTTATGAGCAATGTTTCGGCATTGTCTGTTAAATGATGTGCAGTTAATAATTTATCAAATTTTTCTTTTTCTAAAAGTTCGTTAAACCAATCGTAACGCAATTTTCTTGCAGCTTCTTGAATGCTAATTTTTTCGGAATTCACAACCAGCATAGTATCAAAATGGTTAATATAGAAAGAAATACCATTTTTTTTTGCTAATGCTTTTACAAATTTTTCGTCAGCCTTGCTTTCTTTTCCTCTTAAATTAAAATTGCAATGGGCTACACTAAAATTATAACCGCCTTTTAACAATAAATAAAACAAACAAACACTGTCTGCACCTCCACTAAAGGCAAGCAATAATTTTTTTTCTGTTGTAAATAAAGATTTACTTTCTACAAATTTTTGAAATGCTTTGTACATTGGCATTAATTTTGACAAACCTACAATATTATTTCATTAATTTAAAAAAAATGCCAAGTAATACCGAATATTGCACCCTATTTTCAAGATATAAATATTGAGATTTTTAAATACTATATTGATTTTTTGTAGTTGCCTATTATTTATCATTGGCAAAGGGCAAAGTACTGTACAAATAATAAGTGGTGAGCGTTTAACATACGATGAATTGAATAACAACATTATGTACATTGTACAAAATGTAGCGTTTAAACACGATGGCGTAATTATTATGTGCGATAGTGCTGTTAGAAAAATAGACAAAGGTATTATTGAAGGGTTTGGTCATGTGTATATTTACCAGCCAGATACTTTTACTCTTTTGGGGGGCGAGTATTTAAAGTATGATGAAAAAACAAAACTTGCCATAATTACAGGTAAAGAAGTGATACTGAATGATGCCAGCATGACTTTAACCACCACACAATTGCAATACAATTTGGCTACACAAATGGGTTTATACCCCAATAGGGCGCATATTATTAGTGCAGAAAATACTTTAGATAGCCGTAAAGGTTATTATTACAGACGAAGCAATACCTTTTTTTTTAAAGACAGTGTAGTGCTTACAAATCCTGAATATACCATGACAAGCGATACTTTGGAGTATATTGCAGGTACAAAAACAGCTTATTTTTATGGACCTACTAAAATAGTAAGTGGAGAAAATACCATTACTTGTAATTATGGCTGGTACAATACTAAAACTGAAAAAGCACAATTTAGCAAAATAGCTACTATTTATAGTGGCTCAAATACCATAACTGCCGATAGTTTACTATATGATAAAAAGCAAGGCATTGGCAATGGATACGGTAATTTAAAACTAACAGATACTACAGAAAATATAGAAGTATATGGGCAAAAAGGATTGTACAAACAAAAAACAAAAGAATCTACCATTACTGCTTTTCCTGTGGCATTTCAGTTTACAGATAGCGATACACTAATGGTAGTAGCCGATACGTTTTATTTTTTAAATGATAGCCTAAAAAGAGAACTACATGCTTATCCTAATACGGCTATTTTGCAAACAGAATTTCAAGGCAAGTGCGATTCTATGATTTACCGTTTTAATGATTCTACCATTAGCTTGTTCGATAATCCAATATTATGGAATAATTCCAACCAAATAACAGGCGACACTATACACATAGCACTAAAAAACAATAAAATAAACCAATTGCGTGTAATAGATAATGCCTTTTTAGCATCAGAAATAAAACCAAAAACGTACAATCAAATAGCAGGGCGAAGTATGCTCAATAGTTTTAATGAAAATAAATTAAAATCTGTACTTGTAGAAGGCAATGCCGAAAGTATTTATTACCTGCGAGACAACGAAACCGATAGCGCACAATATACAGGTGTTAATAAGGTGGCTTGTGCTAAAATGCTAATAGCTATGGATAGCAGCAAGGTAAAAAATATTAAATTTTATGGTAGTCCGCAAGGCAAAATGTATCCAATAAAAGATTTTGCGGCAGGCGAAAAATTTTTAAGCGGCTTAAATTGGCAAATAGGCAGAAAGCCTTTAAAAACAGTATTTTTACAACGTAAACAAAGAAGAGAAATACCTTTGATTGTTGTAGAGAAAAAACCAAAAGAAGTGAAGAAAAAAGGGTTAAAAAAGAAATTGAAATAAAATTTCTAAAACTATCCTTTTATTAAATGTATAACCCCATTTGTTTTTATGGTTTTATTGCCCTCTTTAGTATTTTTTCTTTCAACAGTTATAAGATAATAATATACCCCATCGGGTAGCAAAGGTCCATTATTTTTGAATCTACCATTCCAGCATTTTTCTAAAAGCTTACCTTCAAATACCAATATTCCCCAACGGTTATATATCCAGCATTTTGCCTCATCGCAAACGACATCTATGCCATCTATAGTATAGCAATCGTTTATATTATCTGCATTTGGGGTAAATACATTGGGTATTTTAAGGCTTTTACTTGGGTCGCTAAATATTGGAATAATAGCCGTTTGGGTATCTATACAACCGCTTGTGGTGTGTTCTACTTTTAGCAATACTGTAAAACGCCCATCTTTTTGATAAATATGTGTTGGGTTTTCTTCTTTAATGATTGTACTTCCGCTATCGCCAAAGTTCCACTCTGGGTTTTTATAATTGGTAGATAAATTGGTAAATTTTACTTTGCTATTACATGCTTCGCCTTCAAATTCAAATTTTGCTTCAGGGCTTTCCAGCACCTCTATTTCTGTACTATCCATTTCAAATACATTGCAGCTAAAACTATCAATACTTTTTAGTTTTACCATGTATTTTCCTTTTTTTGTAAATGTATGCACAGGATTTTTTGCCGTATCTAATGGGCTTCCATCGCCAAAATCCCAAGTTTGCTGCCTTGCTTTTTTACTTTGGTTGGTAAAAGTTACAGTTAAGGGCGAACAGCCTTTTTTTGGTGTTGCTATAAATTTAGCATCTACTAAAAAGGTAATTTGAAAATCTATTTTAAACGAAGCATTGCTACATCGTGGGCTTGGATTGGAGGTAAAAGGCGCATTGGGTGTTACAGGAAAATCTTGATTACCGCCAGCATCGGGGCAACTTGCACATACAGCTTGATAGACAACGCCTTTTTTATCAAATCTGCTGGTGCCGCCATCTACGTGGTCTTCGGTTTTATTGCCTCCAAAATAAGTGGCATACAATAGGCTTTTAGCATTTTTATTGAGCACCAATAAGTAAAAATCTTTATTGTCTGTTGTACTTTGTATAGCGCCTACGGTAACGGGCAAATCTTTTGTTGTTAGCGAGTGCAGTCCATCGTAATCTATTGGGCTGCCCCAACCAGAAAAATATATATTCTCGCATTTATCTACCAAAAAAGCAGAAGGAGATATTTCAGGATTGTTTAATCTATTGCCAAAAGTAGTACTCAAATTTACATTGGCTAAATTGGGCGAAAAACGCACAATAAATTGGCTTGTATTATCAATGCCATAGGTATTGGGTGTTCGGGTAATTAGCCCTTCTGTTTGCCCAGCGGCATATACTTGCCCATTGTCATCTATATCTAAAAAATATACTTGGTCGTAGGCAATAGTACCAAAATAAGTACTGTTTATAAGCTTGCCCTTTTTAGAAAGTTTTAATACCATACCATCTGTAGCACCACCATATATATTTTTAGCGCCATTTACATTAAAATTCAATGTGCTACTTGCAGTACCCCCTCCAACATATACAAAAGTGTCGTATAGCCTTATAGAGTAGCATGCATCATCATCGTTTCCGCCTGCATAGCTGCTGAATAAGAGGTTTCTTAAATTTTTATTTAAACTAAAAATACAGCCATCTTGCGTAGAGCCTTTTGCTGTTTGAAAATTATTTTTTAGGGGAAAATTATTGCTGTAAGTAGTACTGGCAATATATACATTATCTGTAGAATCTACGGCTATATCGCCTCTATAATCATCGGAATAATTATAGCGCAAGGTTCTTGAATTTAAGCCATCAAAATTGCTGCCTCCTATGTAAGTGCCTGCCAATAAAGCATTACCTGTTTTGCTCAATTTGGTAATAAAAATATCTGTATTGCCATTAAAACTTGTATCGTAACCCATGCTATCTATAGGAAAATTTTTACTATATGTAGTGCCCAATACCAATAAATTATCGTTATTGTCCACCACCAAGCTATGCGGAAACTCATCATCGCTGCCGCCCAAATAGGTGCTATAAAGCAGGGTAGTGCCTGCACTGTCGTATTTATTGATGCCTATATCGTTGCTTAAGTTAGCAGGTGCTCTGCCCTGGTTGCCTGGTTGCCCACTAATATCTGCCCCGCCTGCATAAGTGGTTTGAAAAGCACCCGTTGTTACAGGAAAAGCTCCTTGTGCGCCATCTACAATACCTGCCGAGTATAAGTTTGCTCTATTATCGTGTGTAGCTGTAAAGCCAAAATTATCGCCTGCGCTGCCGCTATAGGTAGAAAATACTAAAATAGGGTCTATTACCAGTTCAATATTTTTATTGTATTCGCCTAATTTAAACGAAACTATATAGTCTGTTTTTTCTTTTTTTAGCATATAAGCACAAGGTATAAAAATAGTATCTTTATTGATTATTTGAAATGCTAAAGGCTGCTGTTCTACTACATTGCCCACGGTTGTTTGTATTATCAGTTGTTGGTTTATTAGCTTTACATTGTTAGTATATTTATAGCGCAAATTAATATTGGCAGCATTGCCATTGGGTTTTACAATATAATTGTGTTTTACATTGTTGCCATAGTTTTGTATTTGTAAATTGATATTGGCATACAATTGATGGTACACCATTTCGTGGTATGCCTTTACATTGGTAGCCCATTGCTTAGGGTTATTCCCTCTAAAATAATTATAATTGGTAATATCGGCATATTTGTATTCAATATCGCTTGTATTGGCATTTTCAAACTGCACATCAAAACGATGAAAATGTACTTTAAAATCTTTTTTTAATTTTTTGTATTGATGAAAATGATGCCAAAGGCTATCATACTCGGCATTGTTTCTTATAAGTGTTGTAAATCCATCGGCTTTATAATATAAAAAACCATTGCTCAATATTTTTTGTGCTTTTACTGTTTCAGGCAATTGCCCTTTGTTTTGTACCAAATATTTTTGGGCAAAAAGCGGTGCACACCATTGGCAAAAAAACAAAAGCATAGCTACACTTTTTGAAAGCGAAACACCATTATTTTTAAAACTATTAATATATTTAAGCACAAATATTTATAACAAAGATAAAGAAATATTGGTTTTAGTTGCTTGTAGGGTTAAAAATTTAAAAAATAATATTGCTTAATTTTATATTAGATAAATATTTGGCATTAGAAATTTTTGTACAATAATGTTGACTCTATTGCTTTTGTTAGTGTTTTATCTACCTCTACTTGTTTTGCAAAATGCTGCCATTGGGCTACAGCTTGTTTTACTTCCTCTATTATTTCCAATGGTTTTTTTATGTTCATATTGGCTGCTAAGTTTACAAAATCTTTTAGTTCAAAATCAGTTCTTTTGCCTTCAATACTCAAAGCGTGTTGGCTTACCCATGTGCTTTGTGGTCGGTAAGCATGGCAAATATCAAAAGCAGGCGATAAACTCCACTGCCCATTTTTATTCATTAAAAATGCAAAATTTTTAGTGTGGTCATCGCAGTTTCTTGCCAATACATTAAACACCATTCTTCTAAAAAGCTGCTGCGCATCCGAATAAGGCAAATTTAATAAACGCATGGTTTCAAACAGTTGCTCGTAGCTATAGCTATTTACCTCGTTAAAATCATAATGTTGCAAAGCGCAAAAACTTTGCATGTGCAGTTTTTCATTACCCTCTCTATCAAAACGCTTGGTCATAAAATGCGCTCTGCCATTTTCTTCGTATAAAGTGCATGATGTCATATTGATACCAGCACTTGTAGCCATTAAATAATATGCCATTTCTACTCTTCCATAGCCTTTGCTTGCCCCAAATTGACTATCTGCAATGCCATCAAATTTCATTATCCAATGCTCAAAGCCCTTGGGTACAATAGATTGTCCACTTTTAATTTTGCCATTTTTAGCATTGTAAGCCACTATTGCCTTTGCCCTTGCCCCACCTGCCGAACTGCCTATTTTTAAAATAGTTTGTAAACTTTGTGTATCATTGGCATTCAGCTTGGCTTTAAAATTCACTTTATCGCTCAATATTTGCTCTGCTATGGCTATTAAGCTGCTCATTTCAATATCAAATATTTTATCTTCGGCTATTGGATTATTGGGCTCAAATGTTAAAGCACCCATTCCACGGGTGCCTATAAAACAAAGCATTTCTATTGGATTTAAACTATTGCTTGGGCGCTTATTTTTTTGCAACCAAGCATTGATAATGGCATTTCCATATTTATCGGGCAAAACATCTGCCAACAAACCTGGCAAACCTTTAAAGGTATTGCTGTTTCTTAATTCTGTAAAAGAAAAAATAGCAGAACTGCTTATTGGCATTTTTAGCGGACTAATATCCAAATTTAAAGACTTAAATGATTTATCGAACTCAAAACTACCTGTTCCTGTATTAGGATTCCAAGCAATTGCACCCACTCTATTGCCCCAAATATGTATAAATGCTGTAGTGATCATGTTGTATTACCAATCCGATTTTTTAGAGGTATTAGGCTTACTTTTAGAAGCCCTTTTTCTGTATGCTTTTGCCTCTTGCTCTGCCAATAACATAGGGCTAAATTCTATTTCTTTTTCAAAAAAATTGATAAAATTTAATTGCTCCAAGCAACGCATAATTTGTATAAAAGTAATTAAATTTACGTTGTTTCCGTTTTCTAATTCTATAAGCGTGCTGCGGTTAATACCTGCATCGGAAGCCAATTGGGCTTGTGTTTTATTGGCTTTTAAGCGGGTACTTTTTACATATTCTCCAATTTTTTGTATCAGCGCTTTATCTGTGTATGCTTTGTAATTAATGTTGTATTTATCATACATTGTATTGATATTTTAGCTTTAATGTTGATTTTACACCACAAATATACAACATATTTTTTAAATAAAAAATATATTAATGTTTATTTATCTCAACATTAAGTATAATTATAGTATTTAATGTTGGTTATATACAACTTTTAATGGTATATATATATTGTGTTTGTATTTAAGATTTTTTGTCTACAAGGTGGAAAACACATTGCAAAGCAAAAAATTTAATAAGGCAAAAAAAACTTTAGGTAGAAACAACTCCGTAGGAGTTGCATATTAATAAACAATGATAAAATACACATACTTAAACTCCGTAGGAGTTTAACATTATAAGATGTCAGAGGTAGTTGGGCAGCTAACTCGCAAGATATGAGCGAGAACGGGAGCTGCATAATTGAAAGTTGCGAGCAAGAACGGGCATAAAATAGATATAGTACTACCCCTTCAGGGTCGTACATTGCATTGGTTTTTTTCTATAAATCTATGATGCTTTCAGCATCTTTTGTGTAGTATGTTTTTTTTGATTAAGTTTGTAATTGAGAATTTTGGCTACAAGGTGGAAAGTAACGTGTGGAGCAGAAGAGGGAAACTTCAAAATGCGTTGGCAGTGGTCGGTAGCAGCCACAAGGAGCTATGCTACAGACCGATCACAGGGAAAAAGATAGCATAAATTACTTTTTTTTGTCATAGAAATAAACGGCTGAAAAGGTATTTAATAATCATCTTCAGGATACTCCCCAGTTAAAGCCCAAATGCTATCATTTTCAAAATCACGAAATGTTCTCTCAGATTGATAATAATTGTTTTCAATACATTTGTAATATGAATCTATTTTATCTTCGTTTATTTTAATTAGTCTATCTCTTTCATAATTATTATTGCCATTCATTTTAATAATATCATCAATAATGTATGGTTCCAATGCAAAATATTCTAAATTTAAAAGACACCAAATTAAATAGTTCCTGTCATCTCCTCCAAGTATAAAATATAATTCTTTTGGAGTATCTTTATATTTACCAAAATTAATAATTGAATGAAAATTCATTATTTTTCAATAGCGTCCTAAATAAATAAAAAAAGAAGAAGGAAGTTAAGTAACTCAAA
>CAZDGF010000061.1:0-17083 GCA_964505065.1 uncultured Chitinophaga sp.
ACTTTGAGTTACTTTACTTCCTTCTTCTTTTTTTATTTATTTAGGACGCTATTGAGATTTATTGATGTTTCCTGTGGGTGCTAATTACAATCCGCAAATAAAAGAAGAAGAGGCAAAACCTGGCTACAATGCGCCACATGTAAGCAAAGAGGGTTCGGTAGCCAATAATTATTCAAATAATTTATCTTTTAAAGATAATGTTGAAAATAAAATAGATAGCAGAGCAACTATGGAATATATAAACTCAAGCGAAAACGATTTTGATATTCGCAATATATTATTTTACGATAAAAAAACTGGGCAATCTCGTCCTTTAATTAACGATACTTTGCATATTTTATCATTTGCTATACACAAAGAGTTTTCAAGAAATTTAATATTTTTTAGAGTTGTAAAACACGATGTAAACAAAGATAAAAAGTACAACTCGGAAGATGCTGTAATGCTTTATGTATCTGATTTAGATGGTAAAAACTTTATCCAAATAACACCAGAAAACGAACAGTTTTTTGATTATTTTTATTATCCTGAAACAGAAACCATATTGGTAAAAACAGCATTGGATATTGATAAAAGCAAATCGTTTACCAGCTTAGACGAAACCAACTTTAGAGAAATGAAAATAAAAACACCTGCTATGGGGAGAGAGATATTTTCTAAAAACTTAAAAGACTCATTAAAAAATCAAATGAGTGTTTTACAGTAAAATTATTTTCCACTTTTCCGCGCTCGCATACTTGCCCGTGTTCTGCTACTCCAAAACTGCCCCCTCCTTATTTCGACAAGCTCTGTAACCAAAGGGGGAAAATTTAAAAACCCTTTATCTCATTATCCCTTTGCTAAAGCAAAGGGCAATTGATAATCTAAAATTAGTGTATTTTCCGCATAAGCCCAAATTAATCAATAGGAGATTTGAAAAATTGAACTATTTGATTTAGTTGGGATTAACCCCGATTTAAAAATTGCAATTATGTTTTGTAAAAAAATGATTTGCAATTTGTTATTCGATTCAGCAATGCTATTGCTGAATTTGTGTTAATAATTTATAAGGCAAACATACAGAAAAATGTTTTCCGAGTTATCCTTTTAGCTATCTGGGCTATCCTTAAAGCTTTCCGAGCGAGCGTTAAACCCAAATTAATCAATAGGAGATTTGAAAAATCGAACTACTTGATTTAGTTGGGTTAACCCCGATTTAGAAATTGCAATTATGTTTTGTAAAAACATGATTTGCAATTTGTTATTCGATTCAGCAATTCTATTGCTGAATTTGGGTTAAAAGCTTCAAAGCGAGCATTGAGGTTTCCGAAGTTACACTTGTCGCTTCCGAAGCGAGCGTTGTAGCTTTCAAAGGTTTATTAGAGGCTAAAAGGTTGCTTTTGGAGCATTGAGGGTTGCATTTACTGCCTTGAGGGTTGTATTTGGTGGGTATTTTGCTGTTTATTCTATGTTTTTTATGTAATAGAATATCCTTTGGCTATAATTAACCATTGCCACTATATTTTAAAATAATAGTAATTGTTCTATTTCTGTTAATACAGCAATATTTAAAGGGCAATTGTAATTTTCTACAAATCATTGGCTTGGGCTACAAGCTCTGCTAAATCTAATACTTGAACTGTGCTTTCTTTTTCAAAATGCTTTACCCCATCTCGTACCATTGTCATACAAAAAGGGCAATTGGCAGCTATAATGGTAGCGCCTGTATTTAGGGCTTCTTCGCTACGTTCTATGTTTATTTCTTTAGTGCCTTTTTCGGCTTCTTTAAACATTTGTGCGCCACCTGCACCACAGCACAAGCCATTGGTTTTGCAGCGTTTCATTTCTACAAGCTCGGCATCAAGGGTTTCTAATACTGCCCTTGGGGCTGTGTATTCGCCATTGGCTCTGCCAAGGTAGCAGCTATCGTGGTAGGTTATTTTTTTACCTTTAAATGCTCCGCCTTCTACCTTTAGTTTGCCATTATTTATAAGCTGTTGTAAAAATTGGGTATGGTGTTGCACCTCATAGTTTCCGCCCAATTGAGGGTATTCATTTTTAAGGGTATTGAAACAATGGGGGCATGTGGTTACAATATGTTTTATGCCATAGCCATTCATAACAGCAATATTGTTCATAGCCTGCATTTGAAACAAAAACTCGTTGCCTGCCCGCTTGGCTGGGTCGCCTGTGCAGCCTTCTTCGCTGCCCAATATGGCAAAATCTATTTGGCAATGGTTGAGTATTTTGGCAAAAGCTTTTGTTACTTTTTGGGCACGTTCATCAAAACTGCCTGCACAACCTACATAAAATAATACTTCGGGTGTTTTTCCCTCTGCTGCATATTCGGCTACTGTTTTTACTTTAAAACCTAACGACATACTGCAATATTAATTTATTTTTATTCCTCTACCAATTTTAGTGTGTTTAAATGCCTTTTTAGTTAAAATTTATTTTGAAGTTGTCTAAAGTCAATTTAATTTTATACTTATAACTATTTTATAAAATCAACTTTAGACAACTTCTTATTAAAAAACCTGCAACACATAAGTGTTGCAGATTTTTTAATATGTATATTATAGGCTTATTTTACTATTGTAAAAGGCTTGTTTATTGTGCCTTTATCGGTTGTAATTTTAGCTGTGTAAATGCCTTTGCTCAATTCATCTATGGCTATTTTTGCTGTTGTTTCGTTAATATTGCTCAAAGTTTTAACCACTTTTCCGTTCATATCTACAATACTAATGCTTAAAATATTGGCTGTAGATGTTATAGCAATATTATCTGCCGCAGGATTAGGATATACCACTGTTTCAGCTGCCAATTTTGTTTGCGCAATACCTACTGTTTCATCATCTATAATGGTAATAGTATGTATGCTATCTGCTCCTATTATTGTGCCATAGCTATTGCCACGCAGTACCCATATAATGGTTTCTGGCGATTCAGAAAGTATATCATCTTTTAATTGTGTTTTAATGCTAATGCTTGGCTTGGCTGGAGTTAATAAAAATGTGCGTGTAGGATTACTAATATAATCTGTATTACGTGCAGCTGTACCACCTTTAATTTCTATGGTAATTTGCTGATTGCTGGTAATATTAGCACATTGAATAGTAAATGCTGGAGTGCTATCTCTATTTTCTACAGCATTGGCTGTTGTGGGTGTAAAAGTAAATGTAGGCGAGGCTATGTTTTCTATATCTGTAAGCCTTCTTGGCACAATTTGGTAGCCGCTTGTAAATGGATTGGTAGCATCGGATTGAGAGCCTATGCCTATTACATTGAAAAAGCCACTTGGTGCTGGTGTGCCGTCAATATCTGTATCGCTGTCTATTAGCATATCGAAAGTTGTTGTTTGATTAGCCACTTGCACTACGGCTGTAGTATTGGCAGCCATTGCAGCGGTAGGCCATTGGCTACTGTTTACCAATTTTAGGGTGTTTAATTTAATCAATCTCGATTCGTTTGCCTCTGTAATATCCGATGCTACTGTGGCAGCTCTTAAAGCTTTTGTGCCTAATTTGGTAATGTTTATTACATTGTCAAAACGGGTTAATCCTTCAAATTGCCCTACTGTGCCGCTTATGCTTAAGCTATCGCCCTCTGCCACAGTGTAGCCATTGCTGCCATTAGCGCTGTATATTTGAATACCGCCCGTTGCATCTATAAGCGTAAACGCATAGCCAGCAGGTGAACCCGTTGGTTTCATATTAATGCCATACGCTACACCTTTTATTCTGCATTTTACATTTAAGCTATCGGCTATGCCAGCAGTTTTTTCTGTAGTAAGTTTTGCTATGGTATATTCTGGCAAATCGTTGTCTAATATTACAATTTTTAAGGTATCGGGTTTGCCAAGGCTTGCATTAGAAAATGGCGATAATATAAATATTGCATTTTCTGTATTTTCAAATACGCTATTATCCAAAATAGGAATATCTATGGTTATGCTATCTGGGTCGGTAGGGTTAACAGAAAATATTTGTGTGGTAGGATTATAGGTTAAATCTGAACCCTCTGTAGCTGTAGATGCGCCTGTAGAAAAGCGCACTCCTATATCCGATTGAGAAATGTTTCTACCAGCTATATTTACTCTAATTCTAACATTGCCTGCGTTTTCATTTACAATTATTTCTTTTTTAGCAAATGCGTATTTTGGCGGTGCATCGTTGTCATTTATTATCAATGTGTATAAAGAATCGGCACCAGCAATGGCGGGCGATGTTGTGTTTCTAATAGCTAAAACTATGGTATCTGGTCTGTCTTCTACTAAATTATCATTTATAATAGCCAATTTAAATTCTAAACTATCATTTACTTTATTACCATTAAATTTAAGTGTGCTATCTCTATTGCTGCTTCCAAATTTAAACTCTTGTGGTATTAATGTGCTATCGCCTTTCGATTTTACAACAACTCTAAAATTAGTGGCACTTACAGACCCAAATTTAATTCTTACTTTTACTTTTATAGAGCCTGCGGTTTCGCTAATGGTAGAGCCTTTTTTATCGAAAGTTACCAAAGGAATATCGTTGTCTATAATATTTACAGTATGGGTAGTTTGCGTACCTATAACACCATTTACTGTGCTTATCAATTTTACAGCCAAATCCTCGTTAGTTTCGCTCATCAAATCATCATTAATTTTTACTTTTATGGTATCTGTAATATCACCATAAGGTTTAAAAACCAATGGTTTTGTTGTATTCAAATCATAATCTACAGTATTGGTAGCCGAGCCAACCACAATAGCGTATGTAACTTTGGTGCTATCTGCATTGCCATATTTTCTATTTACCAATAAATTTACAATTGTATTGCCTTCTGTTGCATTGGTAACATTGGTATTGAATTGAATATCTGGCGCTATAAGCGGTGCATAATCGCTTTTAATAAATATTGGATTTAAGCCTTTTCTTTGATTTTTTGTAGAATCTGAACCCCAAGTGGCATCTGCTTCTTTATGAGAATATACTAAATTTCCTGTTGAAAAATTATTGTGTTCTATTCTTTGAATTCCATTGCTTAAGCTATTGGGTATTATAGTTCCCCAAAAGCCAGCTTGAGCATTTACTTTGTTGCTATACCAATATGGCATACTTGCTATTGATGTACCTTTGCTTTCAACAAGGGCAATGTTTATTGGGCGAGTAGTAGCAAAGCTTACATCATCATAAAGCTCTACAATATTTTTAGCTTTGGCAAAAGATTTACCATAAATAGCCGAGCCATTATTTCCTCCGCTTGAAGTAGAAAAACTTAATACTTTTATTGAATCTCTTATATACCATTTTTTTGTAACAGGGCTTGGTCCTATATCTTGAAAAACTATCATTGGATATACATAACTTCCTGCTGTAAACCTTGAATTTGCAGTATTAACAACACCAAACCAATTGGTAAAATCGCCACCAAAACTTGCAGTAAAAGTATCATGATTACCTGCTGTAAAACCTGCATTTGTTGAATAAACTAAACTGCCATTATTTTTAAATAAAATGGGATTGCCTACACCATTAACATTTGAACCTGTATCGCTTATTGCTATACAGCTTGCATAATATTTGTATTGTGAACCTGGGTTTAAACCTTGAATCCTTAATCTGAATAAAATTGGGGTTCTGCCTGTATCGCCACTACTGCAATACATTGGCACTTTTTCTGCTTGAATAGCACCTATTGAGGGTTTTTGAGCAAATAATGATGTAACAATTGTAAAAGCTACTGCTAATAGTAAAAAAATCTTTTTCATTTTCTGTATTTTTATAAAATACAAACATAAGCAAATTTATTTAATAATTAATTAACAGCATAACACAAACTTATAACAGCTACTTTTACATTGTTTTCTTTCAATATAATTTTACAACATGCCTCCATTGTAGCACCTGTGGTTATTACATCATCTACAACGAGTATGATTTTATTTTCAACGTTAAATGTAGTATTTATTGCAAATTTATCTGCCATATTTTCCCAGCGTTCGTAGCGTTTTTTTAATGTTTGAGTGCTAGTGTTTTCGTTTCTTACAATTAAATTTGGTTTAAAAGAAATGCCCAAAGTTTCTGCAAAACCTTGTGCTATATAATCGCTTTGGTTGTAGCCTCTTTTTAATAATTTTGCAGGATGTAGTGGCACAGTGGTAATAATATCTATCTGCCTTTCGCTCAGTTTATCTTTTATTTCTTGGGCATACATGCTGCCTAAATATATGCCTACTTCTTTTCGGTTTTTATACTTTAATTGATGAACTAATTTTTGGGTTAATCCCTCTTTTCTAAAATACAAAAATGCACTGGCAAACACTAAAGGCACTCTGCCCCAAAATATTTGATTTATTGCATTATGTTCTGTTAATTCAAAATTTGTACGTGGCAATTTTATTTTACACATTAAGCATATAATTTCTTCTTGTGCCAATAATGGGGTATTGCAGCCTGCACATATTTTTGGATAAAATAGATGTACAATATCTTTTACAATTGTGGCGGCTGTTTGCTGAATACCCATTATTTTTGCAGCTAAAATACAACAAATGTTTGAAAACAATAGCAGAACGGAATTAAATGAATTTGGCGAGTTTAAATTAATACATCATCTTTCTAATAATATTAAACTAAATCATAACAACTCTACCAAAGGTATAGGCGATGATGCCGCTGTTATAGACACAGGCAATAATTTTACTTTGCTAACTACAGATATGTTTGTGGAAGGTGTAAATTTTGATTTGGCTTATACACCGCTAAAACATTTGGGCTATAAAGCCGTAATAGCCAATATTAGCGATATAGCAGCTATGAATGGTACAGCTACACATATTTTGGTAAGTATAGCTGTTAGCAACCGTTTTTCTATTGAGGCTATTGAGGAATTGTACAGTGGTATTTTAGCTGCTTGCAATACATATAACATAGATTTGGTAGGAGGCGATACTACAAGCAATCCTAAAGGACTAACCATAAATATAGCCGCTTATGGCACAGTAGCCAAAGAAAAAATAACCTATAGAAATACCGTAAAAGAAGGCGATTTGCTATTAGTATCTGGCGATTTGGGTGCTGCTTTTTTAGGCTTAACCATATTGGAAAGAGAGAAACGTATATTTTTAGAACAACCCAATTTTCAACCTGAGTTGGAGGGAAACGATTATATTATACAACGCCAACTTAAGCCAGAAGCAAGAGTAGATATGGTAAAACGTTTAGATGAACTAAATATTGTGCCTACAGCTATGATAGATATTAGCGATGGCATAGCCAGCGATTTATACCAATTAGCAAGCGCAAGCCAAGTGGGCTTAACCGTATATGAAGACAAACTACCTATAGACCCACAAACCTACCAAAGGGCTATAGACCTTGGCATTGACCCAACTATTGCTGTGCTAAATGGTGGCGAAGATTACGAACTGATGTTTACCGTACCGCAAACGGCTTATGAAATATTAAAAAAAGAATTTGATTTTACCATTATAGGTCATGCTGTAGCTAAAAACGAGGGGTTGCACCTAATAAGCAAAAGCAATATTAAACATAAAATAATGGCACAAGGTTGGGAGGGGTTTTAGGGGGTGATGCATTTGCGTTTATTTATTAATACAATAAAGTTAAAGTAGAACGAAAAGTATATTTTTTATCAGCAATAACTTCTAAAAAAACACCATATACCCCTTCTTGTACAAGTTTTCCCATAAATGAACCATCCCATTCTTTATTTGTATTCGTTTGAAATAAAACTTCTCCCCATCTATTAAAAATTGTTAAATTAAAGGATTGATATTTTCCTTTGATATAAAATTTATACGTATTATTAAAAATGTCATTATTGGGAGTAAAAGCGTTAGGTAAGAAAACACTTAAAGGACAATTTTCTTGAACATTGAATTTAATAGTATCTTTACAATTATTGATATCTGTTCTATATAAATTGTATATTTTATAATTATCAGCATAATAAAATCTATTATTAGAAATATTATTTTCCCAAATATAATTTTTTGCATTACCTCCATCTAATTCAATTGTTGAAATTAAATCATTAAAACAAACTATTGTGTCAAAAAAATTATTAGAATATAGAATTGGGCTTACTGTTGCGGAATCAATAAATGTACATTGTTTAGATTTAATCATTATTTTTAACTTTTCATTTTTTACAACTTTCCATTTTTCCTCGTTCGGACTCTTATAAACCACGTCATAATTCTTTATTATTGGGCTTTTAAAATAAAAAGTATCATATAAACAGATTGAAGTGTCTTTTAATAATTTTTGAGGCGATGTTTCATTTATTATATATGCTTTGTAATCAAAATTTAAGCAATTGTTGATAGCACCTTTTAATGCATATAGATTTAAAGTTTTATTAATTTTTATATCACTATTTGTTGAATTATCATTCCATAAATAGTTTTTTAATACTCTTGGACTTTTTATTTTAAGTAAGGTATTATTGCAATTATACAAAGTATCTGATTGATAAATTGTATCTATTTTTGAGTAAAATCCTAAATTTACGGTATCATTAAAATAGCATCCTTTATAATAACCTTCAAAAATATATTTACCAGATTGGTCTATATAAAAATCTTTTCTTTTATTTATAACACCATTAATTAATAATGTTTCGTATTCAGAGCCTTTTACAAAATACTTTTCTAATTTACAAACAAATGAGTCTTTAAACAATGTCGTTTTTTGATTTACATTTAATGTAATTGTATCATCAAAAAAACAATTTTCACTGTTTGCCTTTATACTAATTTTTAAATCGTAAAAGTTTTTAAGTTTTTGAAAGTTTTTATAAATATCTTTATCAGCTATATTTTCATAATTCCATTCATAATTCATTTTATAAGGATAGTTAGTTTCTATATCAACTAAAATAGAATCATAACAAAATATTTTTTTTGGATATTTCAACTTAAAATAATAAGGAACATTAGGTTTTAAATAAACTATTTCGGAAGAGTCTTTGGTATTAAAAAGTGTATTTTCTACAACAAGTTTAATTTTATTATTTCCTAAAAAAAAAGGAGAAATTGATGTATTAAAAATTGGATTGGTTAATTGGGATATTAACTGATTATTTACATACCATTTGTTTATTATTTTATCGCCTTCTGTAGAAATATTTTCTGAAAAAAGGGTATCTTCTTTACAGCCTCCTTTTATAAAAAACTGAGAAACAACTTTTTTAAAATCATACGGTTTACAATTTATATTTTGAGGTCGTTTTATTTTAATGTTAAAGTTTAATAATCCTATGTTATTTTTAACAGCAATGGCTTGTATATAAATTTTACCTTTTGTCATACAGCTTAATGTAAAATAAGATAAACTGCTTTTTAACTCTGCTATTTTTGTTAAATATCCACACTCTCCGGCATATACATTATATGAATGAATAGGTATAGTTGAAGCGTTACTTATTTCAATATCAAAATTATTAATATTAGTAATTTCTATTTCAAACCAAGTAGAAATAAGTTCAGATTCAATTTTATTTTCAAATGGCGAACCTCCCCAAGTATTGCAATTATTTTTTCCAGAAATAACAGAATTTCCAAATTGCGATATTTGTTTTCTATAGGGTGTTGAACAAAAGTCGCCAGTAGAAGTACTAGCAACGCCATAAATACATTGAACACTTAACTTATATTCTGCGTTTTTTGCATTTTGATTTTCTACTATTACAAAATACCTCTCATTTTGGCAAGATTGGCTTTTAAAATTAACATTATCGTAATAACAATAGCTTTGATTATTAAATTCATTATGAGTTATGTATTCTAAACTATTTAATGTGCTATCAAAATTGCCATCAAATGTTTCATTGTATGTGCCCTTATATCTATAAACATGAATAATGTTTCTGCAGCTTTCCAAACTATTAAGAACAACATTAATATTACTATTATTACTGCCTTTAACAGTAAAAGTGTACCAAATATTTCTTCTTTCTAAAAATCTTGATTTATTTTGCGTATCTTTAAAATTCAATGGGTAAGTAGTTCTATTATACAGGTTAACATTATTGAGTAATAAAGAAGGATCTGTTTGTGCTGAGCTTGTATGGCAAGTAATTTTTGAAATAGTACTTGTTTTTGTTTGACTTGAATTAAAATGTCCAAAATTATAAGCATTTTTTGCACGGTCGTTAGGTGTAATAATGTGTTTTGTTACAGTTATAAGATTGCCAAAATTTATGGGATTCAAAGTTTCAGATACACCAACAAATTGAACCATTACATAATATTTTCTTCCTTCTAAATTACAATAAATATTCCCCAAATTACAAGGGTCTATTATATTGTCAGAATCATTTATAACATTAGGGTTTGCAGCAATATTGCCTTTGTATAATACAACACCATGGCTGTTTTCAAATTTTACTTCTGCATTTTCTCCTAAATAGAAACTATAATAATATGCTATATATTCTTTTTTCCCATAAATTAATTTTTTGGTACATTTAAGCGCGGGTTTAATTTTATTAATATTTGAATTGCAATGGTAGCAAACTTTAATAGGATAAATATAATTTATTCCATTGTATGCACTATTATTATTCAATAAATCTTCATTGTTATTAATTTTTATACACTTTGTAGCGTTATCATTAATTTGATTAGACGTACAATAATTAATATTTGATATTACAACATTACCAGAAGCAAAATTTACACATTTTACTAGTGTATCCATTCTGCTTGAGTCTTGAAAAATTAAAATTGTATAATATCCTTCATTAAGCTCATAACATTCTTTATGGTACCCAATTTTATAATCAAAAGTTTCTAATGTTTTAATTGTATTATCTACAAAACGTCCTTTAAAAAGATACCTTTCATAATTTCTTGAGATATTTAAATTGGCTTTTTTGGTTAAGTAAAATTCGGAAAAAATAAATTTCCCTTTTTTTCTAAAAGAATCGATTTTAATTGTAGTATCTACATTGTAAAAATATGTTTGGGTGCTATTTAATTGCATATTATTTATATCAGGATTAAATACACCTAAATTTTCTACATCATTATGTTTATAATACTTAGCAATAGGTATAGAAACTTGTTTGATATTGATATCAACTATTTTATTAGGAAATGTTGTTTCATACACCAATAAAATTGTATACGTTTTAGGTTTAACACAAAAAGTTAAACGGCTACTATTATTATTTGTTTCTAAAATTTTACGAAGATTGCAAGTATTATTAATATTTCCCTCGAATAAAACAAATTTACAATAAAGGTTATTATTACTAATATTTGGATTTATAGTTAAAATGCCATTAGTATTAGAATTTACTATTAAATATGCAGCTGATTTTAATATTGTAGTATCGTAAAAAAAATTGCCACCACCGTAGTTATATTTTCTAATATCTAAAAATGAGTCTGGAATTACATTTTTACAAGTATGTTTTTCTAACAAACTATTGCAATTCAATAATCTTCTATGGTCTTGATTATAAGTGTTGTTTGTATTTACTATAAAATCGGTATTGGGCGTATTCCATCTATCTGTGTTAGAATTTTTGGAGGATACATAAATATTAAAATAGTTATTTTCATTCGTTAATACTATTTGAATAAAAACTTTTTTGTAAGTTTTGGTAATACAATCATTTGATAATATATTAAAATTATTGTACGTTTTATCAATGTAAACAAATGGTTTTAAAAAATTAAAACTATCAATATTTGGCATTTCAGTAAAGATTCTATATGCAAAGCTACTATTTGTAAATATCTTAATTTCATCTGATGAACTATTATAATAAAAATCACTTTTAATCCAAAAACTTTTCGTAAAATTTGAACCAATAATTCCTTTTTTTTCAATGCTATCTATAGAAAGGCATTCTAAATTTGCATTAAAACTTATAGTATTATTATATACATTTATTATTTCTGGTGTTTCTTTAAAATCATACGAAATATTATTGCTTTTGGAAATATCTAACTCTATCCATATAGAATCTTTAACATTAAATTTTGATGAAACTTGAATATAATATGTACCTGCTTGCAAGCAATTATTTCCACTTGAACCAAATTTACTCAATGGTGTTAATTGGTTCGATATTTCATTTGTTGAGTAATTACAATTATTTGTTTTATATATTGTAAAACCTACAAAAATTTGAGGAATTAAACTGTCTTTTTGTCTTAAACTTACTTGTACATTTCTTGTTGTAGGTATTTTAAATTTATACCATACTGTTTTAAAACAATTTCCTATTTTTACTATTTCTTCTGCACATTGCTCTCCTATTTCTTTAGTTGAATTTTTTAAATCTACTTTTTTGCTATTTATTAATCCTAAACCATAACCATCATTTGAAACAATAATTTCACTGGCATTATCACACCTATCATTATATACTTGGCAAAGTACAATTTTGTTTAAAAATAAAATAAATATGAGTATTTTAGTTTTCAATTCAATACAAATATACAAATAAATTGAAAAAAAACGGTTTTCTCTTTTTTATCCTTCTGTAGAAAGTGTTTAATTCCCTTTCAAAGCCTTTTCCCATTGCCAAGCAGAGTGCATCATGGCTTCTAAATCTAATTCAGATTGCCAGCCCAATATAGTATTAGCTTTATGGCTATTGGCATATACTTTTTCTACATCGCCCTCTCGCTTATTGCCAATGGTGTAATTTAGTTTTACATTGTTTACCGTTTCAAAGCATTGTATTACCTCTAATACAGAATTGCCTTTGCCTGTACCAAGATTAAATACTTCAAAATGATTATGAGCATTATTGGCAATATATTCAATGGCTTTTACATGGGCTTTGGCTAAATCTACCACATGTATATAATCGCGAATACAAGTGCCATCGGGCGTTTTGTATGTATTGCCATAAATAGTTATTTTTTCTCTAATGCCTATGGCTGTTTGGGTAATAAAAGGCACTAAATTGTTAGGCACTCCTATTGGCAACTCGCCAATATAAGCACTGCTATGCGCCCCCACAGGGTTAAAATAGCGCAACGATACGGTATTGGTATATGCACATTCGTTCAATATTTCTTCGCCTATTTGTTTGGTATTACCATAGGGTGAGGTGGCAGGTTTTATGGGCGTTTGCTCATCTACTGGCGTGCTATCAGGCTCGCCATATACAGTGCAACTTGAACTAAATACAATATTTTTTACGCTATTTTCTTGCATTACTTCCAAAAGAGTAATTAAGCCCCCAATATTGTTTTTATAATATTTTAAAGGCTCTTGCACCGATTCGCCAACAGCTTTATAAGCAGCAAAATGTATAACAGTATCTATTGCATGGGCTTTAAAAACCTCTGTTAATGCGGCTTTATTGTTTACATCTATAGCATAAAATATTGGCTTTTGTGCTGTTATTTTCTCAATGCCATCTAATACATTTTCATATGCATTTGAAAGATTATCTACAACAATAGGGGTGAAATTATTTGCCATTAGCTCCACCACCGTATGCGAACCAATATAGCCCAAGCCACCTGTTACCAATATATTTTTACCCATTATTTTATACGTTTTACAATTCCGTCTTTCAATTCATATTCTTGTTGGCTTTCGTGGCATGTGGCTTTGCCTTCTTTGTTAAATTCTAAGCGGTGTCCGTACTCGCTCATCCAGCCTATTTGCCTTGCAGGATTGCCCACTAATAACGCAAAATCTGGCACATGTTTAGTAACCACAGCGCCAGCACCAATAAAGGCATATTG
This sequence comes from uncultured Chitinophaga sp., assembly GCA_964505065.1. Taxonomy (GTDB): domain Bacteria; phylum Bacteroidota; class Bacteroidia; order NS11-12g; family UBA955; genus JABMMZ01. The sequence goes on from CAZDGF010000061.1 coordinate 13,712, forward strand.
CCCAATATTATGCCCGCATACAATGGTGGCATTTGCCCCTATACTTGCCCCTTTTCCTACTATTGTTTCGGCATATTGCTCTCTTCTATTTACCGCACTGCGAGGGTTGGTAACATTGGTAAAAACCATACTTGGACCTAAAAACACATCGTCTTGGCATATTACACCTGTATAAAGCGATACATTGTTTTGCACTTTTACATTTTTACCTAATACCACATTGGGCGATACCACTACATTTTGACCAATATTACAATTTTCGCCAATTGTGCAATTAGTCATTATGTGGCTAAAATGCCAAATTTTAGTGCCTTTGGCTATGGTGCAGCCTTCGTCTATAACGGCTGTTGGGTGTGCAAAATATTCCATTTATCTTTTTTGCAAATATATCCTTTTTTAAAGTTTGTAATACAATCATTTTGCTTACTGAAAAATGAATATAAAAATTTATTGTTCAATTCTACAAATCTATTTTCTCTACCCTTCGCTCGTGTCTGCCGCCCTCAAAGTTAGCTATAAGGTAGGCATCTGTAATTTGTATGGCAGCATCATTTGCGATATAGCGTGCTGGCAAGCATAAAATATTGGCATTGTTATGTTGCCTTGCCAATGCGCCAAGCTCGGGCAGCCAACAAAGAGCTGCTCTTATACCTGCATGTTTATTGGCTGTAAGACATACGCCATTGCCACTGCCACAAAGCAATATGCCCAATGTGTTTTGTTTGCTTAATACGGCATTGGCTACTTGGTGAGCATAGTCGGGGTAATCTACAGAGTCGGCTGTATAGGGTCCTACATCGTGTACAAAATAGCCTTTGGCTATTAGGTGGTTTTTTACGGTTTCTTTTTGGTCGAAACCTGCGTGGTCGCTACCTATTGTAATATTTTGCATATTTTTTTGTACATTGAGCTTGTCGAAATGTGCCTCACCCTAAATCCCTCTCCTTAGGAGAGGGACTTGGGAGATGCTTTTATTGTTTTTTATCTATTCTTAAATCTCTTCTTTTGCCTCACCCCCAACTCCCTCTCCCAAGGAGAGGGGGCTTTTGGAAGATGCTTTTCTTTATTTTAAACTTGTTTGATAATCCTCTTCGGCTTTTTGTTTTTTGGCTTCTACTCTTTTGGTTATTATTACCCCTATTTCAAATAGCATGTACAATGGAATAGTGAGTATTACTTGGCTTACAATATCGGGTGGGGTTACAATGGCTGCTACTATCAATATAATAACAAAAGCATATTTTCTGTATTTTTTTAAAAAAGCAGAACTTATAATGCCTATGCGGGCTAAAAAATACATTAATACAGGCAATTCAAAAATTAAGCCTGTACCCAATACCAAAAGGCTCATAAAACCTACAATGCTTTGTATATTTATTTCGTTTTTTACCAATGGGCTTAAGGTATAGCGTGCAAAAAAATTGATAGATATAGGACACAAAATAAAATAGCCAAACAATATACCACAAGCAAATAAAAAACCTGTATAAAACACAAAACCTTTAGTGCCTTTGCTTTCTTTGTTGTTCAATGCTGGCTTTACAAATTTCCATATTTGAAACAATAAAAAAGGCATAGCTAAAATAATACCTACTAAAAATGCTAATTTAAACGACATCATAAACTGCCCTGCCATTTCTGTATTTTGTAGCGATATTTCAAAATCTTTAACACACAATTGGTCGGTTTTATAGTATGAATGGCCCCATTCACACAGTTTACGGTAAGTAAAAAAATCGTGGTGTAATGGTCCTAAAATAATATCATCAAAAATATCATCAATAAAAAAGAAAGCGGCTATAGAAAGAACAACAATAGCCATAGCACTTCTAACCAAATGCTTGCGCAAATCGTCAACATGATCCAAAAAAGACATTTCTTTTTCTTCTCTTTCTTCTTTGTATAGTTCTATTTCTTGGTCTAAAGCCACGGTCTATTTTAGGTTTTTGAATTTTGATTTTATTTGGGACACTGAGCTTGTCGAAGTGTGCCTCACCCCTAAATCCCCTCTCCTAAGGAGAGGGGACTTTTGGGAGATGCTATTTTTTTACATTAACATACCGCCACATACACTTATGGTTTGCCCAGTAATGTAGGTGCTCATATCGCTGGCTAAAAATAAGCAAGCATTGGCTACATCTTCTGTACTTCCACCACGTTTTAATGGTATGGTATCTACCCAACCTTTTACTACATCTGCATTTAGGGCTGCTGTCATTTCGGTTTCTATAAAGCCTGGAGCTATAGCATTGCAGCGTACATTGCGGCTGCCCAACTCTTTAGCTATAGATTTTGTAAAACCTATCATACCTGCTTTGCTTGCTGCATAATTGGCTTGCCCTGCATTGCCTGTAACACCTACAACACTTGTCATATTGATAATACTACCTGCTTTGTTTTTCAAAAATACTTTTAAGCAAGCTTTGGTTAAATTAAATGCAGATTTTAAGTTAGTATTCATTACTTCATCCCATTGTTCTTCGCTCATACGCATAAGCAAAGTATCGCGGGTTATACCTGCATTGTTTATCAAAATATCTATACTACCAAAATCAGCAGTTACTTTATCGGCCAATTCCTGTGCGGCTGTATAATTGCTTGCATCGCTTTGGTACCCTATGGCTTTTATGCCATAATTTGAGGCTAATTCTTGTTCAAAAGCTTTTGCTTTTTCTACCGAACTGGCAAATGTAAAAGCGATGTTTGCACCATTTTTAGCAAACATTTCGGCTATGCCTTTGCCTATGCCTCTGCTTGCTCCTGTTATTAATGCTACTTTATTTTTAAGCATGTCTTTATAAAAAATTTAAGTGGCAAACTTACATATTTTTGTTTAAAACTTTTTATGTCAATTTTTTAAGGTTTAATAACCTCTACAGGGACAGATAATTTGGTTTGTGTGCCATCTTTAAAATACAATTTAATGGCATAAAAATAGGTTTTGTTTTTATTGATGTAAAAATCTTTGTATTGCTTTTCAGTAGGTTTTATTTGCGTGGGTATTAGCATTACTTTATGAGCAGAATCGCCTTTAAAAATTTGAATTTTAACGATGTCTTTGTTTAAATATTCCCATTCTATAATATTGCTATTTGTTACACTATCGTATGTTGCTGTAAGTATTTTAACTGGATTTATAAAAACTTTTTTGAAAGTTTTGGCATATACTATATTTGATGCAGGCGAAATGTTTTTACTGTCGTCTTTTGCAATAATTGTATACATATACTCTTCATTTTGCATAATATTTTTATCTAAAAAATTGGTGTCATTTTTTTGAATATAAATAGAATCTGTTTTATATGTTTTTAAATTCTTTTGGCTATCATCTAAAATAAAGTAGTATTAGAAATTTGTTTAAAATAAAACCAA
>CAZDGF010000062.1:0-16785 GCA_964505065.1 uncultured Chitinophaga sp.
TTATGTTTTGTAAAAACATGATTTGCAATTTGTTATTCGATTCAGCAATGCTATTTCTGAATTTGGGTTTAATCTATAATTTTTATTTGCCCATTGGTTATTACCACCGAATCTGTTTTTTGAGCGTTGTACAATACGCCATAAAAAGACCCTTCTACCAAATGAAAACCAGAAGCATACGCATCTTTTTTGGTTATTAAATAGTTCATTTTACCTTTGGTATTGGCTATTGTGGAATAAATATTTGCGCCATCTTCCCATTGCGAAAACACGAAAACACCATTGTTTTGAATACTGTTTAAAGTATCCAACTTAGCATTTATTTGTGTTATACTGAAATCTTTATCCCCTTTTGCAGCAGTCAAATTAAATCTATTTCTATCGTTTGCTATGTGTGCATAAATATTATCGCTTGCCACTTCGCCTGTATTTACTGAATATGCAACACCATTTACTTGCATACTTATTTGTTGTTTTTTAGCTGCATTTGTTGTGCTTGGTGTTGGTGTTTCTTCATTGTTGCCACATGAGGCTAAAAAAAATAATGTTGCTACTGCAATGTATTTGATTGAATTTTTCATATTTTATTTGTATTAATTTTTTTAATAACACCAAAATAACAACTTTTTAAAATATGAATTACTGCAATTGTACAACTTGCTTGTTTTAGTGTATATTTGGTAAAAAATTTAACGTAAATTATATTTTTGGCATTGTTAATTACAATCTACATCAGCCAATAAACGCAAACCCTTTACCGTATAATTTTGAACTAAATAATCAAATGTTTTTAAAATAAAATCTTTTATTTGAGCGGCATTGTCTTTGTCTTTATTTAGTTTTATTAAAATATTGCGCAAATAATAATTACGCACTTTAGATACATACGGCACCTCCGGTCCTAATACTCTTGCACCTAATTGTAGTTTTAGTAATTTACTAAATTCCGCTGCGTTTTTATTAATGTCTTCTACATTTTTATGCATTAAGGTAATCTTAATTAAACGTGTAAATGGCGGATAACTAAATTGCTCTCTTTCCTTTATTTGTTGTGCATACAAGCCTTTGTAATCAAAATATTTAATGGCTTGGAGCACCTCGTGTTCAGGCTGCCGAGTTTGAATAATCATTATACCCATTTTGCCGTGTCGGCCTACCCTACCAGCCAATTGTGTAAGCAATTGAAAAGTGCGTTCATAAGCTCTAAAATCAGGAAAATTTAGAATATGGTCGGCATTAATTACTGCGGCTAATTGCACATTTTCAAAATCTAATCCTTTTACCAATATTTGTGTGCCTACCATTACATCTGCTTTGCCTTGTTCAAACTCTAACAATAGGTTTTTAAACGCATGTTTTTGTTTGGTGCTGTCTTGGTCGAATCGGATAATTTTTAAGTTAGGCATAAGTAATCCCAGTTCTTCTGTTATTCTTTCTGTGCCATAGCCTTGTATAGCCATTGTATGGTTGCCACAGGCATTACATTTGCTAATATTTGGCTGGCTATAGCTACAATAATGGCAACGTAAATTGTTGCTGTATTTATAATAAGTTAAAGCTATATCGCAGTTTACACATTTACTTGTCCAACCGCAGGTACTACACTCTAATACAGGCACGTAGCCTTTTCTATTTTGAAAAATAAGCCCTTGGGCTTTATTGGCTACCATATTTTCAATACTTTCAAACAATGTTTTGGTAAAAATACCGTGCATTTGTTTGGTGCGTGTTTCTTCTTTTATATCTGCAAATACAATATTGGCAGGCTTGGCTGCTCCGTATAGTTGGGGCAATGTTACCAATCCGTATTTATTTGTAAGGGCATTGTAATAGGTTTCTATTGCAGGGGTGGCTGTGCCAAGCAATACTTTGGCTTGGGAGTATTTTGCCAATACTATGGATGTATCGCGTGCATGAAAACGCGGTGCTTTTTCTGATTGTTTAAAAGTGGTTTCGTGTTCTTCGTCAATAATAATTAAACCCAATTTTTGCATTGGCATAAATAAAGCCGAACGAGGGCCTACCATTAGTTTTATTTTACCTTTACTCGTTTTATCCCAAATTTCTACTTTTTCATTTTGGCTAAAGCGTGAGTGCGAAACAGCCATTTCTGCACCAAAATAATGCTCTAACCTTTGAATTAGCTGCTGTGTAAGTGCTATTTCTGGAACTAAAAATAAAACAGAATTACCTTGTGCTATTTGTTGTTTTATCAATTCAATATATACATAAGTTTTACCCGATGCCGTAGCACCATACAATAAAACGGTATCTTTTTCTTTGTGCCATTCTTGTATTTGTGCAACAGCATTTGCTTGCGCTTGGGTAAGTGTATATTCTTTTTCAATTATTGTATGCGCTGTTATTCTATCTATTTCTATTTGAAATTGGAAAATAATTGCTTTATCTATCAATGCTTTTATAGCCGCAGCATTCAAATTGTATTTCTTAATTAAATCTGCTTTTATGGCTTCTCTATTGGGCTGCCCTGCTAATGCTAATAATACTTCGTATTGTTTTTTTGCTTTGGTTTCAAGTGTTTCAAACAATAGTTTTAAATCTTCTTCTGTAATATTTTCTGCAATTTTTATTTTGCTTATTAATTTTGGTTTGTATGCCTCAGTTACATCATCGTATATTAGTATTAATCCTCTATCGTAAAGACTTTTTATAATTTTTACAAACGATGATTTCGATTTTAAAACTGTTTCTATTTCTGCTATTTTGTATTTTTCTTTACCTTTTAAGGTGTTTAAAATTTTTACTTCTCGCTCATCTAAATCCTCTTCATTATATTGAGCATCAGACTGAATGGCTACAAAAGTTTCGCTTTCTAATTTAAGCCCAGCAGGCAAAGCAGCAGCCATAACCTCGCCCAAGCTACACATATAATAGCTGGCTATCCATTGCCAAAATTTAATTTGTTGTGGTGTTACCAATGGGTTGTCATCTAATATAGAAAATACATACAAAGCCTCGTAATTTGTGGGTGCTTGTGTGGTAATATTATGAATTAAAGCTGTATAAACTTTTCGAGCACCAAAGGGCACAAATACACGTTTTCCTATTACGGCAAGTTCATTGTCCTCTTGCGCCAAACGGTAGGTAAAAAGTTTAGGTATAGGCAATGGCAATATTACCTCAACATATAATATTGTATGGTTTTCAGAAAAAAGTATAGGCTCTAAATTGCTCAAAGGGCTTTGGGTATTTGATATGCTATAAGTTTACCTGTTTTTAATGCTATTTCATTTTCAAATTGAAGAATAGCTATACCGCAAGTAGGCAGCTCTTCTACATTATCTGAACATAGCCAATCGGCAATGGCGCTTATGCCCATATTATGCCCTACAAAAAGTATTGTATTATGAGTGCTATTTACAAAAAAATCTAAAAAATCTGATGGCATACAAAGGTATAATTTATCGCTAAATTGTATTTGAGCTTTTAAGTTAGCTTTTGTATTGAAAATATCCAATGTTTGCTTAGTTCTATATGCAGTGCTGCAATAAATAATATCTGGAATAATATTTAATGATAAAAAATAATCTCCCATTTTTTTTGCATCTTGCCTACCTCTATCGGTTAATTGACGTTTAAAATCATTTTCGGCATTGTGGGCATCTTCTGCTTTGGCATGTCTTAAAAAAATAAGTGTTTTTATCATTCGGCAACAAAAGTAAGGAACTTGAATAATAAAATAAGTACATAAATTTGAAATAAAAAAAATGTAATTTTATTAAAAAAAATACTACATATATGAATTATTTATACATTTGTATAAAACTTGAAACTAAAACTACTATTATCTATACTCTTATTTTCTTCCATCACATTGCAAAATTTATTTTGCCAATGCGTGGCTAGTTTTAGTTTTACGGGAAATCCGTGCAAGAACGATTCGTTGCAATTTACATTTACTGGAACAGGCGATAGTTTACAATGGAACTTTGACGATATACCCTCTGGCTACTTAAATGAAAGTAATTTGAATACTGTTTGGCATAAGTTTTCTACAGATGGAAATTATAATATACAATTGATTGTTAGCGATACTTCAGGTTGTTCGGATACTATAATACAAACAATTATTATTTTTAATAATCCAACAGTAAATTATGTTGTTGAAAATACTTGTACCAATAGTTTAACTTCATTTTTAAACCAAAGTACTGCCGATATTGGCGATAGTATTATTGGTTTTTATTACACCTTTGGCGATGGCAATTTTTCAAATTTTAAAAATCCAACACATAACTATGCAAGCGTAGGCACAAAAAACACAAAATTAAAAATAACAACCAAAAAAGGCTGTAAAGATTCATTGAATAAAAACATCAACATTTTTACCCAACCTTATATAGTAAAAGCCATTGACTCTATTTGCCAAGGTATTGATTTAAATTTAGATGTAAACCATGGCTCGGATATTGTCAATACATATCTTTGGAATTTGGGCGATGCTTCATCAAATAGCAATAAATTTTTTATTCATCAATACAATTCTCCTGGTGTAAAAAAAATTACATTAAAACTAACTTATGCTAACGGAAGCTATTGTTTTGTGCAGCCAGACTCTACTTTGGTATTTAAAAAACCTAATAGCTTTTTTACTATTAATACTACATTGAAACAATGTTATAAACAAAATTTAAGTTGCATTACTTTTGGAACAGATACCACTGGCATTAGCTTTAGAAACATTTTATGGGACGATGGTTCATCAAATACTGTGGAAGCAAATTTATTAAACACTTGCTATACTTATACCAATAAAAATGGCGGGAAATACAGAATTACCAACGAGGTAATAGATAGCAATGGCTGCGCAAATAGATATACTACTTTTGATACTATAACAGTTCATAAAGACCCAAAAGCTGATTTTACTATTTTAAAAACAGGTGGCTGCTTTAAAACCTATGCCAATGTTACCAATATTAGCAATATGACACCGCCTAAGATTAAGAAATTTGCTTGGAATTGGGGCGATGGCACAACAGACGACTCTACCAATTGGGCAAATACGCAACATACTTATACAGCTAATGGAAATTTTAAAATTAGATTGTCTATTCTCGATACTTTTAATTGCTACGATACACTGCTTTCGAGCGGTACAATAAATAACACAAGCTATATTGTAGATGCAAGATTAGACGATGTAATAGACTCTTGTAGAACAACAAATTTATTTAATTACAAACAAACTCCAATTAATGGAGCTACTATAAAATGGTATTGGGGAGATGGCGACTCTAATGTATTAAACAATTGGAATTTAAATTATTCTTATCACAAAGGCAGGAGATATGGTACTTATCAAACATTTGTAAAAATAAGTAAAAATGGATGCGATTCTAATTTATTTTTAAAGAAAGCAATTGTTTATGGACCTTATGCTCAATCACAAATTTCAAACCGTTTTCAATGTCAAATTCAAGATACAGTTAAGTTTTTGAATACAACTTTAACTTACAAAAATAATGCTTTAAAAATAAGGTGGCATGCTGGCGACCCCTTTGCGCCCAATTGTTCGTTAGATTCATTTAATAATTACCCTTTAGACAGTAACTGCAACAATGGAAAAGACTCCTTGCGCTTTCAACATTTTTATACCCCAGGAAAAGAAAATTGTTATTACTTGCGAATAACCGCTACTGACTCAATTTTAGGGTGTACGGATAGTAATTTAGAATCTATTCCATTGGATAAACCAGATGCCTCTGATGGTATTAACTTTGTAAGAAGATTTAGCAATAATTTATGCCTTGGTCCGGAGGATTATAAATTGGTAGAAGTAAATTTAAACCAATCTAATAGAAGCTGTAATAGAGAAGATTATTGGATAATGTGGGATTCTTTATGTGCAGAAAAATCTGGAAATTTTAATGCCAATTGGGAGAATAGAAACAGATTTCATACATATAATTATGTTCCTTGCGATTCTACTGGAAAGGTAACCATTGGTGTAATTATTCAAAATGGAAGAGATACTTTAGGAAATGTATGTAGAGATACTGCTTTTTATCATCATGTAATAAATTTTGGTGTAATTGACCCGAGATTTACTACAACCTATAACCCACTTTTAAATTATTGTAAAAATTCTTCGTTTGAATTTACTTTAAAAGATTCTACTTTAGATTCTATTGTTAACATAGTATGGAACTATGGCGATGGCACAATTGAAAATAATTTATTTTTGGGCAAAAGATACCATAAATATAAAAATAGAGGTATATACAATGTAAGCGTAACGCTTACCCACAATAATGGCTGCACTGCAACAGAATCATATATAATAAGAATAGGTGCTGAACCAAAATTTATTTTAACTAAAAATAAATTATGTGTAGGCGATACTGCTTTTATTACAAATAATACCAATTATTGGTATGGTCCTAATTATTGGAACAATGCACCAAGACAAGCTTTAGGCTTAGAAACCACACGTTGGGATATTGGCAATGGCAATGGTTTTACACTTACCGATGCTACTATTCCATTAATTTACAATAAAATAGGCAATTACAATGTACGGTTTGAATATACAGATAGCACAGGTTGTGTAGATACCTTTAATTTGCCAGCACCTGTAAGGGTTTTCAATGTTTTTTCGGATATTACACTGCCGCCAAGCAATTTAATATGCGCGCAAGTAGTTCAGTTTAAAAGCTCTGCTACGGTGTACGATAGTTTAAATAATTTTGGACACCCAGATGATAGCCTTGTGGAATTTTCTTGGTATTATGATAATGCAACAAGTAATAGCGTTTTAAAAAATCCTTTTAAATTTTTTAAAGCTGGCTGGCACAATGTAAAACTGATAGCTAAAAATACCATTGGCTGCAAAGATGAATATACAGATTCTATTTTTATAAAAGGACCATTGGCAAAATATTCTGTTATTACAGATACTATAGGTTGTATGCCGCTAATAGTAACATTTAAAAACAATAGTGTAAGTGCTAATAGCTATACTTGGCTATATAGAAATGCTGCAAATAATACTTTTGTAACGACATCGGCTGCAAATGTTAGTTTTGCATATACAGCTTATGGTGCTTTTCGCCCGCAACTGATAGCCCGCAATACCTTTAACAACAATGGCATAAATGTTACCTGTGCAGATACAATGGTGCCCAATATTAATTTGGCTTATTCGCCACGCATATTGGTGTACGAAAAACCACGCCCCAATTTTACACATGCCACCAATTGCGCTAATTATACCACCCAATTTACCAATACTTCAGCTTTAACAACAGCAGCTATTAGCAGATACGAATGGTATTTTGGCGATGGCGATTCCAGCCAAGCAAGACATCCGCTACATCAATTTGCAGACTCAGGAAGATACCGCATTGTAATGAAAGCTTTTAGCCCCAATGGTTGTGTGGATTCTGTGGTGCGTAATATTTTTGTTTACCCTTTCCCTGCGGCTAATTTTACGTTTAATGATGTATGTATAGGTAAAGTTACAAATTTCAGAGATATTTCTTTGCGATTTAATGATGTACTAACAGCTTGGAATTGGAACTTTGGCAATGGCATTAGCACAAATGTTAGAAATCCAAATTATATTTATCCAAAAGATTCTGTAAGTTATAATGTTAGGCTTATTGTAACAAATAGAAGCGGTTGTTCAAATACTATTTTTAAGCAAGTAAAAGTTTATGCTAATCCTAAACCCAATTTTATACCTACCAATGTTTGTTTAAAATCGCCTACACTTTTTTCAAATATTGGTTCATCTAAGCAAGGTATAGCTTTTAATAGTTGGACATTAGGCAATGGTGCAACTAAAGTATCGAGCTATTTTAATTATGTTTATGCAGATACAGGTATTTATCAAGTAAAATTAAAAGCAACGAGTATTTGGGGTTGTCAAGATTCTATTTCAAAACAAGTTAGAATTTACAGTAATCCTAAATCAAATTTTACCATAAATAATACAAGCCAATGTGTTAATCAAAATAAATTTATATTTACCAATACAAGTGCTATAAATATAGGTAGTATTTCCAACACTATTTGGCAATTGTCAGATTCGTATGGGGCAAACTCTACACATTTAACTTATAAATTTAGAGATGTAGGAAATTTAAGTATTCGTTTAATTAGCCGTTCAAACAACAATTGTTATGATACAATATTAAAATATGTTATTGTAAAACCTTCGCCTAAAGCTATAATTCAAATAGATAATTATGAAAAATGCGAAGAGGCAGATTCATTTTTATTTACAGATAAATCTACGATAGATACAAGTATTGCAACACGCAATTGGAAATTTACAAATTCAAATTTTTCGAATTTAAAAATTACCAAGTTCAAATTTCCTATTGCAGGAAATTATCCCATTCGCTTAATTGTAAGCAATACCTCTGCCTGTGCAGATACCGTAAATACATTTGTTTTGGTGCATCCTAAGCCGAGAACATACATAAAACAATTTGCTATGGAACAATGCTTAAAAGGCAATTCTTTTAGATTTGCAGATAGCACAATTATTGCTAATGGCTATTTTTTAAGTTATAAATGGAAATTTGGAAATGGCGATACTTCAAATTTTTCTGATTTATTATACAATTATAAAACATCTGATACATTTAAAGTAAAATTAACAATAACAACCAATAAGTTTTGTAAAGATACTGCATACACAAATGTTGTTGTACACCCAATGCCAGCGGCTAATTTTACAATAGATACCAATAAACAATGTTATAAAAATAATTTATTTACATTTACAAATAATTCCACAATTATAAAATCTACTTTAACTTATAAATGGCGTTTTGGCGATGGCACAAGTTCTATTTTGAAAAACACAAGTAAAAGCTTTGCTAATTATGGCAATTACAGCACTTGGCTAAAAGCTACAACACCTTTTGGCTGTGCGGATTCTACAAGTAAAACCATCAATGTATATGCAATGCCTTTAGCCAATTTTAAGCTAACAGATACCGCAGTTTGTTTTAGAAACAATAGAGTTGTAGCTATTAATACGTCTTCTATTGCACAAGGCAGTTATACAAACTATTGGTTTACATTGCCTAAAAACCAAGTAGGAAACGATACTTTTAGAGTTTCATATCTACAAGACAGTGTATTTAGAATAAAATTAAAAACTGTATCCAACTTTGGCTGTATGGATTCTATAACCAAAAATACTTATGTGTATCCTATGCCTAATACCAAATTTAAGGTAGATAGTGCAGCTCAATGTTTAAGGGGAAATAAATTTAGTTTTACCAATACTTCTTCAGCTAAAGATGGCATAACTTATAGCTGGAATTTTGGTAATGGTATTTCTAGTAAAGTAAAAGATACCGCAATTACTTATACAAATTTTGGAACATTCAAAGTTTTGTTAATTTCAAATTCTATACAAGGTTGTAAAGATTCGCAAATTATAAACCTAACTATACACCCAATGCCGAAAGCCATAGTAGGTGTAAATGATAGTTTGCAATGTTTCAATACCCAAAATTTTGTATTTACAGATAAAAGTAAAATTGCCAATGGCAGCCTTAAAAGACAATGGCAATGGTATGATAACAGCACTGATACCAATAAAATTACAAGTAAATATTTGGTAAAAGATTCTACTTATAAAAGCAAATTAATAAGCACAAGCCTAAAACAATGTGCAGATACTTTTGTATTCAATACCACTGCACATTCTGTACCTAAAGCAGTATTTAATATTAATGATAGCGACCAATGTTTGCCTATTCAGAATTTTATTTATACCAATGCCTCTGCTATAAAAAAAGGAACAAATATTTACAATTGGCAAATGGGCGATGGCTATACAAGCAATGCCGTTTCTGCTCAATATAAATACAACGCCTCTACCAATTACAATGTGCAATTAAAAGCCATTTCTAACTTTGGATGTAGAGATAGCATAACTAAACAAGTAATTGTATTTCATCAGCCAAAAGCAAAATTGAGTTTAGTAGATTCTGCCCAATGTTTAAGGTTTAATTTGTTTAAATTAATAGGCAACTCTTCATTAGCGCAAGGCAGTATTATGGGCTACAATTGGGATACTTCTAATATTAATTTTAGCGGCTTGCAAAACGCTAATTTTAGTTATAAAACATTCGGCACAAAAACCATTCGGTATATTGTAGAAAGCAATAACAATTGTTTTGATACCACATATCAAACCTTAACTATTCACCCAATGCCAAAAGCCAATTTTTCAATTAACAATCCTATTCAATGTGTTCAAAAAAATAATTTTATATTCACTCAAACTTCAAATATTGCCTATGGCAGTATGAACCATTATTGGCAAATAGACAATGGTGCAAAAGATTCTGGCAAGAGCATCAATAGAACCTTTAACCAATCGGATACACCAAGTGTAAAATTGGTAAGCATTTCTAATAAAAATTGTACAGATACTGCATTGCGTAATATTTATGTTCAGCCTACACCAAAGGCAGCTTTTAGTATCAATGATAGCGGACAATGTTTAAAAATAAATCAATTTGCGTTTACCAATACAAGCCAAGTGGGGCATGGTAGTTTTAAAAATTATTGGCAGTTTGCCGATGGCAATTTTGATACAACAAAAAATACCACACATAAATATTTGCAACATGGCGATTACAATGTAAAACTAATAGTAGAAACCAATTATAATTGTACAGATAGCACAACAGTTAAATTATTAGTACACCCTGAGCCAAAAGCATATTTTGCGGTAAACGATAGCAGCCAATGTTATAATGGCAATGCTTATAATTTTACAAACTTAAGTACAATTGATAGCACAACTTTAAGCTACAATTGGAAATTAGGCGATAGTACAATATCTACTTTAAAAGATATAAGCAAAACATACACCAATACAGGTTTTTATACCATAAACTTAAAAACTACAAGCCAATACAATTGTATAGATTCGTTTAAAAAACCCATACAAGTAAACCACATGCCAATAGCTAAATTTAGCATAAACAATAGCGGACAATGTTTAAAAATAAACGATTTTAAATTTATAAATAATAGTACAATTCCATTGGGTAGTTTAAGTTATGCTTGGCAAATGGGCGATATAACAACCGATACAAATACCAATACTACACATACTTACAGCAAGCATGGCAATTACAATGTAGCCTTAAAAGCTATTTCTAATTTAGGCTGTACAGATAGCACGCAAATAGCTATACTAGTACACCCCGAGCCTATTGCTAATTTTACAGTCAATGATTTTAGCCAATGCCAAAGATATAATTTATTTGAAACTACTAATTTATCAAGCATAGATAGTACTTCGCTTTCATACAGTTGGCAAATGGGCGATGGTAAAAAATCTACACAAGTTTCACCACAAAATAAATATGCCAACTATGGCAATTATACTATTGGGCTTGTGGTAAAGAGCAATTACAATTGTACAGATTCCATAAAACACCAAGTAGTTGTAAACCCAATGCCAAAGGCTAAATTTACAATCAATGATAGTACCCAATGTATCAATAATCAACTATTTAATTTTACAGATAAAAGCGCTCTTGTAAAAGGCACTATTTTAAACTACCAATGGCAAATAGCAGATAGAAATTTTAACACCCAAAATGTTAGTCAATTAAAATTGCCAAATTCTGGTATAAAAAAGGTTCAATTAGTGGCAACAACAGATAGCCTTTGTACCGATACTGCCAATAGCCAAATAAGAGTGTATGCCAAGCCCGTGGCAAATTTTACCATTAATGATAGCGTGCAATGTTTAACAGGAAATAAATTTATTTTTACCTCTACTTCAACAGATTCAATAGGTATAAATAATTATCAATGGCAAGTAAACAATATTTCAGAAAGCCCCTCTCCTGTTTTTACCAAATCTTTTACCCAAACAGCAAAATATAACATTCATTTAATGCTAAATTCTACCGTGGGTTGTAAAGATACTATAATGCAAACCATAAGAGTAAAACTAATGCCCGACCCAGCTTTCAATAAATTAAAGCCTTACTATTGTAATTCAGAACCGCCTTTTATGCTTGTTCCTGTAACAGCAGGAGGCACATTTAGTGGTAAAAATGTAGTGGGCAATATGCTTTTGCCCAATCAATTATTTAAAGATACTGTAAGATATACTGTAACAGTAGAGGGCTGTACAACAAGTAGCCAACAAACTACAGATATTTATCCATTTCCGCATATAGATATGGGAGCAGATAGTACACTTTGTAAAAATGAAAGCATGGTACTTAAAGCCACCAATTGGAATAGCACCTACAAATGGCACGATGGCAGCACAGATGCAGAATACCTTGCCCTTAAAGCAGGCAAATATTGGGTAACAGCTACCAATTTGTGTGGGTCTTACTCCGATAGCATTACCATACAATTTAGAGATAAAAATTGTAGATTATGGTTGCCCACAGCCTTTAGTCCTAATAGAGATGGCAAAAACGAAATTTACAAACCCATTACTTATGGCGTTACAGAAATGACGTATGAAATATTTAACCGTTGGGGTGAAAAAGTATTTATAGGCGACCTAAACAGCCCAGGCTGGGATGCTACTTATAAAGGCGAGCCAGTATATGAAAGTTATTTTTTAATTATAGTAAACTATAGCTTTGTAAACTCTGGCAAAAAATTCAATTTTACTGAGAAAGAAGTATTTTATTTGTTGAAATAAAATTTAAAGCAAATTAATGTATTCAATATTAATTATAGAAGACGAATTATTAATAGCAGAAATGCTAAGTGAAATGCTTTCAGAATTAAATTATTATGTATTGGGTGTGGCTAATGATTATGATGAAGCCATTCATTTTTTAACTCAAAATGAAAAACCAAATTTATGTTTGGTAGATATAAATTTAGAAAGTACTAAAACAGGTTTTGATTTGGTAAAAGTATTAAAAGAAAAATATAATATTCCTTTTATATTTTTAACCTCTTATTCAGATAAAAAAACCATACAAGAAGCCGTTTCATATAACCCAGAGGCATATATAATTAAACCTTTTAAACCTACTGATTTATATACCACAATAGAAATAGCAAGGCAAAAAACAATAGCAAGTACAGAAACAGATAAGACCATTATAATAAAAGACGGCAATAGTAATATAAAAATAAAACTGCAAGATATAATATGGCTGAAATCGGACAATATTTATGTAGAAGTAAAAACAAATGAAAAAAAACATATTGTAAGACAAAGTTTAGATAGTTTTTTAGAAGAAATAAATGTAAACTTTATTATTCGTACACACCGCTCCTACGCTATCAATTTTAACTATTTAAAAGCCATAAATGGCAACGATATGATGGTAGAAAACGATATTATACCGCTTTCAAGAAGACACAAAGATGAAGTAGCAAACAAATTTAAAGGCAAAAAACAATAAAAATTTGTCATACACCTACAAAATATGGTTAATCTCAACATTTATTTTTTATTATTAAAACTATAGCATTTTTTTGTAAATGTATTATTTAGATAATAATACATTATACCTATAATTGACAAAAAAAATATTTATATACTTAATTTTTGTATTAGCAATTAATATTAATGCGCAAACAGAAATATTAGAACTGCAATTAAAAAATGCGAAGTATGATACCACCAAAGCAAGACTATGGAATAAAATAGCTTGGGACCTTAAATATTCTAACCCTTCAAAATCTTTAGAATATGCAGAAAATGCTATTAATATTTCTTATAAATTTAACTTAATTGAAGAACTCTCAAATGGCTATAAAGCAAAAGGACATGGATTTTTAATTCAAAAAAAATTTATTTCTGGACTTCAATTTTACGACTCGGCAATTTATTATGCCCAAAAGAGTAAAAATTTAAATTTAATTGCTTCAACTTTTAATAAGAAAGCAGGCGCAATGGGCGATTTAGGCAATATAGATATGGCAATTATACTATATTCTCAAGGATTAGATGCTGCTTTAAAAACAGATAATAATTTATTGAAACATGTACTTTGTAATAATATTGCCGATGCCTTTCAAATGGCGAATAGAAATACAGAACAAACACAAAAATATTTCGTGCAGGCTATAGAATATGCTATAAAAAACAAGGATTTTAGTGGTGCTGCTTTAAGTTCGGCAAATCTTGCTAAAGAATACTCTATACACAAACAAAATGAAAAAGCCAAAATTGAATTAAAACGTACTTTAGAATTAATTGAGAAAATAAAAATTAGAGATTATTTATTAGGTGCTTCAAACGATGTGGTTTCTTCTGTTTACGAAGATATAGGCGAATTGGCTTTGGCAAAAAAATATGCAACTATTTCATACAGAATAATAGACAGCTTAAAAATGCCCGATAATAAATTACGACCTCTATTAGTATTGAGCAGTGTTAATTTAAAATTAGGAAATATTATTGAATCTAAACGCAATGCGCTTTTAATGTTAAAAATTTCTCAAGAAAGAAATGCTAAAATTTACATTAAAGAATCCTTCAGAATTTTAGCTGAAATTGCAAAAAATGAAAATAATTTTAAAGAGGCTTTAACTTATTTCGAAAAATATAAAAATTGGAATGACAGTGTATTTGCCATAGACCGTGAAAAAAATATAGCTGCACTTGAGTTTAAAGCCAATTTAGTAAAAAAAGAAATAGAAGCCAAGCTGCAATTACAAACCAAAGAAAACTTAAATAAAAAATTATCTTCCGATATATTTGGACTTAAAATAGGCATAGTTGTTTCAATTATTGGCTTTGTGTTTTTATCTATTTTGGGCTTTGTTTTGTATAAATCAAATAAAAGGAAGCAACAATTTAATATAGAACTATTAGCAAAAAATAAACTTGTAGAGCAACAAGCAAGCGAAAAAGAAATACTGATACAAGAAATACACCATAGGGTAAAAAACAACCTTACTATGCTGCAAAGCTTATTGTATTTACAAGCAAAATCTACCGAGCAAGAAAACGTAAAATTGGTATTAGCCGAAAGCCAAACACGCATAATGAGTATGGCATTGGTACACCAACATTTATATGAAAATGATAGAGAAGGTAGTTTGGACTTGGTGCAATTTTTAAATAGTTTGCTGAATGAAATATCATCAACATTCAACAATAACATGCATCAAAATATTGAATTTAAAGCCAATGGCTTTTGCAATGAAATAGGCATTAAAATAGCCACTCCATTGGGTTTAATTGTTAATGAATTAATTACCAACTCGCTAAAATACGCTTTTAATAACACCACACAAGGCATTATAAATATACAAGTAAGCCAAACAGCAAACAATATTATTATACAATATACTGATAACGGCAAAGGCTTACCAAAACCATTTACTGACGAAAACAATGGCTTTGGTTTTAAAATAATAAAACTACTTGCTAAACAAATAAAAGCCAATGTAGAATATGGCTATAAAGCGAATGAATCTACATTTACCATCAGTATTCTAAAATAAATTATAATGTATTGAATTATTTTCAATACCATAAATATTATAGAAAATAAAATATTTTAAAAAAAATTTTAT
This sequence comes from uncultured Chitinophaga sp., assembly GCA_964505065.1. Taxonomy (GTDB): domain Bacteria; phylum Bacteroidota; class Bacteroidia; order NS11-12g; family UBA955; genus JABMMZ01. The sequence continues at coordinate 15,523 of CAZDGF010000062.1, forward strand.
AGCGAATGTAACATTTTGTAAAAAATGACGTTCTACCTTTAAAATCACATTAAAAATTATGAATACAATTAAATTTTTGTGGATGATTATATTGGTTAATATAAGCACCACGTTTGCCCAAAACAGCAGTAAAACATTTACCATTCATTTTGATGTAGATAAGAGTAATTTAACCTCTACTACCATAGCAGAATTAAACAAACTTATTTTTGAAATTAAAAATGCTATGTATTACGAAATTGCTATTGCCGCCCATACAGATAATGATGCCAATGCTATTTACAATACTGAATTATCTAAAAAAAGAGCTATAAGTGTAGAGCAATATTTAACAGCACACAACACCGAAAAAAAACAAATTTCTACCCATTGGAAAGGCGAAAATAAGCCTTTAAATAACAATGAAAATGAAACAGATAAAGCAAAAAACAGAAGAGTAGAAATAACATTAAACACCTTTAACCTTAATTCTATTGAAGATTTAAAACAAGCTATAAGCCAAAATTACGAACAAAAATACCTGGTAAACACTAAACAAAACGATACCATTGTGGGCAGCAAAGGGGCAACAATTTATATACCTGCCAATAGTTTTATATTGCCCAATGGCAGTGCGCCTAATGGCGAGGTTGAAATAACACTAATGGAATATAAAACCAATGCAGATGCTATATTGAATAATTTATCTACAATATGCAATGGCAAAATATTAGAAAGTGGAGGCATGTTGAATATAACAGCCTCATTTGAGGGCGAAAAACTAAAAATTAAAGACGGTAAAGCCTTAAAAGTAGAAATGCCTTCTAACAATATCAAAACAGATATGCAAGTATTTACAGGCGTAAAGACAGAGAATGGCGCAATAGAATGGGAATTGAAAAAAGAAAAATTTGAAGTAAAAAAGAAAAATATTGTGAATACGAAAACATCTAATATTTATTTTTCTAAAAAAGAGTTGCTAACATTAATTGATAATGATACAACCGTTGAGCTAATTGCCAATGAAAGTAAAATATTAATACCCAAACTATTAAAAAAACCAAACAAACCAAGATTGCCAAGAAAACCCAAAATGCTAAACGAAACCAATTACTTTAACAGTGTAGAGAAAGTAATTTATTCTAAGAAAAAAAGAGAACAAATTATAAGTAAAAAAAATTTAGAAATAGAGGAATGGTATAATAAAAGATTGGAAAGGTATAATAAAAAATCTGTATATCCGTAATTAATCATATTCCAGTAATATTAGCAATAACAAGCCTA
>CAZDGF010000063.1:0-15061 GCA_964505065.1 uncultured Chitinophaga sp.
ATTAATAAATTAAATAATCCTTACAAAAATACAACTCCGTAGGAGTTGAACATTAATTAAACCTCAACCATTTGGTATTTGTTGAGCGTGTTTCGCCCCCTTCTAAAAAATAAGTTATTCTAAGTTTTACGGAATCTGTTATTGGTTTGTTTACTAATATTACACCTGGGTAAGTATCTAATTTTCTTAAATCTTTTAATGGAAAAATTTGATTTTTGTATGATGACGAATCATATATTGACTTTATTGTTCTACAATAATCATTAATATTAGCATTTACTTTTTTAATATTATCAAAATCGCTTAAAGTAATAATTGAAACTGAATCTATATTTGGATTTAGAATTGGAACACTTATATCGCAAGCATATAACAATCCAGAATTTGACACCTTTTCTGTAATATAGTTTGGAATAACAGCTAAAAGTAATAGCAATGTATCATCTTTTCTACTATAAACGTTTTGTTCAGAAAGTACATTATTATTTTTAAATAAATTATAATTGCGAATTCTCAATTCTCCAGCTTTTACGTCTTTATATCCCTTTTTACCTCTACAATTGCTGCAACCTATACCATATTGCAATAAAAACAAAAACAATAAACTTTTTAATACATTCAATTTCATACTAAATTAAAAATCAAATGTACAATAATTTTATATAAAAAGAAACTTATGCCAAAGCCAATAAACGATGTAATTCTAAACGGGTATTTTCTTCGTCAAATTTACCCGAGTATTCAGATGTTGTGGTGTGGCTACTATTGTCTTTTATTCCCCTGCTTGCCACACACAAATGTTTTGCATTGATAATTACCGCCACATTATCGGTATGTAAAATACGTTTCAGCTCTTCAGATATTTGCATTGTCATACGCTCCTGCACTTGTGGGCGTTTGGCAAAATACTCCACTATTCTATTCAATTTAGATAAGCCAATAACCTTACCATTGGGTATATATGCAATATGCGCTTTGCCAAAAAAAGGCACAAAATGATGCTCGCAATTTGTATAAAAATGAATGTCTTTTTCTATCAACATTTCCGAGTATTGAAATTTGTTTTTAAAATGCGAAACGGCAGGTTTATTGGCAGGATTTAATCCCCAAAAGGTTTCTTGCACATACATTTTTGCTACTCTGCGGGGTGTTCCGCTTAGGCTATCGTCTGTTAAATCGAGCCCTAAGGTTTCCATTATTCCCTTAAAATGGTTCTCTATAATGGCTATTTTTTCATCGTCTGTTTTTTCAAAAGCATCGGCTCTTAAAGGTGTATTTTTATCAGAAAAAAAATGCTCATCGCCTATTTCATCTATATGTTGGTGCTTATTTTCCATTGTATTCTACGTAATTTCTTTCGGTTTCATAAAGCCTTACAGAAAGCTCTAAAGTATTGTCTAATTTTAATCTTAAATTTTGCCATATTTTAATGGCTATATTTTCGGCTGTTGGGTTAAGGTTTTTAAATTCTTCAACATCTAAATTCAAATTTTTGTGGTCGTATTTATCTTCCACTTCAGCTTTAATAATATCTTTTAAAACCTTTGTATCTATTACAAATCCTGTACTTTCATCTACCTTGCCTGTTACCCTTACTTCCAAATTATAATTATGCCCATGGTAGTTAGGATTGTTGCACAAGCCAAAAATTTCTTCGTTTTTTTCTGCACTCCATTCAGCATTGTGTAAGCGATGTGCGGCATTAAAATGGGCTTTTCTAAATACTGAAACTTGCATTGGTATATTGTAATAACTAATAGAAAGGTTTATTGTTTTTTATTACAGAAAATAAAACAAAAATAGTACATATTCGTATTGCTTGTATTTAAACTTGTAAAAATTACCTTTGCTTTTTTATATGGAAGAAGATTTTTTAGACGAGGAACAAGAACTTTATGAGCATTTTAGGTTTACTGCCGATAAAGGTCAAACCCTTATGCGCCTCGATAAATTTGTAACCCATAGAATAGAAAATGCCACACGCACCAAGGTGCAAAAAGGCATAGAGCTTGGCACTGTATTGGTAAACGATAAAAAGGTAAAAAGCAATTACCAAATAAAACCTTTAGATATTGTTACCGTTGTACTACCAAATCCACCAAAAAACCCTGAATTAATAGCCGAAAACATAGCTATAGATATTGTGTATGAAGACGATGAATTATTATTGGTAAATAAACAAGCAGGCATGGTGGTACACCCAGGTTTCAATAATTATACTGGCACACTTATTAATGCTTTGCTATACCATATTCAGCATTTACCAGCCTATAGCCATGAAATGCGCCCAGGCTTGGTACATAGAATAGACAAAGACACAAGCGGACTGCTGCTAATAGCCAAAACAGAAGATGCTTTGGTGCATTTAGCCAAGCAGTTTTTCGACCATAGTATAAGCCGTATATACAATGCCTTGGTATGGGGCGATGTTAAAGAAAATGAAGGCACTATAAATGCCAATTTGGCAAGAGACCAAAAAGACAGACGCCTTTCTGCCGTATATTTAGATGAAACCATTGGCAAAAAAGCCATTACCCATTATAAAGTATTGGAACGCTTTGGCTTTGCTACACTTATAGAATGCAAATTGGAAACAGGCAGAACCCACCAAATACGGGCACACATGAAATATTTGGGTCATCCGCTATTTGCCGATGAAACCTATGGCGGCATGCAATTGGTAAAACAAAGTAAATTGCCAAAATTTGAAACTTTTATAGAAAACTGTTTTAAACTAATGCCTCGCCAAGCTTTGCACGCTCGCACATTGGGTTTTATTCATCCTGCAACAAAAAAATTTGTACATTTTGAAAGCCTATTGCCAGATGATTTTACAAGCGTTTTAGATAAAATAAGAAATTATGTAAAATAAATGTTTAAAAAGAAACTTTATACACTGCCCTATGCTATTCCATTTTGCTTAATTATAGTAATAGCTATGGCTGCTTTGTGTTATAGTTTTTCGTCTTTTATAGGCTATAAAATTGTGGCTTTAATATTATTGCTTACACTTTCTGTATTGGCAAGTATTTTTGAAATATTACCTGTACTTTTTGCAGCCACTTTAAGCGCTTTGCTGCTCAATTTTTTATTTATTCCGCCTTTGTTTACATTGCATATTGCAGGGGCAGATGATATTTTAATGTTTTTAATTTTTTATATTGTTGCTATTGTAAATGCTGTACTTACCTACAAAATAAGGCAAGCGCAAAACGAGGCAAGAGATAAAAAAGAAAAAGAAAAAGCCATACTATTGTATCAAACCTTGTTCAATTCGCTTTCGCATGAGCTTAAAACACCCATTGCCACTATTATAGGCAGTGTAGATACTTTAAAACACAATACAATATCTATTGAAAACCAAAAACAACTGCACCACGAAATAGAAACTGCAAGCCTTAGGCTACATACCCAAGTGGAAAATTTATTGAATATGAGTAGAATAGAAATGGGCTTATTGCAACTAAAATTAGACTGGTGCGATTTGAACGATTTTATTTCTACCATTATTCAAAAAACTGAATTTAAACAGCATACACAAACACTTATTTTTACACCAAATGAAAATTTAGCTTTAATAAAAATAGATGCAGGCATAATGGCACAAGTTATAGAAAACCTATTGCGCAATGCTTTTTTATACACCCCAACGAATACTGTTATAGAAATAAATTTGCACCAAGAAAACAATTTGACATTAATAACCATACAAGACAATGGCAATGGCTTTGCAGAAAACGAAATACAAAAAGTATTTGATAAATTTTATAGAGTACCCCTAACAAAAGTAGGCGGCAGTGGGCTTGGCTTATCTATTGTTAAAGGATTTGTAGAGGCGCATAAGGGCACTATTGTTTTAGAAAATAAAATGCCCAAAGGGGCAAAATTTACAATACAATTACCAATAGAAACATACACTTTTAAAGCAATTACCAATGAATAAAGCCACTGTTTTAATTATAGACGATGAAGCAGCTATACGCAAAATGCTTGCAATAGCATTGGAAAGTAACGATTATAAAATAACTATGGCAGAAAATGCCAAAGAGGGTATTAAGCTTGCTGCCAATCATCCGCCCGATTTGATATTGCTTGATATAGGCTTGCCCGATAAAAGCGGACACGAGGTTTTAAAAGAATTGCGCCTTTGGTATAGCCATGCCATAATTATACTTTCTGCTCAAAATAGCGAAGAAGATATTGTAACAGCTTTAGACAATGGCGCTACCGATTATTTAACCAAACCCTTTAGAACAGCCGAACTACTTGCCCGTATGCGCTCGGCTATAAAAAGAAATGATACAAATACCAATGAAAACAGTATTCAATTTGGAGATATTGCTATAGATTTTGCAGCACGCACGGTAAAGCAACAGCACGAAATTATAAAACTAACCCTAACGGAGTTTAATTTATTGAGCCTATTGGTAAAAAACGAAGGCAGAGTGCTTACCCACCAATACATTTTAAAAGCAATATGGGGCAATAGCTATAGCAACGAAACGCAGTATTTGCGTGTGTTTATAAAAAATTTACGCAAAAAAATAGAAACAGAAAATACCCCAAGCCATATAGTTACGGAAAATGGTATTGGGTATAGGTTTCAGTTTTAATCTTTATATTTTATTTTTGCCATTGTTGGCATTAAACCAACATTGTTAGTAATATTTTTTTATTATTTTGATAATGGCTTTTAAATAGGCTTCGTTATCCTTTATTTTTTTAGCCCCAAAGTTTCTGAATTTACCAAAATCTGATAGTTCTTTTACACTGCCTAAATCAGTTATATTGGCTTTTAGCGTATTTACAATAGCTTTAGTTTTAAGCGTATTTTTTTCCATATATGCCCTTATTTCGTTTTCAAAACCTATGGGTGGGCTTTGCTTTGGGGTATTTAAAAAGCTGTGCACTATTGTAGGGCTATAAGTAAACAATACATGCCAATACTTGTGTTTGCCCTCTTGCAATAATTGAGCATGCAGATTGTATATTGTATTATTTCCCTCTAAAAACTGGTTAAAATCAAATTCTTGATTGTCGTTTTCTACTTTTAGTTTTATGGTTTTTATTTTCATTGTTTTTACCCTCGCTCTATTGTGCCATTTACCTTTAGTTTTATTACCTCTATATTATCAAGCCCATCGTTATCTACAACCTTTACAGCTATATGGTGCAGCCCTGCTTTAAATTTGTATAGCTGCTTGCCCTCTTTATCTATTAGTATGCTGGGTTTAAAGCCTGTATCGGGTTTATATTCAAAATCCCAAGCGTAAAACTCTATACCTGCTGCGCTTTGGGCGGTGGCGGTAAATTGTATTTCTCTTACGTCTTTTTTATCTCTGCCTGCTTCGGCTACGGCTACTGTAATGGTGGGCTTTTTGGCTATGGGTATTATTTCCTCCACAGTTATAAGTTTTATAATGGTGTTTTCTTGGTTTTTTAGCCTTGCCACTTCTTGCACAGCCCCTTTGCCAAAGCTAAAGGCTATTATTATGCCTATGGGCTGCTTTTGGGCTATGTTTTTATCGTATAGTTTTTTATCGTGGCGTTGGGTGGCAGATAGAAAATTGTCTATAACATTGCGCCCTATGTTATCGCTGCGCTTTACCTGTATGGGCAGCCCCTCTCGGGTTTTGCCATCTAAGCCATAATCGCCACGCTGTTTGCTATTGGTAATGCCGCCATATTGGGTAACAATAAAGGTTTCAAACTCAAAGGCATCTTTATAGCGCAGGGTATCGTAATCGTACTTATGCAGCAGGGTTATAAAAGGGGCAGAAAACAAACCTTGCAAATTGTTCATTCTAAATTCGGTTACCTTTATGGCAGATACAGATTGGTCAATACCGAGCCATTTTCTATTTAATTTATCTGCTACAGCTACAGTAGTGCCACCGCCCACAAAGGGGTCGAGTACTACATCGCCTTCGTTAGAACACATACTCATAATTCTAAACAATAATTTTTCAGGTTTTTGTGTAGGATATCCAATTTTTTCTTTTGAAGATTGAATATTTTGAATATCATCCCAAAGATTACCAAGTAAAGGTTTGCTAACTTCATCTAAATAAATTTTTCTTTGAGGAGTACCATTAGAATTCCAAACAAGTTTTCCTGCTTCATCTAATTTAATTAATTTTTCTTTTTCCATCATCCACCCCCATTTGGGAATGTAATTTTTATATTCATAAATTAGATTTTTCCTAATTCCTAACGCTGCATTTCTTTCAACTAAGTGAGTTCTATAGAGCCTTCCATTTTCATCGCTATGTCTATATGCTTTAGCAGTATAATCATCTCCATGTTCGTCAGCTTGAGGTGGGTTAAATATATAATTATTAGTTTTTGAATAGAAAAAAATTGTATCAGTCAAAATTCCAAATTTTCTTGAAGTTGTATTATGGGCGTTGGCTCTTTTCCATATTATTTCACTAATAAAATTATTATTGCCAAATATCTTATCCAATATTTCAACTCTAATATACGCATTCGCATGCCAATCGCAATGCAAAAAAATGCTGCCTGTTGGCTTTAGCAAGCGGTGCATTTGCTCTACCCGCTCTTTTAGCCAGCTTATATAATGGTCTATACCCCCGCTAAATCTATCTTCAAAGCTGCGCACCTCGCCTGTATCGCCCCATATTACCTCGTAATTGCGGTTGCTAAAAAACGGAGGGTCTAGGTATATAAGGTCTATGCTTTCGCTATCAAGGGTTTTAAGTATTTCAAGGTTATCGCCCAGTATAAGCTTATTTATTTGCTGCATTGTAGGGGCAAAAATAGTCATTTCGAGTAGTTTTTTTGGTACTCCAAAAAAACGTATCGAGAAACGAATATTTTTATATATTTCGCCCCCTTGTCTCGATACGTTCCTTTCAAAGCAAAGGAACGTATCGACATGACAGCAGATGTTGCTTTCAAAGCCAAAAACTACTCGACATGACCCCCAGCTTTTGCTTGTCACTTCGAGTAGAAAATTGGCTCTGAAATTTTCGTATCGAGAAGTGGCTTTTGCATTCAAAAAACAATTACCTTTGCCCTGTTGCTGGCTAGCTTAATAGCGCCCAGCAAGACCCACAAAAGCCTATATTACTAAAAGTAAATTAGGCTTTTGTGCTTTTAATTAAAAAAAGGTTTACATTTTTATTCATTTATTAATACCTTTGCCCTCGATGAGAGGCACTGTCTCGCATCCCTCAAGAATGGTAGGGAGTGGGTACTTGATACTACTACACCCCCCGCAACAAAAACGTATCTGTCGGGTATTTATACAACACAGAAACACTATTAAGAAGCCTATTTTACAGCCGTAGAATAGGCTTTTTAGGTTTTTTCAGTTGGTTGGCAACAACCGCACAAGGCTATGTTACATTCCAACCAACGGAAAAATTAATTTTGGTCAAATCTTTATATTTTCTTTATACCTTTCTATTAAATATTTATACCTACAATATACCTTTCAAATCAATTTTGCGCCATACAACATTCAAAAATGAAAAACAGATTAAACATACTTATAATACTTATAAGCGGCAACCTATTAGCCCAAAAAAACAATACCCAAAAAGGCGAGCCTTTTGAAAACTTAAGCACCAATTGGCAAAATGGCAACGATAGAAGAGATTCGAGTATTTTTAAACACATGAAATATTTTACACCAAGTATTTTATTAGATATAAACTATACCCAATCTAACAATAACCCAATAGACAATACTGTTGTAGGCTCTACAGCATTGGCAAGAAACAACGAGGTGCAAGTATCTGCCCTGCATTTTGGGGGCGATTTTAATTACAATGGTGCACGAGCAAGAGTAATGACACAATTTGGCACACGCAGTATTGTTGTGCCTCGCAACGATTTTAGCCCCTACCGAGGGCAATACCAATTGGCAAATGTTTACCGCTATTTGAGCGAGGCTTATGCAGGCTATCATATAAATAAATGGTATGGTATAAATATAGATGCTGGTATGTTTATGAGTTATATTGGTTTAAACTCCTACTATCAGCAGGAAAATTGGGAGTATCAAGCCTCTTTTACATCGGATAATACGCCTTGGTTTTTTAATGGTTTGCGTATTCAAATACACCCTACAAAACATTTAAAAATAGAACCTTGGATAATTAATGGATGGCAAAGCTATGGCAAGTATAATACTATGCCAGGCATAGGGGGCAATATTACTTGGATACCCAATAACCATTTTAAACTATTAACCAACAATTATTATGGCACAGATGCTGCTGGTTTGCCTAACCGCAAACGCTTTCATAGCGATAACAGTATTTTAGCACGCTATTATTATAAACCGCAAAATAAAGGCATTACCCAAATGGCTTTTTCCATAACAGGCGATATTGGTTTTGAAAAAGGTGGTGGTGTAAATGGTTTTAAAAATGGCGATAGCTTGCAAGGTCCTGCACAATATTTTGCAAGTGCAATGGCATACAATAGAATTTGGTTTGCTAAAAATAAAATGGCTTTTACAGTGGGCGGTGGTTATATGACAAACCCAGGCAGATATTTGGTATTATACCCAACAGGGCAAGCAAGCCCTTTGCCAAACCCTACCGACCCTACAAAAACAGAAGGTGCATTTCCTTTTTCTGCCAATTCAGGCGATGGTTTTAAAGCTTGGGATTTTTCTACCAATTTAGATTTTATGCCTAATCAAAGTCTTACTTTTAGAATAGAATATGTGAACAGAAATGCCAATGTGCCTTACTTTGCAGGGAGAGGAGGTGTTACATCTCAAACAGGTTTTCAAACAGCTGTATTAGACCCCAACTGGCGCCCCGATTTAGTAAAAAGAGAGCAACGCTTAATATTGGTAATGCTTTTTAGATTATAGCATTAAAGCAATTCAAAAGCAAAGGTATGTTTTACCTCATCGCCATCTTTTAGCTCTACTTTGTATTTACCTTTTTTATAGCTTGGCTTTTGGGTAAAAGTAAGTTTAATATCCTGTTTGGTGCCATTAAATTTTACAGTTTCTTTAGCAGTGTAAACATCATTGCTATCCATTAGTTTGCCATTGCTATTGCTCAATACAATATTGTCTGGGTCTTTAATACGCACGGTATATGTTTTTTCGCTTTCGCTTTGTGTTAAAGGATTGCCCAATACATTGAAAGTAATTTGCAGTTTTTCTACTTTTTTGGCTTTGTATTGTGGTATAAAAATTCCTTTTTTCTCATACAAAGGGGTAACATTTACAGGACCTAACATTGGTTGAGCAGCAATAGTTACTTTTTCATTCAATTTTTCATTAGCACCATTTAGAGTTGTAATTTTTTGCTCTTTTTCGGCTAACATGGCTTTGTAGTTTTCATTTTCGGCAAGCAATGTTTGAACCTTATTTCTAAAATCGCTGTTTTCTGCTTTTATGGCATAAATACTGTCTTTCAAAGCTCTTAATTTACTGCTGCCGCCTCCGCCTATTTGCGCTCTTAATGAGGCTAAACGGCTTTCTTTTTCTACTAATACTTGTTTTAAACTATCGTTTTCGCTTTGGTATAAAGCTATCTCTGTTCTCAATGAGGCAATGCTTGCTTCTTCTAAAGCCAAAGCATTGTATAGGCTATCTTTTAATAAACTAATAGAATTTAAAGAGTCAACTTTACTTGTTGCCAAAGCAGTAGATTTTTGTTCTTTATCAAACAAAAAATAATTTGCCGCTACAGAGCCTCCCAAAAGCAAACCTAACAATACAATGGCTATGGTTTTGCCTGTACTTTTCTTTTTAGGTTGTTCAATATTGTTTTCCATTTGTTCCATTTTTTATAAGCTATTATTTTGCAGCAAAAGTAATAATTCCGTAGGACTTAAACCAACCTTGCTTACTTTTAGTTTTTTGCGCGTTAATATGCCTGTTGGAAATTTTTCTACATACAGCATTTGGTTAATTTTGGCGGTTGAAAAGCCTATTAGCCAATTTATTTTTTTTCTTGCTTTTATACGTTTTATAATGATTGGTTTTTCGCCATAATTCAGAGTTACTATATGTATTTTATCTGCATATAAATTTTGAATTTTTCTTAAAGCAATGGTATCTTGGGTAAAATTTTCTTGGTCTATTTTCCACACATAAATATAAGTGGGTTTCTTTTTAAACTTTTTAATAGAAATTTTCTTTTTGATGGTATCGCTTGTTTCAAATTTGAATTTCTTTATTTTTTTTCCAACTACTAAAGCATTTTTGAGTTTAGCACTTTCATCAATTTTTATTGTTATGTTTTTTCCTAATTCATCTATATTTTCTACAACATAACGTTTGCCATTTTTTTCAAAAAATACTTTTGATACATTGTTCTTTAAAGGAATATTTAGCTCTGGAGTTTCATTGCTTTTATAGTTGCCAATTAAAAGAAAATCTACATCTTCATTGTTATATAATCCATTGCAGTTGCCGTCTTTCAGGGCGATTCTAAAACTATCGTTGCCTAATTTAAAATCGCCTGCTTGGGTATTTAACCGTGTTTCTTTAAAAGAATAATCTGTGCCTGCAAAATATTTAGAACCGCTGTTTTCCTTGTAATAACTATTAAGCATACCTATGTATGAAGTGTTAAAATTTTGACTATAACGGCTAATATTTACATTGTATTTTGCATTGGTATTGGCAGGATTCGAGAATGTTAAATTTAAAAATTTATCATTATATCTTAATGTATCAGGTGCGCCATCGTCTGTTAAATCTAAATTATAGTTTTTATCTACCCAAATAATACAAGGTTTTTCATTTCGCTTATTGTTTGCCAATACCGCTAATACATAACCGGGCAAATCTCTTCTTTGGGCTATACCGCCATAAAAAATGTAGGCATAACATGTGTCTTTATAACCTGCTAAATTTGGTAATTTAGCATTAAAACTAGCTGCTTGTTTTTTGCTTTTTATACCATTTAGTAATGGGTCTTCAAATGGAGATTTAGGGAATTTATAAACTGGAATAATGGCTTGAATTTTTTTAGAATGTTCATCGAATGCGGCATTGCTCAATTCAACTTTAACTACTTGAGCATTTATGTTATTGAGCCATAAAAATACAATTGCAGAGAATAAAAATTTAAACTTCAAAACCAGAAATTAATCTCTACTTCTTAAAAATATAGAAATAAAATACAATAAGTTGGCTAATGCACCCAAAGCAGCAACTACATAGGTTAAAGCAGCCCATTTAAGCGAATCTTTAGAGCCTTCATATTCCGAAGAGGTAACTATATTTTTGTTTTTCATCCAAGCCAAAGCTCTATTGCTTGCATCAAACTCTACAGGTAATGTTATAGTGGCAAATAAGGTTAAAAACACATTGGCTGCTATTAATACCATTAATAAAGTTGTACCCAAAGCATTGCCATTATACATAAGTGCAGCTCCACCAAATAGCATAATCATATTTGCATATTGCATAATGCGAGAGCTAATATTTACAATGGGCACTAATTTACTACGCAAACCCAACATGGCATAAGCCTCTGCATGTTGTATAGCGTGGCCACACTCGTGGGCAGCTACTGCGGCAGCTGCTGCATTGCGCTCGCTATAAACAACCTCGCTAAGGTTTACAGTTTTATCTGCTGGGTTGTAATGGTCGGTAAGTTGCCCATTTACTTGAATAATTTTTACATCGCTTAAGCCATGGTCGGCAAGCATACGGGCTGCCACTTCGGCACCGCTCATATTGTTTTGCAATTGAATTTGAGAGTATTGAGCAAATTTGCTTTTCAATCTGCTGCTTACCCACATGCTTACAAGCATTATTACTACTCCTAAAATTAAAAATCCTGACATGTTATTTTATATTATTTTTTTAATATTTTTATTACCACTATAATTATGCCAAAAATAAACATAATAATTGATATTCGATTAATGCCATGCATCATAGATAAAAATTTGGTATCGGCAATTTTGTTTAGTGGCGAAGGTTCTGTTTCGTTATCAGCTATTAAATGTTCTGCCTTTTTTTCAGGTGCATTTATATCACTTTCAAATTCGGGTTGCTTTTGAAAGGTAAGATAGCTCCATATTTTTTTAAGTATTGCCATAATATAGTAACAAAAGTAAGCGTAAAAAGTTATTTACACAATATACGTTTTTATTCCAAGCTTTTCTGCTCCGCCATCTGTTTTTATATTATCGCCTATTATGCAACATTTTTGAGGTTTTACATTCATTTTAGCTAATGCCATTTCAAAAATTTTAGCATTTGGTTTTTCTACGCCTGCCTCTTCAGATGTAAGTATTAATTGAAAATACTTTTCTAACTTTAATTGTTTTATTTTTTGTAATTGAATTTGGGTTGTAAGGTCAGTAATAATGACTTGTTGCTTGCCTTTTGCATATAATTGTTGAATCAAAATTAATGCATTTTTATCTACTTTTATTTCATTTAAAAATGTATTCCAATACAATTTCTCGAATTTTAAAGCATTGCTAACTATATAATTGTTCCTTAAATTCTGTATCATTTCTTTAAAATACAACAAGCGACTGTGCGATGCTGCCTGCCCATGCAAGCGGGTGTTTATTTCTTTTCTTGCTGTGGTATAATATTCTTTTGCAGTAGTTACATCCATTTGAAAATAATCTGCAAATTGTTTCAACGAATGCTTTAATGCTACTTTATGCGCAGGCTCGTAGGGATAAATGGTGTTATCCAAATCCCAAAATACAACTTGGTATTGTTCTAATTCATTTATTTTAGGAAACATAGCCACTTTAAAATGATTTGGCAATATTTATAAAATCTCTGCTTTGCAAAGCTGCACCACCTATCAATGCACCATCTATATCGCTTTGCGCAAAAAGTTCTTGGGCATTGTCTGGCTTTACACTGCCGCCATACAATATAGATACTGCTTGCGCTTGTTCTTCATTAAACAATGTGCATAATACTTTACGAATGTGTATGTGCATTTCGTTTGCTTGCGCACTTGTGGCTGTTTTGCCTGTTCCTATTGCCCATACTGGCTCGTAGGCAATTATACATTTGCTCAAATCTGCACCTGCAAGGGCTTGTAGCTGGGTTTCTACAATGGCAAAATGGTTTTCGCTTTCTCTTTCTGCAAGTGTTTCACCAATGCAATATACAGGGGTAATATTATGGGCTAATGCGGTCTTTATTTTTGCTGCACAGCTTTCATTTGTTTCGTTGTAATACTGTCTGCGTTCGCTATGCCCAATAAGGGTATAGGCTATGCCAATACTTGTAAGCATTGTTGCCGATATTTCACCAGTAAAAGCACCCTTCTCGGCTTGATTAATATTTTGCGCCCCTACTTTTATGTGGCTGCCTTGCATTTGGGTAGCCAATGTTTGCAAATAAATAAATGGTGGAAATATGAGCAATTCTGCATTGTTCATTAATTCAGATTCTGCCATTGTTCTAATTTCGTGGGCTAAGCCTTGAGCTTCTTGCAGGGTTTTGTGCATTTTCCAATTACCTGCTGCTATTTTTTTTCTATTCATATTGTTTTATTGCCTCACCCCTAAATCCCCTCTCCACAAGAGAGGGGACTTTTGGGAGATGCTTTTTTTGTTTAATTATCAAGCAAAGGCGCAAAGATTCTTTTTGCCAATTGCTAATTTTTAAGCATAAGGCTTACGCATAATGCTCATAATGTTTCGCTGCTACGCAGCTTTTCTTTCCTACTTCCTAATTTGCCAACTTCTCTCCCTACCAATTGCAAATTTCCTTATTTGCCAACTTCCCCTCTTTCCCAACTTCTATAACCTTTTTCCATTTCAAAAATATGGTTTAGTATCTCTTTTTCTGTATCTGTAAGGTTTAAGCCTCTGCGTTGCATCACTTTTTCGGCTGTGGCAAAGGCTTTTGTTGGTTTGTAGGTTTCAAAACCTGCGCTACCACCCCAACTAAATGAAGGTACAAAATTGCGAGGAAAACCAGCCCCAAATATATTGGCAGAAACCCCCACTACTGTGCCTGTATTAAACATTGTATTTATACCGCACTTGCTATGGTCGCCCATTATTAAGCCACAAAATTGCAAGCCTGTGCCCTCAAAAGAATTTAAGGTGTAGTTCCAAAGCTTTACTTCTTCATAATTATTTTTAAGATTGCTATTATTGGTATCTGCACCCAAATTACACCATTCGCCCAATATAGAATTGCCCAAAAAGCCATCGTGTCCTTTATTACTATAGCCAAATATAACAGAATTACTTACCTCGCCACCCACTTTGCTATGCGGACCAATAGTACAAGCAGTATATATTTTTGCTCCCATTTTAACGGCTGCATGTTCGCATAGTGCAAAAGGTCCTCTTATCATAGCACCTTCCATTACTTCGCTATCTTTGCCCAAATAAATTGGTCCTTCGGTAGTATTAAAAATTGCAGCCTCTGCTTTTGCGCCTTCTTCTATAAATATTGGGTAGCTGCCAAAATGAGTATTTGAATTACTTAATTCTTGGCTTTTTCTACCTTTGGTAATTAGTTCAAAATCACTTAAAATTTCGGCAGCATTGTAAGTAAATAAATGGTGCGCTCTGTGAATTAAAGTTGCATTGTCTATCTCTAAAAACTGAATGGTATCTGTAGAAAACGCACTATGCCGAAAGGCTATTATTTCGTTTTTATACTTAATGCCATTGCCTAATGTTAAATTTTTTATAGCATTTACAATTGCTTTATTAGGCAAGCATTTGCCATTAATAAAAAAAGTATCGGGGGTAATATTGGCAGTATATTTTGGGGCTAAATGTGCTTGAGGCAGTTGCGAAACAGGCGCATTCAAATACATTTCCCATTTTTGGGCAATGGTTAATATACCGCAGCGCATATCGGCAACCGAGCGTGTAAGCGTTAGCGGATATAGCTGGGCAACTGTTTCGTTATCAAATAATACAATATTCATTCTGAATGATTTTGCAGTGCAAAAAAAGGCAATTATTGCGTAAAAAAGCAATTTTAGGTAATCTTATTATTTTTTATTGTTTGTTTCGTGTTTTTGTATTTTATACCATGAAGTTATCTTCAACCCAAATTAATCAATAGGAAATTTGAAAAATTGAACTATTTGATTTAGTTGGG
>CAZDGF010000064.1:0-14680 GCA_964505065.1 uncultured Chitinophaga sp.
ATTAGGATTTTTGCCGCTAAAATAATATTCTTTTTTTTAATGCGTAATTTGGGTTTAACCCAAATTCAGCAATAGAATTGCTGAATCGAATAACAAATTGCAAATCATGTTTTTACAAAACATAATTGCAATTTTTAAATCGGGGTTAACCCAACTAAATCAAATAGTTCAATTTTTCAAATTTCCTATTGATTAATTTGGGTTTAAGTATTAGTTGTGCAAAATTGAAAGTTATATCTTGCAAGGTTCAGCATCCTAAAAAAATCAAAAATTATCTTACCTTCGCTCGCCTTTTTTAAAGAATGAAAGTAAGAGAGCTGGTAGAGGCGTTTGGCGGGCACACACAAATTCAGAATTTTGTAACCAATACACAAAATTTACAAGCTCATATTGCCCATTTTGAAGGATTAATAGGCTCAAGTGCTGCTGTGGCAATAGCAAATATTTTTTTTCAAACAAAAAAAAATATATTGATAATACTACCCGAAAGCGAAGAGGCAGAATTTTTGCGTAGCGATTTAGAACACCTAATTTCTGAAAATGAAATTCTGTATTTGCCGCATAGTTATAAGCGTCCGTTTGAATTTTCGGAATTAAGTACCGAGCAGATACAATATAGAGCAGAAGTTATATCACGCTTACAACACACACAAAATCCACATATTGTAATAGCTACTGCCGAAAGCATTTCTGAAAAAGTAATTAGCAATGATAATTTACAAAAAAACAGTTTCGATATTCATGTAAATGAAAAATTAGACACTAACTTTTTAGCCGATTTTTTAGATGAAAATGAATTTGAGCGAGAGGACTTTGTTTATCAGCCTGGGCAATATGCTATTCGTGGTGGTATTATAGATATTTTTAGTTTTGCCAACGAGCAGCCTTACCGTATAGAGCTTGATGGCAATGAGGTAGAAAGCATTCGTACGTTTGATATTGAAACCCAATTATCTATTTCAAAAATTGCTTTTTTAACCATAGTACCCAATATTCAAAGCAATGCTATTGCTGGGGTTAAGGTATCTTTTTTTAAGTATTTGCCTTTAGATAGTATAGTGGTTTTAAAACATTTTAAAGACCAATTTGAATACCTAAACAAACAATGGGAAAACCTATTGGCAGAAAATGAAAAACCAGAACATTTGCTGCTAACACCTGGTGAAATAAAAACCAATATCACTGCTTTTAAAACCATTGTAGAACTGGTCAGTATGGCTGCATTTAAAGCATCAGAAAACTATAAGTTTAACATAGAACCACAGCCCCTTTTTCAAAAAAATATAGAAATGTTGCTCAGCCATTTGCAAGCCAATGAGCTAAACAATATTATGAACCTTGTATTTAGCGAAACAGGCAAGCAAATAGAACGCTTGATAGCCATTATTGCAGATAGACAAAAGCAAATAAATATTGTACCTATTTACCATGGTTTGGCAGAGGGTTTTTTAGATAAAGAACTAAAAATGGCTTGCTATACAGAGCATCAGCTTTTTGAACGCTACTACCGCTACCGCACCCATAAAAAAGGGTTTAGCAAAAGTACTGCATTAACTTTAAAAGAATTGAGCGAATTGGTAGTTGGCGATTATGTAACACATATTGACCACGGAGTAGGCAAGTTTATGGGTTTGCAAAAAATGGCTATGAATGGTGTGGTACAAGAGGCTGTAAAAATAAGCTATAGAGATGGCGATTTGTTGTTTATAAACGTAAATTCATTGCATAAAATTAGTAAATTTACGGGTAAAGATGGCGCAGCACCCAGTATGCACAAACTTGGCAGCGGTGTATGGGAAAAGCAAAAAGCCATTACCAAAAAGAAGGTAAAAGATATAGCCAGAGAACTTATTACCTTGTATGCCAAACGCAGAGCGCAGGCAGGTTATGCCTTTGCACCAGATAATTATTTACAAGTAGAATTGGAAGCAAGTTTTATATACGAAGATACGCCCGACCAAGCCAAAGCAACAGATGAGATAAAGCAAGATATGGAAAAAGAAAAACCTATGGATAGACTGCTATGTGGCGATGTAGGTTTTGGTAAAACAGAGGTGGCTATTCGTGCGGCATTTAAGGCTGTATGCGATAGCAAACAAGTGGCAGTACTTGTGCCTACTACTATTTTGGCACATCAGCATTATAGAACATTTAAAGAAAGATTAAAGAATTTTCCTGTTACTATAGATTATATTAACCGTTTTAAAACTACAGGCGAACAAAAAAAGACACTTAAAAATGTAGCCGATGGCAAAGTAGATATTTTGATAGGTACACACCGCTTGGTAGGAAAAGATATTAAGTTTAAAGACATTGGCTTACTAATTATAGATGAAGAGCAAAAATTTGGTGTATCAGTAAAAGATAAATTAAAAGAATTGCGTGTAAATATTGATACGCTAACCCTAACAGCTACACCTATTCCTCGTACTTTACATTTTTCGCTAATGGGTGCTCGAGATTTATCGGTAATAAACACACCGCCAAGTAATAGGTTTCCAATAAAAACAGAGCTACATACTTTTACCAAAGATATTTTAAAACAAGCCATAGCTTACGAGGTAGAACGTGGCGGACAAGTATATTTTGTACACCATAGAGTAAAAGATTTATATGAATACCAAACTATGATGGAGGCAATGCTGCCAGGCTTAAAAGTAGCCGTAGCCCATGGGCAAATGGAAGGCAGCGATTTAGAAGATGTAATGGTGCGATTTATAGAGGGCGATTATGATGTATTGGTAGCTACTACTATCATAGAAGCTGGGCTTGATATACCAAATTGTAATACGATTATAATCAATAATGCTCACATGTTTGGTTTGAGCGATTTACACCAAATGCGAGGCAGAGTAGGGCGAAGTAATAGAAAAGCATACTGTTATTTGCTTTCGCCACCATTAAATAGCCTTACAAGCGATGCAAAAAAACGCTTGAGTACCATAGAGGAGTATAGCGATTTGGGTGGTGGTTTTCATGTAGCTATGCGCGATTTGGACATACGAGGAGCAGGTAATTTATTGGGTGGCGAGCAAAGTGGTTTTATATCTGAAATTGGCTTTGATATGTACCATAAAATTTTAGATGAAGCCATACGAGAGCTGAAACACGATGAGTTTGGCGAACTTTTTGCCGACCAAATAGAAAACATAAAAAGTAGCGATTGCCAAGTAGATACCGACCTTGAAATGCTAATACCCGATAACTATGTGCGCAATATGCCCGAGCGTTTGAGTTTATATACCGAACTAAGCAAGATAGAAAGCGAGGAACAGTTAGATAAATTTATAGAGATGCTATTGGATAGATTTGGTAAATACCCAACAGAAGTAAGCACCCTATTGGCAAGTATGCGCTTAAAATGGATGGGAAAAGCGATGGGTTTTGAAAAAATAAATTTAGAAAAAGGTATTTTAAAAATTTATTTTCCTACCAATGAAAAAGCTGCTATTTATGATAGCACATCATTTATGAAACTATTACAATATGTTGCTACCAATCCAAGTAAATTTGAACTAAAACAAACAAGTAAAGCATTAATTTTAATTGTAAAAGCCATAAACTCCATAAGCCAAGCTACAGGTTTGTTGGAAGATTTGAAAGGGATTTATTAAAACAAATAGTTTATTTTATATAAATTTCTCGTTACTTTCGCACTTCATAAGTTGTAATTGTATAAAACGTGTCAATCCGTGTAGAAAATTTAACCAAAACATTCGGCAAACAAAAGGCTGTTAATAATATTTCATTTGAAATAAATACAGGCGAAATTGTAGGCTTTTTAGGTCCTAATGGTGCAGGCAAAACTACCACCATGAAAATGCTTACTTGCTTTATTCCGCCTACAAAAGGAGCAGCTTTTATCAATGGTTTAAATGTGGAGGAAAACAGCATAGCCATAAGGCAGCAAATAGGCTATTTGCCAGAACATAATCCGCTTTATACTGATATGTATGTAAAGGAGTATTTGCAATTTGTAGGCTCTGTTTACAACATTAAAAATTTAAGTAATCGTGTAAAAGAAATGATAGAACTTACAGGTTTGCAAGTGGAACAAAAAAAGAAGATTGGGCAACTTTCTAAAGGATATCGCCAACGTGTAGGTTTAGCACAAGCCATGATACACAACCCCAAAGTATTGATATTAGATGAACCCACAAGTGGCTTAGACCCTAACCAAATAATAGAAATTAGAAATCTGATAACTACTATTGGCAAGGATAAAACCGTAATGTTAAGCACCCATATTATGCAAGAGGTAGAAGCCATGTGTACCCGTGTAATGATTGTAAACAAAGGCGAAATTGTAGCCAATGGTAAAACCCAAGAACTTAAAGATTTATTCAATGTAAGCAAATTGCTGTTGGTTAAGTTTAATGCTACACTTTCCAATGCCCAATTACAAGAATTGAAACAACAAGTAAAACTAACAGAAAATACAGATGGATATTACGCATTAGAAGGCAATAACGAAGAGCAATTAAAAACCATAGCATTTAATTTTGCTGTAAAACAACAATTGATGCTAAGCGAAATGAAACTACAAGAAAGCAGTTTGGAAGATATTTTTAAAAATGTAACGCAAAAAAAATAAGTATGTTTAGTATTTTTAAAAAAGAAATTAGGAGTTATTTAAGTTCGCTTATTGCCATTATAGTAATTGTGGTATTTTTAGTAGCCAATAGCCTTTTTTTATGGGTATTTGAAGAAACAAATATTTTAGATGCAGGCTATGCCAATATTGACCCTTTGTTTTATTTAGCTCCGCTCATTTTTATTTTTCTTATATCGGCTATTACCATGCGCACATTTAGCGAAGAAAAAAAAACAGGTACTTTTGAAATTTTAACCACCAAACCTATTTCAGATATTGCCATTGTGTTGGGTAAATATTTTGCTTGTTTGGTTATTGCCCTTTTTGCTATTTTGCCTACATTTATTTACTACTACACCGTGCATACTTTAGCCCTGCCAGAGGGCAATGTAGATAGCGGAGCAATATGGGGAAGTTATTTAGGCTTGATATTATTAAGTGCAGCGTATATTGCCATTGGGTTATTCAGCAGTGTAATTACCGATAATCAAATTATATCTTTTATTGTGAGTATGTTTTTGTGCTTTTTCTTTTATACCGCTTTCGATTTTTTAGGCTCTTTCGATTGGTTAAAAGACAGCAACTTTTTTATGCAATGGATGGGTATAAGCTACCATTACAGAAGCCTGAGTAAAGGCTTGATAGACACACGCGATATTGTATATTTTTTGAGTTTAATTGTCTTATTTATTTGGTTAACAAAAATTATTTTTAGCAGCAGAAAATGGTAGAGAAAAAAGCAAAAAATAAAAGAGGCTACAAGCAGCAAAGCCTTATAGAATTAATACTTTTGGTGGTAATAATTGTAATAGCCAATATTTTGGCAAGTCAATATTATACCAAGCTTGATTTAACTAAAGAAAAACGTTTTACACTTTCTAATACTTCAAAAACATTAGCCAAAAAAATAGATGATAGAATGTTTTTTAAAGTGTATTTAGAGGGCGATAATCTATCAGCAAAGTTTAAGCAATTACGCACTGCTACGGTAGATATTTTAAGTGAATTTAGAGATTTGAGTGGCAATAAAATAGATTACGAATTTGTGAATCTTTTTACGGATAAAGACGACAAAGAAAAATCGGAAATAATTAAACAATTGGCTCAAAAAGGATTGAATTACTACAACGACTTGGAAGTAGAAAGCGACCAACAAAAAAGAAACTTGATTATGCCATGTGCAGAGGTTACTTATGGCAGTAATAAAGAATATGGTATAAATTTATTAACTACAGAAAAAGGCTTGGCTGGCGAAACGGCAATTAATAAATCAATAGAAAATTTAGAATACGAAATAGCCAATAGTATTCGCAAGTGTTTGAACGATAAACCTAAAAAAATAGCTTTTCTTTATGGACATGGCGAGCCAGTACCTGAAAGAATGGACGACCTGCTGGCAAGCCTTAGCGATAATTATAGCATAGATAGAGTTTTATTTAATCTTGGCGATTTACAATTTCTTTCTCAATTTGCCAAAGATGCAGAAACCAATAAAAACTTTGATAGCCTTGGGCATATTATTGTACAAAAAACTTTGACTATGCTAAAAACTTATGACGGCATAGTAATTATAAAACCAACCATAAAATTAAGAACCGATGAGGCTTATATTTTAGACCAATACATTATGCATGGTGGCAAAACCGTATGGATGGTAGATGCTACAATGGCAGAGCAGGATAGTTTGCGCAGCAAACAATCGCAAGGCAAAGCACAGTTTCCAGATTGGAACAATGAAAATTTAAGAACGCTTTTATTCAATTATGGTGTTCGTTTAAATTCTAATTTGCTCCTCGATTTGAATTGCAACAGCATTGCCCTGCCAGACCCCTACAGACAAGGGCAAATGAGAGAATTTCCATGGGTTTATTATCCAGTTTTTTCATTTAAAGGCAATGAACATCCTATTACAAAAAATTTGGAAGTGGTATGGGGTCAGTATTCAGGTACATTAAAACCCATAGCACGCAAAAATTTAAACATTACCAATTTACTTTTAAGTACAGAGCGTACAAAGCTTCAAGATGCACCTGCTTTTGTAGATTTAAGTATATTGGCTAATATTTCGGATAGAAAATATTTGCAATCATACAAAAGCGGAAAGCAAGTAGTGGGTGTACTGTTAGAAGGAGAGTTTAAGAGTAATTACAAACGCCCCGATAAAATATACGATAAACCCGTAAAAGAAAGTTGTAATAATAGCATGATAGTTTTAGCAGATGGCGATATTGGGCTAAACAGTGTAAAACGAAATACAGGTGAAGTATTTCCATTGGGTTTTGATAGAGAAACAGGCAGAACCTTTGCCAATAAAAAATTCTTATTGAATTGTTTTGATTACCTTTTTGATGAAAGCGGCTTAATAGAAGTGCGTACCAAAGAAATAGGCTTACGTTTGTTAGATAAACCACGCATAGATACACCAAAACAAGAGGGCGAATGGGTAAGCGAAAAAGTGAAATGGCAAATATTGAATACTGTTTTACCAGTATTAGCAGTTATTCTTTTTGGTATTATCAATACTTGGATAAGAAGAAGAAAATATGCAAGGTAAATTTATAAAGCCTTAAGCTACATAAGTTTCGTGCATAATACTTTTTATTTTTTCAATATCGCTTATTTTTAAATTGCTTATCTTTTTTACAATTCTTTGCTTATCTATTGTTCTTATTTGGTCTAATACTATCCAGCCTTTTGCATTTGTGTATTTTATTTCTGCTCTTGTAGGATAGGGTTTTGAGCTGCTTGTTAGCGGTGCAATAACTATTGTTTGAAGATACTTGTTCATTTCGTTAGGCGAGATAACTATGCAAGGGCGGGTCTTTTTCATTTCACTTCCTATTGTTGGGTCAAGATTTACCAAAACAATATCGTATTGTTTTATTTCCATTCTTCAAAAGTTTCTTCCTCAAAAACATCATCAATCAATAATTTATCATCTCCATTTTCATGCATAAGTTTAAAAGATTTTTCCCACCCTTTTCGGGCTGTTACTTTTGGTTTTAAAATTATTTTGCCTTTTTCTAAAATCAAATCTAAAGTATCTGTAATATTATATTGCGCTAATATTGCTTTAGATAATCTAATACCTTTTGAATTTCCTATGTTAATTACTTGAATTTCCATAATTATGTATTGTACTTACAAAGTAATTACTTTTTTTTGAAATAAAAAAATAAATTTAACGTATTAAAAAAACCAAGTTCGCTATTGTATCGTAAATGGTGGTATAACAAATAAAATATCACACAATTTATGAAACAATTCAAATTAAACTTAGCCGCTGCAATTATTGCAATTACAGCCACTTTTAGCGCAAACGCTCAAAATGTAACTGTAGGTGGCGAGCCTATGTTACCAAAAAAAGACATTATTGACAATGCTGTAAACTCTAAAGCACACACTACATTGGTAGCTGCTGTAAAAGCTGCCGATTTGGTAGCTACTTTAAAAACTGCTGGTCCTTTCACAGTATTTGCACCTACCAATGATGCTTTTGAAAACTTACCTGCTGGCACAGTAGAAACACTATTGAAACCAGAAAACAAAGCTACCTTAACCAAAGTATTAACTTACCATGTTGTAGCAGGAAAATACACCCATGCAGAGCTTATAAAATTAATTAAAAAAGGAAAAGGAAAAGCCACATTGCCAACTGTTAGCGGTGGTACTTTAACTTTTTCAATGAATGGCACATTAAACATTTTAATTACAGACGAAACTGGCGGAACAGCCAATATCAATGTGTATGATGTTATGCAATCTAACGGTGTAATACACTCTATAGATGCTATAGTAATGCCAAAATAACTTAAACCCAAATTAATCAATAGGAGATTTGAAAAATCGAACTACTTGATTTAGTTGGGTTAACCCCGATTTAGAAATTGCAATTATGTTTTGTAAAAACATGATTTGCAATTTGTTATTCGATTCAGCAATTTTATTGCTGAATTTGGGTTAAAAATATAGTATTCTTTATATTTATTATTCATGTGTATAAAGAAAAGCTCGCCATAATTGGCGAGTTTTTTTTATTGTAAGGTATTTTATCAGTTGAATTTAATATTTCTCTTTAAGATGATATTAAGTAAGCCCTATTTCTTTTAAAACGTACATTTTTCAAAGAATAAGTTTTTATAAAACTATTTATGCCAATTTTCTAGCAATACTTGTTTCTTCGTAGATTTCAAAATTATCGCCATTCATAATATCGCTATAATTTTTAATGGATATACCACATTCAAAGCCTTTCATTACGTCTTTTACATCATCTTTAAAGCGTTTAAGTGCATCTATTGAACCTTGGTGTACCACAACGCCATCACGTATAATGCGTACTTTAGCTTGGCGAGTAACTTTACCATCGGTAACCATACAACCTGCCACTGTACCTACTTTGGTAATTTTAAATACCTCACGTACTTCTACATTTCCTATGATGGTTTCTTTTATTTCTGGGCTAAGCATACCTTCTATTGCCGATTTTATTTCATCAATAGCTTGGTATATAATAGAGTAGTGGCGAATATCAATTTGTTCGGCTTCTGCTAATTTTTTAGCACTGCTACTTGGGCGCACTTGAAAACCAACAATTATAGCATCTGAAGCAGAGGCTAACAATACATCGCTTTCTGTTATTTGACCCACTCCACGCAATATTACTTTTACTTGAACTTCTTCGTTGCCCAAGTTTAATAAAGAATCGCTTAATGCCTCAACAGAACCGTTCACATCGCCTTTTACAATTAAATTAAGTTCTTTGAAGTTACCTATTGCTAAACGTCTGCCTATTTCATCAAGTGTTATGTGTTTAGTGGTTCTTATACCTTGCTCACGCAATAATTGGGTGCGTTTGTTTGCAAGTTCTTTTGCTTCATCTTCTGTAGCTAATACATTTACTGGGTCGCCCGCTGTTGGAGAGTCTGAAAAACCAAGCATACTTACAGGTGTACTTGGGCCTGCAAAATCTACTCTTACATTTCTTTCGTTAAACAAGGCTTTTACTTTGGCATAATGAGAGCCAGCTACCAAATGGTCGCCTACTTTTAAAGTACCATTTTGTATCAATACATTGGCTACTATACCTCTGCCTTTATCCAATCTGCTTTCTACAATAGTGCCTTTGGCATTTCTATCGGGCACAGCTTTTAAATCTAAAAGTTCGGCTTCAAGCAATATTTTTTCTAAAAGTTTATCAATATTTAAGCCTTTTTTAGCAGATATTTCTTGACTTTGAAACTTACCGCCCCATTCTTCTACTAATATATTCATTGCAGAAAGTTCTTCTCTTATTTTTTCAGCATTTGCCCCATCTTTATCCATTTTATTTATGGCAAATATCATAGGCACATTTGCAGCTTGCGAGTGGCTAATTGCCTCGCGTGTTTGAGGCATTAAGCTATCATCGGCAGCTATAACAATTACTGCAATATCGGTAACTTTAGCTCCACGAGCACGCATGGCTGTAAACGCTTCGTGACCAGGTGTATCTAAAAAGGTAATTTTTTCGCCTTTGGGTAATGTTACCTCATAAGCACCAATATGCTGGGTAATACCACCTGCTTCTCCGGCTATTACATTTGCTTTACGAATGTAATCTAATAGCGATGTTTTACCATGGTCCACGTGTCCCATAACGGTAACAATAGGAGGGCGGGGAACTAATTTTGTTTCATCGTCTTTGTCATCCTCAAAAGCAATGGTAGTTTCTGCATCTACAAACTCTACTTCATAACCAAACTCATCGGCAACAAGGGTTATGGTTTCGGCATCTAAACGTTGATTGATAGATACCATGATACCCAATGTAAAACAGGTAGAAATAACATCTGTTACTTGTACATCCATCATTTTAGATAAATCGTTGGCAGTTAAAAATTCTGTTACTTTTAAGATTTTATCTTCAAGCTCTTGTCTATCTGCTTCGTCTTGACGATTTTGTCCGTGTAAATCTCTTTTTTGTTTTTTGAATTTAGATTTTACTGTTTTACCTCTACCACTAAAACCAATTTTATTCAAAGTGGTTTTCATTTGGGTTTTTACTTCGTTAGGATTTACAGCTTTTTTAGGTTCAAATTTACCAGTTGTTTTAGGTCTATTGTCTTTTATTTCTTGCTGTATATTTACCTTTATGGCACTTGTTTTACGCTTTCGTTTTTCTCTTGCGCCATCGAAAGTGCGAGGCTTAATAACAGGGTCGGGTCTTAGTTCTATTTTACCCATAATGGTTAAGCCATCAAGCTCTACCAATTGGGTTTTTATTAGCTCTCTTTCTTCTTCTGGCTCTTCAATAGGTGTTGCTTCAATTGCTTTTTCAACTATTTTTTCAACAACCTTTGTTTTTTTAACTTCTTTTTCAGCTACTTTAGGTTTTTCAGGTTCAGCAGTTTTTGTTTTCTTTTTGGGCGTAAGGTCTATTTTACCTTTAACAGTAAGCCCTTCAAGTTCTATTTTTTCTGCTTGAATTATTGTTTCTTCAACTTTAGGCTTTTCTATTTCTACTGTTATTTTTTCAATAACTTTAGGTTTTTCTTCAACCTTGGGTTTTTGTATTACTACTTCAACAACTGGTGGCGGAATTTCTATTTTCTTGGTTTCTTCAATTTTCTGCTTTTGTTTTTCTTCAGTAGCAATTTCTTCTTTCTTTTTCAGTTTCAAACCGCCAAGCGATTTTACTTCTTCTTTTACCGCTTTATCTGTGGCATACAAACCAGAAACATAACGGTACATTTCGTCTGTTAGTTTTGCAGTAGGTTTATTTTCTATGGCAAAACCATTCTTTTGCAAACTTTCTATCATTGTTTGCACACTTACGTTAAATTCTTTTGCTGCTGCTGCTATTCTTATTTCGGCCATTAAGGGTATTTAGTTGTCTGTTATTTGGCTTAAAGTTCAGCCAAAATGCAAAGGTAAGGTTATAAGTGTATATTATCAAACATTAGGAATTTAATACCAATTTAAGTTAACTTTTAATAAGCGTTTTTGAATTGCATTTATTCTACAATATAACCTATTATTGCCGCATAATATTTACACCAAATAATTATTTAAAATGCTTGTAGATTCTCATTTTCTTTCAAATGTATTTGTTGAGCAAAATTTTAGCAAAGAAGATTTTGCTAAAATTATTCACCAATACGAAAGAATAGAATTTGCTAAAAATGATTTTTTAATTAAGGAAGGGCAAGTAGCTAATTTTTATTATTTTATAGAAACAGGTTTTGTACGCTCGTATGCTATAGATTTGGAGGGAAATGATATAACAACTAAATTTTTTAGTAGTACAGATATTGTGATAGATTGGCATTCGTATTTTTTAAAAACAAAATGTAGAGAAGATATACAAGCCATTACAAAATGTATAGCTTGGAAAATAAGTTTTGAAAATTTTATGAAACTTTTTACCATAGAAGCTTTTAGGGAAGTGGGCAGAACACGCTTGGTAAACAATTATTTTGAACTTAAAAACCATACTGTTTCTGTAATAGCTGATACGGCTAAAGATAGATACTTAAACCTTATAAAAGCCAAACCCAATATTGCTCAAAATGTGCCACTAAAACAAATAGCTACTTATTTGGGCATTACAGATACCTCGCTTAGCCGTATTCGCAAAGAAATTTCAAAACAATAAAAACTATATGCATACTTTAAACCAACCAGAACTACCCCAATGGCTTGCTATTTTATTTTTAATGGCTATTCCAATTCCTGTTTTTTTAATGGCTAAATTGGCTAAAAAAGGTGCGCCTGCCCATTTAAAACAAAAAGTTTTTTATACCGTTATTGGTTTTTTTATCCTCTATTTTTTATATGTTATTGTAGCAAGTTTAAATGGCGTTTTCGATAAAGTGTTTTTTCCACCCATTATTTTATTGTTTACTACATTTCCTTTAAAAATATTTTTATTTGCTATAGTTATGAATTTAGCCATTTATAAATTAATATTAAATAATTTGGCTATTGAAGATATTGTAAAGGTGCATATATTTAGATTGATAGGTGTATTCTTCTTAATTTTTGCTTTTCATAAAGTGTTGCCTTTGTTTTTTGCTATTGTGGCTGGGCTTGGCGATGTAATAACGGCTATAACCAGTATTTATGTAGCTAAATGTTTAAAAAACAAAACCCATAATGCTAAAAAACTAACTTTTATTTGGAATACTTTTGGGCTTGTAGATATTGTATTTACGGCAGTATCGGCTATTGTGCTTACCAAAATAAGTATAGATACAGGTGCTATGGGTGTTGATACGCTTGCCTTTTTTCCTTATTGCTTAATACCTGCCTTTGCGCCTCCTACAATTATATTTCTGCATGTGGCTATTTATAAAAAATTAAAAAAAATGGATTAATTTTCATTTCTTGTCCTATGGCAAGATTTTAGTTTTTTAGCCCCTATACTTTTGTACCATTATTAACAATCAAAAATAAAAAAACAATTATGGTACAATCAACAGAATTTATGCTTGTGTTTCGCTACGAGCCAAACACCAACTATCAACCAACACAAGAAGAGCTTAATGCTATGCACCAGCAGTGGGGCGCTTTTATTGGCAACATTGCCATTCAAGAAAAACTTGTAAGCACCCACCAATTAGGCTTTACAGGTGTTCAAATTTCGAGTAATAAAGAAATTACAGAAGGTATTTACATTGCCGAAAAACAAACATTGGGAGGCAATATGATAGTTAAAGCTATCAATTTGCAAGAAGCAACAGAAATGGCTAAAAATTGCCCAATTTTGAATATGGGAGGCACAGTAGAGGTAAGAGAAATAATGCCAATGTAAAAAATAAATGAACAAAAAATTAAACCAATAACTTAAAAAAAATGAACACGAAGTCTCACGAATTCAGTTTAAAAATTAAAAAATAATGAGTAACAAAAAAATGATATTATCAATAATAGGAATTGCTTTAGTAGCATTCATAGGCTTTGGATTGTATAAAGCTAGCGGCTTAAAATCTATTCAAATAGTAAAAACTGTAACCATTAAAGGCTCAAAACAAGAAGTATTTGAAATGGTACAATACTTAAAAAACTTTCCAAAATGGTCGCCATTTTTAGCTGCTGACCCAGCTCAAAAATACGAAGTAAAAGGAACAGATGGCACAGTAGGAGCGCAATACCATTGGAATGGCAATGGCGGAAAAGATATAGGCTACCAAGAAATTGTAAAAATAGACACCTTTAAATTTATAGGAATGCATTGCGATATTCAAAAACCATTTGTAGCCAAACCCACTTTTGAGTATTACTTTACTGAAACACCAAATGGAATAGAAGTAAAACAAGATTTTAAAGTGCAATCGGCTATATTTCCAGATGCTTTCTTTATCTGGCTTGGTGGTGCAAAAGCTGGTATGGAAAAAATAAACCAACAAGGTTTAGATTTAATGAAAAATGCGGTAGAAAAATAAACCATTAGTTTATTAAAAAACATAAAAAAGGCTTGTATTCACAAGCCTTTTTTATGTTTATGGGTTTTATTTTAATTCATAACTATCCGAAACTTTTTTTTCAAATTATTTGAATAAGCCCTATCTTGGTTTAGTACCACCCAAACCCAAAAAATATGGGTCTATTCAAACGAACCAAAAATACAAACAAACCAGTATTTCGCCAAATTTTAGATTTAATTCCTGATTGGATTCTTCAACGCAACATTAACAAATTCAATTCTGATAAGGGCTGCCATAATCCCAAATTCAGCTATAGAATTGCTGAATCGAATAACAAATTTCAAATCATGTTTTTACAAAACATAATTGCAATTTTTAAATCGGGGTTAATCCCAACTAAATCAAATAGTTCAATTTTTCAAATCTCCAATTGATTAATTTGGGATTAAGTAATTTTAGCGAAAAAATTAGAATATGCCTAACTTACTACCTATCCATTGAAAATGTCTGCAATCAAATAAAAGCAACTGTTTGTAGAATTAAACCAAAGCCACCAGACTATATTCAACAAGATATTTTCAACTCTTTCAAAACTTTGCTACTGTAAAATCAAGCATATTAAAGATTAAACCCAAATTCAGCAATAGAATTGCTGAATCGAATAACAAATTGCAAATCA
>CAZDGF010000065.1:0-14053 GCA_964505065.1 uncultured Chitinophaga sp.
ATAACCTTTTTTGATACTCTTAATCCTGTTTACACAATCTAATAGATACTCCCGGTAAATACATTTTTGTTGGCGACCACAAACAACTTGACCCAATCATACCGAAAAACTCGAATAATAAAATGTTTGCCGAATCAATTTTTAGCAGGTTAGCAAGAATTTATTCCAGTGAAATTAATCTTTTGAATACATCATACAGGCTTAACGAAACACTCATCAAAATTCCAAACACATTGTTTTATGAGAATCGTCTTAACTCAGATTCAACAACTACAATAGATAAGGCACAATATCAATGCAATTATCACTCTCAAGTTCTAAATAATGATTCTCATACATTATTGCTACATAATGTCTTTGATGCACAAGGGCGTTCGCCTTTTGAAGCTAAAATAGTTGCAGAATTGGTTTCCGACCTTTTAAAAAATGGTGTAAATCTTAATGACATCGGGATAATGTCTCCTTACAGGGCACAGGTTCGAGAAATCAAGAAAGAAGTTAAAAAGGTTTTACCAAAGTCCATTTCCAACCCATTTGAAACTTTGTTTGTGGACACTGTTGACAGTATGCAGGGGCAAGAGAGAAACTACATAATTTACAGTTTGGCTAACTCACACCCTTTAGAATCAATGAGACGCTTGGACTTTTTTTATAGCCCAAATAGATTAAATGTGGCAATTACAAGAGCAATTAAGAAATGTATTGTTATTGCTAATTACAAAGTTTTTGACATCATAGACGAAGAGTTAAAAGACCATAAAGATTATCAAGAAATCAAAAGCAGTCTTGACATTTTTAAACACTTTCATTCTCTATCAACCAAAATTGAAATAAATCAGACCGCAGAAAATGAATGGTAAATTAGAAATTATCCAACGCATTTTGCAAGCACAATTAAAAACCGCACAAGCCAACACACGACCAAAGTTTTTAATAGAGCTTGCAAAGCCGACCTGAAAGAAAAATTGTTTTTAAAAAATTCCCAACGCTTAAAAAAAAATAAAACACCCGACACACAAGCCGACAAAAAAAGCACTCGAAAATGACAGCAACGGACGACATAATAAATGGCTGTAACCCACGACAGACAGGAACGCCAGCCTATAACAGCGGGTTTAAGAAATTGGGGGTTCAGTGGTTAATTGAACATTCTACCTCGCATCAACATTTGTGGTGGCTTGACAGTTTTGTGCTCCGAAATCCCCAACTTCTTAAACCCGCAAAACGTAACGAAATCCCTTCGGGCTTCCGTTACATCGCCAGCGAGCTTTGCGAAGTCCGAAGCCCTTCGGGACTTCGTACATCTGCGAGTTTTGCAAAAGCCAAAACACTTCGCAAAGCTCGCTGCCGTTATGGGCAAGGCTAACAGACCGCATACCACGACAGTAACTCCCACCTTTTGAAAAAGAACCTTCTCTAATTATTTTCCTTCAGACGAAAACTCAAAAATAAATTTGCGTAGTTAAATGACTTCATTTATATTTGCAGTCAAATGACTACGCAATGAATTTAAGACGAGACGTATTTCAAGCTATTTCAGACCCGACAAGACGGGCAATTTTGTTTATAAAGAACAATTAAATATTAATAAAAATACCAATTCAAAAAATATGAAAATCAACCACATCAATTTGACAGTTACAAACGCTCAAGATGCTAGAAAATTCTTTGAAAAATATTTCGGACTTGTGGCTATGCCAGAAACCAAGGACGACAGCAAATTTGTAGGAATGATTGCCGAAGATGGTTTTGTACTAACACTAATGCAGGCAAAACTTGACACGGAAGCAAGTTATCCTGAAACCTTCCATATTGGTTTTACAAATTTAGGAGTCGAAAAGACAAACCAAATCTACCAAGAACTTAAACAAGGAGGCTATGAAATAAACCCCCCAGGATTCTATCACGGAGACGAATTGTATTTTTTGACACCTTTTGGCTTTACAATTCAAGTATCGTAATTTATAAAACTACTTTCAAAATAACGACATAATGAATTTAAGACGAGACGTATTTCAAGCTATTTCAGACCCGACAAGACGGGCAATTTTGCTTTTATTGTCTTCACAGACAATGACAGCAGGTGCAATTGCATCCAACTTTGACACTGCAAGACCGACAGTTTCAAAACATTTACAAATTCTTACAGAATGTGAATTACTCAACCAAGAACAAAACGGTAGAGAAGTTTACTACCAAATAAATGCTAACAAAATGAAAGAAGTTGCAGACTTTATTGAACCATTCCGACAAATGTGGGACGACAGGTTTATTAAATTAGAAACAGTTATGAAAAACTATCAATCCAAAAATAAAAAGTAATGGAAAACAGAACAACGATAAATGCCGAAGAGGGCAAACAGGATATTTTAATTACAAGAGAATTTGATTTGCCAATTGAATTGCTTTTTAAAGCCTATTCAGAACCTGAACTTTTAGAGCAATGGATGGGAACAAAAGTGATAAAATTAGAAAATAGAAATCACGGAAGTTTTCAAATTGAAACTTCTTATAACGGAAATGTAGTGTTTAAAGCAAATGGAACAATTCACGAATTTGTACCTAATCAAAAAATCATACGAACTTTTGAAATGGAAAATATGCCAATTGGCGTTCAACTTGAATTTTTGGAATTTGAAAAATTAACAGAAACAACAAGTAAACTTAATATGCAAGTTATTTACAAATCAAACGAACACCGAGAACAACAATTAAAAATGCCATTTGCCAATGGCTTAAATATGGCACACGACAGATTACAACAAATACTAACAAATAAAAAATAAGAAAATGGAAAATAAAAAAAGCAAAAACATTGCCTATTGGGCAGTTACAGGTTTTTTGTGTTTTGGAATGCTTGCAGGAGGCATACAACAATTACTACAAATTGGTGGTTACAACGAAATTGTTATCAAACTTGGTTATCCATTATATCTTTTGAGTATAATCGGAACTTGGAAAATTTTAGGCGTTGTTGCAATTCTAATTCCGAAATACAAATTATTAAAAGAATGGGCTTATGCAGGATTTTTCTTTGTAATGACAGGTGCAGCAATTTCGCATTTTACAGTCGGACAATCATTTGTTGAAGCAATGCCAGCCATAATATTACTTATGTTCACTATTGCATCTTGGTATTTAAGACCAGCTGACAGACGACTAATTCCGTTAAAATCACAAAACTAAAACAATATGCAAATAAATTTCAAATCAAAATATCAGACAGTAATTAAAGCACCAAACAAAAATGTATGGGATGCATTAACCAATGCTGAAATTGTAAAACAATATTTCTTTGGTTCTGACCAAATAACCGATTGGAAAGTAGGTAATGAAATAATTTGGACAGGTGAATACGAAGGAACTACTTATAAGGATAAAGGAATTGTAAAAGAGTTTATTCCTAATAAAAAACTTTCTTATCTCTATTTGAGCAGTTGGAGTGGTTTAGAAGATAAACCCGAAAATTATCTTTCAGTTTCTTACGAAGTAAGCGAAGTAGAAAATGGTACAGAATTAATAATAGTTCAATCAAATTATGACCAAGAAAAAGCAAAACATTCAACTGAAAATTGGGCAACTATTATTGATGGTTTAAAGAAAATTATAGAGTAAAATCTACCTTAATATTGTTGACAATAAAAAAAGCGAAAGAATAAAACTTCATTGTGAATAGCGAAATATTAATTCATCGTATTGTTCCAAATATTTACTCCGTTGACATAGAAAAAAGCAAACAATTTTATACTGATTTTCTTGAAATGGATTTAGTTATGGATATGGAATGGATAGTAACTTTTGCTTCAAAGCAAAACCCCAATTCACAAATTTCAATTATCCATTATGATAAAAGAGAAAAGTTGAATAATTCAGCAACCTTTTTATCAATTGAAGTATCTGATATTGATATTTTATATGAAAGAGCAAGAGAACTAAAATTAGAAATCACTTATCCAATAACAAATGAACCTTGGGACGTTAAACGATTCTTTGTTAAAGACCCAAATGGAGCAACTTTAAATTTATTAACCCATATTTAAATCAAATGAATCAAAAAGTAAACTGGTTTTTTGACAAATCAACAAAATGGCAAGAAGCCTACCAAGAATTGAGAGAGCTTGTGCTTTCATTTGATTTAACAGAAGAATTAAAATGGGGTTGTCCTTGCTACACTTTTGAGAAGAACAATGTGGTTTTAATTCACGGCTTTAAAGATTATTGTGCTTTACTATTTATGAAAGGTGCAATAATGAAAGACCCGAAAAATATTTTGGTTCAACAAACCGAAAATGTTCAATCTGCAAGACAAATCAGATTTACAAGCCTTGACGAAATAATTAAACTGCAAGCGGTTATTAAATCGTATCTCAAAAACGCAATCGAAGTTGAAAAGTCAGGCGAAAAAGTTGAAATGAAAAAGACGACTGAATACAAAATGCCAGAAGAATTTCAGTTAGCATTAAATGAAATGGCTGACTTGAAAATTGCATTTGAAAAACTAACACCAGGACGACAAAAAGGTTATTTACTTTACTTTTCATCAGCCAAACAATCCAAAACGAGAAACGAAAGAATTGAAAAACATATACCAAAAATACTTGACGGCAAAGGGTTGGACGACTAACGAGACAAAGAAGCCCAGCCCATAACAGCGGTTTGGCGTAATGGCGGGTGACGTTCTTCGTATGAACATTTGTGCTATATTTGAAGTGTGTGCTTCGCATCAACATTTGTGGTGAAAATCGCCACCTTCGCCAAGCCCGAAACCGTCAGGTTGTGAAAAAACCCACTTTTTAGCCTAAAAATCTTAAATTTCGGGTTTTTTGGAGCTATTTTAAGCTGATTTAAGACATCTACATTTTAGGTTTTTATTTTATATTCTAAAATTTTAGGTGCTTGTATGGTTCTAAAATACGTTTTATTTTGCCTTTTAAAATAAAGCCCAACTATTGCCTTGTAGTTGGGTATCCAATTTTTGATTTTTTCAATCATATTTTCAATGCCTAAAATGTTCATGCTGCGTTTTAGGTTATAAACGGTCATGATTAAATTAATCTTTTTCAATGCCATCTTCTAGGCTGCCAAAGCTTATTTGGTCTCTATGTAAGTTTGCTTTTATTTCCATTTGATGCTCAAACATCGCTTTTTTATTCCAATTCTTTGCTATATTTTTGCTTGCAAGTTAACAACAGTGTTATGGAAAATGGACAAGAGTTTTTTCACAGACTGACGATAGGCGAAACCTTCCGAACCAACCCGACAAAAAAATGACAATTCAGACAAAATAAAACTACGAAAACCAACGTT
Organism: uncultured Chitinophaga sp.; assembly: GCA_964505065.1. Taxonomy (GTDB): domain Bacteria; phylum Bacteroidota; class Bacteroidia; order NS11-12g; family UBA955; genus JABMMZ01. The sequence continues at coordinate 5,308 of CAZDGF010000065.1, forward strand.
AATAAAATTTAAAACTATAAAATTATGCCAGAAAATTCATCCTGCCTAGACCCCAAGCCAATGATTAAGCTTGGTAATGGTGAAAATCCACCAGTATTGGATTACAACCTACCTCAAACAACAAGTTTTGTTGCCAATGTTTACCTGCCTGTGCCTGTAGACACGACAAAATTTAAGACTGCTTTCAAAAACCACCCACCTAGTGGTGAAAGTTACTACGACAAAGTTCAAACAATTGCGCCTGCCCAGCTGACGGCTAATATTGCAAACAGTTTTGCAGGAATTGTAGCCACAGCACCTGCGAGTATGGGAACTGAGGTTAGTCAACTATCTGTAAGTTCTGTGTTTAATATTGCCGATGCAGCAACCTTAACTCTATCTGAAACTTCATCTGCACCTGTGTTAGATGTAAAAGTAGCTGGTATGCAAGTAGTTCAAGTGGCTGAACTTTCTAAAAATGCAATGCCTGTTATTACCACAAACTTAGCAGGACATAATGTAATTCAATTCAGACCCAAACCAGCCACTGTTAATCCACAAATTACGATTGTAGAACATTATAGAGTAAACACCTATCTTGGAAGATATGGTGCAGGAGAAACGGTTAAAACATTTTCGTTACTTACAGGTGAGAAAACCACCATTTCCATTAAAACATATAAACAAACGGTAACCAATAAAAAGGATGTTCAAAATGTATTAGATAGCTTTAGTGATGAAAGTGCTAGCGATTTAGAAACCATTGCAGAACAAGAAAGCAACACACATACAAAGGATACCACAAATATAGATAAAAAAGTGAGTGGAGGACTTAGTTTGCCATTGCCCAAAATTTCTGTGAGTGCTTCTGCTAGTTACAGCAAAACTACCAATAGTGAAAGAGAAGAAAGTATCAAAACACTTAACAGGGCATTAAGCAAGCAAACGCAAAAATCTGTAAGTAACAGAAAAGTAGAAGTAAATACTGAAACAAGTAGTACAAGTACAGAAAGTGAAGAAAGCACAGTAACAAGAGTACTTGAAAACCTAAATAAAAGTAGAACTTTAAACTTTGTTTTTCGTCAATTGAATCAAGAGTTAATTACCGTTACATATCTTGATGATGTTACTTTTGTTTTTTCCAATGGATATGAAGAAAAGAAAATTGTAACTAAAATAGACGGATTGCTTCAAATGTTGGAAACAGTTATGACCAATACAACTGATGCAATGGCTACATTTCAAGAAATAATTAATCAATTAGGTAATATTTATGATCATGAAGATGCTACAAATCCAAAAAGTTTTTTAGAAAAATATACTGAAAAAATTTGGGATTTCTTTAACCATACTCCAGGTAGCCCATGGCCTCCTACTGCTCCCGCCACACCGATAAAAACCACACCTCGATTTAGAAAAGATCCAAATCTATCCTCTAGTTACACCCCATTTAGCGGAGCAAATCCAATAACTGTTAAAGGTATCATTAAAAATGTCACTCATAGAGTTTTACCCTCAGATTCTGTAATTGTAGATTCTATACTAGGGCAAGGAGAAGCATTGGATTGTTTCAATTTAAAACTTCAAGACAATACCGTTTTAGAATCCAAAATAAGCAACGACATTAAACAGCAAAGTATTGACATTATTAATGCCATAACCGACCCAGCCGAAAAAGCTGCTATGTACAAAAAAGTATTTGGAGCTTGCTGCGATGTGCCTCAAAGCGGTTGTAATTGTGTTCCACCTTCTGATCCTGCCTAATAATGAAAAATAAGTTTGTAAATCCGTGGGCAAAGGGTGGTGAATATTATCCTGAGGAAGTTTTAAATGTTTCTAAAGTGTTGGATTCTAGTGCAGTTTTGGATAAGAAATCAGTAAAAAATGCAAAAATCGCAGGAACTTTAGAAGTTACATCTGTTGCAGGGCCTTATAAAAAATCCAAGCCAACAGAAAAGGCAAAAGCAGTAAGTAGGAGCCATGGCTATTATTATTTTGCTACTGTCAAAAATTTAACAGCATCAAATTTTCAGAATGTAAAATGGGCAATTTCCTATGATGATTTTGATGCATCAAAATCATTTTGGCTATTTAATGGTGGAGCAATTGTTGATGGAAAGTTAAGAGTAGAAATTCAATCAAAGAAGGCTAAAGACAAATTTAAAATATATGCCTACACTGGAGATTTGCCGTCAACTACAATTTTTACAGAATGCTATTTTAAAAAATCTATAAACTTATTTGTTGGAGGAGCTGGAGATAAGGAGAGTTATTTAGGTTCTGGCCCAACAAAAATAGTTGAAAATCAAATCAGATTAAAATATCTAAATACAGTTTCATCTGAAATTAAAACTGATTATATTGATGCTTACTTGAGTTATAAAGAAGCCTTTAAAAGTAAAATTGACACGGTAATTATACCCTTATTGAAATCTAAAGACATTTGCAGTATTAATATAATTGGACATAGTTTGGGTGGTTGGAATGGTGCACATCTGTCCTCAAAACTCTCTCAAAAAGGATATAAAGTCAAGTTATTAGCCACTATTGATCCCGTTGGAACTAAAGTAGGAGTTACATTAATTTCAGATATTTATTGGGATACACCAATTCCTGTAAAAGAGTATTGGATAAATATAAAATCAGACTCAACTAAATTCACAATTGACAATTTAATAGCTGATTCAGGTGGGCAATGGGATCCAAAAAAAAGTGCTGATAGAAATAAAAGTGTATTATTTACTCATGCGGAGGCAGGTAAAATGTTCTTTAATTCTGAACCTTTATTAAAATTAAACCCTAGTGACTTTCTTGATTGGTTTGTTCAAAGTTATCTCAATGAAGAATAACATCTTTTTTACATTAAGTTTAATGATTGTGTCAATTGGTTGTTCAAATACAAAAGTAAAAAACATTGAACTGAATTGCATAAATATCACAAACGATTCGACCCTAAGAATCAGGATTAAGTCAAACATAGATTTAAAAAAATTTTTAAACACAACAGAATTTCAAACTATTTTCTTTTTTGCTCCAATTAATAAGAATGATTCGTTCTTTATTTGGCGAAAATTTGGTAAAACCGAAAAATTAAACCACTTAAAGTACTTAGAATTTAATATTTCTAACACCAATATTTTAGAGTCTATTATAGATAGTAATGCAAACGTTTATGAAACAAATTTAATACTATACAACGGTTACGACATTTTGCCAGTTGATTCAGCAAGCACTATAATTGAAGATTACTTTAAAAAGAATAATTCTATAACATTTAAAGGTTACTGGACTCCATACTTTTTAAAAGGGCTTAACAAAGCTACCGATATGAATAACTTTTTAGTATTAGAAAGCCAATTAAATTTATCGTCAAAAAAGAAGAGAAACAATTAAAAATAGAAGAAGGCATCGCCTAACAAGCGTTTTGCAATATTCTTTTGCCGCAGGCGCAAGACAAAAGAACATCGCAAAGCGCTGAACCGTCAGGCTGTGAAAAAACTCACTTTTTAGTTCAAAAAGTATAAAAGTTTAGTTTTTTTGAGCAATTATAAGCTGATTTAAGGTATTAGATTTTAAAGTTTATAAACCTGCAATTTTATATTCAAAAATTATAGGTGCTTGTATAACTTTAAAACACCTTAGATATTGACAATTTATAAAAAGCCAAATTATTCCCTTATAGTTGGGTACCCAATTTTTGATTTTTTCAATCATTTTTTCAATGCCTAAAATATTCATGCTGCGTTTTAGGTTGTAAATGGAAATCATTAAGGTAGCCTTTTTCCATGCCATCATCTAGGCTGCCAATGCTTATTTGGTCTCTATGTAAGTTTGCTTTTATTTCCATTTGATGCTCAAATATCGCTTTTTTATTTCATGATATTGTAATATTTTTACGTCAAAATAACGCTTATGTTTGTGGATAAAGTAAAGGGTTTTTTCACAGACTGACGTTAGCGGTAATTTTAGGACAACCCTTAATCACAACAAACAGACAAAAATCAACTTTGACATATGACACGAAAAATAATTTTTTTAGGACTTACAGTTTTTTCACTCACAAGTTGCAACAACTCGGGCGACACTAAAACAACTGTAACCGTCACAAAAGACAACACTATTCAAACAATCAAAAATCAAACGACAATGAAATTAAATGCAGGTATAATTACAGAAAAGTTAGCGGAAACAAAAAAATTCTACACAGACATTTTGGAATTTGGAGTAACTTTTGTAAACGATTTTTATCTTTTGTTACATACACCCAACAAAGACGCAGAGATTAGTTTTTTACTTCCAAACCATCCAAGTCAACAACCATTGTTTCAGACACCATTTGAGGGAAAAGGAATGTATTTGACAATTGAAGTAGATGACGTTGACAAAATTTACAACGACTTAAAAAGGAAGGAAGTTGAAATAAAAATTGACATTCGTGACGAGCCTTGGGGTGACAGACATTTTGCAATTCAAGACCCTAATGGAATTGGAATTGACATTGTAAAATATTCACCGCAGAACTAATGGACAGAGAACAACGAACCGCTAACAAGGGGTTTGCGATAGCGGGGGTTCCCCCGCTAAGGCGGGGCAGGCTGTGCTTCGCAGACACATTTGTGCAAGGTGGAAGTTCAGTTCTCCGAATAAAGTTTTGTGCTACGTCCCGCCCATGTGCCACAAATTAGCAGCTAAACTAAATCTGCAAAACGTAAGCAATAATGACAATGAGCCTTATCGGAATATTAAACCCAAATTAATCAATAGGAAATTTGAAAAATTGAACTATTTGATTTAGTTGGGCTTAACCCCGATTTAAAAATTGCAATTATGTTTTGTAAAAACATGATTTGAAATTTGTTATTCGATTCAGCAATTTTATTGCTGAATTTGGGTTTAAGGTATAAAAAAAGGAAGTTAGTAAAACCAACTTCCTTAAGTGTAATATTTATAGAATAAAATTTAAGCCAAAGTTTTAGCTTCTTCTATCCAACTGTGCCATTCTTCAAGGCTTGTCATGCTATCTTGGGTTTCCAATTCGGCAATTTTTTCATCTGTTAATGCTATTAAATCTGCAAAGGTATAAATACCTAATGCGTTTAGTCTTTTTTCAAAAGCTGGTCCTACACCATTCAATACTTTTAAATCATCTCCTTTTTTCTCAGCTTTCGCTTTTGGGGCTGCTTTAGTAGCTGTTGCTGTTTCAGTAGAAGATTCAATTTTAGCTTCTACTTTATTAGCTTCTGTTTTTGCAGATATTTCGCCTAGCGTGGTGGTTTCTGCTTTTGGTTTAGGTACAGTGCTTTTAGCAGTAGTAGCTTTTTTAGTTTCTGTTGCTGCTACAGTTGTGTTTTTTACTCTTGGCGCATTGTCTGGGCGAGATACTGGTGTGGCATCTTTTACCTCGTTTACAATGGCTTTAAAAGCTTCTGGGTGGTTAAGGGCTAAATCTGCCAAAGCTTTACGGCTAAGGGTAATATTTTTAGCATTTAATTTTCCAATAAATTCAGAATACGACATATCGAATTCTCTAACCGCAGCATTGATACGTACTATCCATACAGAGCGTACATTTCTTTTCTTTTGTTTACGGTCGCGGTAGGCATAGCCTAATCCCTTTTCAACTGCATTTTTGGCTACAGTCCATACATTTTTTCTACGTCCAAAATAGCCTTTGGCCATTTTTAGAACCTTTTTCCTACGTGCTTTACTAGCTACGTGATTAACTGAACGAGGCATTTTTTTACTTTGTTACTTTTTTTTAGTTATTGATTGTCTTGCATTGGCGTTCCGCACTGGCAGAAACTTTAGGCCAAGCAATGTTTATCCTTTTTTATAAAAACTATTTTCCAATAGTTAACATGAATTTCATGTTGCTCATATCCGTATCGTGCACAATACCACTTTGGGTTAAGCCACGTTTACGTTTAGTTGCTTTTTTGGTTAATATGTGATTTTTGAACGCTTTTTTACGTTTTATTTTTCCTGAACCAGTAACGCTTACTCTTTTTTTTGCGCTACTATTTGTCTTCATTTTTGGCATAATGTATATTTATTTTATTTTATAATTTATTTAACTGGTGTTGCTTTTGGACCCGGTCCAAGTAATATTATCATTTTTTTTCCTTCTTGTTTTGGTGGCGATTCTAATTTTGCAATCCCATCTTCAACTAATTTGTTGGCAAAACGCATAAGTAATTCGTGTCCACGCTCTTTATATATAATTGTTCTACCTTTAAAAAACACATACGCTCTAACTTTTGCACCTTCTCCTAAAAACTTGGTAGCATGTTTCAATTTAAAGTCCACATCATGCTCATCTGTATTAGGTCCAAAACGAATTTCTTTAACTTCATTAACTACCGCAGTAGCTTTAAGTTCTTTCATTTTCTTTTTTTGTTCGTACAAGAATTTATTATAATCTACAATTTTACAAACAGGAGGGTCGGCATTAGGAGAAATTTCAACTAAATCTAATTCCATTTGGTCGGCAAGTTTTATTGCCTCTTGTAGTTCATATACTCTTGCTTCTATACCTTCGCCAACCACACGCACTTGCGGTGCTGTTATAAAATTATTTATTTTATGTAATGCTTCTCTTCTGCCTCTATTTGGGCGGGGTGCATTTGGTTTTTTAACAAATGGCTTTGGAGCTACGTACGGTTTCTTTTGCAATATTTATATTAATTAAATTGGTTTTCTATTTCTTGGTGTATTAAGTTTATAAAACTTTCTACGCTCATTGCACCCAAATCTTCGCCACCTTGTTTTCTTACAGATACTGTATTTTCAGCTTGCTCTTTTTCGCCAACAATAAGCATTAGCGGGAGTTTCTTCATTTCAGCATCACGTATTTTTTTGCCAGTTTTTTCCGACCTATCGTCAATGAGGGCGCGAATATCGTTCTTTTTTAGCACATTTAAAACATTTTCTGCATATTCTTGATATTTTTCGCTAATTGGCAATATTGCCACCTGCTCTGGTGTAAGCCATAATGGAAAATTTCCTGCACAATGTTCTATCAATACAGCTACAAATCTTTCTAACGAGCCAAAAGGCGCACGGTGTATCATTACAGGGCGGTGTTTTTGGTTGTCGCTACCTGTATATTCAAGCTCAAAACGCTCTGGTAAATTATAATCTACTTGGATAGTACCCAATTGCCATTTTCTGCCAATGGCATCTTTTACCATAAAATCTAACTTTGGTCCGTAAAAGGCTGCTTCGCCATATTCTATTACGGTATTTAAACCTTTTTCGGCTGCCGATTCTATGATGGCACTTTCTGCCAATGCCCAATTTTCATCGCTACCTATGTATTTTGTTTTATTGTTTGGGTCTCGCAATGAAATTTGAGCAGTATATTCTTTAAAATCTAAAGCTTTAAATACATACAATACCAAATCTATCACTTTGCAAAATTCTTCTTTTACTTGGTCGGGGCGAACAAATAAATGGGCATCATCTTGCGTAAATCCTCTAACCCTTGTTAAGCCATGCAGTTCTCCTGCCTGCTCGTATCTATAAACTGTGCCAAACTCGGCATAGCGCACAGGCAAATCTTTATACGATTTTGGAGATGCTTTGTATATTTCGCAATGGTGTGGGCAGTTCATGGGTTTTAGGAAAAACTCTTCGCCCTCTCTTGGGGTTTTTATTGGCTGAAAAGAATCTGCACCATATTTTTCGTAGTGTCCACTTGTAATGTATAAGTTTTTATGCCCAATATGTGGGGTAACTACGGGTTGATAACCTGCGGCTACTTGGGCTTTTTGCATAAATTGTACTAATTTTTCTCTTAAAGCCGCTCCTTTGGGCAACCATAAAGGTAAGCCCATACCTACTTTTTCTGAAAATGTAAACAATTCTAACTCTTTGCCAATTTTACGGTGGTCGCGTTTTTTGGCTTCTTCTAATATCAATAAATGGGCATCTAATTCAGCTTTTTTAGGAAAAGTAATGCCATATATTCGAGTTAATTGTTTGTTTTTTTCATCGCCTCGCCAGTAAGCGCCAGCCAATGAAGTTATTTTAATGGCTTTTATAAAACTTGTATGTGGCAAATGTGGTCCACGGCATAAATCGGTAAAATTACCTTGTGTGTAAAATGTAATTTCGCCATCGTTTAGGTTTTCTAATAATTCAAGTTTATAAGGGTCGGCTTTTTGGGTAAAATAAGCTTTGGCTTCTTGTTTGCTAATTTCTTTTCTTTCAAAAGCATTTTCTTGTTTTGCCAATTCAAGCATTTTGGCTTCTAATTTTGCAAAATCTTCACTTGTAAATTTTTGTTCGCCAAAATCTACATCGTAATAAAAACCTGCTTCAATAGCTGGGCCTATGCCTAATTTTACACCAGGGTATAATGCCTCTAAAGCTTCTGCCAAAAGATGTGCAGAGGAGTGCCAAAAAGTATTTTTACCTTCTGTATCTTCCCATCGCAATAAGTTTACAGAAGCATCACTTGTTATGGGGCGTGTGGTTTCCGTTATTGTACCATTTACTTTAGCTGCAATAATATTTCTTGCCAAACCCTCGCTAATGCTAAGGGCAATTTGATGCGCTGTAGTACCAATGGGGTATTGTCTAATACTGCCATCGGGCAAAGTAATGTTAATTTCCGACATAAAAATGGGCTGCGAAGATAAGGAAAAAAGTTAAATTGATAAATGCATAAAATTGAACTTTTACAAATAACTTTTTACTTTAAAAACTTAATTTTAACCCAAATTCAGCAATAAAATTGCTGAATCGAATAACAAATTGCAAATCA
>CAZDGF010000066.1:0-13550 GCA_964505065.1 uncultured Chitinophaga sp.
TATTTTTTAACTATTTTCTTATCCTTAATTAAAAACTATTTTTAATACTTATTTTTCTCTTCAAGTAAAAATTTTAATTATTTTTAACTTGAAAACACCCAATTACTTTTACTACATTTGCATAGTATTTTATGAGAGAAGAAAAGATAGATTCAACGCTGATATTTGGTATTCGTCCATTAGAAGAAGCTTTAACAGCAAAAACCACATTTTTAAAAGTATATGTTCAAAAAGGTGTTGGCGATAGTTTAAAACACATTAAACAAATATTGAATAGGCACAAAGTAATTTTTACAGAAGTGCCTAAAGAAAAATTAGATAGCCTTTCAAAATACAGCAACCACCAAGGTGTAGTAGCTAAAATTTCTTCTATAAAATATAGCAATGCCGAAGAATTGGTAAAAAAACTATTGGCAGAAGATAAAGAGCCCATCATTATAGCATTGGATAGAATTACAGATGTGCGCAATTTTGGCGCTATAGCCCGTACAGCAATGGCAGCGGGTGCAAGTGCATTACTTATACCCGAAAAAGGCGCAGCCACTGTTACAGAAGATGCCATAAAAACCTCCGCAGGTGCTTTAATGCACATACCCGTTTGCCGCACCCAAAATATGTTTCAAACCATTAAACATTTAAAAGACGATGGCTTACAAATAATATGTGCTACCGAAAAAGCAAACAAAGAAATGTATTTTGAAAAACTATTAAAACCTTGCGTTATTATAGTTGGTAGCGAAGAAGATGGCATACAGCCTTCGTTGCTAAAATTAGCTGATAAAATGGTTAAAATTCCAATGAATTCAGAGTTAGATTCTTTAAATGTATCTGTTGCAGCAGCATTGATAATGTATGAAGTTGTAAGGCAAAATATGGATTAGGAATTTGAATACCAATTCAAAAATAATTTTTAAGCTAAAAATATCAATTCAACGAAAACTGAAAATCGGCATGGCTAATAGCATTGTAAAACATTAAAGGGCGGCTTTCTACCTTAAAATATTTAGCCATGGGCATATCGCCTATGGTTTCCAAAGCCTCTATTTCTGTATCGTTAAAGGTTACACACCATAGCTTTTGCATATCGTGGCTAAGTGCGTAGTTCATAATTTTTCCCTTTAGCATTAGCATATTTATATGCGCTCTTTGCTGTGGAATTAATTCAATAAAATCATTTGTTTTTACTTTTGGCAATCCAATTTCAAACATAAAATATTGTTTCATATTGTTGTTATATACGACTCAAATTTTATTCCAATTAAAAAAATTAACATTATGCCAATATTTTTTCAATATTTTTGCGCCATAATTTCAAAATCAAAATGACAAAAGGACCAGTTTCTCAATTTATAGAACACCATTACAGACATTTTAACGCAGCCGCATTAATGGATGCAGCCAAAGGCTACGAAAAACACTTAAATGAAGGTGGAAAAATGATGGTAACCCTTGCTGGTGCTATGAGTACAGCCGAGTTGGGTATTTCTCTTGCAGAAATGATACGCCAAGATAAAATTGCGATAATAAGTTGTACTGGTGCTAATTTAGAAGAAGATGTAATGAACCTTGTTGCACATTCTCATTATAAACGTGTGCCTAATTATAGAGATTTAACCCCGCAAGATGAATGGGATTTATTAGAAAACCATTACAACCGTGTAACAGATACTTGTATTCCAGAGGAAGAGGCTTTTAGACGCTTGCAAAAACATTTGGTAAAACAATGGAAAGATGCTGCTGCTGCTGGCGAGCGTTATTTTCCACATGAGTTTTTGTATAAAACTGTATTAAGTGGCGAACTTGAACAGTATTACGAAATAGATAAAAAAGACAGTTGGATTGTAGCTGCTGCAGAAAAAAATATTCCTATTATTTGCCCTGGTTGGGAAGATAGTACAACAGGTAATATTTTTGCAAGCTATGTGATAAAAGGCGAATTGAAAGCAGATTTGGTAAAAAATGGTATTGAATACATGGTATGGCTTACAGAATGGTACAGAGCCAATAGCGGAGGCAAAGGTGTAGGCTTTTTTCAAATTGGGGGAGGTATAGCTGGCGATTTTCCAATATGCGTAGTGCCTATGATGTACCAAGATTTAGAATGGCACGATGTACCTTTTTGGAGTTACTTTTGCCAAATATCCGATTCTACAACCTCTTATGGTTCTTATAGCGGTGCTGTGCCCAACGAAAAAATTACTTGGGGAAAATTAGATATTCAAACACCAAAATACATTGTAGAAAGCGATGCTACTATTGTTGCACCCCTAATGTTTGCTTGGATATTGGGTTGGTAATGCACAATTAAGAAAAATATATTTAATCAAATAGTTACTAATACTGAGTTTATAGAATTGATTTGTAAAAATTCTGTAAAACTTTAGCTTAAAATACCTATAATTTCAAAGCGTTCAAACACACTTTTTGTATGTGGTGCATGTGTTAGTTCGGTTGTTAAATCTTGCCCTGCCCAATGCTCGTAATGCTTACCATTACGCCATAATCGGCTGTTTGTTACATCGTATATTTTACCCTCAAAGGCTACCCATATTTCTGGTTTATCTTGCCCATTGCGCAATGCCAATTGCTGTATGTTATAAATTGGTAAATTCAATCATTCAAATATTTGATATATCTTTGAAATGTACAATTTTAGTTATTCACTTTGAAAATTCGTTTGCTATTATGCTTGGTTATTTTTTATATTATTGCTGCCTTTGGTTGGTGGTTGTACTCGTTAATTAAATTTACAAACAACCAACAAGTATCAAAAATAGAAGCAATTCAATATGAAAATCAATTTTTAAGAAATCAGGTAGGGTATTTTTTTTTATCACTAAATCCTGCTGCCGATAGCAATCCAAATCAAATTTATAACAATAACAAAGCTGCATTTAATCAATATTTAAATTCTATTCTAACAAAAAGTAAATATGTTAAATCATACTCAATAAATAAAAACGAAACAAGTTATTTTGCTTTTTTTAATTTTGAAATAGATAAACCAACCTTATTAAAAATAGAAGAAGAACACAAACGTAAATTGCGAGCTTATTATTCAGAAGCAATTGTTTTTTCATTAGCCGTAATTTTAGGTGTTTGGTGGGTATTTAGCAAGTTAGAGTCGCTTTTGAATTTGAATAGAATGCAAAATAATTTTTTACTTTCTGTTACTCATGAGCTAAAAACACCATTGGCAGCGATAAAACTAAGCGCTCAAACCTTAAATATAAGAAAACTAAACGAACAGCAACATGCCTTGGTATTGAACCAAACCATTAGCAATGCAGATAGACTGAATGAATTGATAGACAATGTACTACTTACTACACGTATAGACGGCAGTAGCTACGATTATCAAATGGAGGAAATAAATATTACCCAACTAATAAGCAACGAGGCAAATGCCATATTTGTAACCCCACATTTTGAAGGAAAACTAACTTTAACAGCAGAAGAATATACCCTAATGGGCGATACCCTTTCGCTGCGCTTGGTATTTAGCAATATTTTACAAAATGCCTTAAAATATGCAGGTAATAATGCTGAAATTAGTTGTAAAATTACCAAAATAGATAACCAAGTAAAAATACAAATAGCCGATAACGGACCAGGCATATTGCCTAACGAAAGAAAAAAGATTTTTAAAAAATTTTATAGGATAGGCGATGAAAACACCCGTGAAACAAAAGGCACAGGACTTGGGTTATTTATAGTAAAACAAATTTTAAAACAACACAAAGCAAAAATATTGGTAGAAAACAACCAGCCCAAAGGCACTATTTTTACCCTTATTTTCAATAAAAAATAAAAACAAATATTAATATGAGCAAACGCATACTTTTGGTAGAAGACGAAACCAGTTTATTAGATTTAGTAAAACTAAATTTAGAATTAGACGGCAATAAGGTAATAGCTGTTAAAGACGGATTAGAAGCAATTAAACGCTTTAAAAACGAGCAATTCGACCTTGTAATACTCGATATTATGATACCTGGCATAGATGGCTTAGCTGTATGCGAAAATATTCGGTTAAAAAATAACGAAGTACCAATATTATTTCTATCGGCAAAAAATACAGCAGAAGACCGCATAGCAGGGCTGCGCAAAGGTGCCGATGATTATTTAACCAAGCCTTTTAACCTTGAGGAATTGCAAATTCGTGTTCAAAACTTAATGAATAGAAAAGGTAGTACGGCAAGTGCTGTTACAGGCAGCTTGCGAGAGTTCAAATTTGGTGCTAATTACATTAACTTTGAAAGCTATGAAGCAAAAGGCATAAATGGCAATTTTGTATTAACAAAAAAAGAATCTTTGCTTTTAAAATTATTGGTAGAACATAAAAATGAAGTAGTAAGCAGAGAACGTATATTACAAACCGTATGGGGCTATGCCGTATATCCAAGTACGCGTACTATTGATAATTTTATTTTATCATTTAGAAAATATTTTGAACCCGACCCAAAAAATCCCCGTTATATTTTTGCTATTCGTGGGGTAGGCTATAAGTTTGAATTGAAAGATTAAAACAACATTATAAACTTATTGCTATATTTGGTAATTGTACTTTTTTTATAATTCCAAAATGTTTATATATGCTTTTCTGCATGGTAACTGCTGCGCACCATAGGTCCACTTTCTACTATTTTAAACCCTTTGGCTTCGCCTATTTCTTTGTATTTTAAAAACTGTGCAGGTGTTACATATTCCTTTATTTCAAGGTGCATTTTAGTAGGCTGTAAATATTGTCCAAGTGTTAGCACATCGCAGCCATGTGTTAAAAGGTCGTCCATAGCTTTTAATACTTCGTCTTCGGTTTCGCCCAAGCCAAGCATAATGCCGCTTTTGGTTCTTCTTCCGTATTCTTTGGTGCGTTTTATTTGTTCAAGACTGCGTTCGTACTTTGCTTGTGGGCGCACTATGCGGTAAAGTCTTTCCACAGTTTCCATATTATGGCTTACCACCTCTGGTTTTTCTTCCAATACCATTTCTAATAAATCCCATTGGGCTTTAAAATCAGGTATTAAGGTTTCCATAGTAATAGTAGGATTTTCCTTTTTAACTTCTCTAATGGTAGCCGCCCATACTGTAGCTCCTTTGTCTTTTAGTTCATCTCTATTTACCGAGGTAATTACAGCATGTTTTATGCGCATAGCTTTTATGGCTTGGGCTACACGCTGAGGCTCATCTAAATCATATTCGTTGGGTCTGCCTGTGGCTACAGCACAAAAAGAACAACTGCGTGTGCAAATATTGCCCAATATCATAAAAGTAGCTGTGCCAGCTCCCCAACATTCGCCCATATTGGGGCATTTACCATCTTCGCAAATGGTGTGTAGTTTTTGCTCGCGCACTATTTGTTTTACCTCGGCATAATTAGTGCCTGTAGGTAGCTGTATTTTAAGCCAATCTGGTTTTTGGCGTTTTCTTGGGGTATTTTTAAGTGTTTCTGTTTCCAATAGTTTATCTATTTTTTCCAAATGCAAAGCTAATATAAAACCCTGAAAATAATGTTTTGTTTTGCACTTTATACATAATGGCAGGTTTGCTTGGCATCCAATCTATTGTTACCCCTACTTCCAAACTTTTATATTCTGAGCCATAGCTACCCCAGTTAAACTCTGCTCCAGTTTTAAAACTTAAACCGCCTGTAAGTGTAGAAGTGCCAATGCCTGTTAGATAAGAAGAATTGCCAACAATATCTACTGCTGGTATTGTTTCAGGATTATAGCGTTTAGATACCACCACATAAGAATTTGGATTATTGGGGTCTATGGTATTTACATCAATATAATTTGGTTTTAAAATACCTAAAGTGGGTCCACCAACAGCAAAAAAACCAATATTGATACTATTTTTAGAGTTTCTTTCGGCAAATAAATAATGTACACCTCCCATAAGGCGCAAGGCATACAATCGGTTAATTTTATTGAATGTATAAGGCTTTGGATTGCCTATTCTGCCATTTATGATTTGTTTTTCTTTGGGGTGTTTGAGAGAGGTAAAATCTATATCTAAAGCCTTGCTCAAATAATTTTTATAAGGATATGTGCTTCTAAAAAAAAGCCCACCGCCATTGGTAGCAGCTTTTATGCCAATTTTAAACGATTGCTCGGGTATGTATAGGTTATTGCCATCTTGAGAAAATATTTGATTTGTACTTAAAAAAAATGTCAAAAAACAAAAAGTTTTAGTCAATACAATTGTATGTTTGCAATAAGTTTTCAAAATTAATAAAATAAACAATGGGTACTTCAAAAGTAATATATTTAGGCGAATTACGCACACAGGCTATTCATTTAGCTTCAAAAAAAGAAATTATAACCGATGCGCCATTAGATAACCAAGGCAGAGGCGAGGCTTTTTCGCCAACAGATTTAACAGCTACAAGCCTTGCCAGTTGTATGCTTACGGTATTGGGTATTTACTGCAAAAATAATGCAGTAGAAATGGAAGGTAGCCATGCAGAAATTACCAAAATAATGAGCAGCGAACTGCCCAGAAAAATAGTGGAAATAAAAGTAAACCTAAGCTTAAAAATAGCCAATGGTGCAGATGAAAAATTGCAAACTATTTTAGAGCGTGTTGCCAAAACTTGCCCAGTAGCATTGAGCTTACATCCTGATATTGTTCAGGATATAAATATTGTGTTTGAATAATAAATATATTAAAACATAAATTCAGATTAAACCAGAGAGTTAAAAAATGTCATTTTGAGTTTTTTTGTACTCAAAAAAGTATCGAAAAAAGACATTTTGAAAATAACTAATGTATCTCTAAAGAATTTGAGCGTGTTTCCTCATTCAAAATATGAATAGTGGTATCGCTTGGGGTTTCTTTAATTTCGTTTAAAGCTAAAAGTGTTTGCTTTGTTTCAAGATAAAAATTTTGAAGTAATTCGTTTTCTTTAATTGCTTTTTCTATTAAAGGAATATCTTGGGGTTCTATTTCATTGTAAATATAAAGCAGAACATCATCTTGTGTAAAATTTTTTTGCATATTTTTAAATGGTTGTATAGCTTAATAACGTAACAAATGTATAAATATTGTGTGGGAAATAAAAAAATGTTTTTTTGTTGGATAAAATTTAACTGATAATGGTATAATGTTTTAAGTATTCCATTTTAAACAGATTTTATGGCTTGCGGTATTTTCAGCATAAGGGTCTAAACAAATTTAGCCTTATGCAGTAATTTCTGCATTAGGGTTTAAACAAAAATTATGGCTTGCCATATTTTCAGCATGCCATGCTGAACGTTCAGACTGATGTGCAGTATTTTCTGCAAGCCATGCTGAACATTCAGACTCCTATTCTGTATTTTAAGCATGCCACCCTGAACGTTCAGACCCCTATGCAGAAAATTCTGCATGCAATCCTGATCAGGTTGTAAGGGGTTTTTGAATTATTTTATAGTTAATATTACATTTTTAAAATACTTGTTTTAGCAATTAATAGTATTAAAACTATAAGTTTTAAATTAATTATCTAAATTAACTATTGTTTTATAACAAAAACTTATTATATATTTGTAAAACAAAAAAAGAAAAAGAAACAGCAATACATATAGATACTTAAATACACTAAATATTTTTCTACAAGAAACCGTCCAAAAGTTAAATTGAAAAGAAAAAGTTTTAGTGGGTGTACTCGGGTCGGGTGCATTCATTATGCTTACATTCTTTTCGGGTTCTTGGACGGACCTCTTGTAGATGTTCGCAAAATGTAATGTACCCATTTTCGTTTTGCAGCATTTTTACTTTTCATATTGTCTAATACAATATATCAGCAAATAAAAATATTCAATTTTGTTTTTGGCAATTCCAAAATAATTGAACAATGTGTTTTTTTTAACATCTATAGTTACCCAAAAAGAGAAACCCTAAACAAAATAAAGGTTATGTTAAAAATGAATCAAAAAAATCAGAACAAAAATTGGAGAACAGCGTTCTTTAATTTTAAAACAATTGGCATTAGTTTGTCAATGCTTCTCTTCTATGTAAATGCCAATGCGCAAAAAAAGGCTTGGCATCTTTTTCAACCAAATGCAGATTGTAAAAATATTAGTTTTACAAGTTCAACAATTGCTTTGGGTACAAATTTTAAAAAATGTGGTAGTTTTAATGATTATTTTGCAAGTAATGTTCAAACAGATGTAAATGGCAAGGTATTGTTTACGGTAATTAATACAGGAGGCTATACATATATTTATGACAGAAACAATCAAGCAGCCCAAAGCACATCTTTCATCGGGAACAGTTGGGCAGGTTGGAGCAGGGAAATAAGTATTGTAGCTATAGATGAAGGTGTAAGATACCATATTATTTCTGGAGATAGAATAATTGAGTATAGTATAGCAAATAATTCTTTTGAAAATCCTATTTCTACAGGAGCTACAATATTAGATGGTATAAATTTTTTGACAGGTAATATCAATTTTAAAATAACGACTGGTGCTATTAGTAAAGTAATAAGCAATGATGGTTGTAAAACTGGTTATCGTTATTATTATTTAGGCAAAAATTTACCAGGGCAAACAAGCTATACCATCAAAATGATTGAATATACCAAAGGTACAGATGGCGAAAATATTGTAAATTGTACTGGAAGACAACCCCAGCCTTTATTTAGTACTACTTCTAAAACTGTAAATGATGTTTGTTGGGGAGGTTCTTCTTCTTCTTTTATTGATTTACCGAGTGAATTTGAAATATCTAACGATGGAACAAAAATTGCTTTTGCTTCATCTAGAGAATTACTTGTATATAATATAAACTCTAACGGAACAGTAGGTTCATTATTTAAGTCTTATGCCTATAATTGTGTAGAAGGTTCTTTTCAAAGTTATCAAGCTAATGGTATTGAATTTGAAGATAATAATTCCCTTGTTTTCAATATTTCTAGATTAGATGGCACAAATCTATCGGCTGACGAAAGAGTATTTAGATGGGACTTAACAACTTCTAATCCCACACTTTTAATGTCAAATACAGAATTTGCAAAAACTAGTATTGAGAAAGGAAAAAATGGAAGGCTGTATTTTGCCCAAGCCGATGGCTTATATTACTTAAATACATCAGTAAATCCTCCTTTTACAAAAGACTTAAATTTTACTTACCCAAAAAGTATGCAAGTAATAAGCAATGGTAAAACCTTTTTTAACCTGCCCGACCAAATAGATGGTATTGACAATGAGTTTTTAAATCTTGATGAAATTGTATTTAATTTTACCACGCCAGCAGGTACGCTAAATTGGACAAATGCTTCTCACGGCTTTACCCCAAAAGGCAATGGAAAAGTGTATGTAATTAATGCTATAAATGCAGCTAACAACACCGTATTAAATTTAGATGGTATAAATTTTGAATTTTACAACAATGCCGTATTTAACTTGCAAAACCAAGCAAAAGTACAACTAAAAGGCTGTGAACTAAAAGGATATAAATGCGAACTAATGTGGAAAGGTATTGACATGCTTTGGAGCAATAATAGCACTAACAATAGTTCTTTAAAAATTTTAGCAAATCCGTTAAGAAGAAGCTCTATTTCAGATGCCTATACTGCTATAAACTCGCCAAATACAAACCAGAATATGGAAATAAATGGCTGTAATTTTAGCGCAAACGAGAATAATATCAAAATGAGCAATAAAGTAAGCAGTAATGTTAAAATTTATAACAATTCTTTTGAAGGCTACACCCCATTGCGCAACCAATGTGCGGGAAGCTATACTACTGCCGACCCTGTAAGCCGAACTACCAACCATATAATTACCAATAATTGTGAGGTAACGATAGGTAAAACAGGCAATGGTCAAAATATTTTTAATTATGCAGAGTTTGGCTTAAAAAGCACGGCAAGTAATATTGAATTAGATGCCAATTATTATAAAAATGTTAGGCAAATTGCCGTTTCATACAATGCCAATTCTTCTACAAAAAAGAATTTTAAATCTTTTAATTGTTGGTATCAAGCCAATGAAAAAGGCATAAAAATGGAAAATAATGCAGGCAAATGTATTATACAAAAATGCAGCTTATGGGTAAATAAAACCAAAGCCATAGAGTTTACAAACAATAAAGGAGGCGATTTACTTGTAGGGCACGAAACAGATGTTACCTTAAAAAATACCTTTGTAAACAATAAAGGTGTAGATATAGAATGTTATAACAATGGGAAATATGATAAAAACAATTCTACTTTAGGAACTTATATCAAAATCTATTACAACACCATAAACAACAACCAAGTAACCAACAATATTGTAATAAGCGAACCAAGTAAAA
The DNA here is from genome assembly GCA_964505065.1 of uncultured Chitinophaga sp. Taxonomy (GTDB): domain Bacteria; phylum Bacteroidota; class Bacteroidia; order NS11-12g; family UBA955; genus JABMMZ01. Next base: position 10,285 of record CAZDGF010000066.1, read on the forward strand.
GTGCCCGCAGTTTTGAGTTATTGAAAATAGTGAGCAATACATTGAATGCTACCAATACCGCTGCCAATATAGCAGGTATTACTTGCACCAATATTACAGGCGCTAATTTGCCAAAATCTACTTTGAATGGTGTTAACTATACTGTAATTAATCACAACACAAATTTTGAAATTATAGGTAATACAATTAATTTTAAAGATGCATATGGTATAAATACCTCCACAAGCTCTAAGTTAAATTTTATCAACAATACTGTAACAGGCAATAATGATACAAACTTATACCGAAGTACCGCTATATGTTTAAGCAATGCTGCTGATAATATGGTGTACAACAATACGCTAAAAGCCCATATAGGTTTGGCTTTATTGCAAAATAATATGATGAGCAACCATTATTGCAATACTTTTAATATGTGTAGAACAGGGATAGGGCTATGGCAAGCCAATGTATTGCGCAATGTATCCAATCTAAATGCCAATCAACACAACGATGATATGATACATGGACATTTAATAACAGGAAATTCTGGAACCCAATATCCTTTTGCTCGCCCAAATGCTTTTACAGCAGCTTATGGCACCAATATAGCCGTGCATACCAGTTTAATTAACCAAAACCAATGGGATTTAACCCGTAATGGTTTTACACCTGTGCCTACTACCAATCAGCCAAGTGTTTACCATAATTACGACCGTTTAAATACTTGCAACCTTGAAGTTGTAATTAAAGTAGTAACACCTGTTGGTGGAGGAGGAATTGTTATAAATCCTGCCTTGCCTTTGGGTATGCAATGGCAGCTAAAATACTATACCAATAGAAGCCATATAACAGATAGCACTCCTCAATATATAAATGACAATGGGGTAAATAAAGTAATTCAAATAGAAAATGAGATAAACTTAGGCAATTACTCTGTTGCCCAATCTACCTTAAATAGTTTTGCGCCTGCCAATAGTATTGAGCAAGATTTTAAAACTGTATATGGCAATTTTGTGTACCAACAATTACAAGCTATAAATACCCTTTCGGGCAGTTTAAGCTATCAAATAGATACAATATGGCAAGATAGTATTACCTTTGCTATAGATACGCTTTACAACGATACCATAATGAATACGCATAGCCTACAGCCTTTAAATGATAGTATTGTAAATATACTGGGCAATATAGCTGCGCAAGATGGCATAGTAAGCCCTGCGGCATATAGTGCACGGGCTATATTATGGGCAGAAAGGCAATTGATATTTGCCGACCCAAAGGCTGCTTATATGCCCAATATACAAGGTGTTGTTAGTAGCAATTGTAATGGGGGTAATATTGCAAACCTGCCAGTGCATTTGCAAAACAATATGGGCATAAATACAGCTATACATACTCTTACAGATAGCTTTGGTAGATTTATATTAACGTACGATACATTGAAAAATTTAGATACTACGCAAGCTTTTCGTTTAGCAGTAAATGTAGGCATAGCCCAATGGCAATATACCCCTTATACCACTTGGCAAAATTTAGCCCAAGCTGTACACCACCAATTTACATGTGCAGGTGGAGGTAGTTATAGTGTTGGCATTAATCAATTGAATGAAAACAACAGCATAAAACTATACCCAAACCCAACCAATGGGGTATTGAATATTAGCGGAATGGCAGATGAAAGTTATATCAATATTATAGATATAACTGGGCGTAAGGTATTAAGCAGCCAAACAGATGCTACCCAAGTGCAGCTAAATATTAAACATTTAGATAAAGGTATATATACTGTAATAGTTTACAATACTATCCATAAAACCGAAACCAAACATAAATTAATTGTTCAATAAATTTACAAAAATATTAGTATTGGTATGTTGTGCATGGGCTATAAAGCCCAATGCGCAACATACTTTTATTAATAAATATCCTGTTACAGATTATTATATTGGCGGTGTGTTAGAAACAAGTAAAGGCAATATAATTGCAATTAACAATGGTTATGAAACATTCAATTTACTACCAACAGGGAAATTAAAAAACATATACAGAAATTTTAATTCTTATTTTAAATTACAGGAGCAAAAAGATTCCAATAAAATATTTGTATCTACACCAGGTTCTTGGGAAGGTACCTTGGGTTTTGGTTTTATAGATTTGAATGGCAAAGAAATAAGCCAATATTCTACCGATTGGAATGCTACAGATAGCTTTGGCACTAGTACAGATGTGTATGACGATAAAGCAAGAAAGCAATATGTAATAAGTGGTATTTATTTTAATTACCGAGCGGTAAAACAAAGCCTGCCCTATATGGCAGTGGTAGATTATAGCGGCAGGGTAAAATGGGAAAAAGTATTTAAAGATGAAGCCTACCGCTGCACCGGGGCTAATTTTATACAACCAAATAATTATACCAAAGGCTATACCATGGTATTAAATAATAATTACGAGTGTGGGCGTTATACACGTTATTTACTAAACGTAGATAGTATGGGTAATGAAATAAATCGATATAGGGTATTACCTAATTTTCCTAATGGTTATATATGGCAAGATTATACTATAATGTGCTTAAAAATACTCGAAAATGGAAATTTTATTTCCTTTATGGATGGTGGACCTGATAGATACAATACAATAATTTATGATGGTGTTTTCAATATAGTAAATTCATCTATTGGAGGCTATAGACCAAATATAGTCGTTGATAACATAGAAGGTGGTTTTGTAATAGGTAGTGGTGAAAAAATATTTAAATTTGATGGGCAAATGAATTTATTATTTACCTTAGATTTAAGCGAATATGGTGTTTATGATATTCGCTTGGCAAAGCGCAGTATGGATGGAGGTTTTTATGGTACATCTGTAGCAGATACAAATGAGAGTGTGTACGATGATAATTATTTAATATTCAAATGCGATAGAAATGGCAAAATAGAAAGCCCAAGCAATCAAGCGGTTTTCAATGGATTTTCATTGGCACCCAATCCTGCAAAAACAAAAATCAATATTCAATCTTTTTATTATACAGGTACTATACAATGCAGTATATACAATGCCGTAGGTAGTTTGGTATTGCAAAAAACACAATTAGACAATTCAGCTTTAGATATTTCTACCCTTAGCAGTGGTGTATATTTTGTAAAAATAAATTTGCCCAATCAGCCTTTAAGTAAGGTGCTTAAATTGGTGGTGGAGTAAGTTTGGGTTTGCAGCGTTTTAGTTTTTTATGGCTTTAATCTAAAATAAAAGCGTATATTTGTAACATGATAAAAAAGGAATTA
>CAZDGF010000067.1:0-13460 GCA_964505065.1 uncultured Chitinophaga sp.
CTGCTAATATAATAACTTTTTTTAATTTATGAATGTTTACGGATATACAGTAAAATATTCATATAATTACACATAATATTAATAAATAAACAAAATATAGCCTATTTGCCCTAAAATTTAGCCTTTGCCAAGCAACATATAGCTTATTGGCTTTAATAAAATGCAATTTATGCCGCCATTGGTTGGAGTTATAACTATCAATTTGTAAAAGTTTCTAAAAAAATAATTAGGAAAATTAAGAGAAAAAGGGGTGTTTTGTGTATGCAAGAATTGAGGCTATAATAGATGACAACAGAAATTAGATTTTAATAAAATAATACCGCTTTTTATTTACCTTTGTAAAGGTTTTTTAAATATAAAAATAATGGACGAATTTCAAATTATAGAAAATAAAAATCCTTCTTTTGAGGATTTTAAGCATGAAAATGGAATAACTTTTTGGTGGGCATCAGATTTAATGTCAATGCTTGGTTATAAAGATATGAAATCTTTTCAAAAGGTATTAGATAGGGCTACAAAAGCATTTGTATCGTTAAATATTCCACACTATGAAAATATAATTGCAGAACATAGAGTGATAAATAAAGAGCAAGAACAAGATTTCAAACTTTCTCGTTTTGCTTGTTATATATCTGTTATGAATGCCGACCCAAAAAAGGTAGAGGTAGCAGAAGCACAGGCATATTTTGCACAACAGACAAGAAAATTTGAGCTTTTTTTAGAGGGACATAATGAAATTGAAAGACTTTTAATTAGAGAAGAATTAACAGAAGGAAATAAATCACTTGCCTCTATTGGCAGGCAAGCAGGTGGAGCAGGATTTGATTATGCAAAATTTCAAAATGCAGGTTATTTAGGTATGTATAATATGCCCTCTTGGCAACTTGAAAAAAAACGTGGCGTAAAAAAAGGGAAACTTATGGAATACATGGGTAGAACAGAACTTGCTGCTAACTTATTTAGAGTTACCCAAACAGAAGAGAGGATAAAGAATACAGGCATAACAGGTCAATCAAATTTAGAACGAACACATTTTCAAGTAGGTAGGGAAGTAAGAGAAATAGTACAGAAAAACGTAGGCAAAACACCTGAAAATTTAATTCAAGAAAAGCAACTATCAGATGTTAAAAAAGAAATTAAGCAAGGGCATAAAAAAATGCTTAATGAAGATAAAAAAAATAAGAAAAAATAGCATTCGTTAAAAGAGTTCTATAATATATATCTATTTATTCTATTTAGCTATTATAAACGATACTAAAGTTTTCTCCAAAAATTAACTTTAGTATGCTATGTAATATATAATTATACTATTTAACAAACATAAATAGTTAAAAATAAACAATATAACTTACAGTGTGTAGCTTATTTTATACAAACAATAGCCTATTGTTTACCAAATAAGCTATATAATATTTGTTGTAACAAATGTTTGGCATTAATATTGTATAACTATTAAACTTAATAATTTACATTATGATAAAAAATCTACTACTCTTTTTTCTTATTTTGTTGCCTTTTATAGGCAAAGCACAAAACTGTACTGTCAATGCAAATGTTGACCAAACTATTTGCCGAAACGAGCCTATGATACTTGTAGGCAGCCGTAGCGGCTTGTTGCGCTTACCTGCAACTACTACTTGGAGCCAAGTGGCTGGTCCTTCGGTGGTTATAGCCTCGCCCAATAGCTTAACCACAGCTGTTACAGGCTTTAATGCTAATCAAACCTACACCTTTAGGCTTTCTACTACATGTAGAGACGGGGTGCGTATTTTTGACGATGTAAGGGTATCAGTACTACCCATAACCATAGCCAATGCAGGACCCGACCAAACAGCCTGCCCAGGCACAAGCACCCTTGCAGCCAATGCCCCAGGTGTAAACGAAAGCGGAAACTGGGTAATTGTAGGCGCTAATAATGCGGGAGTTACAATTAATAACGCAACGCAAAGAAACTCTACTTTTACAACCTCTACCACAGCAGCAGGCACAAGCACCCTGCGTTGGACATTAACAAATACCAATACATGTTCTTCTTTTGATGATGTAATAATTACCAATTATGGCGGCTTTAGCCCTGTAAGCACCAATGTAAATTTTGTAACCCTTGGCAATTGCTATTCTACAACACAATGTTATAACCTAAATGCCACCTTTGGAGGCGGTGGATTAGGCGGGCAACAGGGCACATGGAGCCAAGTTAGCGGACCCAGCAATGTTACTTTCTCTAACGTAAATGCCAATAACTCTTCCGTTTGCGGTTTAAGCACAGGTTGCTATAAATTGCGTTGGACAGTAGCGGGACCATGTGTGCAAGGCACAGATACCATAAGAATATGCGTACCCCCACCCACACAGAATGTAACAGGCGCAAGCAGCTCAAACCAAATATTTTGCGATGGGCGTACAGTAGCTTTTTTAACAGGTAATGCACCTGTATATACTGGCGAAACCGTAACTTGGGCGCAAATAGGCGGACCCACTTCGGTAACTTTTTCAAATGCAAACTCACCTACCACAACAGTATCAAACCTAAATGGTAGCGGCACATATAGTTTTACATATACCATTACCAACCCTCTAACAGGCTGTAGCAGCAGCACAAGTGTTAGCATTAGCTATGCCACAGCACCTACATTAGCCCCTATTAATGATACTATATTGCCATGTAATGTAACATCGGTATCTTTTCCATTTTCTGCAAGTGGTGGTAATGCCACTTCGTATAGTATTATAAGTGCTCCCGCAGCTTGGGGTACTGCACCAACACCAGAATTTACAACAAATTCGCCCATAATATTAACAGGGCTAACCACAGCAGGTACATACATAGTGCGTGTTAGACGTACAACAAGCGGTGGCGTATCTTGTGCAGATGTTACCAGAGATGTAAGAATAATAATTTCAAGAGCAGCTTTAGGTGCCAATGCAGGAACACCCCAATTTTTACCATGTAATGTAAACTCTACCAACCTTGCAGGCAATGTGCCCGCAAGAGGCTTTGGAACATGGAGCTTGGTAAGCGGACCCAGTGCAGTTACAATAAATGATATTTACGACCCTAACACACAAGTTGATGGCTTTATAAGAGGTACGTATGTGTTTAAATGGGTTATCAATAGCGGTCCTCGTTGTCCAAAGGCAGAGGCTACAGTAAGGGTAATATTTGCACCCACCACACCGCAGGCAGTAGCCGCAGGTAGCAATAGAACCGTTTGTTTTGGCGGTACAATATTATTAGATGGTAGCACACCAGCCCAAGGCGAAACAGGCACATGGAGCTTGGTATCAGGCAGCGGTATTACATTTGCAGATGTTAACAATCCAAGAACAGGAATTACAGGCACAGTAGCAAATACTACCTATGTTTTCAAATGGAAAGTAACCAATCTTTGCGGAGCAGATTCTAGTACAGTAACCATAACAACAAGCAATTTACAAGGTCCTCCACAAGCCAATGCAGGTGCAGATGCTTGTTTTGCTTCTGGCACTACATCATTAACCTTGGCAGGCAATAACCCAAACCCAGCCACAGGCTTATGGACACAAATAAGCGGACCCTCTGCAACAATAACAAACAATACATTGTTTAATAGCACTGTTACAGGTTTAACCAATGGTACATATCTTTTTGAATGGCAAAACAATAGAAACAGTTGCGACCCTACAAGAGATACCGTTAGATATACAATTTCTGGCAGTGCAAGTGCTGCCAATGCAGGTACAGATAGAGATAGCTGCGGCAATTCTGTAACCCTTGGTGCTACTCCAGTAGTTACAGGTTTAGGCACATGGGTACAAGTTAGCGGCTCTGGCGGTTGGAGTATCAACAATGTAAATTCGCCAATAGCAAGAATTACTGGCTTGGTATCTGGCGAGTATAAATTTGCTTGGGTTGTAACCAATGGCGCTTGCAGCGGCAGCAGCGATACCGTAACTGTAAATATAGACAATGTTCCCTCGCCAGCAATTACAGCAGGTGCTTCTGTAAAACTATGTGGCGGAAATACGCTAACATTAACTGGAAATAGAACCAATAGCTTAGCTATATGGTCTTTATTTGGTGCAGCGCCCAATTCGCCTACTATTGTAGATGCAGATTCGGGCACTACCGTAGTAAATGGTTTAATAACGGGTATATATAATTTTAAACGAACATCTTACTCTACAATGGGTATTTGCCCAAATACAGAGGTATTTGTAAGCGATACAGTGGTAATAAGTTCTAATGCTGGTGCCGACCAAAGTTTTTGCTTCCAAAGCACAACCTCGCTTTTAGGTCCTGTTGGAAGTATTGGCACATGGACACAGACTTTGGGCGGAGCAGCCACAGTAACTACAACATCAAATAATAGTGCAGTAGTAACGGGTATGAATCCAGCTGGCTCGCCCTATCGTTTTGCATTTACAGTGCCCACACGTTGGGGCTGCCCTCAAACAACAGATACCATGATAGTATTAATATCTGATACAACCGTTGTGCCACGTGCAGGTAGAGATAGCAGTATTTGTAATGCCACAAGTTTTCAATTAACAGGCAATAATTTAACCCCAAGCACAGGCTTATGGTCACAATCTTTTGGACCATCAGCAACTATAACTACTCCTACCAATAGTTCAACAACTGTAACAGGTGTTACCTATGGTATTTATTTATTTTTATGGACAGCTACTAATGGCACTTGTTCCAGAGCAGATGAGGTAAGAGTTACCAATTTTGAAGCCCCCACAACAGCCAATGCAGGTGCAGATTCTACCATTTGCCCAACATTTATGCGAATGAGAGGCAATACAGCGGCAATAGGCGTAGGCAACTGGCGACAAGTAAGCGGGCCTATAACAGCAAATATAGAAGAACAAGTAAACCCACGTTCAAGAATAAGCGGTATGACAGCAACAGGCACTTATCGTTTTATATGGGAAATTACCAATGGCCCTACTTGCCCTCCAAGCATAGATACCATTGCTATTTTTGTTCCAAGCCTAAATCCAACTACTGCCAATGCAGGTATAGATTCAGCAATATGCAATAGAACAGTTACACAGTTAAATGGTAATAATCCAAGTGTAGGTACAGGCAATTGGTCGCAATATACTTTAACACCAACATCAACAATTGCAAGTTCAAGCTCTTTCAATTCAGGCTTAACATTAAGCACATTTGGCACATTTGGCTATGTTTGGACAACAACAAATGGCGCTTGTGTATCGCGCGATACAGTAGTTTACAGAATGAGCGCATTGCCCACCCCTTCTAATGCTGGTCCAAGAATAAACTCGTGCATTGGGCAGCCAGTAAATTTGAATGGTAACAATCCATCTTCTGGTGTTGGTACTTGGAGGCAAACAGCTGGTCCTTTCCCTGTTGGTTTTGTAGATTCTTTAAACAGAAATACAGGTGTATTGGGCATAGATACTGGAACTTATATTTTCCGTTGGAGTATAGCAAACGGCTCTTGTCCTGCAAGCAATGGTTTTGATACAGTTGTTATTGTTAGAATACCTGCAATAGCTATTGCAGGGGCATTCCAATCTTTATGCGGTAGTACAACCACTTTAAGCGGCAGCCAAGATAGCGTAGGCACAGGGCAATGGAGCTTTGTTAGCGGTCCAAATTCTCCAACAATTGTAACGCCAAATAATAGAAACACAGCAATTACAGGGCTTACAAATGGCAATTATAGATTCAGATGGGCTATAACAAATGGCGGCTGCGTTAGCCAAGATACAGTGCCTATTACCTATGTTATGCCTTTAGTAAACAATGCTTGTACAAATGCAGATTCATTGTATATAGGTGGTGGTTTAAATTCAGGTGTAGATAGCCTTTGTGCCTCTACAGCCGAGGTTGGCGAGCCAGCAACTTGCGGTTTGCCAGCTTGTAATAGCAATATGTATAAGTTTGTAACCAACAATACACCATTTTGGGAAACAGCTACTTTCAATTTCACAGTTACAGGAAATCCTTGCCCCAATGGCTTAAGAGTAAGTTGTTTTAATAGCGGAGCTTGCCCAAGTTTAGGTTCTCAAATGGGCAGTTGCCAAGCAATACCAAGTAGTGGAGGGTCTGCAAGCTTTTTATTAGCACCCAATACACTCTATTATTTAGTGGTTGATGACAATAGCCCTACCTGCGGTACAAGTAATTGCAGATACGAAATAAATGCAACAGGCAATGCACTTCCTTTATCCATCATAAATTTTGATGCAAAGCTATTGGATAACTCTAAAACTAAATTAACATGGCAAAGTACAAGTAGTAATATAACCAAAGAATATAAAATTGAAAGAAAAATTGGCAACAGTATAACTTTTGTAAACATTGGAAAAGTAGCCTCAAATAAAAATTTAGGATTAAGCAATTATCAGTATATAGATAATATTGCCACCCTTCCAAACGAAAGAATTTATTATAGAATTCTTGAAGTTGAAGAAAATGGAGAACTATTTTACACAAATGTAAAAAGTGTATTAAAAACATATACAATATTTAACAGCGTAAATGTATATCCAAATCCAAACGAAGGCAGCTTTAATGTAAGCTATAATCTAAATGAAATTGCAAATGTAGAAATTACAATAACAGATAATTTAGGTAAAATAGTTTATACAAATATTCTTGATTCAAAAGATGGCGTAAATACCTTTAATATTAACAATTTAAACCTTACAAATGGAATTTATAACTTCAATTTGAATGCTTTAAACTATAATTACAACAATAAAATAGTGATAATAAAGTAATTGATAAACTATGTTAAACTACAAAAAAGAAGAGTGGCATACACTCTTCTTTTTTTTGTATAATCAGGCTAATAAACTTTAAAGTATTGAATATAGAATGTAGTAATTTGATAACATGGCAAGCCATATTAGATAATTCTGATATTGAATTTACAATTGAAAAAAGTGAAGATGGTGTTAGATGGAAAACATTAACCAAATACAATGCTTTAAAAAGTAATGTGCTTCAAAACTTTAACTACAAAGATGTTTCTCCCACGGCAAAAAATTACTACAGAGTAAAACAAAAAACAATTGCCAACAAAACATCTACAAGCAATATATTAATTGCAAATTCTCCTTGTTTTGGCAATAATCCAATAATTGCTGTTCAGCCTAACCCAATTCAAACAGGAAACTTGCATTTGAATATTCAAGCAAACGAGGCTACACAATTGCAAATTCAAGTAATGGATATATCTGGCAAAATTGTTTTAAATCTATTCCATAATGCCATTGAAGGTTCAAATAGCATAGATATTCCTTTTGAAAATCTTAATGCTGGGGTTTATACCATTCAAACTACAATAAATGGCAATGTATATGCCAATAAAATAGTAAAAGTAGATTAAGCTATAAATAAATAAAATTTTAATAAAGAGGGGTAGTTTTGAAAAAAACTACCCCTCTTTTAACCCAAATTCAGCAATAGCATTGCTGAATCGAATAACAAATTGCAAATCATGTTTTTACAAAACATAATGGCAATTTTTACATCGGGGTTAATCCCAACTAAATCAAATAGTTCAATTTTTCAAATCTCCTATTGATTAATTTGGGTTTAATGTTACCTAATGAATGTTAAAGAATGGCAAAAATTTTAAAATATTTTTTGCTTCTACCCCAACAGCCCCTGCCTGTATTTTTCCATATCCATACCCAATATATAGGCTACATCTTTAATAGGCAAAGGCTGTAGCAGGGTGTTTGCATTGGCATTAAAAGCTATAATGCTTGCTAATGCTATTAGGTTTTCTGCTATAGCCAGTGCATTTTTATAGGATGCATTTATATAGCATTGCTGTGTTTCCTCTATAAAATTAAGTGCTATAGCCGCTTGCTTGGTAGCGGAGTAGCAATAATTTTGCCCCAATACCACAGCTTGGTCTGGAAAAAAGGTATGGGTTAATATGGTTTTATCTTCAAAAAAAACAGAAAGTAAGCCGCTGTTTAATTCAAAGCAATTAGCTGCTATTAAATTTAAGCTAAAGGCAAAGTTGTTGTCTGTAGTTTCAAGTTTTGATGTTACTTGTTTATGCAATTCTATAACCTCTTTTTCTGTATCTGCATGCACTATTAGCCCATGGTTTTGTAAAAAAATAATACTTGGCTTATGGCTGCCCAAGTTTGCTATGGCTTTGCTTAAGCTATAGCCAGGGTTTGTATAAGGTATAATACAATAATCTGTATCAGCAAATTGTTTTTCAATAAAAGTATTACCCTCCTTGCTGCACATATAATTATTTACAGCAATAGGGTGGGTATGTATAACATATTGTTTCAATACCGCATGAAAACCTGTTTCCATACTGGGCAAAAAAGTATTTTCGCCTACAATTTGTGCTTTTACAAAATTTTTTATTTCTGTATCTGCATTTTCCCTTGTGTTTTCTTCTAAATATTGTACAATAGGTTGGTAATTTACCTTAACATAACCATACTTTTCTGATACCTCATCGAGCCTAAAGCCAGATGCTTTTATATACATCAAATCGCCATATTTTACGGAGGTATTGCCTCCGCCTCCTTGTGTATAAGCAGGAACATTTGCAGCAGCCTTGCTTATGGTTTCCAAACTTTTTGTAGGGTTATACATTAATTGTTCAGATAATAAAACATACTGCGTATAGTTACCAATTGTAAAATACCCTGATAATTGGGTTGCCATAAGCTATTGTATATACCTATTTCTTCAAGTCCGTTTAGTTCATCGTAGGCAATAAGTTCTATAGTATTTGCGGCTATCTTACCTTCAAAAATTATTTCATGCATATTGTCGGTAGTATATTGCGAGCTTATTTTTATATCAGAGTTTAGTGTAATACTTTGTAGCAAATCATCAATGTCTATTTCGTTTTTTAAATATAAACGCAAGCATTCTGTATTGTTTAACATGGTGTAATTTACAATAATATCTGCATGTTCTTTTTGTTTAGCTATGTATTTTTCAGAATCTTCTTTCCTATCCTCAAGCTGTTTAATTACCTGTTCTGCAACTTTGTCTCGCTCTTTTACATCTCTTTCCACCTTTCGGCTTATTCTAATGCTTTCATCAGGGCTAAAAAATATTTTTAAATCATACAATTCAGCCTGTGTTTTCAAATAAAATGGGTGTAAGCCTTCAAACATAAGTAAAGTATTGCTTTTTATAAATTTAGGCAATGTAAATTTGCCATTGTTGTGGTCGTAGTGTTTTCTATAAATGTTTTTGCCTTCTTTTAAGGCTTTAGTATCTTCAAAATCTTTGTATAAATTGTTTGCCTTTGGGTTTAAGTGGGTAATTTTGCTCCAATTGTCGTTCCCTCTTTCCCATTTGTGCATATCATCGCCCCGCACAATGCTTAAGTTTTCTATACCCATAATATTTTCTATTAATTTACTAAAGGTAGATTTGCCCGCCCCCGAATCGCCACCCACACCTATCAAAAATGGTTTGTAATTCAATTTTTGAAGAATTACATTTTTAATACCATTGTTATACAATATAAATAAAAACAAAGCCAATACGGTTTGTAGTAAAGTAAAAATAATATTCAATACATTTTCTGTAACATGGCTATTTATTAGATAATCGCTTGTAGGGGCTAAGCCAAAATAAATAAAATAAAAACAAATAAGCAAAAAGTATAAATATTTTTGAGCCTCATTAAATTGAATAACAAAATATACAAAGAACGGAACTAACCAAATATACCAACCCTGCATAGGCGTAATAAACAAAGTAAAAACACCAAAACTAAAAGCTAAAAACAGAAGCAATAAGTTTCTATTAATTTTTACAAAAGTAATAGCTCGTGCAAATAAAATTAAATAAGCTGCCACTATAAAATATAGCTTGTTTTCTCCCATAGTTAAGTAAGCATCAAATACCTTTGTTTGAACACTGTTTTGATATACCATTTTTTGATAAAAAATATCGAACAGATAAGGCATTTGCACAAGGGTAAATGTGGTAGTAAAAATAAGCAAGTATAATAAAATAGTTAGCAACGATTGCTTGTTTTTAAACCCATAAATTAGAATAAAAGGAAAAGCTATAGCCATACTTGTTTTTGTAGCACATGCCAAAGCAAAGAAAAACATAGCCCAATGCCATTTTTGTTTAAATAAAAAGTACAATGATACCAATAGAAATCCAATAGGAATAATATCTAATTGCCCATGAAAATAATTAATATACAATACCAATGGACTCAGCCAATACAACCACAATACTTGCAAATGTTTGGTTTTAAGCCATCTTAATAATACCAATAAAATTACAAAATCAAAAACCAAAAGAGGTAATCGGTATATCAATAAATGCAACCAACCAATATTTTCGCCCAATAATGGCGAGAATATTATTCGTGGAATACTCATAATATACAACATCACAGTAGGGTAGGGGAAATGCTCCTCATTTCCCACGTTAGTATAATGTAAATAAGGATTTTCAAAACCGCTTTCTACAAAGTAATTGATAAAAGGAGCAAATAAATCTCTCAAAAAATGACTTGCAAAAAAACAAGAAACAATGAGTTTAATGCTTAAACCAATCCAAAACAATGGCGAACGTAAACCTTCAATTTTCGGTTTTCCGTATTTATCTATAAATATATTTTGATATAAACTTTTCAAATCCTATTATTTATTCATTAGCATTTCTATTTCTTCTACCTCTATAGGCATATGTATTTCATCCATAAAGTCAATAGGACCATTATTAGTTATCAGTATATTGTTTTCTATTCTAATACCTATGCCCTCTTCTTTTATATATATACCAGGCTCGCATGTAAATAAGTTGCCCGCTTGCATTGGCTCATAACGCATACCTACATCATGCACATCTATACCTAAAAAATGACTTGTGCCATGCATAAAGTATTTTTTATAAGCAGGCCAATTAGGGTCTTCATTTTTTATATCATCAATAGTTAATAAACCTAAATCTACTAATTCTTTTTCCATTAATTCTTTCCCTACTATTTTGTGGTATTCCATAAGTTTAGTACCAGGTACTAATAATTTGGTAGCAGAACGCATAACACGGAGTACCGCATTATATACATCTTTTTGCCTTTGTGTAAATTTACCATTCACAGGTATAACCCTTGTCATATCACTTGCATAGTTTGCATAATCTACACCACAATCCACCAAAAGCAAATCGCCATCCTTACAAGAGCGGTTGTTCTCTACATAATGAAGCACACAAGCACTTTCTCCGCTTGCCACAATTGGATGAAAAGAATGCCCAATGGAAGCATTTCTAATATATTCGTGTATCAATTCAGCTTCTACCTCATATTCCATTACACCAGGCTTTACAAACTTCAATATTCTTTCAAAACCCATTTTAGAAATACCAATGGCATGCTTGGTAAGGTTTAGTTCAATTTCACTTTTTACACTTCTTAAGCGTTGCAAAATAGGTGCAGCTCTATAATAAGTATGCAAAGGATAGTTGCGTTTTATTTTTCTTGCAAAATCTAAATCTGCATAAGGTGCTTTATATGTATAGCGGTCATTTTCATTTAAAGTTAAATAAATGTTTTCAGCATAGTTTATTTTAGGGCGAATAGAATGCTCAAAATTGTCGTTCCAAAAAATAGAATTAATTCCACTTGTAGCCGTTGCCTCTTCCTTTGTGTATTTATGTCCCTCCCATATAGCTATAGTATCATTAGTCTGTTTTAAAAACAAACATTCTTTATAGCTTTCTTCTGGCGAATCTGGAAATAAAAGTAAAAAACTATCTTCTTGGTCAATACCAGTTAGCCAAAAAAAATCAGAATGTTGCTTAAAGTCTAATGCAGCATCTCCATTTTTCACATATTCATAATTACTTCTAAATATGGCAATACTATTAGGCTTCATTTGTTTGGTAAAACGTTTTCTATTCTCTATAAATAAAGACTGGTCTATTGTTTTGTATTTCATATATAAATTTCAACTGCGAAAATATGTTATTTTATTCAAACACAATTGATAGTTAGTGTTAATTATAATCTATGATGTATAACTTTATATAAACTTAATTCATTCATTATCCTGAACGAAAGTTAATTAATCCCAAATTAATCAATAGGAGATTTGAAAAATTGAACTATTTGATTTAGTTGGGATTAACCCCGATTTAAAAATTGCAATTATGTTTTGTAAAAACATAATTGCAATTTGTTATTCGATTCAGCAATTCTATTGCTGAATTTGGGTTAATATTCCAATATGTATTACATCTATAAATATTTTTATCCTTTGTTTATAAAGGTTTCAATACATTTACAAAAAATATTTTAGAATATATTTGCAAGTATAAAATATCGTATTACCTTTGCACTCCCGTTCTGAAATACTGTAGAGAATAAAAGACAACTACTAAAAATTATTTTTATATTTATTTGTAAATAAAATTTGGCAATGTAAAATTAAGTATTAATTTTGCACTCCCTTTAAGAAGGAGTAATTGTTCTTTAATCTAGCATCAAAAAAATAGTTTTAAAATAATTAAAATTTAATTTGGAAATGTAAAAATTAATATTACCTTTGCAGCCCCTTTTAGAATAAAGGAAAGTTCTTTGAAGATTTAAGAGAAGAAATAGCGGACCTCAAAAATAATACTTTGAGAAAGTCAGTTCAAATTTTTTTACAATGAAGAGTTTGATCCTGGCTCAGGATGAACGCTAGCGGCAGGCCTAATACATGCAAGTCGAACGAGATTGTTTTAGCAATAGAACATGAAAGTGGCGCACGGGTGCGTAACACGTATGCAATCTACCTTTAATAGGAGAATAGCTTCGAGAAATCGGAATTAATACTCCATAACATAATTGAGTGGCATCACTTGGTTATCAAACCTCCGGGGATTAAAGATGAGCATGCGCAACATTAGCTAGTTGGTAAGGTAATGGCTTACCAAGGCTACGATGTTTAGGGGGTCTGAGAGGATGATCCCCCACACTGGTACTGAGACACGGACCAGACTCCTACGGGAGGCAGCAGTAGGGAATATTGGGCAATGGAGGAAACTCTGACCCAGCCATGCCGCGTGCAGGATGACGGCCCTCTGGGTTGTAAACTGCTTTTATACGGGAAGAAAAAATACTACGTGTAGTATACTGACGGTACCGTAAGAATAAGGATCGGCTAACTCCGTGCCAGCAGCCGCGGTAATACGGAGGATCCAAGCGTTGTCCGGATTTATTGGGTTTAAAGGGTGCGTAGGCGGATCTTTAAGTCAGTGGTGAAAGCCTGCAGCTCAACTGTAGAATTGCCATTGAAACTGAAAATCTTGAATTTGGTTAAAGTAGGCGGAATGTATCATGTAGCGGTGAAATGCTTAGATATGATACAGAACACCGATAGCGAAGGCAGCTTGCTGAACCAATATTGACGCTGAGGCACGAAAGCGTGGGGAGCAAACAGGATTAGATACCCTGGTAGTCCACGCCCTAAACGTTGATTACTCGTTGTTG
>CAZDGF010000068.1:0-13433 GCA_964505065.1 uncultured Chitinophaga sp.
CTAAATCAAATAGTTCAATTTTTCAAATCTCCTATTGATTAATTTGGGTTTAATAATTATCATTGCAGGTATGCTAAAAGTAGAAGTTGTTTTAAGTCCTGCATTATTGCATTTATTTGATGCAAAAAATAAAAATGTTGTAGTAATAGATATTTTAAGGGCTACTTCTACTATTTGCACAGCTATACAGCATGGTGCGTTGGCTATAAAGCCTGTAAATAATACCGATGAGGCTTTAATATTAAAAAGCAGTGGCTACCTAACCGCAGCCGAGCGAGACGGACACAAATTAGATGGCTTTGATATGGGCAATTCCCCTTTTGAGTGCATGAATGGTGCTGTACATGGCAAAAAAATTGCCCTAACCACCACCAATGGTACCAAATGTATTACCGCAGCCACTATAGCAGGTGCAGCCAATGTTCTGGCAGGTAGTTTTTTAAATATTTCTGCCATTGCACAATTTTTATTGAACGATAAAAGAGATGTGGTACTATTTTGTGCTGGCTGGAAAGACAGAGTAAACCTTGAAGATGCTTTATTTGCTGGCGCATTGGCACAAAAAATTTCTGAAATAAATAATATAGATTGCGATTCTGCCCTTATGGTAATAGACCTATACAATAGCGCAAAAGCAAATATTGGCAAGTATTTGGAACAATCATCGCATTACAAACGCCTCTCAAGACTACACCATAGCGAGGATATGGACTATTGCCTAAAAAACGATATAATGGCTATTGTTGTTGGGCTTAAAAGTGGAGAAATGGTGAGGATTAATGATGTATTAAGAATGAATAATTGAGAATTAAGAATGAATAATGAAAAAATTAACAAATTAAATAATTTAGGGAATCAAGTATATTTTAATGCTGAAAATAAACTGGATTTTGAATCTGTAATAAAATCTTGCTTAGGGAGTGATACTTACAGAGGATTTCATAGAATTGATAAATCTAAAGCAGGAGCAGGTGAGGTTTTTAAAAATATATTAAAAGATAACAAAGAAAAAATTATAGAAACTTTAACATCAATAAAAGAAGAGAAAGAATTAGATGATTTAATTAATTGTATTGGAGATGAAATAAAATTAGGATTAAAGGCAAACGTTGATAGTAAACAATTAAAATCTTTTAATAAAATCAGAAAACCTTTGGATATATTTTTCGAACATTTAATAAGCATGGGTAAAGATATTGAAAAAACAACTTCAAATATTATTCAATTCTTATTTCTACCTTTAGATAGTCAAATGTTTCAGTCATGTTTTGTATTTGAAGATGAGGAAATAAAAAAATTAAAATTAAGCAGAAATTTTACTTTTAAAGATATAGAAAGTAAAGAACAATATGAAGAAATTCAAATTCATCTTAAAGATAAGGCTCTTTGTATTGGATTGAGAGAAAGAATATTTTTTGATTTAATATGGAATGATAGATATTTAAGAGAAGGTAAAAATTTAATAGAAACAAATCCAAAATATCAATTTGAATACAACCTTCATTATTAATTATTCATTCTTAATTAATAATTAATAATACCTTTGCCCTTATATAAATGGAACATAAAGCAGGATTTGTAAATATAGTAGGTAAGCCCAATGCAGGTAAAAGTACACTATGCAATGCCTTGGTAGGCGAGCAATTAAGTATTATTACCCCAAAAGCAAGTACCACAAGGCACAGAATACTGGGTATTGTAAATACCGAGGGCTATCAAATTGTATTATCGGACACACCAGGTATGATAGAACCTGCCTATAAACTGCATGAAAGCATGATGAATGCTGTAAAAGAAAGTATAGAAGATGCAGATGTACTGATTGTTTTGGTAGATGTTACCAATCCATATTTTAACGAGGACCAATTGCATTTTATTGCACAAAATCCTAATCCTATAGTATTGGTGGTAAATAAAATAGACCTTTCTACACCAGAGGTGGTAAGCAAAGTAATGGCAGAACTTACTGCCCAATTTAACCCTAAAGAAACCTTTGCTATTAGCGCACTTACAGGCGTAAATGCCAATAGTTTTTTAGCCACTATTGCCCAGTATTTACCAGTGCATGAGGCGTATTATCCTAAAGACCAACTAACAGATAGAAATACCCGTTTTTTTGTATCGGAAATGATACGAGAGAAAATATTTAACCTATACGAACAAGAGATACCTTATAGCACAGAGGTAATAGTACACGATTATAAAGAAGAGCAAAACATAGATAAAATATATGCTTACATTATTGTTGAAAGAGATTCTCAAAAAGGAATTATTATTGGTAAAAATGGGGCAGGTATTAAGGCAATTGGCGTACAAGCCCGCAAGGATATTGAAGCCTTTATAGGCAAAAAAGTATTTTTAGACTTAAGGGTAAAAGTGGAAGAAAACTGGCGCAAAGACGATAGAAAATTGAAACATTGGGGGTATATTGATTAGCGTTTTAGTCTGTATCTAAATTGTTTTTCAAATTCATGCTTTCGTGCAATACTCTAATAATTTCAATTTTATTGTTATCAATTTTTTTAAAAAAAATTAGATGCGATTTAACTTTAGCGTATTTGTAGGATTTTCTTATACTTTCAAAGTTTTTAGCAGTTTCATAATTTTGAACAATAAAATGTATTTCATCAATTATTAAATAATAATATCTATTGGCTTGTTCCACCGACCAATTTTGAGCTGTATATAACCAAATTTCATTGATGTCTTCAATTGCTTTTTCATTTAAAAGGTATGTCATTTCTTTTTAAAATTGGTATTCAAATTTTCTAAATTTTTTTGCCAATCAAAATCATAAACTTTTTTACTTTTTTCGCCTACTTTTAATTCATCAATTAGTAACTTTGTTTTCTTCTCTTCTTTTTCAAAAAAACGCAAAGCTGTTCTAACAACTTCGCTAACAGATTTATATTTGCCAGACGAAATTTGTTCGTTGATAAACTTTTCATAATAATCTCCTAATAATATTGATGTATTTTTTGACATAATGATAGTACAAAAATACCAACTATTGGTATAAAAACAATAGTTATGTTTAATTTTTTAAGTAGAAGAAAACTAACGCAAAGAAGACAGAAAACTAAAACATTGAGATTAAACTTTCAACCACCTACACCACCATGGCAATTTATTGTTTTTTATTTCTAAATAATGTTGTGGTTTTGAGCCAAATTTAGCATAAAAATAAGCAACTGTAGGTATATCTGAACCTTCAAAATCGAATACATAATTTTTGCCTGAATAGGCTTTTAATACTTCATCTATTAAAATATGTGTTGCACCATATTTTTTACCTTCGGCTGTAGGAGCAGCCATAGCATAATGTAGTATGCTATTAGCATTAAAAAAGAATCCTGCACACCATAGTTCGCTATTTTTACCATATATACCAAGGGTAAAACCTTTGCCTAATTGTATTGCTTTTTTGGCACAAGTATTTATTTGTTTGATAAGTTTATCTACTTTGGGATAATGCCTGCCATATTGCTCAAAAAAAGTATGCGACACCAATTCTATATCTAAATTTTTGCGCACCTCGTAGCCTGTAATTTGGGCTTTTGCAAGGTTTTTTTTAGCATCTGCATTGTATTGGTCGTAAATGGTGGTGTACGATTGTTGTAAATCTATTTGTAAAGTGGTTCGTTGTTTGGTTTGGTATGGTATATTAAAACTTGCATTGGCATAGTTTAAATGAAAATGCCAAAACTTAAATTTTGAAGGTATTTTATTTAAAAATGCTTTAAGCAATTGCTCTGTAATTTCTATTTTAGAAAATAAACCCAATTGCTGACAAAAGTAAGGTTGGTACAAATACTTAATGCCAAATTTAGATTTATATACCAATGGAAATACTGCCTTATAATTACCTAATACCAAAGCGTCCCATTGCTCATTTGCCAAACTATTAAGCACCCAACTATAGCCATACACCAAGCCATTCGTGCTTTGGCTAATGGCATTGTCCCATTGCTCAAAATCAATATTTTTATGTTTTAGGTATCTTATTTCAGCCATTGTTCAAATACTGTTTTCCAGCCCTGCCAACCTCTATGTTCACTCAAAGATTCGTTGTGAAATACTAAACAAAAGTTTCCGCCAATAGATTTTAATTGTGCTTCTATATTTTCGGTTATAGTTATGGTTTCTTCTACTGTTTGTTTTAAAAACTGCTTATGCACCACATCCATAGTGCAAAAAGGAATTAATTGTAATTCGGTTTCTTGTTCGCTCAATAAATTGTACCAAAAAAAAGGTTTACTTGTAGCTGCCCTGTAGCCATATACTTGCGAGTAGCCCATAGTATAATCTGCTGTAATGCCTAATTTTATTAAGTTTTGATACGTTGCGGGCATTTCCATTTTTAAGTAATGTTGGCGAGAGGTGGTTATAGGTTTACCTAATATTGCTTCTAAAATTTCAATTTCTTTTTTTACAATTTCAATGCTTTTATTTGAACCATAACTTGGGTGTATGCCTATGCTGTGTCCTGCTTGTTGTATGTTTTTAATAATATCAATAAATGCTTTATTTTTAGCTGAAATATTTTTATCGTACTTGCCATAATTACCTATTTGAATAAAATAATGTGCCTTTAAATTATGTTTTACTAATGTTTTAATTTGGTATTCAAAATTATTGTTTGGGTCTGTTTTATTTAAAAATATAACTTTAAAACGTTTTACAAATTCTGTAAAATTTAAAGTAAAAATTGCTTTGCCAAAACCAGCCAATTGCCTTGCTATTCCTCTGCCTTTATATGCAAATGCTGCATCTATATCAAGCGTTGGTAATATTTTGAATTCATTGTTATATTGAATATTAATTTTTTTAGCAAAGTAATGTAGCCAAAGTTCTACCAAAGGTTTTTCTAAACAATTATTTTGCCATAAAAAAGAGGCTGTATGCGGAAATCTGCCATGCGCATCTTTTTGCTTGCAAGTATATTCTTCGTAACGGCTTAAACAATAAAATATAGCAGAAAAAATATCAAAGCCCAAACTATCCTTTTCTGTTTTAAAAATAATGGGCAATTGGTTTAAATTTTCTACTACAATTGTTTTTTCTGTAATGCCTTTTTCTATTAAAAGCCCATTGGGTTGTATTTGAAAAGTATTTTGAATTACAGTTTCAGAATAATTAATTTTTATACCTTTACTATTTTCAAATTCTGCTAAAGTATTGTAAATAGTATATTCCAAGCCATATTGTTGGGTAAAAATATGGTTTAAAACATACGTTAAACGATTAGAATTATATGGGGTATAAATGGCTATCACAAAAAAATATTACTTTTGCCTTTTTACGCAAATAAACAATAATTTAATGAAAGTTGCTCTAATTACAGGAATTACTGGTCAAGATGGTGCCTATTTGGCTGAATTTCTTTTGAAAAAAGGCTACAAAGTGCACGGTATAAAACGCAGAAGCTCGCTTTTTAACACCGATAGAATAGACCACCTATACCAAGACCCACACGTTTTGAATGCCAATTTTAAACTACACTATGGCGACCTTACAGATAGTACAAACCTTATACGCTTAATACAAGAAATACAACCTGACGAAATTTACAATTTAGCAGCACAAAGCCATGTACATGTTAGTTTTGAAACCCCAGAATACACAGCCAATGCCGATGGTGTGGGTACTTTGCGCCTGTTAGAAGCTATTAGAATATGTGGATTGGTAGAAAAAACGAGAATTTACCAAGCCTCTACTTCCGAGTTGTACGGTATGGTGCAAGCTGTTCCACAAACAGAAACTACGCCTTTTTACCCACGCTCGCCTTATGCAGTAGCCAAAATGTATGCTTATTGGATAACGGTAAACTACCGTGAGGCTTATGGTTTATATGCTTGCAATGGTATTTTATTTAACCATGAAAGCCCCATACGTGGCGAAACTTTTGTAACCCGAAAAATAACCAGAGCAGCAGCTAAAATAGCCCTTGGTTTGCAAGAAAAATTATACTTGGGTAACCTCAACAGTAAGCGAGATTGGGGACATGCCAAAGATTATATAGAAGCTATGTACCTTATGCTACAACAACCCAAAGCCGAAGATTTTGTAATAGCCACAGGCAAAACTACCGAGATAAGAGAATTTGCAAAAATGGCATTCAGATATTTGGGTATTGAACTTGCTTTTGAAGGGCAAAACGAAAACGAAAAAGGCATAATAGCCAATATAGATAATGCCAAAGCAGAGGCATTGGGTTTAAATATAAATGCTTTAAACATAGGCAAAGAAGTAATAAACGTGGACCCAAAATACTACCGCCCCACAGAGGTAGATTTGCTAATAGGCGATGCCAAAAAAGCCAAAGACAAATTAGGCTGGGTAGCCAAACATACGCTGCAAGATTTGGTAACAGATATGATGCAAAGCGACCTACAATTAATGAAAAAAGACGAATACCTTAAAAAAGGTGGGTTTACTACTTTGAGTTATTTTGAGTAATAAATTATGAAAATTGTTTTTAAGTTATTTTTATTAATTCTTTTGCAATACTCTTCAAGATGTTATTGCCAAAAAATTGAAACTAACTATTTAATTTTTAAACATAAATTCTATAATGAATATCACAAAATAAAAGAAAAAAGAAGATTAATTATTAAGGATGAAAACGATGTTTTACATTATGGAAAGATAAATATAATTAATGATTCTACAATTGCACTCAACAGAAAAAACAAAAGTGACACTTTAAAAATAACTGAAATAAAATACATTAATAAACCTACAGTATTTAAAACTTTAGTTGGGAGTGTTTTCTTTATTGGGTCAATTAGTACGTTTGTTTTAGGAGTTACTGTTGGAGAAGAAGCAGGAGCAATAATTACTGCTATTTCGACAGGCGGACTCCTTTACAGCTATCTTATATTTACAGGAAGAAAATTCAAAACTAAAAATTTTATTTTCTAAACTCATACAGCTAAAGATTATATATTAAAAAACAAACATTTGAAATATTTAATTCAATGAACGTGTGTTCGCAAAATCTAAATTAAAAACATCAATAATTTATAGCAATTTATGGTCTTATGGACAACAATTTGTCAATATTTTTAAAGATGTTGGAGAATTTTTCTCTTTGGCGACAGCCAAAATAACACCAATATCGGCAGCAATTATACTTAACAATACAAAAATACACATTACATATTTTGTTTAATAAGCCTGTAAGGTTTTTATCAAAAGTTATTAATTATATTGTATAAATTTTAATAACCACCCCTAACCCCTCCAAAGGAGGGGAAAAATCCCTTTTGCTTTTAAAAAAAAATAAAAGGATAATTAGCAGAAAATTAAATACTATAGCCCTTACCCAATTAAAAAAAAGTTTAGCACTAAAGATACAACAAATACTTAGTCCGCATTTGTTTGTATTTTTCTAAATCTGCTTGCCAAGTTTGTTTTATTTCTGCTGCATTTTTACCTTCAATAATGGCTTTTTTTAGCTTATTTGTGCCTGCCAATTGATTAAAAAATGGTGTAAAAAAATTGGTTTTATCTTTTGTGTTTTTATAACTTACAATTAACCAATTTAAATTTATTTCTTTTTCAGAATATGCTTTTGTAAAACCATAGTTTGTTAAATCAAATCCTTTGCACACAATGCCTAAAAATTTTGGTTTTTCTACCACGCCTTTTATGCTATATGGTCTAAAAGTATCATTGCCCCAGCCAAATTCTGAGCTGCCAAAAAGTTGGTAAGGTTTCTTTGTGCCATGCCCAATAGTTATTGGTGTGCCTTCAAATAAACCAAGCGATGGGTATAGATAAATGGCACTTTGGGTTTGTAAATTTGGCGATGGTTTTATGGGTAAATTATAGGGTGTTTGGTGCGTATAATTTTTACATTTTACAATGGTTAAATTACATTTTATTTTACCTGCAAGCCAGCCTTCGCCATTTATCATAAGCGCTATTTCGCCCACTGTGCAGCCATGCACCAAAGGAATAGCGTGCATGCCTACAAAGCTTCTAAAATTAGTGTCTAATACTGGTCCGTCTATATAATGTCCATTTGGATTTGGTCTATCCAATACCATAAAAGGAATATTATTTTCTGCACAAGCTTCCATAACATAGTGCATGGTGCTTATGTAAGTATAAAAACGCACCCCTACATCTTGAATATCAAAAACAACGGTTTCAATATTTTGCAAATCAAGTTTTGTAGGTTTTTTATGGTTGCCATAAAGCGAAATTATTTTAATACCTGTTTTTTCATCTAAGCCATTTTTTACATGTGTGCCAGCACTTGCATCGCCTCTAAAACCGTGTTCTGGTGCAAAAATACTGAGGATATTGCAACCCAATTTTTTTAAAGAATCTACCAAATGCACTTTGCCAATATTGCTTGTTTGATTAACAACCAATGCAATTTTTTTACCTTTAATTTGTGGTAAATAATTTTCTGTTTGCTCGGCAGCTACTATTATTTTTTGGGCTTTTAAGTTAAATAAAAGTATAAAAAATAGAAACAAAAAACTATATAGTTTTAAATGCATTGCACAAAGTTAATATAAAAAAGAAAAGCAGTTGAAGTAATTTTC
Source organism: uncultured Chitinophaga sp. (assembly GCA_964505065.1). GTDB lineage: Bacteria > Bacteroidota > Bacteroidia > NS11-12g > UBA955 > JABMMZ01. The sequence goes on from CAZDGF010000068.1 coordinate 8,562, forward strand.
AACTGCTTTCTAAAATATAATATAAAAAAAATTATTGTTTTGTAATTTTAAATTGGTGCATTGTATTGCCATCTAAAAGCAAAATGGTGTATAAGCCAGCAGCAATATTTTCTAAATTTAAGCTATTGTTATTTAATTTGGTATTCAAAATAATTTTGCCATTTGTATCTAAAATTTTAATGGCGGCATTGGCATTGTTTAAATTTTTGAAATTTAAAATATTATTAGTTGGATTAGGAAATATAATAACTTGAGAAATATTATTATTAGCAATTTTAGCAGTATTTAAACTGCCTTTTAAATGTTGGACATCAAAAACAGAAGTATCTCCATCAGCAAAATTATATGAAATTAATGGAAAGCCATATTCTTCCTTTTCCGACCACCAAGTGTGTTCTTTTGATGTATCTTTAAAATTATCCAATCCTAACAATTGTACATAAGCAGGAGGTAGTGTTGACCAACTACCATTAGATTTTACTTCGTATTTTAGTTCTGATATGGTTGTTGATTCTAACATAATTGCATCAACCATTGCCGCATTGGCAAGTTTTACTTTTCCCCATCCTATTGCATTATTATTTGTAATCGATACATTCGAAGATCTTAAAGAATCTAACTTAGGAGCAGGACCAGGACCATCTGGATCAATGCCAAGTTCGCTTTTACCCCCTTCTACAATTGCTGTATCTTTATAAGAAGATGTATTTGTCAATGGAAATTTTAATAAATTATCTTTAAATCTATAAATTGCTATCTCAGCGCCTCCTGTATCCTCCGCAAAGCCAACAAAATCTAAAGATTTTTGAGTTTTATTAAGCAAAGTCCATTCACCATCATCAAAATTATTTATAACTACTAAATTAGAAAAAGATGAAGCTGAACTTAGTTCTGTAAACCAATTAAGATTAAAAAACCTTAAAGTATCTTCTTGTTCTTTTTTTAAAGTAGAAAAATCCCAAATTTTGTTGTTTCCTCCAGTTTTTATTTTCGATGAAGTAGAATCTGTATAGGAAATAGCAATTTTACCTGATAATGCCAAAGTATTTGAATTAACTGTAATTTGTGCGTTTGCTGTAAAATAAAGCAAACAAAGTATTGGTAATATTATTTTTTTCATAATGGCAAATGTAAATAAAATAATTTAAGAACAAAAAAAACCCATGTAGGTAAACATGGGTTTTTTAATTTGAGAGGAAATAATAGTTTTATACTATTTCTTTTTTGCTGGTGCTTTAGCAGATTTTTTTGCTTTAGCTTTAGGCGCTGCTTTTGCTTTAGCTTTAGCTTTTGGAGCCGCTTTTGCTTTAGCTTTTGCCTTTGGAGCTGCTTTTGCTTTCGCTTTTGCTTTTGGTGCTGCTTTAGCTTTGGCTTTTGCCTTTGGAGCTGCTTTTGCTTTCGCTTTTGGTGCTGCTTTTTTAGCTGGTGCTTTCGCTTTAGCTTTTGCTTTTGGTGCTGCTTTAGTAGCTTTTGCTTTAGCAGCTGGTTTTTTTGTTGTTGCCATATTGATTAATAATTGGGTTTTATTTTTATTGGTTTAAATCATCGTGCATATCGCCATAGTCTATGGTTATTTCTTCGCCTTTTTTTATTGTTTTTAATGCTTTATACACCATCACACCTTCTTTTATTTTTTTTATATAATCTGCGTTTGCTTTTTTTGAGTGGTTGTACAAAGAACCAAAACCTAAAATAATAGCTGCGCTCTTTTTTTTAGTGTTCCAAACAAAGGTGTAATTTTCTAATTGATGATTTACCAATGCTTGATGTTCTTTATAGTTCAACTCAATTGCAGGACAAATTTCAATAACATCTCCTTTATATAAAATTTTAGATGTAAACACTCCCCGCCCTTTGTGTCCTGCATTGGACACATACAAAAATTCATTTTCTACTTTATAATTGTTCAAACTAAAATAATATACGGTTCAAAAGTAATAAAAGTATTGATTTAATTAGATGTTTAGCAATAATAGTATTAACAAGTTATCAAAATATTTTATTACAATTTAGTAAACTATGTTTACTATAAATTTTAATTTTTCTTAAAATAATTTATCAGTACTTTTTATTTATAATCAAAAAATAAGCTTTAAAACTAAAGAATAGCTTAAGTTAAAAAATTAACTGCAATTAAAGCAAATATAAATAAAGGCTAAAAATATAAATTTTGCTTAAATATTTTTACTGCAATAGCTATTAAAATTACACCAAAAAATTTACGTATTACCAATAAGCCTCCTTCGCCCAGTATTTTTCCTATCCGTTTTGTAGATTTTAATACCAAATAAATGAAAACTAAGTTTACTATTATACCAATATAAATATTTATTGCGCTATAATTTGCCTTTAGCGACATAATGGTTGTAAGTGTGCCACTACCTGCAATTATTGGAAATGCAATAGGTACAATACTGCCTGTTTTTGCATTGCCATCTGTTTTAAAAATATCTCTTCCTAATATCATTTCTAAGCCAATAATAAAAATAACAATACTACCTGCCAATGCAAATGAGTGAATATCTATACCCAATAAATTTAAAAATTGCTCACCTACAAAAAAGAAAATTGTCATTAATAATCCTGCAACAAGCGTTGCTATTTCTGCTTGTATATGCCCAAGTTTATTGCGCATATTTAATAAAATAGGAATAGAGCCAATAATATCTATAACGGCAAATAAGGTGAATGTTACAGTAAGTGCTTGTTTAAAATCAAACATAATTTAGAAATTATTTTGCAACTGCTATAACACTTATTTCTACATTTACACCTTTGGGTAAGCCGCTTACTTGCACAGTTTCTCGGGCAGGAAAATCAGCTTTAAAATAGGTAGCATACACTTCATTTACTTTTGCAAAATCTTGCATATTGGTTAAAAAAATACTTGTTTTTACAATATTAGAATAATCCATTTTAGCAGCTTTTAATACTTCGCCTATGTTGTGCATTATTTGATTTACCTCCATAGTAATGCTATCTGTTAGCAATTCGCCATTGGCATTTAAAGCTATTTGCCCGCTGCAATAAAGCGTATTGCCTACCATAACTGCTTGAGAATAAGGACCAATTGGAGCTGGAGCTTTGGGTGTTAAAATGATTTTTTTTTCCATAATTGTATGCGTATTTTTGCCATTCCATGAACATTGCAGCAATAGGAGAGCCACAGCGCATAGCGGAATTAAAGCAAGTGCTTTCATTACAACAAAGTAATGTGCAAGTTATTGAAAATACAAATAATATTTCTTTACTCAATTTTGATATCATTTTTGATTTGAATTTTGATGAACATATACAAAGAATTGAAGATTACAAATTGTTAAATAATAACACATTGTTATGCCTAAGTTCTGTAAATATTCAATTGGAAAGTGTATTGCCAAAAACATTATGGGGTCAATCAATTGGCATAAATGCTTTACCTACTTTTTTAAGCAGAAATAGTTTAGAATATTGCAGTATAGAAAATGTAGATATTGAAAAATTAAAACACTTAGGTTGGCAAAATTTTTATAACGTAGAAAGCAGAGTAGGCATGGTAAGTGCAAGAGTAATTTGTATGATAATTAACGAAGCCTATTTTACTTTGCAAGAAGGCACAGCCAATAGAGAAGACATAGACAAGGGCATGAAACTTGGCACAGCTTATCCTTTTGGACCTTTTGAATGGTGCGAAAAAATAGGCATTAAAAATGTGTACGAATTGCTAAATGCTTTGGGAAATGATACGAAAGATGATAGATACAAAATTTGCAGTTTACTAAAAACGGAATATTTGAAAAGTGAAAAATTGGCTTAAAATTAGTTTACTTTTATTTTTTATAAGTTTTAATTTTAAAGGCTTTGCTTTTAATAAAGACACTCTGTTTATTTGCAAAAATGATGGTATCATTTACACCAATATTACTACACAAGGCAATCCTATTTCATGGGAGTGGAGTTTTCAAATGGGCGATATTACATCAAGCAATGTTCAAAATCCACCACCAGTTTATTATAATACAGCAGGTGTTTTTTTAACTACTGTAAAAACAACTTTTGATAATGGAAAAGATACAACAGACAGAGTAATTATTGTAGTAAAAGATTGGCCCATGCCAAGGTTTAATTTTCCGAATGATACTGGCTATTGCCAAGGCAATAATTTTCCTTTGGTATTAAACACAATAAGTTATCCATTTGCTGAATATGAGTGGAGTACGGGCGCAAAATCTCAATCAATTACCATAAATACGGCAGGTACTTATTGGGTAAAAGTACTATTGCGTGCAGGCAGAACCTGCGATAGCATTTACAAGCAAGTAAATGTTACAGAATATCCAAATCCTACGGTGTATATTGGGCAAGATAAATTTATGTGTCAAAACCAAAGTTTTACTTTAGATGCAGGGGCTGGTAATGGTTACAGATACAATTGGCAGCCTAACAATGAAACCACAAGAACCATAACAGTAAATATTCCTGATAACTATAGCGTAACAGTTACCAATGCAAATGGCTGCACAGCTACAGATGCTATTGAACTTAAAGACAGTTGCCCGCATTATGCTTTTGTACCCAATGCTTTTAGCCCTAACGAGGATAGGCTGAATGATAAATTTATAAAAGTATTTAATTTTACACCCAAAGAATACATTTATAGAATATACAACCGCTGGGGCGAGTTGCTTTTTGAAACCAAAGATTTAACCGTAGCTTGGGATGGTAAATATAACAACGAATTGGTACAACAAGATATTTATATGTACCAAATTCAATATTTAGATACAGATAAAAAAGTGTATAACTTAAGAGGTACTTTTTATGTGGTAAGGTAGTATTTTTTAACTATTTTCTTATCCTTAATTAAAAACTATTTTTAATACTTATTTT
>CAZDGF010000069.1:0-13277 GCA_964505065.1 uncultured Chitinophaga sp.
TTGGTTTTATTTTAAACAAATTTCTAATACTACTTTATTTTAGATGATAGCCATTAGATATTAAAACATAGAGTTAACAGATAATTGCTTTGCGTCTTTGCGTGAGTATTAAAAATGAAAAAAGAAACCCTTAAAACTATATTAGACAAAGCCTACTTAAAACATAACGCACAGGGTTTTATAGCAACTGACCCTATAAGTTTGCCGCACCTATTTTCTAAAAAAGAAGACATTGAAATTATTGGTTTTTTAGTTGCTATTATTGCTTGGGGGCAACGTGTAAGTATTATTAACAATGGTAAAAAATTAATTGAAATATTTGAAAATTCGCCATACCAATTTATTACCCAACATACGGATAACGACTTAAAACGCTGTTTAAAATTTGTACATCGCACATTTAACGATACAGATTTATTAAGCATTATAGGTTTTTTAAAAGAAATATATTTACTGCATGGTGGTTTAGAATTTGCTTTTGCAAAACACCTAACAACAAAAGATAAAACAATTGAAAAGGCTTTGAACGGCTTTAGAAATCAATTTGAAAATAGCCCAAGTTTTATTCAACGTACAGGTAAACATATTGCCTCGCCTTTAGCAGGCAGTGCTTGCAAGCGTTTGTGTATGTACCTGCGTTGGATGGTGCGTAAAGATGAGTTTGGTGTAGATTTTGGTTTATGGCAAAGTATAAATTCAGCACAATTAATATGCCCTTTAGATGTACATGTTATAAGAACAGCAACTGAATTGGGATTATTAAAACAAGCAAAAAGCGATTGGAAAACAGCCTTGTTATTAACAGAAAAATTAAGGCAATTCGATAAAAACGACCCAGTAAAGTATGATTTTGCATTATTTGGCATAGGGGTGGAGGGATTTTAAATTTTATGATTTATAGATTTTTCATTTTTTTGTTAATTAATTTATTTTAATGCCAATATTTTTTAATTTATTTTTGTTAATATAAAATGTATTTAGAAGAAAATAAAATATCTGCACTTATAAGTTTGTTGGACGATACAGACGATAGGGTATGGACACCTGCAATGGAAGAATTGCTGAAAGCAGATTTTTCGCAATTGAGTGTATTAAGCTATTTTTTAGAAGTAGAAATACAATCGATAGAACAAAGAGTAAGGCTTGAAAATGTAATAAAAAGCATTAAAATAGAGCATTTGCGCAATGTGCTTTTTAAATGGAAAAATGAAGGAGGAAAAGATTTATTGGTAGCCATTACAGCCATTACACAGTTTAAATATCCTAATATTACTTATCAATATTTTGTAGAAAAATTAGAAGCCCTTAAATTAGATGCTTGGCTAGAATTTCATTACGATTTAACCAGTTTTGAAAAGGTTAAAATTCTTAATTACATTCTGTTTCAATTACATGGGTTTAAAGGAAACGAAGAAAATTTCTTACACCCCGATAATAGCTTTATCCATAAAGTTTTAGAAACAAAAAAAGGTAATCCAATTTCGCTTTCTATTATTTATATTTTAGTGGCTCAAAAATTGAATGTGCCTGTATATGGGGTAAATCTTGCTCGTCATTTTATTATGGCGTATGTAGAAAATGAGGAAACAGATACGCTGCAACATCTTGGCGATAGACAAGCCATAAGCGAAAATGCAGAGGGCGAAGTAAAATTTTATATCAATGCTTACAATGGTGGTGGTGTTTTTAATTACGAGCAGTTGTTAAAAACAATAACAGATATGAAATTGGAATTAAAACCAGAATATACAATGCCTTGTAGCAATATTGATATTATAAGACGTGTTTTAATGAATATTTACAACAGTTATTTACATACCAATAATGCTAATGCCGAACTGATACAAAAGGTAATTATCAATTTCTAATTTTAACGTGAGTTTGGATAGTCAACGATGCTGTCATTCTGTAAATTTTGGCTTCGCAAAATTATACAGAATCTGAAATTTATTGAGATTCTGAATTTTTTCATAACCTTTTCGTTAACCCAAACACACATTTAATTTTACAAGTTTATCGGCTTATATTATAGCTAATAGAATATCTTAAAATTCAATTTTTGGATTGCGTTTAAATCAATACCTTTGCGCCCTTAAAATTTAGAATAAATAAATAAAAATGGACCGTAATTCAACCATTGGATTGGTATTAATATTTTTGCTTTTAGGCGGCTATTGGTTTTTAAACCAGCCAAACGAAGCCCAATTAGCACAAAGCAAACGCTATACCGACTCTTTAGCACAAGTAGAAAAAAGCAAAGCTGAAGTAAATAAAGTATTAACCGAAAAGGTTAAAAAACAACAAGATAGCTTAAATGCACTTTTACTTAAAGATTCTTCAGCTATGCAAAAAAAGTATGCTGGTTTTTCGCAACAAGTAACAGGCATTGCTCAAAATATAACTTTAGAGAATAAAGATTTAAAAATTACGATTAATACAAAAGGAGCGGGTATTACAAATGTTACACTTAAAAACTACAAACGCCACGATAGCAGTATATTAGAGTTGTTCAACGAAAAACAACAACTTCATCAACTTGAATTTAGTTCTATTTTGGGCAATATTAAATCTACAGATTTTTACTGGCAGGTAGTTAGCAGTTCTGCAAAAAGTGCAATTTTAAGATTAAATTATAGCAATACCCAATTCATAGAATTTCAATATACATTGCCAGAAAATGGCTACAATTTAAAATACAATATAGCTACAGCTGGTATGAACAATGTAATTGTACCCAATACCAATGTGGTTTTAAATTGGCAAACAGATATACCCCTGCAAGAAAAAGAAACTGAAAAAGAAAGAACTTTAACAACAGCATATTTTAAATATCCTGATGAAAAAGCAGATTTTATTGGCGAAACAAAAAATGAAGAATTAAGTTTAAAAAATCCTACAGAATGGGTAAGTTTGAAACAACAGTTTTTTAATACCACCATAATGGCAAAAGAGCCATTTTTAAAAGAAAGTAAGGTAAGAACAGATATTGCCAAAGATGCTAACAATGTTAAAAATATTGCAGCAAATTTAAGATTGCCCTACAATGGTGAACCGAATAAAAATATTGAACTCAATTTTTATTTTGGACCCAATCAATTCAAATTATTAAGAGAACAAAATGTAGGTTTAGAAAAAATTATTCCTTTGGGTTGGGGTATTTTTGGTTGGATAAATCGGTTTATGATAATTCCTGTTTTTAATTTTTTAAGTGGTTTTATGAGCAATTATGGTATCATTATTTTGTTGCTTACTTTAATTATTAAAACTCTGCTATTGCCTTTGGTTTACAAATCATACAAAAGCACAGCCAAAATGAAGCTTTTAAAACCAGAGATAGATGCTATAAAAGAAAAGAATAAAGACAATATGCAGGCTGTTCAAATGGAAAACTTGGCTTTGTATAAAAAAGCAGGTGTAAACCCATTGGGTGGTTGTTTGCCTATGCTATTGCAAATGCCAATATTAGTAGCTGTTTTCCAATTTGTACCTTCGGCATTTGAGTTCCGTCAGCAAGCCTTTTTATGGGCTACCGATTTATCTATTTATGATAGTATCTGGAATTTTGGTAAAATACCAATTATAGATACTATTTATGGCAGCCATGTAAGTTTATTTACTTTATTAATGACAGTTTCAACCCTTATTTATACCAAAATGAACAATGATATAACAGGTGTAAATGAGCAAATGAAATGGATAAGTTATTTAATGCCAATTGTTTTTTTAGGTTTCTTTAACAAATATCCCGCTGCTTTATCGTATTATTACTTTTTGAGCAATTGTGTAACTTTTACCCAACAATGGGCTATTAAAAAATTTGTAGATGAAGGTAAGCTTATGGCACAAATAAAAGATGCTCAAAGCAAAAAAGGAGAGGTTAAAAAATCTGCTTTTCAAAAAAGATTAGAAGAAATGGCAAAAAGCCGTGGTATTGAGCCACCGAAAAAGAAATAATTAATAATTATTAATTAACAATTATTAATTAATCGTGCAGTTATTCTACTCCCAAAATATAACCAATAATACTGCCATACTTGGGCAAGAGGAAACAAGGCATTGCAAGGTGTTAAGAAAAAATAATGGCGATATTATTCAGCTGATAGATGGCAAAGGCAATGTATATGAAGCTGAAATAGTAAAAATTAAAAAAGATGAAATTGAGTTGCAAATTCTTTCTGTTGAAAGTTTTGAACGAAACAGAAATTATTATTTTCATTTACTTATAGCCCCTACCAAGCAAAATGAACGTATAGAATGGATGCTTGAAAAATGTATAGAAACGGGCATAGATGAAATTACATTTTTGCAAACAGAACACAGCGAAAAGCCCAGAATTAATATTGAAAGATTAGAAAAAATAGCCATTTCGGCAATGAAACAAAGTGGCGAATATTTTATGCCTAAAATAAATGCTTTGGTTTCTTTTTCTGATTTAATTAAAAATGCAAGTCAAAATAATTTAAACTTAATGGCGCATTGTAATGCTTCTTTTGCTAAAAATAGTTTAAAGCACATTTTAGAAATTAATAACACAATCAAAACTGTTCAATGTTTTATAGGACCAGAGGGCGATTTTTCAACATCTGAAATTGAATTGGCTTATAAGCAAAATTTTAAAGGTTTAAGTTTAGGTAATACCCGCTTGCGTACTGAAACAGCAGGCTTATATTGTGCTATTGGGTTAAGCAATTTATTTGCTTTTGAATAAAAAAAGACAGTCAAATAACTGTCTTTACTATTTTCAATTGTTTTTTTAGCTAATTTTTTTTATACGATAATATTAATTGCCTCAATATCTTCTCTTTTTTATCTTTCACAATATTTCTTGTGTTTTCATCTTTGCTCATATTTGTAGCAAAGTAGCTCGTAAATGTTAATGCTTCAGATACTTCAAAAAGCATATTTACAATATTTAAAGCTTCTTCATTGCTATATTTTGAAACTTGTTGAAAGAAAATGGCAACATATTGAATTTCTTTATGCTTATAGGGTTTATATTTTTCCAGAAAACTATTGGTAAGGTTTATCATATTGTCGTTAGATAAACTGTGCATATTAAATAAATTAATAAAAACATCTGTTCGAGCTCTAAAATAATACAAAATTTTATCTTCAGGGCTGCTTATATTTTCTATTTTATGGTGTAAGTTGGATAATCCATTCTGAATTTCATTTTTAAAAACCTCTTGAAAAAGCTCTTCTTTATTCTTAAAATAGTAGTATAAAGCTGCTTTATTAAAGCCAATCATGTGTCCAATATCATCTAAAGTGGTTTTGTCGTAGCCATTTAAACTAAAACATTTTGCTGCTTTTTCTAATATTTCCGTGCGTCTGCTATCGTTTGTAGATGGTCTTCCTGGTTTGCGTTTTTCCATTGTTAAATTAGTTTATTAGTTTTTGGCGAAAATAGAATAATATTTTAATTTTACAATTTTTTAATGCTTAAAAAATATTTTTTTATCAAATGAATAATATTCATTTACTTTATTGTTATTTTGCGTTCTTAATTTTACACTAATAATAATTTAAACATAAAACATGGGATGGTTTAATTTTTTTACGCAAGAAATTGCAATAGATTTGGGTACTGCAAATACGCTTATCATACACAAAGATCAAGTGGTTGTTGATGAACCATCTATAATTGCCATAGAGCGAAGTACTGGCAAAGTTATAGCCATTGGTCATGAGGCTATGCAAATGTTTGGTAAAGAAAACGATAACATAAAAACCATTCGCCCGCTTAAAGATGGTGTAATTGCCGATTTTCATGCTGCAGAGCACATGATAAGGGGAATGATTAAGAAAATAAACAAATCGGGCAAAACATATACACAAATTCGTATGGTTATTTGTATTCCAAGTGGCATTACCGAGGTAGAGAAAAGAGCCGTAAAAGACAGTGCAGATAGGGCAGGAGGTAAAGAAATATATATGATACACGAACCTATGGCTGCTGCTGTAGGAATTGGTATAGATGTTACAGAGCCAATGGGCAATATGGTTATTGATATTGGCGGTGGTACAAGCGAAATTGCCGTTATAGCACTTGGCGGTATTGTTTGCGACCAATCTATAAGAACCGCAGGCGATGAATTCAATATGGATATTAGCGAGTATATGAAACGCCAACACAACTTACTTTGTGGCGAACGTACAGCTGAAAAAATTAAAATTAATGTTGGCTCTGCACTTACAGAGTTAGATAATCCGCCAGAGGACTATGCCGTATATGGCAGAGATTTAATGACAGGTATTCCAAAGCAAGTATTTGTTTCTTACTCCGAAATAGCTTTGGCTTTAGATAAAAGCTTGGTAAAATTAGAAGAAGCCGTACTTAAAGCATTGGAAAACACACCGCCAGAACTTGCCGCAGATATTTATCAAACTGGTATTCATTTAACGGGTGGTGGTGCATTATTAAGGGGTTTAGATAAACGCCTTTCTGCTAAAACAAAACTGCCTGTGCATGTAGCCGAAGACCCATTGAGAGCCGTTGTGCGTGGCACAGGTATAGCATTGAAAAACATTGGTAAATTCAAATTTTTAATGACCAATTAAATAAATGAACGCCATTTTTAGGTACTTAAAAAGCAAGCTACATTTGCTGCTATTTATTTTCCTTCAAATTATTTGTATTACATCTATTGTAAAATACAATACTGTTCAGTCGGCTGCATGGTTTAATAGTACACATACCATTTCTGCAAAATTGCACGAAGCCAATATTTCTTTGTTTGAGTATTTTGATTTGTATAAAAAAAACGAAGCCTTATTTAATGAAAACATAGCTTTAAGACGCCAATTAAAAGACAACTATTTAATTCAACCAAAACAAGAATTTACCAAAAACGATACAATTTATAAACAACGTTACGATTATATACCTGCCAAAGTAGTGGAAAATGCTATAAACAATGCCAATAATTTTATAACCCTCAATAGAGGTGCTTCCTCTGGGGTAGAAAAAGGTATGGGCGTGTATTCACCAAGTGGCGTTGTAGGCACAGTATTGGAAGTATCCGATAATTATTGTTTGGTACTTTCGGTATTAAATATTAAAAATCAAATTGTACCTAAAATATTAGAAATGAATAGCACAAAAGGCTATGTTGAATGGCAGGGTAAAGACCCTAATTATTTATCTTACAATAAAATACCCAAATATGAAATGTTAAAAGTAGGCTATCATTTGGTTACAAGTTCGTATTCAAATAATTTTCCTGAAAATATACCTATTGGTAAAATAGAAACTTTAGAGAAATCTACAAAAGAATCCTTTTATAAAATAAATGTAAAATTGGCTGTAAATTTTGGTAATATTAGCGATGTTTATATTGTTAAAAATTTATTTAAACAAGAGTTAGAAGAACTTAAAAATAGAGATAAAATTAAAGAATTATCTAACTAAAAATATGATACTTGATATACTTAAATATATTGGACTGTTTATATTGCTTTTGCTTATTCAAATGCTAATATTAGACAAAATATATTTGGGTATCAACAATCAATTTACCTTTTTATTTCAGCCTTTTATTATCATTCTATTTGTGCTGCTTTTACCTGCCAATACGAACCATTTATTGTTAATTTTTATAAGCTTTTTGGCAGGTGCAATAGTTGATATTAATTTTAAAAGATATGGCATAAATGCTTCTATATTTACTTTTATTGGCTTTGTAAGATATTATATAACAATAGATGTAGAAAAAGAAATATCTTCAAGAGAGGAAGATAAAAAAATATGGACATCTAAAAAAAGTAAATCGTGGAAATGGACCTACTTTATATCCTTTATTTTTATTTATCATTTTTTATTTACTATGATAGATACATTGGGTAAAAACATATTTACAACAGGTATTCTTACCGTAATTGTTAGCACCATTATTTCTTTTTTTATTGTATTAATATTGGAAGATATTCTATTCAAACCATCTAAAAACTAAAAATTGTAGAGTATGGAGCGCAATGGCAGATTATTTGTTTTTTACATTATATTGGGGGTATTAGGTGTTATTTTTATTGTCCGCCTATTTTTTCTTCAAATAGTAGATAAATCTAATTACTTTAAAGCTTTGGCTTATGGCAGCAATGAGGTAACTATATACCCCGATAGAGGCACAATTGTAGATAGAAATGGTAAGCTATTAGTATATAACGATGCTGTGTACGACCTAATGGCTGTGCCAGAAAAAGTGAAAAATATAGATAAAATTCGCTTATGCAATATTTTACAAATAGATACTTTTGAATTTAACCAAAGGCTTATAAAAGCAGGTAAATACAACAAAAAAGTAGCTTCTGTTATGTATAAAAGTTTGCCAATAAATATTTACTCGCAATTGCAAGAAATTTTATACGATTACCCTGCTTTTTTTATAGAAACAAAAATTGATAGACGCTACAACATTAATGGTGCAGCCCATATATTGGGCTATATGGGCGAGGTAACAGAAAAAATGCTGGAAACCGAAAAGTATTACAAACCTGGCGATATTAGAGGAATGTCAGGTATGGAAAAAGGATATGAACAATATTTAAGAGGTTGGAAAGGGCGAAAATTAGTATTGGTAGATAAATTTAGCAAACAACAAGGCAGCCTTGCAGGCGGTAAGTTTGATAGCTTGCCCACAGCAGGGCAAAATATTGTTTCAGCCTTAGATTTGGATTTACAAGAATATGGCGAAAAACTATTAGCCAATAAAATAGGCAGCATTATAGCTATAGAGCCAAGTACAGGAGAAATACTAACTATGGTAAATAGCCCTAATTACGACCCTAATTTATTGGTTGGACAATCAAGAAGTAAAAATTTTGGGGCATTGCTTATGGACCCTCGCAAACCTTTGTTTAATAGAGCCATAAAAGCAGGCTATCCCCCAGGTTCTACATTTAAAACTGTACAAGCCCTTATTGGGCTTCAAGAGGGCGTATTGCACCCCGATACACGCTATGGCTGCAGCAGAGGTTATCGAATGGGTTCGCTTACAGTAGGCTGCCATGCTCACGCTTCGCCATTAGATTTAGAAAACAGTATTGCCCAAAGTTGCAATGCTTATTATTGTGCAGTTTACCGTAGTATTTTAGATAATCCTAAATACGAAAGTGTGCAAGATGCTTATGTGCAATGGAGCAAATATTTGAATAGCTTTGGTATTGGTGTAAAAACAGGAATTGATATTCCTGAAGAATCAAGCGGAATACTAAAAAAGCCAAGCTATTTTGAAAAAGTATTTGGCAAAAACTGGCGTTCTGCTAATGTTATTTCTATGAGTATAGGGCAGGGCGAAATTGGTTTAACACCTTTGCAAATGGCTAACTTAGCGGCTACTATTGCCAATAAAGGCTTTTGGTACACCCCCCACGTGGTAAAAGCCATAGGCGATAATAAATGGCTACCAGATATTTTTAAACAAAAACATGTAACAATGGTAGAACCTCGCTATTTCGATAGCGTTATAGCAGGTATGGCTAAAGTATGCAAGCCTGGCGGCACAGCCGGCAGACAGGGTATAGAGGGTATAGAGATATGCGCAAAAACAGGTACTGCACAAAATCCGCATGGCGAAGACCATAGTATTTTTATAGCCTTTGCGCCAAAGGATAATCCTAAAATAGCCATTGCTGTGGTGGTAGAAAATGGTGGCTTTGGAAATACCTATGCAGCACCAATTGCTAATTTATTGATAGAAAAATATTTGGCTGTAGATAAAAATGCACCAACAAAACGCCAAGATATGTTGGATAAAATGCTAAAAGCAAACTTGGTAGGGGCTTCTATTTATCAATTGCCAAAGCCAGATAGCACAGTTGTAAAACCAATTATTCCTTTAAAAACACCCTAATATTGCAATGAATTATTACAACAGGCAGCAGGAAGAAAAAATTTCTATAGATTGGATAACCGTTGTTATTTATATTCTTTTGGTTACGTTTGGGGCAATAAATATTTACTCGGCAAATAGCACATTAGAGCATTCGGGTATTTTCGATTTTAAAACAGAGTATGGTAAACAGTTTATTTGGATAGGTATTGCAGCTATTATTGTATTTTTTATATTGCTTACTGATTCTAATTTTTTTCAATTTTCTGGCTATGGTATTTATATAATCATTATAATTATGCTGCTTATTCTTTTGGGTATAGGTGCTGTAAATAAAGGGGCGCAGGCATGGTTTAAAATTGGGGCTTTTAAATTGCAACCCAGCGAGTTTGCCAAATATGCCACAGCCCTTGCTTTGGCTAAGTTTTTAGGCACTTTCGATATAAAGTTTGAAGGCAAAAAAAACACTTTAATATGTTTTGGACTATTTATGTTGCCTATGGCTTTAACACTTTTGCAAAACGATACAGGTTCTGCTCTTGTATTTGCTTGTTTCTTTTTGGTATTGTTTAGAGAGGGGCTTTCGGGTTGGTGGTTGGTATTAGGCTTGTATTTAGGGGCTATATTTGTGTTTACAATATTGTTTCCCTCGCTGTATTTAATAGCAGTTATACTTTTATTGTGTGGCATTGTGGCTTATTTTTACAAAAGATATAAGCAAATGTTGCTTATATGTGCAGTTGTATTTATAGCCAGCAGCATTTTTATTTTTAGTGTCGATTTTATGTTTAGCAAAGTATTGCAACCGCATCAGCAGCAGCGTATATTGGTAACCTTAAATCAAGATGTTAACGAATATTATACAAAAAAATCTACTGAATTTACCTTATTCAAGATAGATAAAGATAGAAAAGACGATAAAAAATCTAAACGTGATTATAGCTACAATGTGCGCCAAAGTAAAATAAGCATAGGTGCTGGGCGTTGGCTGGGCAATGGTTTTAACAATGGCACACAAACCAAAGCCAAACTTGTGCCCGAGCAGCATACAGATTTTATATTTTGCACCGTAGGCGAGGAGTATGGCTTTGTTGGCAGCGGCATATTTGTATTGGTGTATCTTTTTTTTATAGGCAGATTGTATTATTTAGCCGAGCGGCAAAAAACAGTTTTTAGCCGAGTGTATGGCTATAGCTGTGCCTCTATTATCTTTTTCCATTTTTTTGTAAATGTAGGCATGGCTTTGGGGCTGCTGCCTGTTATAGGTATTCCATTGCCCTTTATGAGCTATGGCGGCAGTTCTTTGTTTAGTTTTAGCATGCTGCTATTTACCTTTTTAAAATTAGATGCCAATAGGGTACACGAAATAAATAGAATGTAAAAGGTCTTTCACTTTGCTCAAGTTGACAGCCTTTTAATGCTTGGGCATAAAAAAAGGCAGCTTGGGGCTGCCTTTTTTAAGTATAAATGTTTATTTTTAAGGGTGTATTACGGTTATTTTTTGGGTATATACGGTTTTATTGGTTTTTACTACTATGCTGTAAATGCCTTCGGGCAGTTGGGCTATGGGCAGTTGGTACATATTGGTAGTATTAGGCGTTTGGCTTATAAGTAGTTTGCCTTGCATATCGTACACCATTAGGGTTTCTATTTTTTGTTTATCTACAGTAATGGTTATTTGGCTATTGGCAGGGTTGGGGTATATCCCTAATTGTTTTTCTATGTTTGTATTGGCTATGCTGCTTGGGTTTTGTATTTGATAATCGCCTCCACCTGTGTAGCCTTCAGGGTTATGGTACATGTTTTGCAACATATCTAAAAATTCTACTGAGGGTTCATCTAAAATACAAGGGTAAAATGCCAATGCGCTATCTAAACTAAGGGTGGTATCTGCTTACAATGCCATTTCCATTTGGTTGATACATTTCCATTTGTTTAAGCCTATGTTTTCTATAGGGTTGGTTATTTCTATTTCGGTAGCATTTAGCACATTTAGGGCTTCTACTCTATTATTGGCTGTGCGGTGTACCTGCGCCCAATCTATGGCTATATGGTATTTTATATCGTGCCATAGGCTATTGGTATCGGCTGTATGCGCCCATAATTGCTGCATGGTGGTGTTCATTTGGGCATAGTAGGGCATTATGCGTTCGGTTTGGGAATGTGTAGCCATTGTTAAGCTATCATTTTCAAAAGCAATGTAGTTGTAAGCATCTGTAAGCATAGTATAAAGCATATTTATATCTGCAAGATTATTGTTGTTGCTTGTTATAACTGTAAGGGCATTATTATTCAATACACTATAAGAAAGTTCATTAAATGCTGAATCTAATGCTAAGGCATTGCCATTGTTTAAACGGTTAAAATTATTCGATAATACTTGTGCAATAGGTTGGTTGTTAATATTGCCATTGGTATTGCTTGTTTTTATCGGTGTATTATTGGGTGGTGGCAATTGCGATTATGAAGGTCTATAATTTGGGTCGTGTTGCGAGGGGTAGCGTATAATAACACCTCCACCGCCACTGCCTGTTCCTGTACCTCCGCCATTTGTAGATAATACATGTTTTTCATTTACACAGCTTTCGTCTTTATCCATTGTAAAATTAGCATATTTGAATGTATAAGGGTTGGTTACCAATTCAATATCTTGCTTAATACTATTAATTTTTTGGAATACGCTATAATTAAAGTTTGCATTGGGTTTTGCTATAATACTGCCATTATTTGGGGTTAAGCTATTTATATCTAAAAAATTAAAATAGTTTTCTTGCGCCTGCATCATTAATGGGGCTAATGAGCCTTGTATGGTATTTGGAAGCACTCTATTTGGAATATTGAACTCCATTTCCATATACAATGAATTGGGATTAAATGCTTTGGTTTGAAAGAAATTTTTACCACCATAAATATTGAACAATGTTTTGCCTCTGCCTTTTATTTGCGATTCCGAAGGCTCCAAAAATGTATTGTAAGCATAATTTTGCATTTCCATAGTGCCGTTAACAAACCAAAGATTTAATGCACTGCTATTAAACTCCGAGCAACGGGGGCGCAAAAAGGCATCTTGTATATACATGGCACTTGGCAAGCCATTGCCAAATTTAGATTTATAGGTAAATAGTTTGCCCCTGCCTTGAAAGCGGAAAGGCTGCCTATTTACAAAATTGCCTATGCCATATACATCGCTATTTCTTATATACGAATTACTTGTACCGCCAAGCATTCTTACACCATACTGCCTTCCTGTAACAATGCTATTTTTTTCAGCCGTTGTTGGTGTTATCACCAACAAAAGCAAGTACCTTTTCTGCCGTTGTTGGTGTTATCACCAACAAAAGCAAGTACCTTTAAAGTAACAAATTTACAAATCGTTTATATGCGTTAAAAAATTAAATTCATCTATTTGGGTGTAATAAAAATTGCAACTACTGTATTTGTATTCAT
>CAZDGF010000070.1:0-12936 GCA_964505065.1 uncultured Chitinophaga sp.
GAGCAACAATTTTTCAATATTTTTGCGAATGTTGGAGATAACTCCAACATTGGCTATAAATGGCAAATTTTAAATTGTTGAATTGTTTTATTGTTGAATTATTTGCTATCGCAAAAGAGAATAGTTGTTATATTGCTCTGTCATACTGACGAAGGAAGCATCTACATATTGTTTTGTCAAAGGGGTATTATTCCCCTCCTTAGGTTACAGAGCTTGCCGAAGTATAGAGGGGCTAGAGCCTGCTCCGCATAAGCTGAGGGTGGTTTATTGTAGCAAAAAAATGCCAGAGGCAAAGAAACCAAACACTCGCAAGATGCGAGCGTTAGCGGGGCTGTCTTGTTGCACGCAGTGAAACATCTTATATTCTTTTTACTGGTTGGTGGCAGCCGCACAATGCTGTGCTACACAATAACCAGAGGAAAAAGAATATTGAAATTAATAAATCTAATCATTACATTTGTTTCAATATGCCTATTATTTATATTAAAATATTGGCACTTATTTTTGTTTTTACTATTCCATTTTCTTGCTTTATGTGTAAAAGTGAATTCATACAATTAAAAGCAGGCGAGCTTTCTATTAATGGTTATTATTTGCATAAAACAGGTAAACTTGTGCCGTTTAATAATGCTATAAATAGAACAATAGATACATTGAATATTAATTTAAAACAAAATTTTTACAACGTAGCATATTATGGAAATAACAATGGTAATTTAATGGCTTGCTCTCCTTCTGACGCTGAGTATTTAGATAGACCAGACTACATTTCTGTAACCACATTGGGTGATTTTGATAATCAAACTATTGCTAAAAGCAATATCAATCATTTGTGTAAATTGTTTGGTCAACACAATCATTCAATAGAACCATTATCTAATTTTAAATTTGACAGAGGTTATGATGAAATAAATATTTGTTTAATAAAAAACCCAACTGTAGATTCTATTAAATTAAATATAAAACTGTTTTTTGAAGATGTTAATTTGGTTCGTTCTGTAGAAACAAAATGGCTAAAGTTTAATTGAAAATTTTGATAAGTTCATTTATGCACGAAACATAAAATTTCCCCACTTCTCGATACAAAATTGCAGAGCCAATTTTTACTCGAAGTGACCATAAAATCAAAAACCAAAAATTCCAAAATCAAAAATTCCCAATAATCCACCCTTCGCTCCAAGCTGCTTGAAAGTTGAAGCCGCCTGTTAGGGCATCTATATTTAGCACTTCGCCTGCAAGGTATAGGTTTGGCAATAGTTTGCTTTGCATGGTTTTAAAATCTATTTGCTTTAAATCTACTCCGCCTGCGGTTACAAATTCATCTTTATAAGTGCTTTTTCCGCCTACGGGCATGGTGGTGTTTGTTATCGCATTGGCTAGTTTTTCAAGGTTTTTGTTGCTGCTGTCTGCCCAGTGGGTTTGGCTTAAAAAAGCAATGTCTATAAACCTTTGCCATAGCCTTGTGCTTATGTTAAATAAGGGTGTGCTGGCTATCTGCTTTTTAGGCGTTAGTTGTTTTTGGGCTATCAGTTGGGCTAAAATTTCGGCTTTTGTTAATGGTTCGCAAAAGTTTACAGCTATTTCAAATTGATAATTTATGTGGTGCAATAAAAAAGCTGCTATGGAGGATAGTTTTAAAATGGCTGGTCCGCTAAGTCCCCAATGGGTTATAAGCATGGGTCCGCTTTGGGCTATTTCGGTATTATTGAGTTTAAATTGTTTCAATAAATCTTTGTTTACCAATAGTTTAACAGCGGCATTGGGTAAGGATACGCCCATAAGGTCGGCAATTAGGGGGTGTTTTATATTAAAGGTAAAAAGCGAGGGAACGGGGGCTATAATGTTGTGTCCTAATTGTGCCAATTGCTGCCAAATATACTCGCTGCTGCCTGTGGCTATTAGTAGTTTTTTGCATTGTACTTTTTCGTTGTTTATTATAAGCTCAAAGCCTTTGGCTGTAGGCACAAAGCTTTGTAATGCTGCGCCACTTCTACCTTAATTCTTAAGCGTTGACATTCGTTTAAAAAGCAATTTACAATTGTTGCAGAATCGTCTGTAATAGGAAACATTCTGCCATCGGCTTCTGTTTTTAGCTCTATGCCTCTTTGTTTAAACCACGCTATAGTATCTGTGGGGTTAAATTTTTGAAATACAGAAAGTAATTCTTTGTTTCCTCTGGGATAAAATTTTGCCAATTCTGTAGGATTAAAACAAGCGTGGGTAACATTGCAACGTCCGCCACCGCTAATTTTTACTTTGCCTAAAAGGGTTTTGCTTTTTTCAAAAATAACAACATTTAGGTGTGGTTTATTTTCTTTAATATTTATAGCAGAAAAAAAACCTGCTGCTCCCCCCCCTATTATGGCTACGTCTATCAAGTATTAGGCTTGTTTTGCTCTAATGGTATAGCTTTCCATTACCAAGTTTGCCAATACTTTTTTACTTGCATCTGTTGCTTGTTGTATGGCTTCTTCTTCTGTATTTGCTGTGGTTTCGTAGGTTATTAATTTGCCTACACGCACATTGTCTATACTTGTAAAACCTATATTGTGTAAGCCATTGGTTACAGCTTTGCCTTGTGGGTCTAATAATTCTTTGCGAGGCATTACTTCTATTTCTATTAAAAATTTCATTCTTTATTTTTTTGCAAAACTAACAAAAACTGAAGATAAAACATACACCACATAAATAATTGGCACAGCAAGCCATTGAAAGGCTATGATGCTGAATAAGCCAATAGCTGCTATAATAAGCTGAACAGTATAATCTTTAAGCGGTTTGCCTTTTTTAAATTTTAAAGAAACCAAAGGAATCTCGCTTACTAAGAGTAAAGAAATGGTAATGCAAAAGATAATGTATAGCCAAACGTTTGAAAATATAAAATAATGTACAATATTAGTTTGTGGAATTAATGCCCAACTTGCTACCATAAGCCCTGTTATGGGTGTAGGCACACCAATAAAACTTTCGCTTTGGCGAGTATCTATATTAAATTTTGCTAAACGATAAGCGGAAAAAATAGGCAATAAAATGAAAGCCCACATTCCATAGTAATCGATTCCACAGTATTCAAAGTTTAGAAATACCCTGCTGGTAAAATAACGTAAAAGCATTATTGAAGGTGCGACTCCAAAGGTTACACAATCTGCAAGAGAATCTAATTGCTTGCCCATTTCTCCACTTACTTTTAAAAGACGAGCAAGAAAGCCGTCAAAAAAATCTAAAATGGCTGCTAAAAAAATTAAATATGCTGCTATGTGAATTGTCTTTTCTCCTTGTGCAAGAATAATTGCCAATACACCACAAGTTAAATTACCAAGGGTAAATAGGTTGGGAATTTGTTTTTTGATAGCTTCAATCATTTCGCAAATGTAGTAAAAGTTTATTCTTGAATTAAAATGCTTAAGCCAACATTAACACCATAATTATCTAAAGATGTGCGAGGCGAACTTATACTTTGGTTGTTAAATGCACCCGCCTGTTTCCAATATTTTTTAGATATATCTACCATATATTTACCTCTTGCAAATACAC
Organism: uncultured Chitinophaga sp.; assembly: GCA_964505065.1. Lineage (GTDB taxonomy): Bacteria > Bacteroidota > Bacteroidia > NS11-12g > UBA955 > JABMMZ01. Next base: position 3,535 of record CAZDGF010000070.1, read on the forward strand.
CCAACCACTTTGAAATAGCAAACCTTAAATCTAAACCCACACCTGCACCCATGCCATGGTTGATAAATTTTTGTGTACCTTCTTTGCTAAAGCCAGGTACAATTATTTGGTTTAAAGAATCGTTTTGAGTAGCCAATGCCAATCTTTGATATGCTAAAGTAGCATACATGCCAAAGGTAAATCTATTGCTAATATGCGGGCTGTAGCCATAGCTTTCGCTTATGCTGTAACCAGAAAGGTTGTATTTAAAATTACCATTGTTATTTTTTTGTGCTTCAAATAATTCTATTTTACCAATATTATAATTGCCAAAATCGGAATAAGTATAGCCAACAGCATAGGTATTCATAGTATTTGAAAAAGTGTTATTTAAAGGTAAAGTTTTAGTTGATAATTCTTTAAAATTAAATAACGATTTACCTTGACTAAAATCGAACATTACTGCCCATTCATGAAAATCGTATTTGTCTTTTTTGTTGGCTATGGTTTTTATCTTTGCTTTCTCTGTACAATTTACATTATTTACCATTATATATTGAAAATGCTTGAGCATCATTGTATCATTAGCTTCTATTTTTTTAATGATATTCTCTTTTGTACATTCTATATCCAAGTATTTTTTTAATTCTTCTGTTGTATTTTTATCTTCAAAAAAATCTTTGTTAGAGCGTTAATTATTGTTTGTAAAATAGCTTTCGATTCTGCCTTTGTAAAATATACCAATACTCAAGGTTTTGCCTTTGGCTATGCCTTCGTTCAATCTTTTAGCTGTGGAGTTAAAAGCATACCAATTGCATTCGGCATTCAATTCTGTTTGGCTTATATGGCAGCGTCCAAATTGTCCGTAATATTTTTCATTTGGATTTGCCAATATCAATGTCGAAAGATTATCGTAAATTACACGTTCTCTATAAATATATTGGTGTGGCATACTTTTATAGTTTTGCCATTTTCTATATTCAATGATTGAATTAAATACTTTGTCGAAAATTTGAAAATTATCGCCAATAAATTCTTTATAAATAGCTTTATTCAATTTATAATCTGCCACCATGCTGTCTATAGTACTTTCATTATCAAAACCCCTACCATAATAATTGCCTATTGAATAACTATTTATATTTTTATCATCTTCATCATTGTTATACATATTATATTTCAAACTTATATATTTAGCATACGATTTTAAAACCTCTATTTGAAAATCAATAGCTTTTGGCACTATTTTATCTTTGGGAATTAATCTATTTAACAATACTGGTCCATCGTCTGCAAACCGCTCAACATCTATACCATGCACTGTTATGCGTTTTTCTAAAGGCAATTTTTGGTTTAGTTCTCTTAATTTTTTGTATAAATTAATGTATTTTGTAGAGGTAGTGCCTTCCATATTTTTAAGGTATGAAGTATCATCGTTTATATATTTATTCAACATATAGCCTCTTGAAAAACCAAGCTCAATAATCAAGTTTCTAACCCCTGCTTTTTCATTTAAATATTTAAGCATTTTAAGCTCAATATTAGAATTTTGATTGGCATAGGTATGGTTTTCGCCTGTAAAAAATACCGTATAATTATTTATTATGCTATCCAATTTATCCAAGTTTACCATTGGTATATCAGGAATAGTATCATAATACGTATAACTGTTTTTTTGAGAAAATACAGTATTTGAGCAAGAAAATGTTATCAATAATAAACCAAAGCTTAATTGGTTAAAAAAAAATTTAGACATAAATAAGTAAATGCAAATAACGAATAAATATTGTGCAAAAAGCACATTATTTAAAAATTATTCACTTGAATAAAGGTTTATAATCTTTATTTTTGCAACTTTATGAGGAAAGTAAGAGTAAGATTTGCCCCAAGCCCTACAGGTGCATTGCATATTGGCGGTGTACGTACAGCATTGTTCAATTATTTTTTTGCAAAACAACAAGGTGGCGATATGATTTTAAGAATTGAAGATACCGACCAAACACGATTTGTGCCAGGTGCAGAGGATTATATTATTAAAGCTTTAGAATGGGTAGGCATTAAATTTGACGAAGGCACACACGTTGGCGGACCTTGCGCCCCTTATCGCCAAAGCGATAGAAAGGCTATGTACCGCCAATATGCCGACCAATTATTAGAAAGCGGACATGCTTATTATGCTTTTGATACTACAGAAGAATTAGATGAAATGCGTGAAAAATTGAAAGCAGGCGGTATGTCGCCACAATATGATGCAGTAAGTAGAATGAGTATGAAAAACTCGCTAACAATGGCAGAAGATGAAGTAAAACGCAAAATAGATGCAGGCGAACCTTATGTTATCCGTATAAAACTGCCAAGAAAAGAAGAAGTACGTTTTCACGATTTAATTCGTGGGTGGGTGGTTGTACAAACAAGTGCTATGGATGATAAAGTATTGTTTAAAAGCGATGGTATGCCTACCTATCATTTAGCCAATGTTGTAGATGATTATACAATGAATATTAGCCATGTTATTCGTGGGGAAGAATGGTTGCCCTCTGCCCCATTGCATGTTATGTTGTACAAATATTTTGGCTGGGAAGATGCCATGCCACAGTTTGCCCATTTGCCTTTAATATTAAAGCCTGATGGCAATGGTAAATTAAGCAAAAGAGATGGCGACAGATTGGGTTTCCCTGTGTTTCCATTGGAATGGAAAGACCCCGCAACAGGCGAAACAAGCAGCGGCTATAAAGAAAAAGGCTACGAGCCAGAGGGCGTTGTTAATATGTTGGCTTTATTGGGTTGGCATACTTCTGATAACAGAGAAATATTTAGCATGGAAGAATTGATACAATTATTTACCATAGAAAAAATAAGTAAAAATGGTGCAAAGTTCGACCCTGAAAAAGCCAAGTGGTTCAATCATCAACATTTAATGCTAAAAAGCAATAGCGAATTGGCACAAGATATTTTACCCCAAATACAAGCCAATGGGCATACTACTACTTTAGATTATTTAGAAAAAGTAATTGCATTAATTAAAGAAAAAGTAACCTTTAAAAACGAAATAGCAGCTAAAAGCGATTATTTTTTCACCACACCCAAACAATACGATGCTCAAGTAATAGCCAAAAAATGGAATACTCAAGCAACAGATTATTTAAAGCATTTTGCTACTATTTTACTACAAAATGAAAACGCAACAGCGCAAGAAATTGAAACCATATTTAAAGCAGAAGCTGAAAAAATGGGTATAAATGCAGGTAGTTTAATGCAGCCTTTAAGGGTAGCTTTGAGTGGCGAAGCAGGTGGTCCACCTTTGTTTGACATGTTGAATTTAATAGGCATAAAACAAAGTGCAGAGAGAGTAAATACTGCTATTTCAACTATTAACATAACAGCATAACAATGAAAAACAAAACAAAATATTTAGGCATTTATTTAGGTTTAATTTTGCTAACAACGGGCTGTGGATTCGCAAATTTTACAGCTATGCCAGGTTCGCCACGCACCGCCTTTCCTACTGAACTGCAAGGCAAATATATTGCAACCAACAAAGGTGTAAGAACCGATACATTTTTTTTAACCATAACTGAAAATAAATCTATAACCAACGACCCTATTTTAAGCGATTTAATTCAATTAACAGACTCTACTCGTTTAAGCCATTTGGGCGATTTTTACTTCTTTAATGTCCGCTCGTCCGATTCGGCACATAAAAACGATTGGACGATTTTTCCTGTTTATCAAAAAAATGATTTTTTATACATTTATAGTATGCCTTTGGGTAAGCAAACCCATAAATTAGAAAAATATTTAAAACAAAACAGCAATGGCGATTATATAATGGATAACGAACCATTTAAAACCTATTGCGAAAAATACTTAAAAAAGAAAAAATACCGTAAAAAAGCATCTAAATTAAAAAAAATAAAATAATGGCAGAATTAAACCGACCAATTAGAGTATTGATAGCTAAAGTGGGCTTAGATGGGCACGATAGAGGGGCTAAAGTTATAGCCACCACCTTGCGAGATGCAGGTATGGAGGTAATATATACAGGCTTGCGACAAACCCCAGAAATGGTAGTAAATGCTGCCCTGCAAGAAGATGTAGATGTTATAGGAATTAGTATTTTATCGGGTGCGCACAACAGTGTTTTTCCAAAAGTATTGGATATGATGAAAACCAAAGGCTTGGAAAATGTGTTGCTTACTGGTGGCGGTATAATTCCCGATGATGATATGCAAAGCTTAAACCAACAGGGCGTTGCCAAGCTTTTTCCTCCTGGAACGGAAAGTAATGAAATTATTACTTATATAAAAGAATGGGTAGCAGAAAATAGAAATTTTTAAAAATGAAATTTAAAATTTATCCAACATTATTTTTTCTTTTAAAAACATTACAAATTCAAGCACAATTTGAAGATAAACAACTTTATAAACACGCCATTGGTATAGATATTGGCAGACCAATAAAACAAAATTTGGCTTATGGTTATTTCTCTCCAGAAATTAGTTATCGCCATTATATTACCCGTTATTGGATGCTTCAAAACAGCACAGGCATAAATTATTCTAAAAACTATAGAACAGAAAATAATTATACAAATATTTTTGGTTTATACAATCGCATTGGTTTGCATTATGTTTTATACAGAAATTTTAGCTTTTTTAATTTTAAACCAAAAGATAGAAAAGAAATTGCTACAATTGGGGTTAATTTTTTAACCGCTTATTTACAGCATAAGGCAATGGTAGAATATAATGGAGCATTGCTTACCCCATATTCTGAATATATGGAACAAAAAATAGGATTAGGAGGCATAGAACTTGAATGGAGTCCTATATTATTGAGAGTAGGTAATTTTCAAATAAATTTAAATTTTAGATATGGAATATTCAGCACCAATAAACCTTTAAAATATCCTAAACGTTTTAAACCACTAACAGGCACAGGTCTTAGTGATATTAACACAAACGAGTATGGCAATATATTTGGGGTAAATGCATTTTATAGATTTAATACAAAATGAAAAAAATATTTTTTATAGCCTTGCTTTTCATCATTTTTGCATTCAAATGCCGAAGCGGCTACCCGTCTCAAAACTTTAGGTTTCAAATTTATAACTCAGATACTATAAATATTTCAAATAATCAAGGTGTTTCATTGCGCAGTATTATTCCTATTCAAAAAACTATGAATTATAACACATTACTTTTTGATGCAAATACAGACAGTACAGTATTTGAAATTAAAAATAACTTAAAATTAGATACATTTTTTATAAAATATAAGAAAGTATTGGTTGAAGAACATATTGAAGTAGAATTTTCTGATTTTCAATTTTTTTCTAAAACATTGAAATTATTACCGAAAAATATTGACACAACTTCAGCAAATGCTGAATTCAATATAATGATTTCAAAGTGAAGAATATGTTTAATACATTAAGCCGTTGTTGGTGTTATTTTGGCTTTCAGCCAAAGAAAAAAGTTCACCAACATAAACAACAACCTCTGCCTTTGCATTACTACAAATTAACACCAACCATATCAACAACAAACGCTTTAGCATTTTATACTTTTTTGTATGGCAATAATATGGTTTTTATTTATATGATTTGATAAGTATTTGGCTACAAGGTGGAAAGCACCTTGAAGGGCAAAAACTTTTTTTTAAAATTAGAATAAAAAAACTACTTTTGTTGTTTAAATATAAATACAAATTTAAAAATGGCAACTTTAAAACATGTTGGCTTTGGTTGGTTGCAGCCGCAAGCAGCTTGGCAACAAACCAACCAAGGGGAAAAAGAATGTCTTATCACAACGGTAGATCATTTTATAAAGGCGTCCAAATTAAATGCACCCTAAAATATTAAAATTATGATACTACAAGTAATTACTCCGCAACAAGAAACATTTAATTTACCTGTTTCTTTGCCAAAAGATTATTTAGGCAAGCAAGTACATTGCCTTTTTTACATAGAGGAAGAGGCTAAAACCATTTCTGTAACAACTCCCACAAAAAAGAAACCTTCTGATTTCTTTGGTATTTTAACCAAAACCGAAGGCGAAAAATTTCAACAACACATTGAGCAAATAAGAGGAGAATGGGACAGAAGTATTTAATAGACACCAATGTAATATCGCATTTGTTTGCCGATAGATTACCTGAAGTAGGTAAGCAATTTTTAGCGGATGTAATAAATACTGACTTTGTTATTTCGGTAGCGGTAGAAATAGAGGTGCTAACTTATCACGAAACACCTGAAAAAATGCCTCTCATTGAGGAGTTCATGCAACTGGCAACTGTTTTACCTTTAGATAAAGAAGTAACCCAAAAAGCAATTGAACTTCGCAGAAATTATAGAAAAATGAAGTTGGGCGATGCTATTATTGGTGCTACAGCTGTAGTACACAACCGAACATTGATAACCAACAACACCAAAGATTTTGCCAATATTAAAGGGCTAAAGCTTGTTGATTTACATAAAATTTAAAAGCGATTTGAGTATGAGCATTGAGCTAAAACAAGTGGCTGGAAAAAGCTTAATCTACGATGGATTGGAAGACAATTTTTATAAACCATATTCTGTAACGCTTGACAATGGAGATGTGATTACATTTTCTCCAATGGATGTAACAGAACTTGAAAGTTTTGAAAAAAATGACACTAGAAATATTCTTAGTCTGATTTTAGAAAAGACACCTACAATTAAACGATTTGCACCAGCTCCAGATTTCATATACTACAAAAACCAACAGGGCGTAATTCCACATGTAAAGGAAAATGATAAATACCTTGCAGTCATTTCATTAGGAGAAATGCAACCTGCAAGGTATCAAGTCTATGTCGAAGCTATTTTTGAGAAAACTAGTTTTACGGAATTTCAATAATATAACCGTCTTCAAGTAATTTATTAATTCCTTTCGGTAACTCATATTGTGTACCCATACCAGGTTGATTAAACCATGGTGCCGCTGGTCCTTTTTTTACTCCAGGAATCTCTTTAATAACCTTGTATTTTTTGTATGCCTTGGTTAATGTTTCTGACGGCAAAGCTCTACTTTCAAATGAAGCTCCTTTGGGTGAAGCGAAAGTACCTTTATCAATAAATTGACCAGTAGTATTATCAATGTAACCGCCATATCTATCTATTTCTTTTCCAACTGTTAAAGGTTCTGTTGTAAATTCTACGAAGCCTCTATTAGGTGGCCATTTACCATTTATGTTATTTGTTGTAAATAAATTTTCTAACTCACTCCATTTCTTTTGTTTCCATAAATCCCAAGCTTGGTCTGCATTTTGAGCGTTTGCACCACTTGCAAAATCTCCAACAGATTCTAAAAAGTCAGATTTGGCAATGCCTCTGAACGCATCCCCCGCCCCATTCAGTTTCAACGCATTGATAATATCATCTACTTTGCTTTTAAATACTTTGTTTTCAAATTTAGCAATATCATCTAGCAATTTTGTTTGTTTGCCTAATTGTGCTTCGGCTTTTAGCTTTTACAATACTACCAATATTTGTAGTCGCTCTATACTATTTTTAGGTAGTTTGCTTATTTCATCGCCAGCCAATAACAATTCATCTACAAATTTTTGAGCTGTGCTAATATCCATTTTCGATATTGCAGTTGCATTTAATCCCTCTGCAATGGCATCTGTTTTTATTGGGTTTTTAATTAATGTACTTATATTTACGCCTGCACATAGTATATTTAGCGTTGATAAAGCTGTTTTTATTTTAGGACAATTTTTACATTCATCTAAAGCGCCTACACTTATACTACTTATTCCACCTAAAATATCGGCAATTGCTGAGGCTTTGCGTAAATACGAAATTTTTGTTGCTAGGTTCAAAACACCTACTCCTGAAGCGATAGATACAACATCTACTACCGTTGTTGCAATTGCCTTATTAAAGGCCTCTGTGCCTTTATCGTTAAAATAATATAAAACAATTGCAGGTGCTATTATTGTTTGGTCTTTACCTGCAATATTATTTAACAAACTTAAGTTGCTATGGTTGCTAATAGATATTAATTCTAATGGCGAAAAAACTAATGGTTTAATATTGTTTTGTAAATTTATACCCCTATAAGTTACAATGTTTTTAGCTTCAATTTTATTGTTTGTATTCCAATTGCATTTAGTTTCGTTGCCAAATTCATAAGTAAAAATATTGCCTACTCTGCTAAAAAATCCATTATCATAAAATCCAAAATTTATAGATTCTGGATTTGAGATAAATTTATTATTAAAAGAAGTGATGTAAGTACTGCTTTTGGTAATAATTTTTGTCAAAGTTAAAACTAATGCTTTATAATTATCCTCTCCTTTAAAAAAGGTTTCATCATCTACACCTGTTATTAATTTTTTTAATAAAATATTATTGTTATTTTCATTGCCTCTTTGTGTTTCTAATAAAGATAGAATTAAATTATCAATTTCTTTATAAATTCTATTATTTACACTTGCATTTAAACATTTTAAAATATCTTTTTCTTTTCTTTCATTAACGTTTAAAGAGCTTAGTATATCTATATAATCTACTATTCTTAAATTAATGTTAGTTTCGTCTAAATTAGTACATTTAATTGCATTTAATAATTTATTTGTGTATTTTTCCCAACTAGATAAATTCCCTAGTTTCTTGTAAGTAATACAATTGGCATTTTGTAAAATATTAGCATTTAAATAGTTATAAAACTTATAAAACGATTGAAATTCTTTTATGAAAAATTCTAAAAATAAGTGTTTTTTATCTTTGCTTAAATAATATGTATAAAAATTATCAGATTTTTCGCTCTCTTTTTCTTTTAGCATTAATAAATCAAAATAATTAACATTGAATAAACTCAAAGTTTTAGTATATTGTTCTTCCTTGTTATTATTATCTAAAATTGAAAGATGAAATTTATTATTTTGAAAATAAAAATCGTCCCAATTAACAAATTTTTTAAAAATTACTGGATATTTTTGTTTTAATCTAATAATAACATTCATTAAAGAAAGACATTCTTTGTTGTATTCAGTGTAATTTGATAATAATTCTTGGTTTTCACTGTTAATTTGAAAATGGTTGTTTCCTATATGATTGGCTACATTTTCAGTTTTTACTTGATATATTAAATCTGTAAATTTATTTTGATTAGAATATGGTTTGAAAATAGTGTAGAATTCTTCAAAATCTAAAACCCCACTTTTGGTGGTTTCATAATAATTAGGTATATTATAGGCTTCGTGTTGAGAGTATTCAATACCTTGAAAATTATTTAATAATTGAATTACTTTATCATCATGAAAAGTTTGCATTTTATTAAAAGCATTAAACCTTTTAATATCACAATATTCCCAATATAATTTATTTTTTATGTCATAAGGCGGATTCAAGTTTAAAATGCAACTTCAAATATATAACTATTTGGCGATTTC
>CAZDGF010000071.1:0-12033 GCA_964505065.1 uncultured Chitinophaga sp.
CGTTAGAATCGAAAATAGCAGTAACGCTGCCCTCTGCACCAGCAGCTACTGGCTCTTTGCTATAAGAAGGCACAGTACAACCACAGCTTGCAGATGCGCTGGTAATAGCAGCAGGTGTATTGCCTTTATTTATGAAGGTAAAAGTATATTTTGCTTTTGTACCCTCTACAATATTACCAAAATCGTGGGTTTCTTTTTTCCATTCTAAAGTTTTTGGTTCTTCTGTTGGGGTAGTTTGCGTTGTAGCTACTGTTGGCGATGCAACAAGGGCTAAAAGGTAAGTTAAATAAGATATCATAATATTGTTGTTATTTTAATTTTTAGTGTTTCAAATATTGTGCCGAATTTTTTTTAGTTGGTTTGTTTTATAATGTTTGCTTTTATTTCTAAATAATAAGCGCCTAAATTGGTATATACAGTTACAGATTTTAAATGTTGTCCATTTTTGCCATTGCTGTCAAATTTTACCGTTACATTTCCTGTTTGTTTTGGCAAAATAGATTGCTTTGTCCAAGAGGTAGCAAGGCAGCCACAAGAACCCATTACGTTTTCAATAGTCAAAGTATCTTTGCCTGTATTTTGAAAAGAAAATATGGTTTCAACAGTTTCCCCTTGTTTTAGTGTACCAAAATCGTGTGAAGACTTTGCCCATACAATACTATTATTTGGAGTTTGAAATTGTTTAAATGTATAGCTGCTTAAACCAAATATGAGCAATATAAAGAGGCTTATTATCTTTAAATTCATTATTTTTGTTTCACAAAACAAGCGTTACTTTAATTTATAATTAATAAGTAACGCTTGTTTAAAAAAAGATTATTGTTGTTAAATATTTTAGTTTTTAGATTTTAATTTTACAGCACTTCCATTGTTTTGCATTGGGTCTACTTTTGCTTTAGCACCTACAAAGCATGTAAAATTCAATACAGCTTTATCTCCACTTGCAAAGGTTAAAGTTACATTTTTATTTTGTTGTCCGCTTTTGCCATTAGAATTAAAACCTACAACAATATTTGCGCTTTTGCCCGGCATAATAGGTTCTTTTGAGTACTCGGGTGTAGTACAGCCGCATTCTACATTGTGTGTAGTAATAATTACGGGTTCTTTGCCTACATTGGTTAATACATAAGTAGTTTTAACCTCGCTACCTTCGGCAATTTCGCCAAAATTATGGGTAGTTTTATCCCATTTAATGTCAAAAGCTTTGTCTGATGTAATAATTGGGGCTGGGGTTTTAGCTTTTGCGGTTGTTTTAGCCGCAGTTTTTGTTGTTTTTTTAGGTTTTGGTTTTGTAGCAGCCATGCTTACCAAAAGGATAGCTGACAATCCGAATAATGCTATTTTTTTCATGATATTATTGAGTTAAAATTGGTTTATTTTTTTGTTTTATTTGCGTTTTTTTCAGCTTTAAGTCTTGCTTTTTCAGCTTTGGCTTTTGCTTTATTGTATGTTTTCTTTTCTTTTTCTGACATTTTAGCATAAGCCTCGGCAGCAGCTTTAGCAGCATCTCTTTCAGCTTTACCTACTTTCCAAGTATCGTAATATGCAGCAGAAAGTACATAGCCTTTTATTGTAAGCATTTGAGAGCCTTCGGAAGTTACAACCGTTATGTTTTTTTCAAATTGCCCCTCTCCTGCTGCGTTATAAGTAGCATTTATTTGCGCTGTTTCACCTGGTTTGTATGCACCTGCTTTCCAGTTTGGTGTGGTGCAACCGCAGCTTGCTTGAACATTATCTAAAGTTATATCTCTTGTGCCAATATTTTTTATTTCAAAAATATGTGATGCAGGAACACCTTGTTTTATAGTATCAAAATTAAAAACAAGTTCTTTGTATTGTACTATTTCTGGTTGTTTATTTTCTGTTGGCATTGTTTGCCCTGGAATACCAGGCATTGGCATACCCTCTGTTGGAAATGGAACTGGAGGCGGTGGAACTGGGTTAACTTGTGCTTGAAGAGATACGAAGCTTGAAATGGCTAAAATTGCGGTAATGAATTTTTTTTTCATATATTTCTGTTGTTTATTATTTAGTGTATTCAAAAAATATACCATTTTTGGTAAAATTAATTTAAAACGTCAAATTTAGTAAAAATCATCTTAATTTTGAAACATTCTTTTTGCATTGTAATTTATTTTGAATTTTTTTTCAATTTTTGGTAATTTTATGACATTGAGAAGACATTTTAAAGCAGTGTTATTTAATTTATCAAAACAAAAATGAAAGCAGTTCAACCAAAAAAACATTTAGGACAGCATTTTCTTAAAGATGAAAATGTGGCAGAAAACGTTGCCTTATTGTTTAAAAATAATTTAGAAATTGATAATACAATAGAAATAGGTCCTGGAATGGGTGTTTTAACCAAGTATCTTTTAGATAATTTCAAAAAAGTAATGGCAATAGAAATAGATACTGAATCTGTAGCTTATTTAACCCAAACTTTAGTTCCGAAAGGATTACAACTTATTGAAGGCGATTTTTTAAATAACGATATTGTGCAAAGATATTTAACTGAAAATACAGCAATAATTGGTAATTATCCATACAATATTAGCTCTCAAATTGTATTTAAAGTATTAGAAAATACAGAGAAAGTAATTGCTTTTGGCGGTATGTTTCAAAAAGAAGTAGCCCAAAGGTTGGTAGCCAAAGAGGGAAGTAAAACTTATGGTATATTAAGCGTTATGTTGAATACTTTTTATGATACCAAATACGAATTTACCGTAGATGAAAACGTTTTTATTCCACCCCCAAAGGTAAAATCGGGTGTAATTAGTTGTTTAAGAAAAAAAGATTTTATTTTGCCTGTAAGTAAAGTATTGTATTTTGAAGTAATAAAAATGGCATTTAACCAACGTAGAAAAATGTTGAGAAATGCACTGCATAAATTTAATCTGCCAGAAAGCCACGAATTTGCTAAATTGCGAGCCGAACAATTGAGCGTTAATGATTTTATAAAACTGACACAATATATAAACCAAAACCAATGAGTACACAACTAACAGAAACCCAGCTATTGAAACAACTTAAACCACTTTTGGTGGATAAGTATGGTAGTGCTGTGGCAGCTGTTTTAGAGGCACAAAGGGCAGAGGATATTGCAGAAATTTTTTGGGAATTAGAGCTTGACGATGCCAAGTTTTTAATTAAAGTAATAGAAAAACACAAAGCGGTAGAGGTAATTCGTTGTTTAGATGATGAACTGCAAGAGCGTTTATTTAAAGGCTATCCTGCAAAAGAAATAGCCGATGATGTAATTTCTTATTTAGATTCGGACGATGCGGTAGATATTCTTAATATTTTACCAACAAGAAAAGCAGAAGAGGTTATTTCATTTTTGGAAGACCAAGATTATGCTAAAAACTTAATTTCAATGCTACATTATGATGATGATGTAGCAGGTGGATTGATGGCAAAAGAATTGGTAAAAGTAAAATATAATTGGACAGTAAGCCAATGTGTGGAGGAAATACGTAAACAAGCAGAGGAGGTAACAGCTGTACATGCGGTTTATGTTGTTAAAGACAATGATGTATTGGTAGGTGTAGTTTCGCTTAAAGATATTGTATTGGCTAAGGCACACACCTCTGTAATAGAAATAACAAAAGAGGAATTAATAAGCGTGAATGCCTATGCCACGGGCGAGGAAGTGGCAAGCATAATGAATAAATATAGCTTAATTGCTATTCCTGTAATAGATGGTATGAAACGCTTGATTGGCAGAATTACCATAGATGACGTAGTAGATTTTATAAAAGAAGAGGCAGATAGAGATTTTCAATTGCAAGCTGGTTTGAGCGAAAGTGTGGAAAGTAGCGATAAAATTTGGATTTTATCTCGTGCCAGATTGCCATGGCTTATGGTTGGTTTGCTTGGTGGATTAGGAAGTTCGGCATTGGTTTCTAATTTTGAAGGCGATATTGCGCATTTACCTCAAATGGCTTTTTTTATGCCTATTGTAGCAGCTATGGGTGGCAATGCTGGTGTACAATCGAGTGCTATTATTGTGCAAGGTTTGGCTAATAATACACTTAAAAGTAAAAATATTTTACCAAAATTAAGCAAAGAGTTTACAGTTGCTTTATTAAACGGACTAATATGTTCGGCATTATTACTTTCGTGGAATTTAATTATTGGGCATGGGTACAATTTAAGCATTGTAGTTAGTATTTCGCTCATTACAGTGGTTATTTTTGCCTCTTTATTGGGCACAATTACGCCTTTGGTTTTAGAAAAATTTAATATAGACCCTGCATTGGCAACAGGTCCTTTTATTACTACAATTAATGATGTTATAGGGCTTGGTGTTTATTTTACATTGGGCAGAATATTATTGGGCGGATTTTAATTCAATAAAAATTTTGAAAGCATTAAGGGCATATACTTTAAAAGGAAAGATAATATGCTATATTATTGTAGGGCTTTGTAAAATAGCCAGTATTTTTATAGGTAAAAAATGGGCAAAGCCTTTGGATTTTGAAGAAAATCCAAGAACTATGCGTTTTAAAGATATTTTATATTTTGCTTATAAATATTATTATAAACCTGCCTTAAAGCCATTGAACAAAGAGATTGGAAACCATTTTAATGGTTTAAGTTTAAATAACCAATTAAATAACATAGAAAATTCTACTACTCAAATTACACTTTCTATAGGTGGCGATTTGATGCCTTATGAAATGATAAAACCCCAAAATACGCACCATTTGTGGGATAATGTAGGTGCAGACTTTTTTGGAAGCGATATTGTATTTGCAAATTTAGAAACACCATTAGATAGTAGAAAAAAACCAAGTTTTGTGCCAGAAGTAATGCTTAGCAATATGTTATTCAATACAGATGAGCAAACCTTTGACATATTTAGCGGAAATGGGCAATACAAGGGCTATGATGTGCTTTCGGTAGCTAATAACCATAGCTTAGATATGGGAGAAAATGGACTGATAGAAACAATGAAGTTTTTAGATTCAAAAAATATTGTATCAGTAGGTGCTGCATATAATTTAGAGGATTTTAATACACCAAAAATAATTGAAAAAAATGGTATAAAAGTAGGGTTTATTGCCTATACATATTCGTTAAATCAATTTTTACCTCCTGCAGATAAACCTTGGCTTATAAATTATTTGCCATTGAATACCTCAAATTGCGATATACAAATAATTAAACAACAAGCCATAAATTGCAAAAATGCTGGTGCAGATGTTATAGTTTGTAGTCTTCATTGTGGCAATGCTTATCAAGCTTTTCCTAACCAAAGTACTATTAATTTATTTGAAAAAATATTTACCGAATGTGGTGTAGATATTATAGCAGGCGGACATCCGCATAATTTGCAACCTTGGCAAAATTATGAATTTATTTGTCCTTTTACCCAAAAGAGAAAACAAGGATTTGCTATTTATAGCTTGGCAGATTTTATAGCGTACGATATTTTTACTTGGTGTCATTTATCTGCCTATTTAAAAGTAGGTATTTCAAAAAATAAAAATCAAGAAATAGAAGTAAGTGTAGAGGTAAAACCAATAATATTGCACAAAGAAAAAGAACAATTGCACTTATTTTACGCTCATCAATATTTTGAAAATAAACTAATTTACACAGAAAAAGAAGATTTAAAACTACTATACAACGCCATAACAAAATGAAACAACACTATTATAAATTAAATGTAGAATGGACAGGCAATAAAGGCACAGGTACAAGCCATTATAAAGCTTACGAGCGAAGCCATACAATTTCTATAGAAGGCAAACCTACTCTTGAATGTTCTTCGGATGCGCCATTTTTAGGCGATATTACAAAGTATAATCCAGAAGATTTTATGCTCTGTTCATTGGCTACTTGCCACATGCTTTGGTACTTGCATTTATGTGCAGATGAGGGCATTATTGTAACTCAATATACCGATACACCAACAGCAACATTAACACAAGATGAAACAGGCGCAGGTAAATTTACTGAAGTAGTTTTGCATCCTAAAGTAATAGTTGCAAACGCTTCTATGATAGAAAAAGCCATTGCGCTACATAGCAAAGCCAATAGTTTTTGTTTTATGGCTAATTCGGTAAATTTTAAGATAAAACACGAGCAAGAGTGTATAGCAAAATAGTATATTACATTCTTCTTTTTTTGTTTTAAAAAAATCAGAAACTACCTTTTTTGTTTTCAAAAAAAGAATTACATTTGCAGCCCCATAAGAAATGGAGAACTTATGGTAATTTAAAAAATACATTATAAAAAATGGCAACTAAATTAAGATTACAGCGTCAAGGACGCAAAAAACAAGCCTATTACCACATTGTGGCGGCAGATGCACGTGCTCCGAGAGATGGTAGATTTATTGAAAGAATTGGTGATTACAACCCTAACACTAATCCAGCTACAATTAACCTAAATCTTGAAAAAGCAGTGCAATGGCTCGATAACGGTGCTATCCCAACGGATACCGTTAAAGCTATTCTTTCTTACAAAGGTGCAATGATGTTGCATCACTTACACGGTGGCGTTCGTAAAGGCGCTTTTACTGCCGAACAAGCAGACGAGAAATTTGCTGCTTGGACACAAGCCAAAGATAGCAAAGTACAAGGCAAACGCGATAATTTAGCAAATGCTAAAGCCGAAGCCGAAGCCACTAAATTTAAAGCTGAAACAGCTGCTAAAGAAGCTAAAGCTGCTACAATTGCTGCTAGAATAGCGGCTGAAGAGGCTGCTAAAATAGCTGCTGAAACACCTGTTGTAGAAGAAGTAGCAGAAGCTCCTGTAGCGGAAGTTGTTGCTGAAGTAACAGAAACACCAGCAGCCGAAGAAGCTCCTGCAACTGATGCACCTGCTGAAACACCAGAAGCATAAAATTAAACTTTTTATAAATGGCAATTAAAGCTATTAACCTACACCAAAAACCCACCCGCAAGGTGGGTTTTCTGTTGAAACCCCACGGATATAAAGGGCATATTAAATTGAATATAGAAGATGACGATTTTGAACCTAAAGATTTTTTATTGTTAGCTATCAATCAAAAATATGTTCCTTTTAAAATAGAGCATATTAATGCTGATTGCACTATTGTAAAACTAAAAGATTATGACAGTATTGAGGCTATTGGCGAATTTACAGGTTATGCCGTTGTGGATTTTATTGATGAAAATAAAGTGGAAAGCATTAACTATGCTGATTACACATTAATAGACAATGAAACCAAAAAGAAATATGCCATTTTGCAAACAGTGGCAATGCCTAATCAATTGCTTATTGAATTTAGAAATGGTTATAAAGATTCTCTTTTACCCTTTCATGATGATTTAATTATTGAGGTAAATGATGAAGAAAAATATATTCTTGCCAATATTCCTGATGGTATTTTAGATTTATGAGAATTGATATTATTACCGTTCAACCAGCCTTGTTAGAAAGCCCTTTTAACCACTCAATGGTGCAAAGGGCTAAAGACAAAGGCTTTGTAACCATTAATATTATTAATTTAAGAGATTATGCCATTAATGCCCATGGGCAAGTAGATGATTACCAATATGGCGGTGGTGCAGGTATGGTACTTATGTGCGAGCCTTTGGCAAATGCTATTGAACATTTAAAAAAAGAAAGGGTTTATAATGAAATTATATATACCACTCCAGATGGCGAATTATTAACACAGCCAATGGCAAATAGCCTTTCGTTGCATGGTAATTTAATGCTATTATGCGGACACTACAAAGGCATAGATGAGCGTATAAGGCAAATATATGTAACCAAAGAAATATCCATTGGCAATTATGTGCTTACAGGTGGCGAATTGGCAGCAGCTGTAATTATAGATAGTATTATTCGCTTAATTCCGGGTGTACTGGGCAACGAAGAATCTGCACTTACAGATAGCTTTCAAGACGATTTACTTTCACCACCTGTATATACTCGTCCAGCTGAATTTAAAGGGCTTAAAGTGCCCGATGTGCTGCTTTCTGGCAATTTTAAACTAATAGAAGAATGGCGAATGAACCAAGCAGAAGAGAGAACCAAACAAAGAAGACCAGAGATGTAGGAGCATAATTGGTAGTTGGCAAAAAAACAATTGGCAATTTGACAAATAAAATGTAGTTTTGTAATACTCAAAATGGTAATTGAACGTACAAAAAACGAAATAATAATACGCATACCTTCTTTTGTAAAAACTGAAGGCATTCAGCAAATAATTGATTATTTAGCCTATAAAGAAACTATATCGAAATCTAAAGCCACACAAACTCAAGTTAACAAACTTTCAAAAGAAGTGAAAAAAGGTTGGTGGGAAAAGAATAAAGATAGGTTTGTAAAATGAAAATTGTACTCGATACAAACATCATTTTTAGTGCTTTACTAAATACCAACGGAAATATAGGAAAATTAATTTTCAATTCTAGTAACATTTTTAGTTTTTATAGTTGTAACTACATGCGCTATGAAATTAGCAATCATTGGAAAAAGTTAAAGTATATTTCTAAGCTTAATGACAATGAGTTAGAAAAAGCTAAGTTCTTAATATATGAGAAAATCACTTTTATAAATGAAGAGATTATTGAACAAAAATTCTGGGAGAAAGCAATACAATTAACCCAAAAAATAGATGAAGATGATGTAGATTTTGTTGCATTAACTTTGTTTCTTAAAGCTAAACTATGGACAGGCGACAAGGTTTTATTAAATGGCTTGAAAAAATTAAACTTTATTCAAATATTAAGTACCGAAGATATATTAAACCTTTACCAAAATAAACTAAAATTTTAAAATGAACTTAAACCTAACCAAACCTCTTGTAATTTTCGACCTGGAAACCACAGGTGTAAATACAGCTAAAGACCGCATTGTAGAGCTTTACATGATAAAAATAATGCCCGATGGCAGCCGCACAGATTTGCACCAAAGATTTAACCCTGAAATGCCTATTCCGCCTGAGGTTACAGCTATTCATGGCATTAGCAACGAAGATGTAGCCAATGAACCTACATTTAAACAAAAAGCACACGAACTGAATCAATTTTTATTCAATTGCGATTTTGCAGGCTTCAATAGCAATAAATTTGATTTTCCTATGTTGGTAGAAGAGTTTTACAGAGCAGGCGTGGAGTTTGAAACACTAAAACGTAAGTTTATAGATGCCCAACGCATTTTTCATTTAATGGAACCTCGCAATTTGAGTGCTGCCTATAAATTTTATTGTGCCAAAGATTTAGAAAATGCCCATAGCGCAAAGGCAGATACTGAAGCCACTTGGCAAATTTTACAATCGCAATTAGATAAATACGAAAACTTAAAAAACAATATTGATTTTTTACACGAATTTAGTGGACAAAACAATTTGGTAGATTTGGCTGGAAGACTTGTGTATAACGAAAAAAAACAAATTGTATTTAATTTTGGCAAACACAGAGGCAAAACCGTAGCCGAAGTATTAAAAATAGAACCCAGCTATTACGAATGGATAATGAATGGCGATTTTGCACTGCAAACCAAAAAAGTATTAACCCAGCTTAGGCTCGATAGTATTGGCAAATAAGCTAACTCAAATATGGTAAAATTCGATTTAAAAACTATTTTAATTCTTCTTTTTTTAGGCTTTGTATGGGGCAGTGCTTTTATTTTAATGAAAAAGGGATTAATAGCCTTTACCCCTTTCCAATTAGCATCATTAAGGCTTGTATTTGCAGGCTGTTTTGCTTTTTTTATTTTTATAAATGTTAGAAAAGGATTAGCAAAAAAAGATTGGTTTTATTTAGCCCTTTCTGGCACGTTTGGAAATTTAATTCCTGCCTATCTTTTTGCACATGCAGTTTTGAATATGCCAAGCTCTTTGGTGGGTGCTTTAAATGCTTTAACGCCTATTTTTGCTTTAATATTTGGTGCTTTATTATTTAAAACAAAAATTAAAAACAGACAAATAGTTGGCATATTAATAGGCGCTATTGGAGCAATTATTTTGATACTATCCAAAGATATTCATAACTTTTTTGCGCACAACAAAGCAGAAAATTTAAGTCTAAAAGCGGAGTACTTATTACCTTGTGGAGAAGTAATATTGGCTGCTATAATGTATGGTTTTAATGTCAATATTATAAAAACCAAATTAGGGCATTTAACAGCTTATACAAATAGTATGATACCGCTTACACTTATTGCAATACCTGCCTTTTTAATAGGTTTAGGCACAAATACTGTACATGCTATAGTTCAGCCAAATGCAGGCATACCTTTATTTTTAATTTTTATTTTGGGGGTATTGGGTTCTGCTGTTTCATTAATTGTATTCAATAAATTGGTGAAACAAACAAGTGCAGTTTTTGCAGCATCTGTTACCTATCTTATACCTGTGTTTGCCTTTATGTGGGGCATAATTGATGGCGAAAGCATAGGCTTGGTTCAGTTTTCGGGCATGGGTTTAATATTAGGAGGTATAACGCTAACAAGGTAAAAGTGCTCTGTTATTAAACTCTTTTACTTCTTCATCAAAAAATAATCCTTTGGTTTCATTACTTTACCAAATACAAAATCTTGTATTTGCACAAGCTCTGTTTTTGAATTGTTTACAATGGCATAAAAATTTTGAGTTTCAAAATTCAAAGGATTGCCGTTGTCGTCCATTTGGTTATGGCTGCGCTCGCCCACAGCCATTTTATAGAGTGTTAGGGTTGTTGTTTTTTGGGTATTATCTGTTAAACTTAAAACTAAAAATGGTTGCGTTCTAACAATAGAATCTACCGCTCTTGGTGTAAATTCCATTATTCCTGCATACGATAAATTCTCCCAACCGCTTAAATACGATTTTAACTTATTGGCATTTACAACCGTATTGTTTTCCAATGCTTTGCCATTGCTAATAAGGGTTGGTAGTTTGTCTTTGTTTATTATTTCAAACGATTGCTGCGGCTGCTGCAGCCAATCTACTTTTATTGATATAATATTATCTGCAATAGTTTTAAATACATTACGGCTACGCCAAGCATTCAAATTGGTAAAAAAACGGGTACTTAAATATCCTGTAAAACCAGGAATATGGCATACATAAGGTTCTTTTGCACCCTCCATGTAAAAGTATGTACCTGTTTCATCGCTTGTATTGCCGCCTACATAAAAAGTTTTAGAAAGACTGCCATTTTCATATATTTCTACCTTTGTGCCATTGGTACTTAATTTTTGTTTTACTCCCTCAAGCTCGGCTGCACCTACAGGTTTTTTTACTTGCATGGCTCTAAGCGTACTCAATACTATATCTACTTGCGACCAATTGGCTTCGTACTTATCGTTTACTATCCAAGTTTTATTGTCTTTTTTGGTAATAGTAACATACTCTTTATTGGCTCTATTGGTAATAAATATTTTATCAATATTGCCTGTGTTTTTATAGCCAAAATCTTTTTCGTTGGCGGCAAGTGTACTTATTTTTTTATTGTTTAAAAAAAAGAAAATGCCAACACTAATGGCTATAAACAAAAGTAAATATTTGGTTTTTTTTTGCATGGGTTATTTCTATTAGACAAAAATAAAGAGGATAATGCTGCAAATGTAGGAATATATTTATTTTTACGAATTGTATCATTAAATATAACTCGATAAAATTTAATAAATAAAATTAATTGCCTATTATTCATATAGTTATAAAATTGTTTGTTTGTTTGTTTGTTTGTTTGTTTGTTTGTTTGTGTAAATTTAACCAAATAATCAATATGGAAAATTTATCAAAAATTAGCTTAATTACATTTATTGTAATTTCAATCAACGCTTGTACTAAAGAGAAGAATTCAGACTTCTCAAAAGCCGAAAAAAATTCAATTAAAAATGAAACTATTAATACATCATCAAATAATGGTTTATTAGTGGAAGAAAGTAGAAATTATGTTTGGAATGGTGATAAATTGGAATGTCCAAATGCAGGAAGTGGATGTATAGTAAATACTAAATATACTACATCAAATGGTGAGATTAATGTTTCAGTTTTACAGGTTTTAAAATACTGTATATCCGTAAACATTCATAAATTAAAAAAAGTTATTATATTTGCAGCAT
>CAZDGF010000072.1:0-11820 GCA_964505065.1 uncultured Chitinophaga sp.
AAAACATGATTTGCAATTTGTTATTCGATTCAGCAATTCTATTGCTGAATTTGGGATTTAATAAATTTCTAAATTCAACTGCAAATTGAGAGTCTTTTTCAGCCTCTCTCTTCAATTGTTGAAAGTTTAGGTATTCAATAGAATCTCTAAACTCACTTTCAAGTTGTTTTATTTCTAAAACATACCAATCTTCCCAAATTTGCTGTTTTTTGAGCTTTACTTCTAACTCAATTAGTTTTGCATTTAAAATGCTTTTTTTTGTTTTGTAATCAAAGATTACATTTATTATGTTTTGCATATTAATTGTATAATTTCAATGCAACAAAGAGTAAACTATTTTTCTAAAATAATATAAACAATTGATTATCAATTAAAATAATTTTAAAAAACTTACCCACTTCTCGATACAAAAATTTCAAAGCTAATTTTTTACTCGAAGTGACGGCAGGGCTTTGTCATGTCGAGTAGTTTCTTTGCTTTGAAAGAAACGTATCGAGACATAGCATTTTTAAACAATATAATAATCTTTCATAGCAAAGGCTACACAGGCGGCAGCAAGCGCCCCGAGACCTATGGCTGCCCTGCAAGGGCAGGTGCGTAGCACGGTAGCGATAGCGAACCCAATAGGGCGAGGTGTATTAGGCGCCCAAGTTTAAGTAATTATTATATAGCAAATAATTATAATTAAAAATTATAAATAAGAATACCTTTGCGGCTACGTAAACAATGAAAATTTTATTTCAGTATTTAAAAAAACAGAAAAAAACACTGTTTTTAGCCCTTTTGCTTGCCACTGTTAACCAATGCTTTTCTTTGTTAGACCCATGGGTAACAGGGCATATTGTAGATGAGATAATTGTACCTATAAAAACCCTAACAAAAGATAAATTTATAAGCCTTGCCCTATTTTGGATAGCCTGTTCCATTGGCGTTTCTATGGTATCGCGCATAGCTAAAAATTTTCAAGATTATTATACAAGTGTTATTGTACAAAGGCTTGGTGCACAAGTGTTTTCAGATGGATTGAAACACTCTTTAGAGCTGCCTTACCAAACTTTTGAAGACCAACGCAGTGGCGAAACATTATCTATTTTACAAAAAGTAAGAACCGATTCCGAAAAATTAATTACCTCTTTTGTAGGTATTCTGTTTACCTCTATTGTAGGTATTGTATTTGTAATGATATACTCTTTAAACGTAAGCTGGCAGGTTACCATTATATATATTGTAGCCATTGTGTTTATTGGTTTTATTAGCTCTGTATTGAGCAAAAAAATAAAATTTATGCAGAAAAAAATTGTGGGCGAAACTACAGCTTTGGCAGGCAGCACAACAGAGAGCCTGCGCAATATAGAATTGGTAAAAAGCTTGGGCTTGGCTAAGCAAGAAATTAACCGTTTGAACAATACTACCTTCAAAATATTAGGGCTTGAACTTAAGAAAGTAAAATACATACGTAGCCTTAGTTTTTTGCAAGGCACAACAGTGCAGTTTATTCGCAGCATTATGGTATTTTTATTGCTATTGTTAATATTTCAGGGCGATTTAAGTCCAGGTAAATATTTTACCTTTTTGTTTTATTCTTTCTTTTTGTTTAATCCCTTGCAGGAGTTGGGCAATATTATATTAGTGCACAGAGAGGCAGAGGTAAGTTTAGAAAATTTTAAAAAACTAATGGATACCCCCATTGAGTATAAACCTACAAAACCCAATGTTTTAAACAAGTTAGATAATTTTGAATTTAAAAATGTATCCTTCAAACACCAAAGTGCTAAAACCCCTGCTTTAGAAAACGTAAACTTTAAGGTAAATAAGGGCGAAACCATTGCCTTTGTTGGTCCAAGTGGTTCGGGCAAAACTACTTTGGTAAAACTATTAGTAGGCTTATACCAGCCCAACGAGGGCAATTTGCTTTACGATGGTATAGATGGCAAAACCATAGATTTGAACGAATTGAGAGAACAAATAGGCTTTGTAACCCAAGATACACAGCTATTTTCGGGCAGTATAAAAGAAAACTTATTGTTTGTAAATCCTAAAGCTACCGATGAGCAAATATACAATGTATTAGAAAAAGCCAGTTGCCAAAAATTATTGGCAAGGGCAGATAATGGCATAGATACCATGATAGGCGAAGGCGGTGTAAAAGTGAGCGGAGGCGAAAAACAAAGGCTTTCAATAGCAAGGGCATTGCTGCGCAACCCAAGTTTATTGGTTTTTGATGAGGCTACAAGTGCGCTTGATAGCATTACAGAAGAAGAGATAACCACCACCATAAAAAACATTAACCAAAACCACCAAACCATTACCATACTAATAGCCCATAGATTAAGCACCATTATGCACGCAGATACTATTTTCGTATTAGAGCATGGCAAAATAATTGAAAGTGGCAAACACAATGAATTGCTTGATGAAAAAGGCTTGTATTACGCTATGTGGAGGCAACAAATAGGGGAAAGGAAGCATTAAAGTAAATACTTTTCAAAACTTTCTCTATTGCTTTCTGTACGTTTATTCAATATGTGCCCTACAATAAAAAAACCCATTAATTGCTGCGAGGGTTTTAGGTTTAGATACTCGTGCATTTCTTTAGCGTATGTGCCCAGCCCAGTACTCCAATAGCCCGCTGCTTTAGGGTATTGGCTAAGTGAAAGATACATATTTTGAACAGCACAAGCCATAGCACAAATATCCTCAATAGCATTGTGTTTTATTGGTTCTTGGTGTTGCAATACAATGGCTATTGTATGAGAAATTTTAGTTTTGTAAAGTTCAAGTTTTTCTATTTTTTTAGCTTTTTGATTTTCTAAAGGTGTTTCAGTTTTATATATTTCAATGGCTTTGTTTAGCCAAGGGTTAATTTCTGTTTGAGCAATAATTTTAAACCGCCAAGGATAATTTAGCGTATGGTTGGGTGCCCAATTGGCATTTTCCAATAAGGTATTTATTACTTCGTTTTCAAGTATATTGCCTGTAAACTCTTGCGGATAATGGCTTCTTCGTTCTTTAATTATTTGGTTGATGTTTTCGTGCATAGTTTTTTAAAATAGCATGGAGCAGAACACTGCTTAATATAATGGCTGTGCCTATATAAAATTGGGTGTTGAGCATTTGGTGTTCGTTTAGTATTAGGGCTGCTAATATAATGCCATATACGGGTTCTAAATTAATGGCTAAATTAGCTGTAAAAGCAGATACTTTTTTCATTGCATTTAGGTTCATTACAAATGCAATATTTGTGCATACTATAGCCAATAAACCTATCCAAATAAAATCTGCATATTTAGATGGAATAAAACTTGGATTGTCTGTAAGTGGTATCAATTTAAAATTTTGCAAAGGAAGAATTGTATTGAATTCAATAAATAAAGGCGAAAATACTAAAAGCACATTTAAAAATAAAAAACCGCCTAAAAGTTCGGCAAATGAAATTACTTTGGTATCTATTTTATTTGCTAAACCCGAGTTGATAGTAGAAAACAATGCCGCTATAAAGGTAGAAAAAACACCTACTATAATGGCAAGGGTAAAATTGCCTCCCTCGCTACTTTTAGCAGGGGCATAATAAGCTATAATAGCAATGCCTAACAAGGCTAATAAACCAAGTGCAATTTCTGTAGCGTTAAATTTTTTCTTAAAAATAAGGGGTTCTAAAATAGAAGTAAAACAACTTGTAAGCCCAAAGCAACCAAGTGTAAGCGAGGCACTTTTGCCAATTTTTATTGAACCATAAAATGTAAGCCAATGAATAGCAACCAAGCAGCCTATGCCTAAAAGTTTTATAAAACTTTTTAGGGGTATTAAACGTATAATAGATATAAACTTTGGAATAAATAGAAAACAAACAGCAGCCAACCACATTCTATGCCATACCAATGTAAAATGATTGCAACTTATAAGCTTACCCAAAATAGCGGTAAATCCAAATATGAGTACAGCTATGTGTAGTTGCCAATACGCTTTTCTTGTAGAAGTATCCATTTTTGGCGAAAATAGGCATAATAATTGCAAGTATAATTCTTAATGTTAAAACAATTTATATTCATATTGATTTTTATTGCTTTAAAATTACAAGCGCAGCAAATTCATCACGCTATGATAAATGCTTGTAGGGCAAATGAAGGTGCAAATGAATATGTGTTTTTGCAAAATGGCAGTAATAGTTTTGCCGTTAATTCTTCAAATATTTCTATAAGATATGGCACAAGCAGCCCTGCAACACCAAATTACACCTCAAGTTTTTTAGCCGCAGGAAATCCCAATTATATAAATGGCTTAAATACTAAACTTTCTGGCGGTTGTAAATTTAGATTTAAAAATGCACCTACAGGCAGCACAATAATGCCCAATAAGTATTTTATGGTAATGTATGAAAGCCCTACTGATACAGCCAACTTTAGTGCTTGGTGCAATGCAAGTGGTATGGATACCATTTATGTATTGTTTAGCAATACGCCTTTATGGAGCACAGCCGGAAATTTTGCCAATACCCCAGCCAGCGCTCGCTATTTTAGAAGTATTATTAATGGTGTAACAATAGATTACGATTATACTAATAGTTGGGGCAGCAATGTAGATGGCAATTATGTTAAATTTCCTGTTGGCGGTGGTAGTGCAATAAGCTATAACAATGCACCAAGTTGTAATCCAAACAATGTTGTAGGTTTGCCCATTAGTTTATTGAGTTTTAAAGGCAGTTTAAAGCAAAATTATTTAACATTTACAGCCAAAATTAATGAAGAAAATTCAACACCAAATTATAAAATAGAAATAGCTGACAACAGCCAACTGTGGCAGGTGTTAGAAGAAAATTATTTAGCCTCAAATGGCACAATTCAATACGCAAAATATATAGAATTTAATACTGATAAAGTTTATTTACGCTTTACCAATTTAGAATTGAATGAAAGCATAGGTCCATTTGTTATTAAAAATTCTGAACATATAAATGCAAATATTTATCCTAATCCTTTTGATGATTTGCTTTTTATAAATAGCCAAGAAGAAAGCATTTTGATAATAAATGATATTGCAGGAAAAACCATTTTAACAACCACTATTTCAGAAGGTACAAATACCATCAATACTGAACAATTAATGTCTGGTATTTACTGGGTTAAAATTGGCGACAAAGTATTTAAAATAGTAAAGTAACTTAAAAATAATTTTAAGAAAAGTATAGAATAAAAAAATGCCTTACAATTTGTAAAGCATTTTGTGTTTTATTTAAAATTAGATTTTATACTAGGGTATAAATTTAAAATCGTTCATAAAGGCAGTAGTAAAATTGCCTTCTCTAAAGTTTTTATCGCTCATTATTTGTCTTTGCAAGGGAATAGAAGTAAATACACCTTCAATAACAAACTCATCTAATGCACGTTCCATTTTTACAATACATTCTTCTCTGGTTTGAGCACTAACAATTAGTTTGGCTATCATACTATCATAATTGGCAGGAATTAAATACCCCGCATACGCATGTGTATCTACCCTTATGCCATGCCCGCCTGGAATATGAAAATTGGTAATTCTGCCAGGGCTGGGTCTAAAATTATGGGCTGGGTCTTCTGCATTTATTCTGCATTCTATTGCATGTTTCATAGGCTCATAATCTTTGCCACTTATGGGTTGCCCAGCAGCAATCATTATTTGTTCTTTTACCAAATCATAATTTATTACCTCCTCCGTTACAGGGTGTTCCACCTGAATACGGGTATTCATTTCCATAAAATAGAAATTACGGTGTTTATCTACTAAAAATTCTACTGTGCCTACACCTTCATAATTAATGCTTTGAGCGGCTTTACGAGCTGCTTCTCCCATTTGTTTGCGCAATTCTGGTGTCATAAATGGCGAAGGGCTTTCTTCAATTAATTTTTGGTGTCTGCGTTGTATGCTGCAATCTCTTTCGCTTAAATGGCAAACTTTGCCATATTGGTCGCCAGCTATTTGAATTTCAATGTGTCTTGGCTCTTCAATGTATTTTTCCATATAAATACCATCGTTGCCAAAGGCAGCAGCAGCCTCTGTTTTAGCGCTGTCCCATGCTTTTTCAAATTCTTCATCTTTCCATATAATACGCATACCTCTACCACCGCCACCTGCGGTAGCTTTTATAATTACCGGATAACCAATTGTTTGAGCTAATTTTATACCTTCATCAAATGTTTCAAGCAAGCCATCGCTACCAGGAATAGTAGGCACACCAGCTTTTTTCATGCTATCCTTGGCGTTGCTTTTATCGCCCATGCCATTTATTTGCTCTGCTGTAGCACCAATAAATTTAATGCCGTGGTCTTTACATATTTGACTAAAGTTGGCATTTTCGCTCAAAAAACCATAGCCAGGATGTATGGCATCGGCATTGGTTATTTCGGCAGCAGCTATTATGTTAGAAATTTTTAAATACGATTGTGCGCTTGGGGCAGGACCAATACATACCGCCTCGTCTGCAAAGCGAACATGTAAACTTTCTTTATCGGCAGTACTATATACGGCTACGGTTTTTATACCCATTTCCTTACATGTACGTATTATTCTAAGGGCTATTTCGCCTCTATTGGCTATTAATATTTTTTTAAACATATTTTTGGTAAAAAATAATTATCAAATTTTTATATGTTAAAAATTAGTTTGGCTCAACTAAAAATAATGGTTGGTCGTACTCTACTGGGGTAGCATTATCAACCAATACTTTTACAATTTTACCACTCACTTCGCTTTCTATTTCATTAAATAGTTTCATAGCTTCAATAATGCAAACCGCTTTTCCAGCTTTTATTTCATCGCCTACATTTACAAACGAAGGCTTATCGGGGCTGCTTGAGCGGTAAAAAGTGCCAATCATTGGCGATTTAATGGTTATTAAATTATCGGCTACAGGTGCAGCTTTTTCAGCAGCAGGTGCTGGTGTTGTTGCAGCTGCTACAGGTGCAGCCGCAGTTTGCGGAGCAGACACGGGTGCTGTAGCTTGAATATATTGGGGCGCAGCAGCCACTACATTTGTTGTTGGTTTTCTTATTACCAATTTAAAATCTTTTTGTTCAATTTCTACCTCGCCTACATTTTTTTGTGCAGATACAAATTTGATTAAATTTTCTATTTCTTTTATATTCATATTAATTGTTGTTTTTTATTTTATTTGTTCATTGAGCTTGTCGAAATGAATTCTTAATTATTCATTCTTAATTCTTCATTTTTAATTCTTCATTATTAATTACTATCGTATGCCCATTTAATGTATATACTGCCCCATGTAAAACCACCGCCAAAGGTGGCTAAAATTAAATTATCGCCTTTTTTAAATTGTTTTTCAAAATCCCAAAAAAGAAGAGGTAAAGTGCCGCTTGTTGTATTGCCATAGCGTTGTATATTCATCAATACTTTTTCCGAAGGTAAATTCATTTTTTCGGCAGTATAGTCTATAATTCGCTTATTGGCTTGGTGGGCTAAAAGGTAATCTACATCATTTGGTGTAAGATTATTGCGTTCCATTATTTTGGTAGAAACATCTGCCATATTGGTAGTAGCATATTTGAATACGGTTTTCCCTTCTTGGTAAACATAATGCTCTCGTGCATCTATGGTTTCGTGGGTGGGCGGTTTTAGCGAGCCTCCTGCCTTTTGGTGTAAAAACTCTCTGCCGCTGCCGTCTGATTTTAGAATAGAATCAATAATACCATACCCTTCTGTGTTGGGTTCAAGCAATACAGCTCCGCCACCATCGCCAAATATAATACAGGTATTTCTATCAGTATAATCAATTATAGCACTCATTTTATCAAATCCACAAACCACTACTTTTTGGTGTTTGCCCGATTCTATAAATTTTGCACCTGTATCTAAAGCATATAAAAAGCCGCTACAAGCTGCAGATAAATCAAAACCCCAAGCATTTTTTGCGCCTATTTTATCGCATACTATATTGGCACACGAAGGGAAAACTAAATCGCCTGTAATAGTGCCAACAATTACCAAATCTATTTCTTCGGCAGTAATACCTCTTTTAATTAAAAGCTCATTAATAGCTGCTGCTGCCATATCCGATGTGGCTTTTCCTGGCTCGTTCAGTATTCTTCTTTCTTTAATACCTGTGCGAGAGGTTATCCATTCATCATTGGTATCTACCAATTTTTCTAAATCAAAATTTGTTAATTTATTAGGGGGAACATATCCTCCAATGGCGGTAATAGCTGCAGTAATTTTGCTCATTTATGGTTTTTAATTTAGCAATTAGCCTCGCAATCTAAAATAAAAATGTGAAACTTGCTTAAAAAGATTGTTTTATTTTATCAATTAATTTTGAATTAACTACATCGGCAGCATGTTTAAACATACTTACAAATGTTTCTTCTTTAGATATGCCGTGTCCAATTATTACGGTTTCGTTTACACCTAAAATGGCGGTGCCGCCATACGTTTTAAAATTAAAACGGTTTAAATACTCATTGTCAACCCCTAATTTTGAAAGGGTATAATAAAAATTTTCGCAAAGTTTAAGTACAATATTGCCTGTAAAACCATCGCAAACTATTACATCTGCTTTGTCGTTAAATAAATCTCTGCCTTCCACATTGCCTACAAAGTTTATTCTATCATTCATTTCAAGCAAAGGATAAGTAGCTTGGTTTAAAATATTGCCTTTTTCTTTTTCTTCGCCTATGCTTAATAGGGCTACTTTTGGGTTTTCAATATTATAAACGTGTTGGGCATATAAAGAGCCAAGTATAGCAAATTGATTTAATACCTCTGGTTTGCAATCGGCATTTGCGCCTACATCTATTAATACACCAAAGCCACCTGCTAATTTTGGAAGAATAGAGGTAATTGTAGGGCGTTGAACACCATCTATAGCTTTTACAGAAAACATAGAGCCAACTAACATTGCGCCAGTATTTCCTGCACCTATAAAAGCATCTACTTGTTGCTCTGCCAAATAGCGATAAGCTATATTAATGCTCGAATTTTTTTTATGGGCTATGGCTTTTGTGGCATGCTCGCTCATCTCTATCTCCTCTTCGGCATGTACAATTTCAAAATCAGAAACATTTGCACCCAATTCAGTAAAACAAGCCATAATTTTATCTTTATGTCCAAATAATACTGGCTGAATTTGGGGCATAGCAGTTCTTACTGTAATACATCCTTTTACAGCTTCTAATGGCGCAAAATCGCCACCCATAGCATCAATACCAATGCGTAACATGGTAGTTATTGCTCGTTACGGCCTTTCATTACTTTAACACCTCTGTACATACCTGTTTCAAGGTTTACACGGTGGTAAATAGAAATATCGCCTGTAGATGGGTCTGCAATAAATTGTTTATTATCTAAATTGTGATGAGTTCTGCGTTTATCTCTTCTTGTTCTCGAAATTTTTCGCTTTGGATTTGGCATATTTTGTCGTTAATTTAATGTTGTTTAATGTTTTATATTATCTCTTCTTCGTCTTCTTCTATATCAGTATCAGTATCTTGTGTTGGCTCTATTTGTAGTTCTACATCTATTTCGCCTGTTATTTTATCTGTAATTGCTGGGTCGCAGGTTTTGCCTGTATCTTTACATACTTTTTTTATTGGCATACTTAAAAGTATAAAATCGAACAGATGCTGCGCTACATTTAGTTTGTAATCGGCTGGCGAAATATACACCAAATCGTCTTCCTCTTCTTCAGGCGCAAATTCGGTAACTTTTACCATTAAAGTTTGGCTATTTTTAATTGGCAATTGTATATCTTGCAAGCATCTATCGCATTCTACATTTACAATGCCTTGCACTTCAAATAGCAAGGTAAACATATTTGTAGCTTTGGTAAAATGTAATTTTACGGATAAATTTTGGGCTGTTAAAGAACTTTCAAATGCTTTAAAAAAAGTGTTATCTACTTCAAAATCAAATTGATGAGTACCCTCATTCAGTTTCACAAACTCTACATCATATTGTTTTAAATGGTTTGTCATATCACACTCATTTTAAAAAACGGACTGCAAAAGTAGGCTTTTTTGCTAAAAATACAAAATATTGTGCTTTATTCGCTCAATTGGTTAAAATTTAAATCGATTGATTTTTTAAATCTTCAAATTTTGCTGTCATTGTAGGGTTGCCTTTGGTTAATTTTTTGATGGTTAAATCTTCTGCTTTACTATTTGCTAATCTTAAATTATTTACAGATGACAATAAAGCTTCCTTTGTTTTATTTAGATGGTCTATCGTTTTGTCAATTTCTTCAATAGCTGTTTTAAATTGTCTGCTGGCTAGATCATAGTTTTTTGCAAAGCCTACTTTAAATACATTAATACTTTCTTCAAAATTTGTAATATCAATATTTTGGCTTTTTATAATGGCTAATTCTGCTTTGGCTTGCATTGTTTTATAAGCAGCATTTCGCAATAATGTAATAATTGGTATAAAAAACTGTGGGCGTACAACATACATTTTTTCATATTTATGTGAAACATCAACAATACCAGCATTATACAACTCATTTTCCGACTCTAAAAGTGATACCAATATGGCATATTCACAATTTTTTTCTGTTCTATCTTTGTCTAATTCTTTAAAAAAATCTTCGTTTTTCTTTTTAGTAGCTGTTGTATCGTTTTCATTTTTCATTTCAAACATAATTGATATTATCTCAATTCCGTTTTCATCTATTTCTTTAAAAATAAAATCGCCTTTACTTCCTGTTCTCGAGTCGTTATCTTTTTCAAAATATGCTTTTTGAAAAGCGGTTGCCCTTAATTTATTAAATTCTATTTCGCAATGTTGCTCAAGCGATTCTCCAAGCATTTTAGTCGATTGTTTTTGCCTAAAATCTTTCAATCTTTCTATTTCCTCATCTTTCATTTTTAAAGCTTCTTCTTTAAATTTAAGCCTTTCGGTATAATTTTCGTTTAAAGTTTTTTCTAAAAGTTGTTTTTCAGTTTCTTTTTGGTTCAATGAGTTTAGAAGGCTTATTTTCTCTTTTTCTAAGCTATCTTTTTCTTTTTCAATTTTTTTGGTAGCTTCATTTACTGTTATGTTTTTTACGAGTTCTGCATTTTCAAGTTTTGCTTTTAATTCGTTTAAAATTACATCTTTTTCAGAAATTTTAGCCCTTAAATTATTTTCATTCATAGCCTTAAGGGTAACTAATTCTTGGTCTTTTTTATTTAAATCATCTTGTAATGCATTTTTAATTTTTTCTTCGGCTAGTTTAATAGCCATTATTTTTTTTTCTTCTTCAAGTTTTAGTCTGCTATTCAGTTCTTCTGCAAACTGATGGTCCTTTACTTGTTTTAATATAGCTGCGTATCCAGCTTCATCTACTTTAAAAGCTTTTTGGCAATGTGGGCAAATAATGTCGTTCATTTATGGCAATTTTTAATGTAAAGGCAAAAATAAGTTATAAAATTATACTTTTTGATTAATAAATTTAAAATATAACATTAAAAATTTTTAATTTTAAGTGTTTTATACCAAATAATAAAACACCATATTAAGCCAATAGTATATATAATAGCGTGAAAAAATGGATTAAAAATTAAAGTTTGGTAATTGTTTAACTTTAAAATTCTAACAACATTTTCTAAAGTTAATGCATAATTAATACTTACTAATAACCAAATACCCCAATTATTATATAATAAAGCAAGTGCCGTTAAAAACAATATAACAGAATGAATATATCTTTCGTGCATTTGGGTATTAAAATAAAAAAATGCATACCCAAAAATGGCAAAAGTTATAAGCCATTGTTGTAAAGAAATTCTTTTAATAGTTAAAATTGGCTTTAATCTAAAATAAAAGCGTATATTTGTAACATGATAAAAAAGGAAT
>CAZDGF010000073.1:0-11793 GCA_964505065.1 uncultured Chitinophaga sp.
ATTGATTTGACTCGGTAATTTTTATTCCTAATTTTTATTTAGGACAGTATTGAATAAATCTGTAAAACCATAATCTACAGGATTGCCAATAACCAATGACATTGCTTTGGCAGTTTGCACAACTAACGGAGCTTTCTTTTTATTGCAGCCAATAAAAACAATAATAACTAAAATGATAATTGCATTTTTTGAGTTTATAATTTTAAATTTATTTTTTTGCGGTTGGTGTTTTCAACAACAAAAGTAACCAATTCATAATTAATTATACCAATTTAAAAAATGTTGATTGAAACTTTGCGATAATTCGTAGGTACAAGAATTACTTTTGTTTTTCACTTCTCGATACAAAAATTTCAAATCTAATTTTTTACTCGAAGTGACGGCAGGGCAAAGTCTTGTCGAGTGTTTTTTGGTACTCCAAAAAATGTATCGAGACATTTTTAAACAAAAGCCACTTCTCGAAACAAAAATTTAAAAGTTTCCCGAAAGTGCGAAATTACTCTAATTGACGAGGTGTAATTACTCCACCACATTCACATCAGCAGCTTCAAATACTTTGGTTTTGGCATTGTATAAATTGCCTTTTTCCATAACATGCACTATCATGTTTTCTACAGATATAGATGCGCCTTCTTCAATATCGGCAATATTATTGTGCCTTATATGTCTGCCATCTATAATAATAACTGCACCGCTGCCTATGGCTTCCATTTCGTAGCCATTGCGAATTATAACGCCTGTATCTTCGCCCAAGCCTATGCCTATTGCCGATGGATTGGAGGCTACAGCCTGTGCCAAGCGAGCAAAACGCCCACGTTTGTTAAAATGGCTGTCTATTATTACATCTTTAATAAAAGCCAAGCCTGTGGTAATTTTTACTTCGCCTTTTAGGTGGGCATTGCTAGCATTGCCTTGGTATATCATGGTATTGCTCATAGCCATAGCCCCTGCGCTTGTGCCTGCTATAATGAAATGTTCGTTATGGTATCTGTGGTGCAGCAGTTCTAAAAACTCTGTGCCGCCAAATATGGCAGTTAGCCTTAATTGATTGCCACCGCTAAACATAATGGCATCGCATTGTTTTAGGCGTTCTATGTACTGGGCTTCTGAAGCATCTTCTCGGTTTCTTATTTTCATGTGCCCTACATTGGCACAACCCAATTTGGCAAAGGCATCTAAATAGTTTTCGCCTACTTCATCGGGTATTTGCGAGGCTGTGGTTACAACCTCAATGCGTGCCTCATTGTTGTTTATTTCTTTAACAATATTTTTTAAAATGCCTATTTCAAAAAAATTAAGACTGCTACGCGCTATAATACCTAATTCTAAATCTGTGCCTTTATCCTCTGCCCCACCTACAGAAATAAGAATGCCTTTGGGTGTATTTGTGTACATTTATTTTAATAAGAAATTGCAAATTTAATATTTATTTAATATTGCATTATTCACAATGTTAGCACAATTTGTAAATAAATGTTTTTAAAGAAAGTAAAGGCTTATGCTGGGGGTATAGTTTTTTAAAATAAAAGTTTACTTTTGTAGAAGGGTAAAGAAAAAAATGGAACTAAACATCATCTTATGATTTAAGTCAACATCAACTACATACAATACAGCAATGTTTAATTTTTTTATAAGTACAGAAAAAAAACTAGAATTAGCAAAAAACAAGCTAATATCAGACTTGGAAAATGGAAGCATCGATTTTGTTTTAGGAAAAATGGAAAGCGATGAGATATATTCCCCCTTGCTAAACGAAATGCGAAAAACTTTTGTAAGTAGTGATCATGACGTTAGTAAGTATGCTTATAGCCGAGCTACAATGTATAATTCTCATACCGAAAAAGAACAATTGTTAGAGAAACTAAAGTTAGAAACTAATCCAATAAAAAGAAGTAATATCTTTTATTGTCTGGCTCATTTATGTAACAATACCACAGATAATAAGCTTTTTAATTTTTTGATGGAAAAAATAGAAACAGAAGATAATCAAAGCAAATTGAAGATTTTATTAGGAGTACAAGATATGACTAAAAGTTCTGACCTAAACATTGAACCCTTAAAGAAATTGGCAAAATCTAGAATGAGTGATTTATACTGGAATTCTATTTTCGCGTTGCGATTTACACACGACAGTGATGTTGAAGGTTTATTGCTTTCTATATTTGAAGAAACAAATAACAATGGAAAAAAAGGCGTTATCTGTGCTGCATTAAACTCAGTAGGAACAAGGGAATCAATACCCATTTTAAAAGCTACTTACAAAAAAACGAGAGATAACAGCTTGCGATGGGATATAGAACAAGCATTGGAAGCTATTGAGGAAAGAGAAAAATAGTAGTTTATTCCTTTTTCCCTTTTGGTCGGTCTGTAGCATAGCTCCTTGTGCCTGCAACTAAACACCGCTAAATCAAAAATAAAAAATTTCTATTTATTCTCCAACAACAACAAACGTTTTTTCAATTCTTCCATTTCTCTTTTTTGTTCTGTTAGGGCTTGTTGCTGTTGGTTGATAAGGGCTTGTTGCTCTTTTACAGCATTTACCAATGGCACTACAAATTGAGAGTAACGAATGCCATAATAGGAGCTATCGTTGGCTGGTTTATCTACCCCATTAAAGTTTACGCCCATTTGCTGCGCTATAGAATCTACTTGCTGGGCTATAAAGCCTTGTTGTATAATGCCTTTTTGTGCTTTTAGTTCGTATTGCACAGGTTGCAATTGGGTAATAAAATTTAAACCTAAAGCGTAGGGTTGTATATTTGTTTTCAGTCTTCTATCGGATACATTTGTCCAAGCGGCATAGCCGCCTATACTTGTTATTTGGGTATTGCCCACTCTTACTTGGTGGTTGGCAGATACAGTAGTACCAAAACCCAATGCCATACTATTGGTTAAATTATTGGTACTTGCATTGCTACTTGCGCCTAAAAAGGTACAACTATCCAAATTTGAATAGCCTTCGCCACTACTATTGCCTATGGCGGTATTGCTACCATTGTTCAATAAATCTTCTAAAGCATAAGTGCCAAGTGCTGTATTTGAAGTGCCTGTTTGGCTGCTTCTTAAAGCATTGTAACCTATGGCTACGCTAAAATTTCCGCTACCTGTATTGCTACCAATATAGGTGCTTTGGTCGCCTCTTCTATAACCTGCTTTATAGCCTATGGCTATAGCATTAAACTCTTGGTTATAACCTGCACTATCGCCAATGGCTATATTGTATGATGGGGTAGCATATTTTGCCATAGCTGCATTACCAATGGCTATATTGTATGTGCCGCTGTTAAAATTTGCCGAACGAACAGTATTAAACATGGCATCTTCTCCAATGGCTATGTTATAAGTATTTTTTATACTTGCAGCAGCATTGGTATTTCTAAAATTGCGCAATGCTCTTACACCAATGGCTATATTGCTGCTCACGCTATCGTTTCTATATAATGCACTATCGCCAATGGCAATATTGCGGCTGCCATAGGTATTTAAATAATTGCTAAAATTACCAATGGCTATGTTTTTAATACCATTGCTGCTGCGTGTTGGATTATTGGTGTAAAGTGCATTATAACCAATGGCAATATTATCGGCATTAAAACTTGTATTGCTATTGGCAAAAGATAAATTATAATTAGCATTGTAACCTATGGCTGTATTGCGCTCGGAGTATGTATTTCTATACAATGCTTTTGAGCCTAAAGCCAAATTATTGGCTGCTAAATTGTTCATTAATGCACTATCGCCAATGGCTATTAGGTAGTTTCTATTAGTAGTTCTATTCAATGCGGCTGTGCCTAATGCTATATTTGTATGTCCTGTTAAGTTTTCTTGCAAAGTATTTGTGCCAATGGCAGTATTGTTGCCAGCAGTTGTATTTTTTTGCAAAGCATTTCTACCCATAGCAATACTTTGAGAGCCTGTAGTATTGGCATTTAAAGCCCCATTGCCTATCGCAGTATTATAATTTCCTGTTGTATTGGCATTTAAAGATTGGCTACCTAAGGCAGTGTTATAATTGCCAGTTGTATTGCTATTTAATATTTCGCTTCCGTTGGCAGTGTTATAATTGCCTATAGTATTTATGCCTAAAGCTGCAAAACCTGTTGCAGTATTTTTATTGCCTATGGTATTTAATTCTAATGCTTTTGAACCTATTGCTGTGTTTGAGTCGCCTATAGTATTGGTTAACAATGCTGTGCTACCCAATGCAGTATTGTTAAAGCCTGTTGTATTATTTCTTAAAGCATTAAAACCCAATGCTGAATTATTATAACCCAAATTATTTGCATACAATGTTTTTGAACCTATGGCTGTATTATTTGCCGCTTGTATAGCACTTGGCGAGCCTGTTCCATTGTTAAATAAAGCACTATCGCCAATGGCTACAAGATTAGATTTTGTAGTATTTCCATACAAGGCAGAATTGCCTATAGCTGTATTGCTAAAACCTGTGGTATTGCTATAAAGAGAATTATAACCTAAGGCATTGTTTTCTTTGCCTATAGTATTTGCACTCATTGCAGATGCCCCTATAGCGGTATTATTCTCGCCTGTAGAAAGGTATAAAACATTGTAACCAAAAGCAGTGCTATAATTACTATTTACATTAGATGCTAATGCAAATTGACCACTTGCCGTATTTCCACTACCTAAATTGTTATTTGATAATGCACTAACGCCTACCGCGGTATTGTATGTACCTGTGGTATTAGCCATTAAGGCGCTTGCGCCTATACCAGTGTTTTCATTTGCCGTATTATCGTACAATGCTTCATTGCCAATAGCTGTGTTATTAGAACCTGAAAGATTTGATACCAATGTACTGTTTCCAATTGCAGTATTATTTGCTCCTGTGGTATTAGTATAAATTGAAAAATATCCCATTGCAGTATTATTTCCACCAGAAGTATTGGCTGTTAAACTATATGCTCCTACTGCTGTATTGTTACTTGTCGTGTTACTTCTTAATGCATCTCTGCCAATAGCTACATTGGTAGAGCCTGTTACATTATTTTGTAAACTTCTATAACCTAAAGCTGTATTATCTGCACCTGTTGTATTTGTAGCCATACTTAAATTTCCTATAGCAGTATTTAATCCACCACTTGTATTGGCATTTAAACTTGAACTACCTATTGCAGTATTTCCAGCAGCTGTATTGTTTTGCAAAGCAATATTTCCAACGGCTGTATTATCAGAATTTGTTGTTACTAAAGATAAAGCATTATAGCCAATAGCTACGTTTCTTGTTGCTGTAGTATTTGCCCTTAAAGCAAATAAACCAATACCTATATTTCTATTGCCTGTTGAATTTCTAAATAAAACACTATCGCCAATAGCTACGTTGCTATAACCTGTGGTATTGTAAAAACTAGCAAAATGACCCATAGAAATATTGTTCATTCCTATTGTGTTTTTTGTTAAACTATTTTGCCCTATGGCTATATTTCTTCGCCCAGTTGTGTTGGTTCTCAAAGCACTATTGCCTATGGCTAAATTATTGTTTGCAGTAGAGTTTGCATATAATGTTGAATCGCCAATAGCTAAATTATTTGCACCTGTTGAATTTGAATATAGGCTAAATGAACCAATGGCTGTATTTCTTACACCTGTTGTAGTTGAGGTAGGATTATTGCCAAACATTGCATTATGACCAATTGCTATATTATTGCTGTTATATGCAGTATTAGCATTCGTAAAATTTTGAGAATAGAGAGATAAATTACCAATGGCTATATTTTGACTTCCGCTTGGGTTATTATAAAAACTAAATGCACCCATCGTAATATTCTCAGAGCCTCTTATATTATTAATTGCTGTATTTGTGCCAATAAAAGTATTAAGAGTTCCTGTTGTATTTACTGAGCCAGCATTGTAACCTATCATAGTTTGACTACCAGTTGTAGTCAACATTTTTCCTGCCCAAGCGCCTACCAATGTATTGTTATCTGCCGATGTTATTCTTGCGCCTGTGCTATCGCCTATGGCTACATTGCTTGTTCCGTTTACATTGTTTCTAAAAGCCATTGCGCCTATGGCAGTGTTCATATAGCCAGTAGTAGTTAGGTTTCCTGTTCGTGTGCCTATAAATGTATTTTCATAACCTGTGGTTAATCTATTATTGGTTCTATAGCCAAAAGTAGTGTTTCTATTTACAGAATCAATAATACCAGATTTAAGATTATTGATGCGAAAATTAAGTGCTTGAAAATCTGTTGTGCCTATAAAATGTGTGGTACTTGAAGTGCCTGCATTGCCTCTAATTCGCCAGTTTAATGTAGTATCATCATACAATTTTACTTGGTTGCCATTGGTTAAAAATAAAGAATCTTTTGTGCGATAAATGGTTTGAATTTCGTTTGTTGCGCTGCTATCTGCTAAAGTTATAATACCACCATTATTGCTTAAAGTAATTGTGCCTTTTAAAGGCGATAAACCGATAGTTTGCAACTCATTCAAATTACTGCTATCGGGTATGGTAATAATCCCGCCATTTCTATTGAGCCAAGCAGTTCCCAATCCTGTAGTTTGGCTTATAGTTTGAAGTTCGTTTGTACTATCCTCGCTACTCAAATTAATAGAACCTCCTCCTTTATTAAGCGAAAGTGTATTGCCTGTTCTACTTATCTGCTGCAATTCATTGGTACTATCTTCATCATTTACAATTACCGAGCCCCCGCCATTGCTCAATGAAATGGAGTTGCCTGTTTTAGAAATTGTTTGAAGTTCGTTAGTTGCCGAACTATCAGGAATAGTGATAATGCCCCCGCCTTGGCTTAAAGAAACTGTGCCTCTACCAGCAGTTTGGCTAAAAGTTTGAAGCTCATTTGTAGGCACAGAATCGTTATCGGCAATAGTTATAGCACCGCCATTTTTATTTAATCTTAAAATATTTCCTACACGAGAAATTTGCTGCAACTCGTTTGTGCTATCTTCATCATTTACAATTACCGAGCCCCCGCCATTGCTCAATGAAATGGAGTTGCCTGTTTTGGAAATTGTTTGTAACTCATTTGTAGCCGAGCTATCAGTTATGGTAATAATACCACCGCCTTGACTTAATGAAATAGTGCCTCTACCTATGGTTTGAGAGAATGTTTGAAGTTCGTTTGTAGCTAAAGAATCTGCATCGGCTACGCTAAAAAATACAGAATTGCCATTGCTTAAAGTTATTTGTCTAATATTGGCATTGTTTGTAATGGCAAGTGTTTGCAGCTCGTTGGTAGTGCTGCTATCATTATCTGCCGTGCTAAAATATACAGTATTGCCATTGCCAATTTGTAGGCTTTTTATTGTGCCAGTTTGGGTAAAATTAAGGTTTGGAATAGCCGAATATCTACACAAACTTATCCAAGCCGAGCCACTGTAATTGCACAAACAACTGCTATCAGTATTATAAACCACCATACCGAATGGTGCAGCCATAGCATTCATTTGAGCGGTATTCATGCGTGGAAAAAGTATGCCTTTGGTGGTGCTTTCTAATTCAAGTAAACTTGTAGCATTTATTGTTGCAGGGCTATTGCCGAGTTTTACTTGGGCAAATAATGAAAAAGAAGAAAGAAAACATGAAATGAATAGTAGTTTTAATTTCATAAATATAGTAATAGTTAATTTCAAAACTAATGTTTTTTTATGAAAAAAGAGCATTGCAAAATTATTTTAGTGTTATGCTTATCATAAAATGAAATAGCCAAACTTAATAATTTAAAATAACCTTTTGCGCTTTTGCTTGTTATTGATTAGGTTTGCAGTTAAAATAAGAAACAAATAAAAAATTATGGCAGTAGCAATTAAAATGCCCAAAATGAGCGATACAATGACCGAAGGTGTAGTACGCAAATGGAATTACAAAGTGGGCGATACTGTAAAAAGTGGCGATATTTTGGCTGAAGTAGAAACCGATAAAGCCACTATGGATTTAGAAAACTACGAAAAAGGCACTATTCTTCATTTTGCAATAAGCGAAGGCGATGCCGCTGCTGTTGATTCAATCATAGCCGTGGTAGGTGCTGCTGGCGAAGATTTTAGCAGTGTATTAAGCGGTGCAAGTGCGCCAAAAGCTGCTGTTGAGCCAAAAACTGAAACAAAAACTGAAACTGCTGCACCTGTTGTAGCCGAAATTAAAAATACTATTTCAAGTACTGACAACCGTGTAAAAGCCTCTCCTTTAGCT
Source organism: uncultured Chitinophaga sp. (assembly GCA_964505065.1). GTDB lineage: Bacteria > Bacteroidota > Bacteroidia > NS11-12g > UBA955 > JABMMZ01. The sequence goes on from CAZDGF010000073.1 coordinate 8,174, forward strand.
AAAAAATTAGCCGAAGAAAAAGGCATAGACTTAACCGCTATTGCTGGAAGTGCAGAAAACGGCAGAATTGTAAAAAGCGATATTGAGAATTTTAAAGGCACTACACAAACAGCAGCTATCACACAATATACAAGCGGTACTGAAAGTTTTGATGAAATAAACGTTTCGCAAATGCGTAAGGTAATAGCCCAACGCCTTGCCGAAAGCAAATTTACCGCACCACATTTTTACTTAACCATGGAAATAAACATGGATAAAGCCCTTGCTGCCCGTGCAGCCATGAATGCCAGTGGCGATGTAAAAATATCTGTAAACGATATGATAGTAAAAGCCTCTGCCATTGCTTTGCGCAAACATCCATGGGTAAATGCCAGCTGGTTAGGTACAAAAATTCGTTTTAACCACCATATACATATTGGAGTGGCCATGGCTGTTGAAGATGGTTTATTGGTGCCAGTTGTTAAGTTTGCCGACCAAAAATCATTATCGGCTATTAGCTCAGAAGTAAAAATATTTAATGGCAAAGCCAAAGATAAAAAACTACAACCAGCAGATTGGGCAGGCAATACCTTTACCATTTCTAATTTAGGTATGTTTGGTATTGAGGAGTTTACAGCTATTATTAACCCGCCCGATGCTTGTATATTGGCTGTTGGCGGTGTTAAAGAAACAGTAGGCATTGTAAATGGCGAAATAGCCAAAACCAATGTAATGAAAGTAACCCTTAGCTGCGACCACCGTGTGGTAGATGGTGTTGTAGGTTCTAAATTCTTAAATACGTTGAAAGAATTGTTAGAAGAGCCTGTAATGATGTTGGTTTAAGGAATTTAGTTTATTGAATAATTTTTCCAATAGGTTTTTTCATCTTCAAAATTTTTCATCTTAAATTTATTTTTAGATAACTTCTTAACGAATGTTTTAAATTCTTTGGGATTAGGCTCTTTAGTTAATATATCAAAAACAGAAGAACCTATTTGTTGCCATTCATTTTTGATTAAACTATATACCTGTATAGATTTATATCTGCTACTACAAGCAGAATAATATAATCCTATCTCTTTTATCCCATCTTCGTTAATGTCTTCTAACAAAAAAATATTTTCTCTGTGTGCACACAATGAATTTGTTTCTAATCTTGGAAAAATAGTATCATAAAAATAAAAAGCATCACCTTCTTCGCCATAATTGAGCATTGGCAGCAAAAATACATTTTCATTTTTTTTATCATTGTTTAAATCTCCAAGATTTACAGACGCTTCGAAGCTATCATTTTTAAAAGCAAAATATATCATTGAATCTGTATTTTCATTGGCATCATATTTTTTGAAATAACAAGAAAGTAGTGTTGTTGGGCATTTTAAATAATTTAAACAAATAGAATCTATGTAATTTATTTTAGTTGGTATTTTTACTACTACTAATTGTGGATTATTCTGACGATTTAAAACCAATTTTGAATCATCATTTTCTGCCTTTTTATAATTGTAAATCATTATTGAGATACAAATAATAAAAAATGAAATAGGAATTAATATAGCCCAATAAGTAATTCTTTTCTTAGATATATCAAATAAAATTTTACGCATATTCATTGAACTAAAGATTATACAACAAATATAATTATTTTTAATTTAAACGATTGAAAAAGACAAAATTAATATTATTCTAATTAATTATAAATTAACATTAAAATATAGCTAATCCCTATAACAAAATTTTAATAGTCTATTTTCTTAATCCATTGTAAAAGCCCAAATTTGCACCCATTATGACAGTATTAGTAGGAAAAAAAGCACCGCATTTTAGCGCAGCAGCCGTAATTAATGGCGAGGAGATTGTAGAAAATTTTAGTTTAGACCAATACATTGGCAAAAACCATGTTGTATTTTTCTTTTATCCAAAGGATTTTACATTTGTATGCCCAACAGAGTTGCACGCTTTTCAAGCGCAATTGCAAGAGTTTGAAAAACGCGGTGTAAAAGTGGTAGCCTGTAGCACAGATACAGAAGAAAGCCACTACAATTGGTTGCAAATGCCAAAAGACAAAGGCGGTATTGAAGGTGTAACCTATACCATTGTTGCCGATACTACAAAATCTATAAGCACCAATTATGGTGTATTGTTTGGCAATTACGATTACAACGAGCAAGGCGAATTAACAGCAAATGGACCAATGATAGCTTTTAGAGGTTTGTTTTTAATAGATAAAGAAGGCATTGTACAACACCAATTGGTAAACCATTTATCATTGGGTAGAAACGTAGATGAAACCTTGCGTATTGTAGATGCTTTAATACATGTAGAAACCAATGGCGAGGTATGTCCTGCAAATTGGGAAGTAGGCAAAGAGGCTATGAGCGCAAGCTTTAAAGGTGTAGCCGAATATTTAAGTAAAAATTAATTGGTTTCAATTTATTGGTCTTAAAGACCAACAAATTGGATATAAATAGGATTGGGTTTAAACCCAATCCTATTTTTTTTATAAACATAATAAATCTATACCTTCGTGCATACATTATGGCATTAGATACAATAGAAACCATACACCAACTTTCTGTACACCATGTAGGCAATAAAAACAATGGCGATGATATTCTTATTACAAAAGAAACAGTAGATATAAGCGATGAAAAACTGCACGATTTGATGCTCAATTTTTTTCTAACCCCGTTTGGTGCACCCGAGTTTTATCATTTTACATTTACCAATCAAGATTTTAAGCTCAATCCATTGTATATTTATGCCACTCAAATATTAGAAAATATAAACGATTTTCATTTGAATAGCATAAGTATTGCCAAACATTTGTACGAAGTATCAAACCATCCTTTAATAAAAGCTGGCGATTTATTTATTGCCCATTTCCATAATTTATTTATAGACAATGAAACGGTAAATGCTGTAGGTATTTTTAAATCTGAAAACAGACAATCGTTTATAAAAGTAAACGAAAATAAAAACCAATTTAACCTGCAATACGAAGATGGCATAAACATAGAAAAATTAGACAAAGGCTGCCTAATATTGAATAGCGAAAAAGAGGCTGGCTATAAAGTATGTATTATAGACAAAAGCAATAAGGGCGGAGAGGCTCAGTTTTGGCGAGATAGTTTTTTGATGTTGCGCACCCGCAATGATGATTTTCATCAAACAAAAGATTTTTTAAATATTACTAAAAACTATGTAACCAAGCAGCTTGCCCAAGATTTTGAAATAGATAAAACAGACCAAATAGATATGCTGAACCGCTCTATGGCATATTTCAAAAACCACGATAATTTTGAAAAAGAAAGCTTTGAGCAAGAGGTGTTTCAGCAACCAGAGCTTATACAATCGTTTAGAAAATTTGATGAAACCTATAGAAATGACAATGATATTCAAATAGCAGATACTTTTGAGATAGATAACCAAGCATTAAAAAAACAAGCCAAAGTATTTAAAAGCATTTTGAAATTGGATAAAAATTTTCATATTTATATTCATGGAAATAAAGAAATGATAGAGCGAGGGCAAGAAAAAGATGGCAGAAAATTTTATAAGATATATTATCAAAATGAAGCGTAAATATTTTTTTCTGTATATCCGTAATTAATCATATTCCAGTAATATTAGCAATAACA
>CAZDGF010000074.1:0-11475 GCA_964505065.1 uncultured Chitinophaga sp.
TTGCAATTATGTTTTGTAAAAACATGATTTGCAATTTGTTATTCGATTCAGCAAGTCTATTGCTGAATTTGGGTTTAAAACTTATATTTGTACAAATGATAGCCCCAAAATGGAAAATAAGAATAAAGAAAATAGCAATTATAGCGTTGCTGTTTGTTTATTTTTTACCAGCTATCTCACACATTGTGCCAAGTAGTTTAAATCCTGAAAAAACAAATAAATTCTTTACAAAGAAAAAACAAAAATTTAAAGATAGTTTTATTATTAGTAATGGCAAAAAACTACATTTTGTAGCTACAGGAAATGATACCATGCCTATGTTGTTGTTTATACATGGTTCTCCTGGTAGCTGGGATGCGTTTAAAGATTATTTGGCAGATACTGAATTGCAAAAAAAATGTTTTATAATGGCGGTAGATAGAGCAGGGTATGGACAAAGCAATGCCGAAGCACTTGCTGCCTTGCAAGCCCAAGCCAATTTTATTGCACCAATTTTAGCATTGAGAAAAAACAACAAGCCATTTACCATCGTTAGCCACTCCTATGGCGGACCAGTAAGCATAAAATTAGCCTTAAAACACCAAGAAAATTTGAAGCAATTGATATTGATTGCGCCTACAATTTCACCTGCAATTGAAGAAAATATACATTGGAAACGTGCTTTGCAAAAAATAAGTAAAATGGCTATTTGGGCTTGGATGGTAGCCAAAGATTTAAAAACAAGTACCCACGAAATGCAGCCTTTGCCCAATGAAGTAAGACAAATGGAAAAAGATTATCCCCTATTTGTAAAGCCCATTTTAGAAATCCATGGCACCAAAGATGTGCTTGCTCCCTTTGGCAATCAACAATATGTGGTAGATAATTTTAGCAATGTAAGTTCAATTGTACTCAAAGATGAAGGACATTTAATCCCTTTTACCATGACAGAAAAAATGATAGAAATAATTAAAAAAGAAATAGAAAAGTAAAATGAAAAAGTATAGTATAACAATGGTTTTCATATTGTTTTCTACAATAATAATTGCACAAAAAGGCACAGTAGCATCTATTGGTAATTATTATGTATTTGCAAGAACGGCTTATATGTTTGACAATTACAATTCGGTAGGAGTTTGGGGGAGCATAGGTGGATTAAAAAAAATAAAAAACAAGCATTTTATTGGCATAAATTTAGATTTTAAAAAACACCTTTACGAAGGGGCAACAGATTTTGAAATAAGACCATTATTAGATACCAAATCGGTTAAAATTAGCTACCATTATTTAGTTAATATTTGGCGCAATAAAATATATTGGGATATTGGTATTGGTGCAGGAATAATGAATTTAAGTAACAGTAAAATTAGCAAAGTATTGCCCACAGCAACTTTAATTAATTATTTAGATATTCATTTAAGCAAACGCATAATTTTAGAATTGCCTTCCTTGCTCATCTTTAATCCAGCAAATACGGTAAATATAACACCTAATAAATTATTTAAAACACAGCCCTTGTATGTTCAATATACTTTTTTTTCGTGTGGCTTTAAGTATAAATTTTATTAAAAATGTTAGAAAAATACTACCAATCCAAACTCATAGAAGCAGGATGCGATGAGGCAGGTAGAGGCTGTTTAGCAGGTGCTGTATTTGCAGCTGCTGTTATTATTCCTAAAGGCGTAGTTATAGATGGGTTAAACGATTCTAAACAATTAACAGAAAAAAAACGCCAAGCCCTACGCCCTATTATTGAAGAAAAATGTATTTGGGCAGTGGCTTCTGTATCTGCTGCTGAGATTGATAAAATAAATATTCTAAATGCCTCTATAAAAGCCATGCACTTGGCTTTAGAAAAATTAAGTAAAATGCCTGAATTTATTATCATAGATGGCAATAGATTTAAGCCCTACAAAAATATAGCATACAAAACCATTGTAAAAGGCGATAGCAAATATTTGAGTATAGCTGCAGCCTCTATTTTAGCCAAAACCCACAGAGATGAATACATGGAAAATTTAAGTAAAGATTTTCCTGAATACCAATGGGCGCAAAACAAAGGATATCCCACAAAATTACATCGTGAGGCTATTGCAAAAATTGGAGCTTGCCCACACCATAGAATGAGTTTTACTTTATTGCCCTCGCAATTAGAATTGTTTTAGATTAAAATTCTTACCTTTGCCATTATGTTGCAAAATATGGCGCAAAACAATGCAAATTTAAACATAGAAGATTTTAAAGCAGAGGTTTTAAACGATTATAAAATAGCTTTTGAAAGCCGTCAGGCAAGTCTTTTAGGGCGAAAGGAAGTGTTAACAGGTAAAGCCAAGTTTGGTATTTTTGGCGATGGCAAAGAGGTAGCCCAAATGGCTATGGCTAAAGCTTTTCAAAAAGGCGACTACCGCAGTGGCTATTACCGCGACCAAACTTTTATGTTTGCTACAGGCATGAATACCATTCAACAATTTTTTGCCCAATTGTATGCCCATACAGATGTAGCGGCAGAGCCAAACAGTGCGGGCAGAAGCATGAATGGGCATTTTGCTTCCAGAATGTTAGATGACAATGGTAACTGGTTGCCCCAATCCGATAGATATAATTCTACTTCCGATATATCGCCAACGGCAGGGCAAATGCCACGTTTGTTAGGCTTGGCACTGGCTTCTAAATTGTATAAAAACAATACAGAATTACACCAATTTACCAACTTTTCTAACAAAGGCAATGAAGTAGCTTTTGGCACTATTGGCAATGCGAGTACAAGCGAGGGCGGATTTTGGGAAGTAATTAATGCAGCAGGCGTGCTACAAGTGCCATTGGCTATGAGCGTTTGGGACGATGGCTATGGTATTTCCGTGCCAGCAAAATACCAAACAACAAAAGAAAACATTAGTGCTATTTTAAGTGGTTTTAATTCTGATGAAAATGGCTTGGGTGTAGATATTTTTACAGCCAAAGGTTGGGATTATGCAGAGCTTTGCAATGTGTATCAAAAAGCCATTAAACATTGTAGAGATAATCATCGCCCTATATTGATACATATTACAGAGGTTACCCAGCCGCAAGGACATAGCACAAGCGGCTCGCACGAGCGTTATAAAAGTAAAGACCGCTTGGCTTGGGAGCAAGATTTTGATTGCATAAAAAAAATGCGTGAATGGATTTTAGATAATGAAATTTCTACTTCAGAAAATTTAGATACCATAGAAAATGAAGCCACCGAATATGTAAACCAATGCAAAAAAAATGCGTGGGAAGCCTATTTGCAACCCTTAAAACAAGATGTTGCAGAAGCTATTACATTATTAGAAAAAATACAAAACCCTACAGCCGAGCAAGCCATTAAAGATTTAAAAGCTACCAAAGATGCAGGCAGAAAAGATATTGGCATAGCTGTAAACAAAGTACTAGTTGCTTCAGCAGGACAACAAGGTGCAGAAAGACAAAATTTAAAACAATATTACGAACAATTTTTAGTTAAAAATTTTGAGCGTTATTCTTCAACATTGCATAGCGAATCGAACGAAAATGTATTTGCTTTTGAAGAAATAAAAGCTGAATACAATGATGATAAATTGGTAGATGGTAGAGAAGTAGTATTGGCTTGTTTTGATGCTGCACTTGGCAGAGACCCTCGCATATTTGCCTTTGGCGAAGATGTAGGCACAATAGGCGATGTTAACCAAGGTTTTGCAGGTATGCAAGAAAAATATGGCGAAATACGCGTTTCAGATACTGGCATTAGAGAATTAAGTATTATTGGGCAAGGTATTGGTGCAGCTATGCGTGGCTTGCGCCCAATTGCCGAAATTCAATATTTAGATTATTTATTATATGCCATTCAAATAATGAGTGATGATATAGCTACGCTGCAATACCGCACCAAAGGCGGACAAAAAGCACCTATTATTATTCGTACCCGTGGGCATAGATTGGAAGGTATTTGGCATAGTGGCTCGCCAATGGGTATGATAATAAATGCTGTTAGAGGCATGTATGTATGTGTGCCTCGCAATATGACGCAAGCCGCAGGTATGTATAATCTTCTACTAAAAGCAGATGAACCAGCTTTGGTTGTAGAATGTTTGAACGGCTATCGCCTAAAAGAAAAAATGCCAAGTAATATTGGAGATTTTACCGTGCCATTGGGTATTCCAGAAGTGCTGATTACTGGCAGTGATGTAACTATTGTAAGCTATGGTAGCACCTTGCGTGTTATACAAGATGCTATGGGTAAATTAAGCGAGGTTGGTATTAGTTGCGAGTTGATAGATGTACAAACCTTATTGCCATTTGATATTAACCACAGCATAGTTGAATCTTTAAAAAAGACCAACAAAATTGTATGTATAGATGAAGATGTGCCAGGTGGTGCAACAGCCTTTATGCTGCAACAAGTGTTAGATACACAAAAAGGCTATTTGCATTTAGATGCACCACCTTTAACAATAGCTGCCAAAGCCCATCGCCCAGCTTATGGTACAGATGGCGATTATTTTAGCAAACCCAATGCCGAGGATATATTCAATGCTATTTATAACATAATGCATGAGTATAATCCAAGCAAGTTTGGGGAGTTGTAATTTTTTAGCAATATAAATATTTAATTTACAATTATTTATTTTTACCAATTCCAATAATTACATAAAATTGCAATTATGGGAATTGACTCCAATAATTACATAAATTTGCAAATATGGGAATTGACTCCTATATTTGCATAAAATTGTAAATATGGGAATTGATTTGATTGTTAACAGAAAAGCTATAGCGGTAGCTCACTCATTAGCTGCTCAATTTAGAATTGTATGTGTTACAGGTCCAAGGCAATCGGGTAAAACTACTTTAATTAAAAAAGCATTTAAAGAAATGCCTTATGTTAATTTAGAAAACCCTGATATGTTAACTATGGCTTTGAATGAACCTAAAAAATTTTTAGCCCAATATCCCAAAGGTGCTATTATTGACGAAGCGCAAAAAGCACCTATTTTATTCAATTACTTACAGCAAATTGTAGATAAAAGCAATAAACGTGGGCAGTTTGTTTTAAGTGGTTCAAATAATTTTTTATTGCAACAATCTATTAGCCAATCTTTAGCAGGAAGGGTAGCTTATTTAGAATTATTGCCATTGGCATACAATGAAATTACAACTGTAAAAGGCTATAAAAAAGCTACAAAAGAAGATATTTTGCTAAAAGGTTCTTACCCTGAATTATACCAACAACCGCAAATTGTTGTAAAAACTTGGATGCAAAATTATATTCAAACGTATATTGAAAAAGACGTTAGATTGCTTAGAAATATAGGCAATGCCAATACATTTAAAAAGTTTGTGGGCTTATGTGCCAATTATGCTGGGCAGCAACTAAACATTAACAATATATGCAAACTTGCAAGTATTGATTTTAAAACGGCTAAAGATTGGCTTTCTATTTTAGAAAGCAGTTATATCATTTATTTTTTACAGCCTTTTTTTGAAAACTATGCCAAAAGGATAACTCAAACACCCAAATTATATTTTAATGATACTGGTTTGTTGTGCAATTTATTACAAATCAATACAACTAAAATGCTTATATCTAAAGATAAAAAAGGAGCTATTTTTGAAAATTGGGTAATTACAGAATTAAAAAAAAACAGATTAAACAAAGGCGAAAAAGCAGATTTTTATTATTTTAGAGATTCTGCTGGCAACGAAATAGATTTACTTATTTTCAAAAATGACCAATGGCTGCCTATTGAAATAAAATACAATCAAACATTTGACAAAGAAATGGCAAGTGGTATAAAATGGTGGCAAAAACTAAGCCGAACAGAAGGCGGAATGGTAATTTATGGTGGCAATAAAGTTGTAGAGTTTAGCGAAAACTGCTTTGCCCAACCTTGGAATAGTGTAAGCGATATTTAAAAATATCTTTTTCTAAAAACAAATACACAAGCTGTTTTGTATTTACCTTTGCAAACTTTAGCTAAATGAACCCACAAGATACCATTGAAATTATTGGTGCTGCCGAGCACAATTTAAAACATATAGATTTAACCATTCCTCGCAATAAATTGGTGGTATTTACAGGCTTAAGCGGTAGCGGAAAATCCAGCTTGGCTTTTGATACCATTTTTGCCGAAGGGCAACGCAGATATATAGAAACTTTTAGTGCTTATGCCCGCCAATTTATAGGCGATATGAAACGCCCTAATGTTGATAAAATTGATGGTCTTTCGCCTGTAATTAGTATTGAGCAAAAAACAGTTAGTCGCAATCCTCGTTCTACTGTGGGAACAATTACCGAGGTTTACGATTTTTTAAGATTACTATATGCTCGTGCTGCCGATGCTTACAGTTATTTAAGTGGTAAAAAAATGGTGCGCTACAGCGAAGACCAAATTCTTCATTTAATATTAGAAAAATTTAGCAGTAAAAAAATAACTGTTTTAGCCCCTGTTATTAAAGGCAGAAAAGGGCATTACCGTGAGCTTTTTGAACAAATACGCAAACAAGGCTACCGCAAAGTGAGCGTAGATAATGTAATACTTGAAATAGAAACAGGTATGCAATTGGATAGGTATAAAATTCATGATATTGAAGTAGTAATAGACAGAATTGAACCTAACGATGCCAACAAAAACCGCATAAATGAAAGTGTAAAAACAGCTTTTAAAATGGGCAAAGGCACACTGTCTATTTTAGATAATTCTGATAATTCGGTGCATTTTTTTAGTAAATTTTTAATGGACCCTGATACTGGCTTGAGTTATGACGAGCCACAACCCAATACCTTTTCTTTCAATAGTCCTTATGGCGCATGTAGCAATTGCAATGGCTTGGGCATTGTTAGCGAGGTAAATATTGACCATATAATTCCAGATAAAACAAAGAGTATAAATAAAGGCGGTATATTGCCAATAGGAGAAGTAAGAGAGAATTTTACCTTTTCGCAATTGCGTGGTTTGGCTAAAAAATTTAAGTTTAGTTTGGCTGACCCTATTAATAAATTATCGAAAGAAATATTAGAAATTATACTACATGGTAGCGATGAAAGTTTTAACATAACCCATGTAAATTATGAAGGCAGAACTGTAAGTTATGACACTACGTTTAAAGGTATTATTCCAATAATAGAAGAACAATATTACGAGGGCAATAGCGAAAGTCTTAGCCGTTGGGCAGAGGAGTTTATGCATGCCAAAGATTGCCCAGAATGTAAAGGTCAACGTTTAAAAAAAGAAGCTCTTTTTTATAAATTAGACGAAAAAAATATTGCAGAAATATCTTTAATGTCAATAAAAGATTTAAGCAATTGGCTGCAAACAATTGAGGCTAAATTAAGCGAAAGGCAATTGATTATTGCATCAGAAATTATAAAAGAAATAAGCACCCGTGTTAGCTTTTTAATCAATGTGGGATTAGATTATTTAACAATGAACAGCCCTGCCAATACATTGAGTGGAGGCGAGGCGCAACGTATTCGGTTGGCTACACAAATAGGCTCGCAATTGGTAAATGTGCTTTATATTTTAGATGAACCAAGCATAGGGCTGCACCAAAGAGACAACGAAAAATTAATTGCATCGCTTAAAGAACTGCGAGATATTGGCAATAGTGTAATTGTTGTAGAACACGATAAAGATATGATTGCCGAAAGCGATTATATTGTAGATATTGGTCCTGCGGCTGGTGTGCATGGTGGCAGAATTGTAGCACAAGGTAATTATCAAGAATTTTTAAAACAAAATAGCACCACAGCGCAATATATTAATGGCACAAAAAAAATAGAAGTGCCTAAAAAGCGTAGAAAAGGCAATGGCAAAAAACTGACTTTAAAAGGCTGCACAGGGCATAATCTTAAAAATATATCTGTAGATTTTCCTTTGGGTAAATTTATATGTGTTTCTGGTGTATCTGGCAGTGGCAAATCTTCTTTAATTAACGAAACGCTTTACCCTATTTTAGCCAAACATGTGTACGATAGCAAATACCAATGTTTGCCGTACAAAAGCATTGCAGGACTTGAGGATATAGACAAAGTTATACGCATAGACCAAAGCCCAATTGGGCGCACACCACGCAGCAATCCTGCAACCTATACAGGTGTATTTGGCGATATTAGAAACCTATACACTATGCTGCCTGAAGCCAAAATAAGAGGCTATAAACCAGGTAGATTTTCTTTCAACGTAAGTGGCGGAAGATGCGAAACCTGCAAGGGTGGTGGCTATAAGGTTATACAAATGAATTTTTTGCCCGATGTAGAGGTGCTTTGCGATACCTGCAATGGCAAACGCTACAACCGAGAAACCCTTGAAATACGCTACAAAGGCAAAAATATAAACGATGTATTGGATATGCCTATTGAACAGGCAGTAGATTTTTTTGACAATATGCCCCAAATAAACCGCAAAATACAAGCCCTAAAAGATGTAGGCTTGGGGTATATTACGCTTGGTCAATCGAGTACAACCCTTAGCGGAGGCGAAGCGCAAAGGGTAAAATTGGCAGAAGAATTAAGCAAAAAAGATACAGGCAGTACCTTTTATATTTTAGACGAACCCACCACAGGCTTGCATTTTGAAGATATAAATGTGCTACTTGGGGTATTGAACCGCTTGGTAGAAAAGGGCAATACCGTTTTAGTTATAGAACACAATATGGACGTTATAAAAGTAGCCGACCATATTATAGATATAGGACCTGAAGGCGGCTATGGCGGTGGTGAAATATTAGCCGAAGGCACACCTGAAGAAGTAAGCAAAAGCAAAAAAAGCCATACTGCAAGGTTTTTGGCAAAGGAGCTTTAGGGAAGGGTTTAGGAATTAGGAGAAAGGATTTAGGGGTTAGGAAATAGGATTTAGGGTTTGCTGTCAGTTCGAGTAGAAAATGGCTTTGTCCCGCACGTGCGGGATATCGAGAACTGAAAATATTAGGGTTATGATTATCCGATGTTGTTAACATCAGATAACTGTGGGGGAATAATAATAAATTACGACAATTAAAAAGCATTATTTCCTTCATATGTTTCATACATTTCATTAGGAATATAAAAACGGTCGCAATTGGAAATTGGAAAAACTCTTTCTAAAAAGAATCTATTTTTAATTTCATTTATATCAAATTTTGGATTTTGAATATAAACTTTGAATGGACTAATTCTTCTTAATAATTCATAATCGTATTTATGATTAACAAATGGAAACGAATAGCCAATAACAACTAAAACTGATTGATTCTTTGAAGTATGATTTTGAAAAAATTTATTCAATTTTTAAACACCCTATACGAAACCAGCCTAAAATACCAAACAGAGCTTGTTGCTGTAGGCTATAGCCCTGCCAAATAGCCCAAATAGATACTTTGGCTAATGAGCTATTGGTGTTAAATACTGCTAAAAAATCAAGCAAAGGCACACGCAGTAGCACCTTAGAGCAGCGTATAGAAAAACTAAATATTGTATGGGCTACAACAAAACATATTTGCCAAGCAGGCAAAACAATGTATTACAACAACTATGGCAAATGGCAGCTTTTTCTTTTGCCTTGGGGAAAGGCAAAACCTAAAGTTTTACAAGATATAAATAAATAACCAATAAGCCTAAATATCCCTTTTTCCCCAACTTTTCAATATTACCAAATTGTAAAGGCTTTTTTGTAAATTCGCAGCCTAATTTTAATTGAATAAAAAACATCTATTTTAAATGAATAATAAAGAAATAATTTTAAGTATTACTGAAAAAGCAGCTAAAACTTTTAATAACTTAACTACCGATGAGCTTGTACAAAAAGCCATAGAAAGAAACGAAGGCGTAATTACAGATGCAGGTGCTTTGGCAGCAGATACAGGCGAGTTTACTGGACGTTCGCCAAAAGATAAATTTACTGTTTGCGATGAAAAAACAGAAAATACGGCTTGGTGGGGCGATGTTAATTTTAAATTTGAACCCTCTAAATTTGATGCCCTTTTAGCCAAAGTTTTAAAACATTACGAAGGCAAAGAATTGTTTATTCGTAATGCTTATGCTTGCGCCCACCCTTCGCATAGGTTGAATATTCAGGTAGTAACCGAAAGTGCGTATCAAAATTTATTTGCGAAAAATTTATTTTTACGTCCACAGGCTAATGAAACCCAAGAAACAGAATGGCTAATATTAGCAGCACCAAGTTTTAAAGCCGTAGCTGCCGAAGATGGCACACGTCAGCATAATTTTAGTATTATCAATTTTACAAAAAAAATAATATTAATAGGCGGTTCGGGCTATACAGGCGAACTTAAAAAAGGCATATTTACAGTGCTTAATTATATACTTCCGCAAGAAAAAGGCGTACTTTCTATGCACTGCTCGGCAAATATTGGCGAAGATGGCGATACTGCTATATTCTTTGGCTTATCGGGCACAGGAAAAACAACCCTAAGTGCCGACCCAAAACGCAAACTTATAGGCGATGACGAACATGGTTGGGATGCAGACTCAGTTTTTAATTTTGAAGGCGGCTGCTATGCAAAATGTATAGATTTAACCGAAGAAAAAGAACCACAAATATGGCATGCTATAAAACATGGTGCATTGGTAGAAAACGTAAGATTTTTTCCTAATAGTACCAAAGTAAATTATGAAGATACAAGCGTTACAGAAAATACAAGAGTAGCTTATCCTATAGATTTTATTGACAATATTGCTATGCCTTCAATAGGCAAATCGCCAAAAAATATTTTCTTTTTAACCTGCGATGCTTATGGTGTATTGCCGCCTATTTCTAAATTAACGGTAGGGCAAGCCATGTATCATTTTATATCTGGCTATACCAGTAAAGTAGCAGGTACAGAGGCAGGTATTACAGAGCCTCAAAGCACTTTCTCTCCTTGCTTTGGGCAGGCATTTTTGCCTATACACCCAACAAAATACGCCAAACTGTTGGGCGAAAAATTAAATGCTAACCAAGATATTAATGTATGGCTTGTAAACACAGGCTGGAGCGGTGGTGGCTATGGCGTAGGCAATAGAATTAAATTAGGCTATACCCGTGCTATGCTTACGGCTGCTTTGAATGGCGAACTTGCCAATGTAGAATTTACACAACATCCTGTATTTGGTGTATTAATGCCTAATACTTGCCCCAATGTGCCTACGGAAATATTGCACCCACGCAATACTTGGGCAGATAAAGCAGCTTACGATACAACAGCCAATAATTTAGCGGATAAATTCAATAAAAATTTTACAAAATTTGAAGAAGGCGCAAGCGATGATATAAAAAATGCAGCACCTAAAGCTGTACAATCGAACGCTTAAAAACAAATAATTTCAAGAATATTTTAATTATTTTAACAGTTCAAAAAGTTTGGCACAATAATTGTAAAATGTTTTGAAGTGTTTTCATAGTTTTAGTTTTTGTCAAAAACCGTATTCGTAAGAGTGCGGTTTTTGGCTTTTATAATGGGTTATAATTTAACCCAAATTCAGCAATAGAATTGCTGAATCGAATAACAAATTGCAAATCA
>CAZDGF010000075.1:0-11297 GCA_964505065.1 uncultured Chitinophaga sp.
AACTAAATCAAATAGTTCAATTTTTCAAATTTCCTATTGATTAATTTGGGTTAAAAAAATAAACACTTAATTTCGCACAAAATTGAAATCCTTACTTTCGCTCAATAAATATTTTATTCGCTATAAATGGCTGCTTATTGGTGGCTTTGCCTTTGTTGTACTCTCCAATATTTTTAACGTATTAATTCCTTATTTAGTGCGAGAGGTATTAGACCAAACAAGCCTCCAAGCTCAGCTTTTACCCAATTTTAAACATACAGATGCTTACCCACATTATACCTCCAAATTACTAAAAACAGCCTTATTGTTTGGTATTTTAATTTTATTGGCTTCATTAATAAGAGGTGTATTTATGTTTTTTATGCGCCAAACATTAATTGTTATGTCGCGTAAAATAGAGTTTGATATGAAAAATGATATTTTTGAACACTATCAAAAACTATCGCAAAATTTTTATAGAAAAAACTTTACGGGCGATTTGATGAACCGCTTAAGCGAAGATGTTAGCCGTGTAAGAATGTATGTAGGTCCTGCTATTATGTACATTATCAACTTGGTATTTACATTTATTACGGTAATATTTATGATGGTAAATGTTAATTTACAATTAAGCATTTGGGTATTATTGCCTTTGCCTATTCTTTCTATTTCTATTTATTATGTTAGCGAAATTATCAATAAAAAAAGCGATAAAATTCAAGAAAAACTAAGCGATATTACCACTTTGGCGCAAGAAACCTTTTCAGGCATTAGGGTAATAAAATTTTTTGCTGCCGAAAAAACATTTTTTAACCAATTGGAAACAGAAAGCGAAAACTACCGAAAACAGAAAATGGGCTTAACCCTTGTAGATTCGCTCTTTAATCCTCTAATGCTGATAATGGTAAGTTTGAGTACACTTATTACCATTTATTTGGGCGGCAAAGGTGTTATAAATGGCACATTTACTTTTGGCAATATTGCAGAATTTGTAATTTATGTAAACCTGCTAACTTGGCCTGTGGCAAGCCTTGGTTGGGTTACAAGCTTAGTGCAAAGGGCTGCTGCTTCGCAAAAAAGAATAGATGAATTTTTACTCGAAAAACCTGAAATAGTCAATCATTCTAACACACCGTTTCGTTTTCAGGAAGCTATTGCATTTAAAAATGTAAGTTTTACTTATCCAGATAAAAACCAAACGGCAATTAGCAATTTAAATTTAACACTTAAAAAAGGTGAAACACTTGGGATTATTGGGCATACAGGCAGCGGAAAAACTACTATTGCCTCTCTCCTACTGCGCTTAATAGAAAGCAATAATGGCTCAATATTGATTGATGAGCAGGATATTAAAGCCATTAATCTTTCAGATTTTAGACAACAAATTGGCTATGTACCGCAAGATGTTTTTTTATTTTCGGATACCATTGCCAATAATATAGCCTTTGGTTTACAAGAAGAAACAAGCATTGAAAAAATTATACAATATGCTAAAATTGCCGAAGTGCATGAAAATATTTTGGGTTTTAAAGATGGCTATAATACCATTGTTGGCGAGCGTGGGCTTACGCTTTCTGGTGGGCAAAAACAACGCATAGCCATAGCCCGAGCGTTGATAAAAAACCCTGAAATACTAATTTTAGACGATTGCCTTTCTGCCCTCGACCACGAAACAGAGAAAAAAATAATTGCCCACCTAACACAAGTTTTGAAAGATAAAACTGGTATTATTATTAGCCATAGATTGAGTAGTATAATGCACTGCAACAACATTATTGTATTAGAAAATGGCTAAATAACTGAACAGGGCAATCACACACAATTATTGGCATTGAATGGCAATTATGCACAATTGTATAAAAAACAAGCGGAATAAAATCTATCCTTTAATTATCTTTTGAGAATATACTATATTATTGCTCAATGTTTTTATAACTACTAAATATAAGCCTTTGGCATATTCATTTAATTGAATTTGATTATTGAAATAATCTAACATTTGATTATTAATTACCTTTTTGCCATTAATATCAAATACATCAATTTTGTATTTTTCTTCAAAAGGAATATCAATAGTAAGCATACCACTTGTAGGATTAGGGTACATAAGAAAATAATCATCAGTGAGTTTTACAACTGGGGGTTCATTTATGTATTTAGTTGTATCGTGGGTAAGCGTAAGCACTTTGTAATTATCTAAAACTATATTTGTAGGAATAGTGGGGCAAAGCGGAACATAAGGCGCATTTTTAGTATTGATAATAGGGTTTAAATTTTTATCATATTTTAAAATTATTCCTGTTGAATTAGTACTTTGTATGCCTTTATCTAAAAAATAAGAATATAAAACAATATTACTATCGCTATCCCAAAAGCCACAAACCGCACCAAATTGTAAATTGCTAATTTGTTTTTTAACAATTAAATTTAAGTTAATATCGTGCATATACATAAATGCTTTTCTATAAAAAGGCCAATCGCCTTGCACAGTAAAAGTATATATTTTATTATCATTAGAAACCAATTGACACCAACTATATTCTGCAAAATTTGTATCTGTAAAAAAGCGTTTTTCTTTTACAACGATATTCGTTTTATTATCTATTATTGCTAAAGTTGACTGACACCAAACATCAGGATTAGAAGAAATATCCCAAGACCTATCTACAATTGTAACTATACTTTTATTTGTTTGGTTTACTTTGTTAATAGTAGAAACTGAACTATAATTGTTGCTATCTATATGGCGATAGTAGTTAAATTTCAAATCCGATAAATTTGTATTAAAACTGCCGTGTAACCCTTTTAATGCACCTATTTTTTTATCTGTATAAACAGGTACATAATTATTCCCGCCAAAATAAAACCTATTATTATTTTTTGTTAAATAATATATTGTACCAATGGTATAAAATGAATTTACTTGTTGATTGTTTTTAATATAAACAATGCCATCTCCTCTATTTCCTCTTTTTCTAACAGGGTAATAATGCATTATTTTTTCATTTGGTTCGTATTTGGCAAAGCCATACACCCAGCTAAAAGAATCTCTTTTATTTGTATGCTCTATTTTGGTAAAATTTTGCACATTAAAGCAAGTATCTAATTCAAAAAAGTACCCTTCTTGTAAATATAAACTAGTACCCAAGTATCCAGATAAAACTAATTTGTGGTTTATTTCTTTAATACTTTGTAAATATACTATTGGATAATTTTTTGCTTTTATATTGATAGTTTTAACTATTTCTGCATTTTTATTTACGATGGCTAAATTATAACTTCTTGCATTTATATCAGAAATATAGGCTATTACATAATGCTTATTCCATTCAGTACAATAATTCAGATTTACATCTTCCATTGTGTTATTCTTGCCAATTTTACAAACCCAATCTTGCCCCAAGAGCACAGGGCAAGATTGGAAAATGAAAAATATAAATACAATAAATTTACGCATGGTTTATATAAATAGAATTATTTTGAACGAAATTAAATAATTGAATTTCAAATAAAAAATATTAATTGTAAAATTTTTTTGGAATAATATTTGTCGCTACATTTGTTGCAACAAATATTTTATTTGTTAAACTGAACAATAATAGCCACTTAGCAATAGGTAGCTTTATTGTGTTTAATAATTTCTTTACATTAAAGTATTGTAAACTTATTCTTTCAAAATCAATTTACGCAGCATATCAAAAGCCATATTATTGGCTCTGCCTATAACATTCAGTCTATCACCAATAAAATGGTGTGTTTTTACAATAGTTTTATCTTTACTACAAACCCCAATAACAACCGTTCCAACTGGTTTTTCTGCACTACCGCCATTAGGACCCGCAATGCCTGAAATAGCAATGGCATAATCTGTAGCCAAACGCTCTCTTACGCCTTCTGCCATTTGGCTTACCACTTGCTCGCTAACAGCACCTACGGTTTCAAACAAGGTAGATTCTACACCCAATTGATGGTGTTTTACAGAATTGCTATAACTGATAACAGCACCCACAAAAACCTTTGAAGCACCTGATATTTGTGTAATTTGATGCGATACAAAACCTCCTGTACAGCTTTCTGCAATACTTAAGGTTTTATTTTTGGCACTCAATAAATTAAAAACAATTTCTGCCATATTCAAATCATCGGTAGCCACAATAGCATCGCATAAAATTGATTGAATTTGAGCTGTTATTTCTTTAATTTCTTCTACAATATTTTTACCCTCTTGCTCTGTTCCTGTAAGCCTAAGGCGCACCATATTCCAATTGGGCAAATAAGCCAATTTGATATAATTTGGCAGTGTATCTTCTATATGTTCAATTCTTTTGGCTAAAATAGATTCAGGAACATTAATGGTAACAATGGTTTGATGAAACAATGTAGGCTGTTTAAACTTTTCTGCAATTAATGGCAAAGCATTGTGTTCAAAAATATTCTTCATTTCGTAAGGTACGCCAGGCATACTTATTACAACTTTGCCTTCCACATCAAACCACATGCCTGGTGCTGTCCCCCAACTATTGAACAAGGTTTTGCAGCCATTGGGCAAATCTGCTTGTAGCTTATTTACTTCCAACATTTCTCTTCCTCTGCTTTTGTAAAACTCCACCAATTGCGCCATTACTGCTTCGTCTATACGCCAGCCCATGTTAAAATATTCTGCCAAAGTTTTTTTGGTAATATCGTCTTTTGTGGGTCCAAGTCCGCCAGTCATAATTATCAGGTCTGCCCTTTGTATGCTTTCAGTTAGTTGCGCTTTTATTTCATCGGCATTATCGCTAATAGAGTTTATTCTATTTATTTTTATGCCGTATTTATTCAGCATTTGCCCAAGCCAAGCACTATTGGTATCTATTACTTGCCCTATTAGCAACTCATCGCCTACGGTTATTATTTCTGCTTTCATTTTGAGGTATTTAACAATTAAAATGCAAATATGATTATTTTTAATGCGAATATTTTTATATTTGTAAAACTATTTACGTTTTGTTGAAGCATATTCTTATATCATTTGTTTTTATTTTTAGTATTAAACCGCAAGTTTTTGCCCAATGCAGTAGCTCGGTAGTGCCGCCTGCTACAATAAATGGGGTGGATATTACCGAAAGTTTTACAGGCAGTGTTAGTAGGTATCCTAATTTAGAAACGAGTTGTTTTAATAGTACAATTGTAACAACGCCAGCAAACTCTGTATATTTAGGTCAAGTAGGAACTTTTTCATACACAATGAATTTTAACAAACCAATTAATAATTTGGTAATCGCAATTACTGCTACTGGTAGTGCAATCAATGAAAATTTTATTGTTACTACAAACAATGGAACACCTACAATTTTAACCACAACTTCATGTTTTACAACTATAAATGGCAATGAAATAATAAGTGGCTTAGGCGCACGAACTGGCGGAGGAGGTGGTATTTTTACAATTTTTTTAGCAAGTAATGATTATACATCTATAACAATATCAGGCAATGGTGGGGCTGGAGGTTCTTTACTTTCCGTATGTAGCTCTTCTGTTTCGCCAGATAAAAAACCAAATTCTTATTTTAACCAAAGCATTAGTATTTGCCAATTTGATTCGTTTAAAATTGGGCAAAATACCTATAAAACCAATGGCAGTTACAAAGATACTTTTGTTAATTATTTGAATGTAGATTCTGTAGTAACAACAACTTTAAAGGTAATACCTGCCACTTATTTTACCCAAAACCTAAACCTTTGCCAAGGTAGAAACTATAAAATTGGCAAAAGTACTTATACTAACAATGGCAGTTATATAGATACCATTAAAAACAAACAAGGTTGTGATTCCATAGTAACTTCAAACCTAACTTTTAAACCCCAATCTTTTGGCTCGCAAACTATAATTTTATGTAATGGCGAAAGCTTAAAAGTAGGTAAAAACAATTATAAAAATACTGGTATTTATAATGACACAATCGCAAATTATATTGGTTGCGATTCCATAATAACTTCAACTTTAACCATAAAGCCCACCTCCTTTAGTTTGTTTCAGTTTGTTAAATGTCCTGAAGATTCAATATTTATTAATGGTATATTATTTACAGGTATTGGCTTATTTAAAGATACGCAATTAAACTATGCAGGCTGCGATTCTATAATCCATTTTAATATAGAAACACCCAAAATAATTACCAATTGCGATGATGCCGTATTTTATATTCCTACAGCCTTTACACCAAATTTTGATGAATTGAATGATAAATTTAAGGTAATAGGCAAAAATATTAGAGAAATAAATATGCAAATATTTAACCGATGGGGCGAGCAATTATTAAATACTACATCTCAAAGCCCCGAATGGGACGGCAGCTATAAAAACAAAACATGTGCCGATGGGGTTTACCTTTATTTTATTCATATTCAAGGTACAAATGGCAAACGTAAAATAATGAAAGGTACTTTTACTTTGTTAAGATAAAGAAGTTTGGAAAAATACCTTGTAGTCATTCCGTAAATTTTGGCTTTGCAAAATTATACGGAATCTGAAATTTAAAGAGATTCTGAACTATTTCATGGAACGAAGTGGAATAATCTTTTTTCAAAGCATCCCGAAGTACTTCGGGAAAGTTCAGAATGACGATTTCGAAAATTCGTTAATATAATTTTTAGTTTTCAACAAGCTAAAAAACTTTCAAAAGGTTTTATATTTTTACCACTTCAAATATTTTTTACCAAATGCCTGTTTTTTCTCATTTACATAGTCATACCCAATTTTCTTTATTAGATGGTGCCGCCTCTATTGAAAATTTATTTAAAAAAGCGGTTGCCGATAAACAACCTGCTATAGCTATTACCGACCATGGCAATATGTTTGGTGTTTTTAACTTTGTAGCCGAAGCAGCTAAATACAATAAAAAAGATATGCCAGAAACTATAAAAGCCATTGTTGGTTGCGAGTTTTATTTGGTAGAAGACAGACACAGAAAAAGTTTTACAAAAGAAGATAAAGACGTACGCTACCACCAATTATTATTGGCAAAAAATGCCGCTGGATATAAAAATCTTTCTCAACTTTGCTCGCTTGGCTATACAGAAGGGCTATACAGCAAATGGCCTCGAATAGATAAGGAATTGATATTAAAATACCACGAAGGCTTAATAGCCACTACTTGTTGCTTGGGTGCTATTGTGCCTAAAATGATATTGAAAAAAGGGGAAGAAGCGGCAGAAAAAGAATTTTTATGGTGGCTTGATATTTTTGGCGATGATTATTATGTAGAACTTCAACGACACGGCATACCCGACCAAGACAAGGTAAACGATGTGCTAATGCAATTTGCAAAAAAGCATAATGTAAAAATGATAGCTACTAACGATTCGCATTATGTTGACCAGCAAGATGCCAATGCCCACGATATATTGCTTTGCGTAAATATGGGCGAAAAGCAAACTACACCGAAAAGAGCAGATTTTGATGATGATATAGAAGGAAGTTCTAAAAGCGGACGATTTGCTTTTGCCAACGATAATTTCTTTTTTAAAACACAGGCAGAAATGAGTGAACTGTTTTACGATGTGCCAGAAGCCATAGATAACACAGGGCATATTGTAGATAAAATAGAGCATTTAAAATTAAAGCAAGATATTATGTTGCCTAATTTTAAAGTGCCTGAAATATATAAAACACAAGACGATTATTTAGAAGCTATAACCTACGAAGGTGCAAAAAAACGCTATGGCGAAATAGATGCTGAAATAGAAGAACGCTTGCGGTTTGAGTTATTTACCATAAAAAGTATGGGCTTTGCAGGATATTTTTTAATTGTTGCCGATTTTATTCAAGCAGGTAGAGATATGAGTGTAATTATTGGTCCTGGTAGAGGCTCGGCTGCTGGAAGTGCTGTGGCTTATTGTATTGGCATTACAAATATTGACCCCATAAAATACAATTTACTTTTTGAGCGTTTCTTAAATCCAGATAGAAAAAGTATGCCCGATATTGATACCGATTTTGATGATGAGGGTAGAGATAAGGTAATAAAATATGTGGTAGAAAAATATGGAAAGGAGCAAGTAGCTCAAATTGTAACTTATGGCAAAATGGCTTGTAAAATGAGCATAAAAGATGTGGCAAGAGTAATGGATTTAGATATGAACGCATCGAACGAAATTACCAAACTTGTACCAAGCCGCCCAATGGGCTTAACATTAAAACAATTGATACATGCAAAAATAGAAGGTGCAAAAGAAATTATAGAAAATGAAGAGGAAGAAGATGAAGATGAAAAAGCCAATAAACATACCATTCAAATAAACCAAGAAGACCTTGCCAATGTTGCCCAATTAAGAGAGTGGCACAAAGATGAAACAAGCATAAAAGGCAATGTTATTCGCCAAGCTTTGCTGTTAGAAGGTAGTGTTAGAAATACTGGCGTTCATGCTGCTGGTATAATAATAGCACCTAAAGATTTAAAAGAAATTGTACCCGTTGCATTGGCTAAAGATTCCGACCTATACCTAACCCAATACGATGGCAAAGTAATTGAAGAATCTGGCGTTATAAAAATGGACTTTTTGGGTTTAAAAACATTGTCAATTATTCGCACTGCCTTGCAATTGATAAAGAAAAACCATAGCATAGATATTGATATAGACACCATTCCTTTAGATGATGAAAAAACATTTGCCCTTTACCAAAGAGGCGAAACCA
This sequence comes from uncultured Chitinophaga sp., assembly GCA_964505065.1. Classification (GTDB taxonomy): domain Bacteria; phylum Bacteroidota; class Bacteroidia; order NS11-12g; family UBA955; genus JABMMZ01. The sequence goes on from CAZDGF010000075.1 coordinate 8,656, forward strand.
CAGGTACTTTCCAATTTGAAAGCCCAGGTATGCAAAAGCATTTAAAAGATTTAAAACCAGATAAATTTGAAGATTTAATTGCCATGAATGCTTTGTATCGCCCTGGTCCTATGGAGTATATTCCCTCTTTTATTAAACGTAAACATGGCACAGAAGAAATAAAATATGATATACCCGAAATGGAAGAATATTTGAATGATACTTATGGCATAACAGTATATCAAGAACAGGTAATGCTTTTAAGCCAAAGTCTTGCTGGCTTTAGCAAAGGCGATGCCGATGTGCTGCGAAAAGCTATGGGGAAAAAACAAATTGAGGTATTGAACAAAATGAAAGGGCAGTTTTTAGAAGGTACAAGTAAAAAAGGCTACGACCCCAAAGTATGCGAAAAAGTATGGACAGATTGGGAAGCTTTTGCATCGTATGCTTTCAACAAATCGCACTCCACTTGCTATGCTTTTGTGGCTTATCAAACAGGCTATTTAAAAGCCCATTATCCTGCCGAATATATGGCGGCTATTTTAACCAACAATACCAATAATATTGACAAAATAAGCCAAATGATGGAGGAGTGTAAAAATATCAATACGCCTGTTCTTGGTCCTGATATTAATGAAAGTGATATACAATTTGCGGTAAATGCCGAAGGTAAAATACGGTTTGGCTTATGCGCTATAAAAGGTGTAGGCGAAGCCCCTGCCGAAAATATTATCAATGAACGTGTAAAAAATGGTCCTTATAAAAACATTTTTGATGTAACTAAAAGATGTAATTTAAGAAGTGTAAATAAAAAAACATTGGAAGCATTGGTAAAAGCAGGTGCTTTCGATTTTGATAAAAAATTTCATAAAGCACAATATTTAACCGATGGCGAAAATGGCAATGGTATTGAGGTAGCATTGCGCTATGGCAGTAGGCAACAAGAAATGAGCAATAGCAACCAAAATTCGCTTTTTGGCGAAAGCACACAACAAAATTTTGCAGAACCACAATTGCCCAAGGCAGAAGAAATGAGTTTATTGGAAGAATGTAATTTGGAAAAAGAAATGGTTGGTATTTACATCAACCGCCACCCTATGGATACCTTTAAAATGGAATATCAAAACCTAATAAATACCTCTGTTAAAGAATTTGAACACTTGAGCGAAGTGGCTAAAAAAGGTACAATTATAGTAGCCGGTATTGTTGTAAAATTTGATAACCTAACAACTAAAACAGGCAAACAGTATTCTAAATTTATACTTCAAGATTATGATGGTCAATTTACATTTTTCGCTTTTGGCAAAACCTTTGATTTATTAAGAGATATACTATATCCCAACAGAGCTATTTTATTAAAATGTAAAGTAGAAAAGCCTAGATATGGCGATAAAGAATTAGAAATTAATATTTACGAAGGCGAAAAAATGGAAGATGCAAAAGCAAAATACTTTAAAAGCATCAATATTAATTTTAATATAAACCATATAAAACCTACTATTTTAGAACAATTAGAAGATATTTTTAGCCGTTTTGAAGGTAGAAATACTGTAAACGTAAATATTACAGATTACAACAAAAAATACAACATTGAAATGTATAGCAGCAATAAAAAAATAGATATTTGTACTGAACTTTTACAAGTACTAAAAGATTTAGAAATAGAACATAATGTTGTTTTGAATAATTAAAGTTTTAGTTTACATAAAATAAAATCATTAAAATTAAAAATGCGCTACCTCCTTGAACTTTCATACAATGGCACAGCCTACCACGGATGGCAGGTGCAGCCAAATGTGGTTACCATACAAGAGGTTGTAAACAATGCATTAAGCGTTATTATGCGACAACCCATATTTGTAGAAGGCTGCGGCCGTACAGATGCAGGCGTACATGCCAAACAATATTTTGCCCATTTTGACTGCGACTACGATTTGCCAGAAAACTTTATGAAAAGTATCAATGGTATTTTACCTCAAGATATAGCCATATATGGGGTTCAAATGGTGGCGCATAATTTCAATGCCCGTTTTAATGCTACCTCTCGAACTTATGAGTATTTAATAACATTTGAAAAAAATCCTTTTTACCACCAATATGCTGCACGATTGTATCAGCCGTTAGATATTGAAAAAATGACTGAAGCCTGTAATTTACTTATAGGTACTCACGATTTTTGTAGTTTTAGCAAAGTAAAAAGCGATGTCAACAACTACACTTGCAATTTAATGGCTGCACGATGGTACTACCGCAATGATGTATTGGTATTTGAGGTAACAGCCAATAGGTTTTTACGCAATATGGTAAGGGCTATGGTGGGCACCTTAATACAAGTAGGCGAAGGCAGAATAGATTTAGAAAAATTTATTGAAATATTTGAAAGTAAAGATAGGCGAATGGCTGGGGTATCTGCGCCTGCCTGTGGGCTGTATTTGGTAGCTATTGAGTATTAATCGAGTGCTAATGTCATAAGTTTTATATTTGGGGTATCTGCATCTAAATAATATAGTACATTATCTTTTATTAGTACATCTGTGTTTTGACATGATAAAGTAATTTTCTGTTGAGAAGATTTTCCATTAATTGTATTATATTTAGAAATAATTATTTTACTGTATATCCGTAAACATTCATAAATTAAAAAAAGTTATTATATTTGCAGC
>CAZDGF010000076.1:0-10725 GCA_964505065.1 uncultured Chitinophaga sp.
CTAAATCAAATAGTTCAATTTTTCAAATCTCCTATTGATTAATTTGGGTTTAATGCATTGAGTATTGCATTTGGTAGGTTTTTTTCTTGCTTTTTAATATTTTACTACTTCTGAATTGTTTTACAAACTTTGCCAAGCTCAACATCCGATAAAACAATTCAACAACCATTTTCATTTGCAATAGCAAATAATAAAACAATATTTCTACCACTATTGCAAACTAATTTCTATTTTTGCACTTTATGGAACTCGATAAGCATTATAATCCCCAACAGGTTGAAGACAAATGGTACAATTACTGGCTGCAAAACAATCTTTTCGACTCAACACCAGATGAGCGCGAGCCTTATACCATAGTTATTCCTCCCCCCAATGTTACAGGGGTATTGCACATGGGGCACATGCTAAACAATACCATACAAGATATACTTATACGCAAAGCGCGTATGGAAGGTAAAAATGCTTGCTGGGTGCCTGGAACCGACCATGCAAGCATAGCAACAGAAGCCAAAGTTGTAAAAATGTTGGCAGAACAAGGCATTAAAAAATCGGATATTACAAGAGAAGAGTTTTTGAAACACGCTTGGAACTGGAAAGAAAAATATGGCGGTATAATACTTGAACAACTTAAAAAATTAGGCGCAAGTTGCGATTGGAAACGCACACGCTTTACAATGGAAGAAGATTTGAGCAATGCTGTTATAGATGTTTTTATCAAATTATACAACGATGGCTTAATATACAGAGGCACTAAAATAGTGAATTGGGACCCCGCAGGTAAAACCACTTTGAGCGATGAGGAGGTTATTTTTAAAGAAACCAATAGCCAATTGGTATATGTTATTTATCCTTTTTCTGAAAATACAAAGGCAGCTTTAAATATTACAGAAATTGGCTTATCTGTGGCTACCACACGCCCCGAAACCATAATGGGCGATGTGGCAATATGCGTGCATCCTGATGACGAACGCTACAAATATTTGATTGGGCAAACGGTATTAGTGCCTATTGTAAACCGTGAAGTAAAAATTATTGCAGATGATTATATTGATATTGAATTTGGAACAGGCTGCCTAAAAGTAACTCCTGCTCACGATGAAAACGATTATAATATTGGTAAAAAACACAATCTTGAAGTAATAGATGTATTAACAGACGATGGCAAAATACACGAAAGAGCGGGTGTTTATGAAGGCTTAGATAGATTTGCTTGTAGAAAACAAATTATCAAAGATATAGAAGCGCAAGGTTTAATTGCTAAAATTGAACAAATAAAAAACACCGTAGGGCATAGCGAAAGAACAGATGCTGTGATTGAGAAAAAAATTAGTACCCAATGGTTTGTAAATATGCAGGAGTTTATGAAAAGCTATCCCCAATCGCTTACAGCCGTTATGGATGATGAAATTCAGTTTCATCCTGCAAAGTTTAAAAACACTTACAAGCATTGGCTTGAAAATATAAAAGATTGGAACATAAGCCGCCAATTATGGTGGGGGCAGCGCATACCTGCTTGGTACAATGAAAAAGGCGAGTTTGCAGTGGCTAAAACGGAGGAAGAAGCGAGGCAAATCCTAAATAGCCTCATCCTAAATCCTTCTCCACAGGAGAAGGACTTGAATACAAAGCTAACCCAAGATGAAGATGTATTAGACACTTGGTTTAGCAGTTGGCTATGGCCCATGAGTGTATTTGATGCTTTTAAAGAAGGCGATAAAAAAGATTACAATTATTATTACCCCACGCAAGATTTGGTAACAGGTCCTGATATTATCTTTTTTTGGGTAGCCAGAATGGTAATGGCAGGCTATGCCTTTAATGGGCAGAAACCATTTAGCAATGTTTATTTTACAGGTATTGTTAGAGATAAGCAACGTAGAAAAATGAGCAAATCTTTAGGCAATAGCCCCGACCCATTAGATTTAATAGCCAAATACGGAGCCGATGCCACGCGCATGGGCTTACTATTGAGCGCACCTGCTGGCAACGATATTTTATATGATGAAACCCTAATAGAACAAGGCAGGAATTTTACCAGTAAAATATGGAATGCTTATAGATTAATTAATGGCTGGGAAGTAAAACAAGACAGTGAAATAAATGTAGAAATTATAACCTCAAATCAATTGGCAAACGCTTGGTTTAATAGCAAATTTGCAGAAGCTACAAATACCATTCACGAGCTATTTAAAGATTATAAATTGAGCGATGCTTTAATGACAACATACAAACTTGTGTGGGACGATTTTTGCTCTTGGTATTTAGAAATGGTAAAGCCTGCGTATGGCTCGCCTATTAATGAAAGTACATTGGCAGAAATAAAACAAAATTTTGAAAAAATATTGGCATTACTGCATCCATTTATGCCTTTTATTACCGAAGAATTACACCATGCCTTGCACGAAGGCAAACCAGAAAAAGCCATTGTAATAAGTGCATTTCCAAAGGCAAATAATGCAGCAACAATTATTACTTCGACAAGCTCAGTAAGCGATAAGGCATTAACCATTATTTCTGAAATTCGCAATATTCGCAATAGCAAAGGTATTTCACCTAAAATAGCTTTGGCATTAATTATTAAAACTGAAAACATAGAAAGTTACCAAGCTTGGGAAAGCATTATCCGTAAAATAGCCAATATAAGTACAATAACCTATAATGCCGCTAAACTTACGCAATGTATAAGCGCATTAGCTGGTACAGATGAGCTTTATATTCCTTATGAAGAAGAAATAAACGAGGAAGAAGACCAAAAGAAAAAAGCCGAAGAATTGGCTTATTTACAAGGCTTTTTAAAAAGCGTAGAAGCTAAATTAAGTAACGAAAAATTTGTAGCCAATGCCAAACCAGAGGTTATAGCAATTGAACGCCAAAAAAAGGCAGATGCAGAGGAAAAGATTAGATTGTTGATGCAAAATAATTAAATTTCGCCTACTAAATTATACAATAACAATTAGGCATTAATTTTTTATTACGCTATTGGCATTATCTTTGCCCAATAGTATTAATTACAACTTATGGCATTTAAAGTATCTAACGAAACCAAAGTAGGCGCACTTGCAGCCATTGCTATTACATTTTTAGTATTAGGCTATAATTTTTTATCGGGGCGTGGTAGTTTATTTTCTAAAACAAGAACCTTAAATGTAGTGCTGCCAGATGTTACAGAAATAAGTACTTCTACACCTGTGCTATACAAAGGCAAAAAAGTGGGCAATGTTACCGATATAGAAATGAACCCCAATCAAATAGACTTTAAAGTGTATTTTGATATTACAGAAGATATAGACATTCCTGTAAACTCATCTGTAAAATTATCTTCGGCATTGCTGGGTGGCAAAGCCCTAAATTTAACCAAAAGCGTAGAAACCGCTTTAACACAAAATGGCGCTACGCTTATATCTGTAGCCGATACCAGCTTAATGGAATCTATGGGCAATGTGCTAAAACCTTTGAACAAAAAAATAAGCAGTATTGTACAATCTTTAGATAGCCTGCTTGCCAATGGCGAACTGAACCAATCTATGGCATCGTTAAATGCCAGTTTAAAATCGTTTACACGCACAAGTAATAATGCCTCTATTTTATTGGAGCAAAATATGCCCAAGCTTACCAATATTTTAAACAATGTAGAAAGTATTTCTGCCAATTTAAAAAATAACAACGATAAAATATCGCTTATTGTTAGCAACCTTAAAACCACAAGCGATAATATAGCCGCAGCCAAAATTAAAGAAACTGTGGAAAGTGCCAACAATGCCTTGGTACAAGTTAGCAGCATAATGGAAAAAATAAACAAAGGCGATGGTACTTTAGGCTTATTGGTAAACGATAAGCAATTGTACAACAACTTAAACAAAACCGCTTTGGATTTAGATGCAGTTTTGAAAGATTTAAACCAATTTCCTGCCAAATACATACCTATTCCTTTTACCAAAAAACAAAGAAGTAAGGCAATGGATGCGAGCGATAAAGCTAATACGAAGTAGGGCTAAAAATTAAACCCAAAACCAGCATATATAGGCAGGCTGCTTATTTCTTTGCTATTTATGGGTACAATAATTAAAGGCACATTTACAATAAAAACATTGGCTTGGGCTTTTAGCTTTAATTGAACGCTGCTGTAATAAAAGCCAATGGTTTTTAAACCATATATTTTTTCTAAAAATTGGTAATTGCCCATAGCAAAGGCGTTGCGCCAACAGAGTTTAAAACTGATATTGCCCAAATCGCCACTAAGCTTGGCAAGGCTATTAAAACCAATATCGGTACTTAGGGTGCTTTTTTCAAATACATTGCCTGTATTTATTACGGTGCTTATGCGTGGGTTAAAACTAAAGCCTACAAAATCGTTATGCGGTTTAAAAATAGACTGGCAAAGAATGGGTGTTTCCCACTCGCCACAAAAATTGCCTATGCCATTAAACAAACTATGAACCGCCAAAAGCGTATCTTTTTTAGCCACAATTATACTTGTGCCAATGCTTATGCGTGTATTGCCTATATAATCTACCACCAAGCTATTGCTAATGCTGCCTGTTTGCCCTTGCATAGGCACAGACACCTGCGCCATACGGCTACGCAAGCTATCTTGTTTATAATCAAAAAAGGTGTGTTTGAGGGACTGGCTTTTAAGATTTATAAAACATAGATTTATTAGTCCACATAAAATGTGCTGATATATTTTATTAGTTTGAATAAGATTTATAAAGTTTTATAAAAAACCAATTCTGGAGGTAATCTTCAGAATTGGTTAATAGATAATTAAGATATAATCACAATTTATTTTCTTTATAAAATAAAGTCGTTCAAAGTAAGATTAAGAAAACTTTTCTAATTATTAAAATGGAAAAAAATGCATTATCCTTGCAACTGCTAAGTATATTATTACAATTGTAAGTAAAACATAAAAAAAGTTTTTTATATTTAATTTTTCATTATTCATATTTTTCATTAAACTTAATAATTTCCTTGTGAATAATTAACTAAGTATTCCTGCCATCCAGTTGCCGAAGCGGGGACACAATTAGGATGAGCTTTGTCATTTGAATCTGCACATGCACCTGCAACATTAGCACATAATGAAGAACCTGCTAGAAAACATCCAAAAAATCCAAAGGTTGTACCTGTGCATACAGCTGCTGCTGCAAGTATACAGAGTTGTAATACTAAAATACAATCTGCTTGTCCTTGTTTATACCCTTTACACGGATCATAATTTGGCGCGCCAGCTACATCTCCATATCCTAAATCATTAGAAGTTACATTTATAATATTATTGTGATTTGATGTATCATTCATTATTGCAGCATAATTATTGTTATTCAATATTCCAAAGCTATTGCTTAATTTATTAGCAAAAGCTAAAAGTACGGGATTATTTGATACTAAAGTGCTTTTTTCTTCATTACTAATATTCATGTGAAGAATAACTTGTAAATCATGGAAAGCTGTTGCTCCCATATTGTTGTATTCCAAAAGCATTGAAGATACTGCGTGTCCACAAGCATTTATATTCTCGTTCGTAATTTGAGCTTTTGTAGATATGCTTAAGAAAGTACTAAAGAATAAAGTTAAAATTAATTTTTTACTCACATTTTTAATTGTTAGTAGTGAGCAATTGTGATTTTTTGGGTTCATTTTTTATATTTATTTTTTTAAAATTTTGTTTGCCTACTCTTACCTTTTTCAGCTTGCAGGGTATCGAGGTCAGGGTTGCTTATATTATTGGGTGCGCCTTCCAAAAAAATAAAGTTCTGCCTTTCAACGGTTACAAATATCAAAGCATTGAAAAGGAATATCAAAGGAATAAAAAATAAATATTATTCCCAAATTATTTTTTTAATATTCAAAAAAAAGGAATATAATTGTAATTGTTTACTATTATGGAAAATAAAGATTTTATACTTGAAAATATTGTTAATATAAGAACTACTAAAGGAATAGCACAAAAGCAAATTGAAGATGTGCTTGGCATAAAACAAGGCACATATTCCAAACTTGAAAACGGAAAAATTGAAAATTATTTTCATTATTTGCCAAAAATAGCCCAAGCTTTGGGTGTTTCTTTTTACGAATTGGTTAAAAATGAAGCCAAAATAAACCAAACCAATAACTATCAAAAAGGCGGTACAGCTTTACACATAGAAGAGGGCAATAAAAATATGGCTGAAAAGGTAATAGGCAAATGCGAAGAAACAATAGAAATACTAAAAGACTCTATTACTCAACTAAAGCAAGATAGAGATAACTACAAGCGCAAATACGAAGCTATGAAAGCCAAAGTACAAGAACTTGAAAAGAAAATTAAAAGCAAATAGTTCTTAATTTTATAAACTAAATTACACCACATAAAAAGGCAGCCCCAAGCTGCCTTTTTTTATGCCAAAGCCTTAAACCCAAATTAATCAATAGGAAATTTGAAAAATTGAACTATTTGATTTAGTTGGGATTAACCCCGATTTAAAAAATGCAATTATGTTTTGTAAAAACATGATTTGCAATTTGTTATTCGATTCAGCAATGCTATTGCTGAATTTGGGTTCAACTCAAAGATAAAAATATTTTACAAAAAAAAGCCCCTGCTTTACAGCAAGGGCTTTTTTTAAACTATTTAAAAACAAATTTTCTGTTACGAAAACTTAATTTCAATACAAAAATAAATATTTTTTTATAATACCCCAAAGCCCTGCATAAATGCAAGGCTTTGGGATTATGAAATAACAAACACTTGGCTTTAAGCACTAAAGCAAAATGTAATGCAAATATACAAATATTTTAGCAATGTATTAATTGCCCCCTGCTTTAGCAGGGGCATACTATCAAAAAAAAACACAAAAGCCCCGCTTTGCAGCAAGGCTTTTATGTTCAATTAAACAAACTTTTCATTTCTGAAAAATTTAATTCAATACAAAAATAAACTTTTTTTTTAAACTTAAATTCAAGACAAGAAAATTAAAAACAATTATCTTCAAAATCCTTACCCCATTATCGTTTGCTCCCTATCAGGTCCTACGCTAATAATTTGTATGGGCATGCCCAATTCTTTTTCAAGAAATAAAATATAATTTAGAAAATTGGTAGGTAGTTCTTCTTTTTTTCTGCATACGGTTAAATCCTCTGTCCAGCCTTTAAAGGTTTGGTATATGGGTTCTACAGTTTCATTGCATAAATCGTAAGGCACTTGGGTAGTGGTTTCGCCATTTACCTTATAGCCTGTGCATACTTTTACTTCGTCAAACTCACTCAATACATCGCTTTTCATCATTATTAAGTAATTAACACCGCTTAACATAATGGCATATTTTAAAGCCACCAAATCTAACCAGCCGCATCTGCGAGGGCGACCAGTTGTAGCCCCAAACTCATTGCCTTTTTGGCGTAAATTTTCGCCCACTTCGTCTAATAATTCAGTAGGAAAAGGACCAGAGCCCACACGGGTGCAATATGCCTTAAAAATACCATACACTTGCCCTACATGGGCAGGGGCAAAACCCAAACCATTACAAGCACCTCCGCTTATAGTATTGCTTGAGGTAACATAAGGATAGCTGCCAAAATCTATATCCAACATGCTGCCTTGCGCCCCTTCTGCCAATATTTTTTTAGTAGGTAGCCATTCGTTTACAATATACTCTGTATTGGCAAAATTAAATTGTTTTAAATACTGGCAAGCCTCAAAAAATTCGGCTTCCAATGTTGGCATATCATACTCTGTAAACCCTAAAAACTCAATCAATTTTAAATGTTCGGTTTTTATTTTTTCGTATTTACTTTTAAAATCTGATGTTGTTATATCGCCTATACGCAAACCATTTCTGCCTATTTTATCTCTATAAGTTGGTCCTATGCCACGCAAAGTTGAGCCTATTTTTTCAGCCCCTTTGGCATGCTCGCTTGCTGCATCTAAAAGCCTATGCGTAGGCAAAATAATATGTGCTTTTTTACTAAAAATTAGGTTTTGTTTTACATTGGCTCCTGCTTCTTCCACACGCTCAATTTCTGCTTTAATTCTAACAGGGTCAACAACAACGCCATTGCCTATAATATTGGTGCATTCTGCATGAAATATGCCTGAAGGAATGGTGTTTAATACATGTGTTTTACCATTAAATTTTAAGGAATGCCCTGCATTTGGTCCTCCTTGAAAACGTGCTACTACATTGTATTGAGGGGTTAAAAAATCGGCAATTTTGCCTTTGCCCTCATCGCCCCATTGTAAACCTAATACGATATCTATTTTATTGCTCATGTTATTGTTCATTTTTTATTGGTTTTGCCAATATTTGTTCATCTTTATTTATTACCTCCAAATGGCAGCTTTTGCATACATTTTTTTCATTTACTACGGGGTTGGCATACAGGTGCAAAGAATGGTGCGAAACCGTAAATCCCAATAAATCTCCCATTGTGGTATTGATTTGCTGAATGCGTGGGTCGCAAAATTCTAACACTTTATTGCATGCCAAACATATTAAATGGTCGTGCTGGCGGAAGCCATAGCTTTGCTCGTACATAGCCATATTTTGCCCAAATTGGTGGCGTTTTACCAAATTGCAATCCAATAATAAATCTAAAGTATTGTAAACCGTAGCTCTGCTTACTTGGTAATTTCTTTTTTTCATTTGAATGTAAAGCGTTTCTACATCAAAATGAATTTTATGCGAGTATATTTCATCTAAAATAGCATAGCGTTCGGGCGTTTTACGCTGCTTCTTTTTTTCCAAGTAAGCAGTAAAAATTTTACGAACCTCTAATTTTAAAAGTTTTAGTTTTTCTTCACTCATCGTATTGCTATTTTGTTTTTTAAATTTAGGTTTTAAAAATAAAAGGCAAAATTCGTAAAAATGAAAGGAATAAACTACCATAAAAATAAAAGAGTATGCACAAGTTATTATCTAAAAAATATTGCTATTTCAATTTAATATAATAACTATTACCTTAGCGTCATTCTGTCCCGCAGTTGCGGGATGCTCTGAAAAAAGATTATTCCACTTCGTTCCATGAAATTGTTCAGAATCTATATAAATTCAGATTCTGTATAATTTTGCGAAGCCAAAATTTACAGAATGACCGCACTTTTACTTGTACTCAACTCATGCTAAATTTAGAATAAAAAATACTTTACAAGCCCATTTTTCTTTTGTAATTTCGTGCCATTAAAATCAATATTCTATAAATGACTGCATCTACAACCGATTTTCGCATTGAAACCGATACTATGGGGCAAGTACAAGTGCCTGCAAATGTATATTGGGGCGCACAAACCCAACGCTCGCTTCAAAATTTTAAAATAGGCACACAACGTATGCCTATTGAAATTATAAGAGCTTTTGCCATACTTAAAAAAGCAGCAGCTATTACCAACAATAAATTGGGGGTAATATCGCTTACCAAATGCGACTTAATTTGCAATGTTTGCGATGAAATTTTAGAAGGAAAACTGGACGACCAATTTCCATTGGTAATATGGCAAACAGGCAGCGGCACCCAAAGTAATATGAATGTGAACGAGGTAATAGCTAACCGTGCCCACGTTTTGCAGGGCGGTAGCTTGCTTGATGAAGAAAAAGTATTGCACCCAAATGATGATGTAAATAAATCGCAAAGTAGCAACGATACTTTTCCTACGGCTATGAGTATTGCAGTGTATCAGCAAGTAATAGACTATACCATACCTGGGGTACAAGCATTAAAAACCACCTTGAAACACAAAGCCAGAGAATACAGCAATGTAATAAAAATAGGCAGAACGCATTTTATGGATGCTACACCTTTAACACTTGGGCAAGAGTTTAGCGGCTATGTACAACAACTGCGCAATGGTGTAAAATGTTTAAACACGAGTTTAGAAGCTGCTAAAGAGTTAGCATTGGGCGGAACAGCGGTAGGTACAGGTATTAATACCCCAAAAGGATATTCAGAATTGGTAGCAAAAACAATAGCCGAACTTTCTGGCTTACCTTTTATAACAGCTCCCAATAAATTTGAAGCATTGGCTGCCCACGATGCCATGGTAGAAGTACATAGCGCATTAAAAAGATTGGCTGTAAGCCTTATGAAAATAGCCAACGATATTAGAATGCTAAGCAGCGGACCAAGAAGCGGCATAGGTGAAATAATAATACCTGATAACGAGCCAGGTAGCAGCATTATGCCAGGTAAAGTAAACCCTACGCAATGCGAGGCTTTAACCATGGTATGCGCCCAAGTAATGGGCAATGATGTGGCTGTTACAATAGGTGCAAGCAATGGGCATTTTGAATTGAATGTATTTAAGCCATTAATAGCTTCTAATGTTTTAAGTTCCGCAAGATTATTGGGCGAAGCAGCTTTAAGTTTTGATACCAATTGCGCACAAGGCATAGAGCCAAATTATGCTGAAATAAAAAATAAATTAGAAAACAGTTTAATGTTAGTTACTGCTTTAAATACCCATATTGGCTACGAAAATGCAGCTAAAATTGCTAAAAAAGCACACAAAGAAAACCTAACTTTGCGCCAAGCAGCATTGGCTTTAGAGCTATTAACCAACGAGCAATTTGATGAATGGGTAAAACCAGAAAGTATGATTGGGAATCCTAACGAGGGAATGCAATAATTTTATAAAATGAATAGTTCGATAGAGTGTTAATGTAAAAATTAACCCAAATTCAGCAATAAAATTGCTAAATCGAATAACAAATTGCAAATCATGTTTTTACAAAACATAATTGCAATTTTTAA
>CAZDGF010000077.1:0-10131 GCA_964505065.1 uncultured Chitinophaga sp.
TTCAATTGCTGAATTTGGGTTAAACCCAAATTAATCAATAGGAGATTTGAAAAATCGAACTATTTGATTTAGTTGGGATTAACCCCGATTTAAAAATTGCAATTATGTTTTGTAAAAACATGATTTGAAATTTGTTATTCGATTCAGCAATTCTATTGCTGAATTTGGGTTAAATTTTTGTAATTCAAAAATCAACAAAAAGTCCCTTTAAGCTAAACTTAAAGAGACTTTTTGAGTTAGAGAATCTATAGTTTTAGTTTTTAGTTTTTTATTATCGAACAATTACTAATTTACTTGTGCCTATTATTCTGCCATCTTTTACCACATTTACAAAATAAACACCCTGCTGCCACTCGATGGTATTAATGTTTACTTGTTTTTCAAATACACTATTTTCAACGGTTGTTACATGTTTGCCATTTATATCGTAAACCTTAAAGCTAACTGTGCCATTGGTTTCTGCAAATTGGTAATCTATAGTAACCTTGTCTTTTGCAGGGTTGGGGTACATAACTACATCAAAGGCTTCGAACATATTTTTTACTATTTTGGTTTGCTCATCGCAAGGGGGCAATGCCATACATATTGTTTGCCAACAGGTTTTGCCTGTAGCCACTTCGGTAAGCAATACTTTAAAGCAAATAATGTTAGTATTAGCATTGTTTGGGGTAAATAGCACATTGAATTGCTGCATACCGCTTGCAATAGGATTGGGCGAAACGGCACCAAATGTACCTGCTGCTATTGGCAGAATTGTTACTGTGGCTGGTCCTGAAAATGGATTAAATACTGTAACGTCTATATCATACGTCCATATACCATTGCTATTTTCTTTTTTGCAAAATGCACAGAAACCATATACAGCCACCTCACAGCTATCTTTACATGGTTTGTACTCCACTTTTACAGAATCTTTGCATATTTGCCCTGTTATGGCATCTAAGCCATATAAATAAATAGTAATAAAGCTATTGGTAGGAGGTAAATCTGTATAGGTATAACATAGGGTTTGGCTGCCATTATTAATAGTTACAGGATTTGGCACAAAAGAACCCGAAGGGGTGCTTATAGTTAGGGTAGAAGCATTTGCACCACCCCAGTTTACATCAAGGCAAACATAGTATTGCGGATTTCCGCTGCCATCGTAGCCTGCACAATTAAAGCGTTTTATTTTACCTTTTAGTTTACAATCTTTGCTTTCGCATGGGGGTAGTTCTATACATATTGTGGTATCGCATTTTGTAGTCAAATTATAAATAACAATATTAAAACATGCAAAATTATTAACTGGTGGAATATCTTCAAATACAGCGGTTACAGTATTTACGCCAGCTGCCAATGTTAATGGGCTAATGCTGCTTATAGTGCCTTGCGATGAAGAAATACTTATGCCTGCACCTGCGCCCAATGTATTATTTACAGTAAAGGTTAAATTATACGTTTGATTACCCAATGGCGAAACAGGACCGCAGTTGATTGTTGCTTTTAAATTAAACTTACAGCCACCACATTTTACAAAAGTAATATCTATTGGTGGCGAGGTAATAGTACAGCCAAATACGGTTGTAATTTGCACTGTGTATGAGCCTGCTTGATAAAGCGGTATATGAATAGTATCGCTTATAGCCCAAGCAATAGGCACATTGTTGTAATACCATTGGTACTGCGCATAGCCTTTGGGGGCATGCCATACAAGATTGGTTACAGTATCGCAAATATCATAACAGCCTATCATTAAGCCACACAAATCTGGCAATGGGTTTACAGTTCTTGTATCGCTGGCTGTGCAGCCAAAAGTATCTACAACTGTAACAGTATAATTTTGAGGAATACCTACTGTTATAGAATCGTTCATAGAGCCAGTACTCCAATATAAATAATCTATATTGGTACTTGTGGTAGTGGCTACTAATAAATTGGGTGTACCTGCGCATAAGGTAGGATTAGCTGTTATGGCAACATTTGGCAGTGCATGAACTGTAACATTCAAAGTATCTGCACCATAGCAAGTATCTGCACTTTGAATATTTACTACAATGGTGTGTGCACCCAATGTGGCTGCATAAAAGAAAACACTTGATGAGTTTCCTGCATAGCTGCCGTCTATTGTCCAGCTAAATACTGTACCTGGGGCATTGGGATAATTAGGGAAATATTGGTATTGCGAGTATTGACACAATTCTTTATCGCCAATAATATTGGGGCGTGGGCGGCTTTTTACCAATACATTGATGCTATTGCTACGAGCAAAACAGCCCTTGCTATCTCTAACATCGGCATAGTATGTACCTGTTTGATTAACAGTAATGGTTTGAACTGTTTGTACATTACTCCATAAATAATTATAAGCAGGATAACCACCCGTTGGCACTACTTTTAGTTTTACAGAATCGCCCTCGCAAAACTTAATAGCACCTAATGCCTGTGCAACAGCCGATAGTGTATTTCTTAATACCCTAACCCTGCGCATAGCAGTATCTGTGCAACCCATAGGGTTTACAATGGTTAAAATTGCAGTGTATAATCCTGCGTTAGAATAACTTCTTATTGGGCTTGTAATAAGCGATGTTGCCCCATCGCCAAATGCCCAACTGCTTGCTAAAGATGTGCCTGTACTTGTATTGTTGAATAAAACTGGTTGCCCTACACATACTGAATCTACAACTGTAAACTTGGCATTGGGCAAAGCGGGTATTATTATGGTTTTAGAAATTGTACAAACACCACCCACTACCAAAGTAACAGTATAAGTGCCAGGAAATAAATTTCTAACAGGATTTTTTTGTGTACTTGTATAGCTGCCTGGCATTATAAGCCAACTCCACGAAGGGGCAGGATAGCCAGAAAGCAGCTTGGTAGTGTTTACAAATTTAACTTTTACTGAGTCGGAATTATTAGTACAATACGTAGAATCATAAAAATTAGGAATAAATTTAATGGTATCTACCTTAAACATACAAACCGTACAATAGCCTGTACCTGCTGCATCGGGCACATCGGCACAAAGCTGAACTTTGTAATACCCTGGCTCTGTAAATGTATGAGATGTATTATTGCCCGAAGCATTAGTTCCATTAAATGGGTCGTCAAAATTCCAAACAGGATTAATAACACCTGTACTTAAAGAGGCTATAAAACTATCTTTGCTACAGCCTACTCTTTTTCTTGTATAATTAATAGAATAAGGCGTTGCTGGCGTACAGTTAGAAGTACAATTAATGATGCTTATTGTAATATTGTTGCTGGTATCTTTACAACCAAAAGCATTTGTGCCTACGGCAAAGTAAGTACCAGTGGATGATGAATTATACGAAGTACCTGCGGCTACCAAACCTGGATTAAACCATTGATAAGTAGTGCCTATGGCTGGTGCAGCAACATACAATGTATTATTAACTGGTGCAGCACAATAGGTAACTAAATTTGGGGTAGAAATGGTAACATTCGGTTTAGGATTTACAGAAATTGGTTTTGTAACCGTACTACTACCTGGACAACTACCGCCATAAGTAGCTGTTAAGGTAATAATATAATTAGCTGGGGCATTGTAAATATGCGTAACAGGGCTGCCTGTAGCAGTAAAACCATCGCCAAAATTCCAAGCGTAACTAACAGCACCGCTGCTGCTCATAATGGCACCTATGCCTTGGCATATTGTGGCAGGGGCAGTAATTGTAGGTGTTGGCGGCATTCCTACTGTTACAGCTATAGAATCTTTACGAGATACACCACAAACTGTACGTTTTAATACCACCCAAGCAGCACCTGTATAATTATTCCATTGCACACCTATATTGGGTGTATATTGCCCTGTATTTACACTTCCTGCCACAGTAGGATTGATACTCCATTCAAACAATGTGCCTTGAGCGGTAGTACTATAACTTACATTGCTATTGGCGCATGGGGCATTATTGCCAGCTATTGGCGAAGGCGACATTGGCAATAAACTATTTATACTTAAAGAAACAGCAGTAGATTTACACCCTGTTATAGGATTTACTTGCACTGCGGAAATACTATAAGGTCCACTTGGTCCCCATACTACGCTTACAGTATTGCCAACTGCTTGGCTTGGTGTACCATTGGTAACTTGCCAAGCAACACTTAGGCTGCCGCTGGTAGGGTATGCAATATACATATACGCATTGTTAGGACATACAAACAAAGCACCTTTAATACTATCTACTGGCGGAGGGATAGGATTTACAGTTAAATTTATTTTTTGAGGACTATTGCAATACTGCCCCGATAAATCGTTGGCTGTAATTACAAAATTGCCTGCGCCATACGTCCATAAGCCTGCAAAAGGCGTATTGCCAACAATAGTATTAGATGCCACCAAAGTATTTGATGAATTATGAATTGTCCAATAAATATTAGAGGGGGCAGGAAATATTCCAAATGAAAAAGTTTGATTTACACATATTTTAGCAGGTCCTGAAACAAACATTTGCGGACGCAATGAAATTGGTTTTACTGTTTGTCCGCCACAATTAAGGCTTGGAATAGCCCCAGGTGTATTATGAAAATAAGTAGCTGTTACAGCACCCGTAATATTGGGGTTGTAAAAACAAACTTTCACTTCGTGTACATTAATAGAATCTGAAAGCACAGTAGCGCCCGCAGGAAAAGTCCACCGAATACTGTCTATCGGAATATCGCAACTTAAATGGTAAGAATAGCATTTGCCTAAACAAACCAAAGATGGTCCGCTAATAGTAGCGTTAGGCACTATTATAGGTACAAAAACTGTAGTAGGCGCATTGCAAAACCCGGGGCAATTTACCCCAAGTGTAATGCTTCCTGGTCCTACGTTGCCCCATTGAACTGTTAAGGTAGAATCGTTAGAAGGTCCTATAATTGTGCCATTGGTAACACTCCAATTGTAAGTGCCACAATTTTGTGCATTGGTATTGTATGTAACAGTTGTGCCTGGGCAAACAGTGCTAATACAATATATTTCTGGTCCTACGGAATTGGCAACTATAACAGTAGCATAAGCAGTATCTTTACAATGACATTCATTTTCTACTACCAACATAACAGTATAAGTACCTGCTGTGGTATAAGCATGGCTTGTGTTTCCACCGTTCGGTCCTGGTAAAAAAGCTGAACCGCCATCGCCAAAATACCAACTAAAACTGGCTATTGGGCTACCCACCCCTGCGGTAGATTGATTGATAAATTGTACCATTTGATTTTTACAAACATTAATAACCAAGCCAGTTGCAGGGGGCAGGGTGGTAAATGCAGCCGTTGGTTTACCTACCACTTCCACACATATTTCTACCTCTTTTTCGCAACCCCATATATTGGTTTCTTTTACTTTTATTGAGCCTGTGCCTACACCTGTCCAATATACAGTTGCTATATTGCTGCTACTGCTCCATATAGCTGCACCATTTACAGTCCATAAATAAGTGCTACCTGCATTAAAAGGGGTGCTATATTTAATGGTTGTAGAATCGCAGGCTACAAGGCAGGTTACACCATCTTTAGGATTTTGAGTTCCTCCTCTACCGCCACATCCTGCAATAAAATTGGGTGTAATTTTAGGTGTAGGCAAGGCATGAATAACCACATTGTATGAGCCAGTGCAAATAATATTATTAAGTGCATCTTTTACAGCCACTGTTACAGTACCTGTGCCTGCATTTGTCCATGCTACACTAACACTACTGCCAGAGCCTATTACAGTGCCTCCACCTGTAGCGTTCCAAATGTATGTAACCCCTGTGGGCGAAACTGAATAGGTAGTTGTTTGATTTTCGCAAACATTGGCTAAACCTGTAAATGTGCAAGCATTTGTAGAAAAGGCCACAAAGCTCGTAATACATAAAAGGAAAACCAATTTAATGTTTAATTTTTTGTAGATTTGTTTCATATTTTAGTTTTTTAGTTTTTTTAAAAATTAGATGCCAAAAAGAAAAAGAGAGAAAGAACTGATTACTTTATCAATAATAATTATACAAACATAGATGTTTTTTTTATTAAACAAGTATGCCTCGTGTTTTTATATATAATTAAAAATGACATAATAATGACAATAAATATAAAACATTGAAGTATTACATTTGCACAAGTTGAATATTCAAAAACAAATTTACCAAGTATTAGACAATGCAATTGAGGCTATAGAAGAAGAGTATTTATATACCAATGTTTCTCAACTGCCAAATGCTGGCAATGGTTTATACACTGCAATATCAATATTTAAAGATGAAATTATTTGTTATTTTAAAGGAGAAATATTAAGTGTTAATGAAACAAAAATAAGAATTGAAAATAAACACGACCAATATTTTATTTGTTTATTAAATGGCTCAATTATGGACTCAAAACATACCGAATGTTTTGCAAAATATGCCAATGATGCTGAAGGATATGGCAATAATATATTGAAAAACAATGCCAAAATAACTTTAGACGAAGAAGGCAATGTATGTTTAATAGCCTTAAAAAAAATAAAAACAGGCGAAGAGATATTTTGCAGCTATGGAAAAAAATATTGGGAAAAGCATGGTGCTATTTAAATCATTTTTTTATCAAACTCCGCAACAAAGTTTTTAAAATAAGCGCATTTGCTTATTAACTTATTAAAATCTAAATGGTTGAAGATGTCAGAAATATGATTTTCAGTATATCGTTTATTTCCTTTTTGGCTTATTTTTTTCAATCTTTCTTTAGGTTCTTTAATAAACTCAACATCATTTATAATTTTCTCTTTAGGATTTATTTTATACTGTAAATTAAAAGCTTCAATATCCGCTAAAACTAAAGCTTCAAGCTCCCATATATTCATCAATAAAATTCCTTTTCCTTTACAAATGGTGTTTAATTCATCGTACCATTTTTTAACTTTAGTTACTTTACGTTTTTCAGAACGAAAACCGTCTAAATCTCTGATAAAAACAAAATATTTGCAATCTGTATGACTAACTATTGCTTCAAAACTTCTTTTACATTTTGGATTATCTAATTGAAAACCATTAATACCGTTTAGCAGCGATTTATAAGCAAATTTATTAGTGTATTTACGTTTAAATAAATTCTTAAAAGCCTCTGTATCATTGGGGTCTTCGCCCACCAATCCTATCTTTATCATATCGCCTTAATCCTCCAAATCAGATATTAACCAATAATCACTTAAAAAGCCAACCTTTGTCATAAACTCTTTAGCTACTTTCTTTTTGGCAGCAGTTAATTTTTCAAATTTAGTGCCTTTTTCTGGGGTGTATTTGGCTATAAATATTCTATCCAATTCATCGGGGTTCAGTACATCTAAAACCTGAGGGGAGTGTGTACTTATTACTATTTGCTTTTCCTCTGCTTGCTCTCTCAAAAATTGCATTATCAATTTTAATTGATGCGGATGAACGCCCAATTCGGGTTCTTCTAATAGAATAATTCCTTTATGGTATGAAATTTCAGATACCATATAAAACAAACGCTTGGTGCCATCAGATAATTGCGACCAAGGCAACCAATCGCCATTTAATTTAAATTCTAATTTTAAATTATCTACAATACATTCATCGCCTTTATAATATATATTGATATTTTTATTAAATTGTACATCTTCTATTGGGGTGTATTTTTGAAGATTTTGTTTGATATTTAAGGGGATTTCTATATTCTTTAAGATGTTATTTACTGTAACTTTTTTAGAAGCTATCAATTTTCTATCAAAATTAATATCAAAATTCAGAACAATGTTAGATACAAATATTTTAAAATCATACTCAAAATCATATTTATCAAGAGTAAGAGTTTCATTAGTATCCAAAAAGTTAATATTCTGAGGAATGTTATAGTTAATTAATTGAGCATAATATAAAAAACTTAACCCTATTAAAGAATGTATCATTGGAGATGGTTCATCATATATTTCAATCTTTCTATTTTCAAACACTAAATTTTTATTTTTAAAGTCTTTTTGGCTATTGTAAATAAAATTTGAATTAATCTTTAATACAAATTCACTTGATTGATATGATGAAGGAGGTTGTTTGAGTTTTTTTGAAAAATCAATTTCAATATGATATTTTTTTTTATTAGAAATTATTTCCAATTCAATACTTGCAAAATTTTCATTAAAATTACTATCAGATAATGCATTAATAGCTTTTTGAGCTACCGATAGAAAATTAGATTTCCCAGCCCCATTTTTGCCAATAATAATATTTAAGCCATTGTATAAATTTACTTTTAGGTCTTTTATAGTCCTATACTTTTTTATATGTATGCTTTTTATATCTTGGTTGCTCATGGCAGGGCAAATATAGTAATTTGTAATATATTCTGTTTATCGTATTACTTTTGTTGCTTAAATTTTGAAAAATAATATGCTTATTCCTTATCATTTGAAAAAAACAAAAACTATAACTTTTTTTTTATGCTTGATTGCATTGTATTCATGCAAAAAAAGCCATACCCAAGCCGATAAAATATTTTACAATGCCCAAATTATTACGATGAACGATAGTATGCCAAAGGCAAGTGTAATGGTTATAAAAGAGGGTAAAATTATAGCCATTGGCGACAGTACTTTATTGCAACAATACGCTGTGGCAAACGATTCAAACAAAATAAATGTAATGCAACAATATATTTTACCTGGATTGATAGATGCCCATTGCCATTTTTATGGCTATGCTACAACCAAATTGCAAGTAAATTTAATAGGCACTAAAAATTGGAACGATGTATTGAAAATAGTAGATTCTTTTTCGCATACTACAAGCTCTGCTTGGCTAAAAGGCAGAGGCTGGGACCAAAATGATTGGGCAGAAAAAAAATATCCAAACAATGAAAAACTCAATAAACTTTTTCCAGATAGACCAGTAATATTAAAGCGTATAGATGGACATGCGGCTATTTGCAATCAAAAAGCACTAAGCCTTGCTGGTATAGATTTAGAAACAGAAATACCAGGGGGCGAAATAGAAAAAAAGAATGGTAAACTTACGGGCATATTGGTGGATAATGCTGTAGATGCCATAGAAAAAATAATTACACCACCGCAAAAAGATGAACTGCTTAAAGCCCTTAAAGAAACAGAAAAAGAATGTTTTGCCCTTGGCTTAACCACTCTTGCCGATGCAGGGCTTGATTTAAGCACTTGTTTAATGCTCGATTCTTTGGGTAATAAAAATGAATTAAATATATACCTATACATGATGCTAAACCCCACATACGATGGCTTAAAATATGCGCAAGAAAATGGTATTTTAGAAAACCAGCACAGTAAAATAAGCAGCTTTAAACTATATGCTGATGGGGCATTGGGCAGCCGTGGTGCAAAATTAAAACAAGCCTATTGCGATAGAGATAAGCATACAGGTATGTTGTTAAACTCTATTGAATATTTCAATAATTGGTGTGGGCAAATAAAAAACACCACCAAATACCAAGTAAATACCCATTGCATAGGCGATAGTGCCAACCGCTTGCTATTGGAAACTTATGGCAAATACCTAAAAGGCAAAAACGATGAGCGTTGGCGTATAGAACATGCGCAAGTGATAGATACAGCCGATTTTGATTTATTTACCAAATTTAGCATTATTCCCTCCGTGCAGCCCACCCATGCCACAAGCGATGCCCCTTGGGCAGAACACCGCCTGTGCAACCACAGAATGAAAGGTGCTTATGCTTATAAAACACTTTTAAACACCAATGGTTATATGCCTTTGGGTACAGATTTTCCTGTGGAATACCTTAATCCTTTATATACTTTTTACAGTGCCGTATATAGAAAAAATGCCAATTCGCCAAGCCAAGCTGCTTTTCAAACGCAAGAAATGATAAGCCCAATGCAGGCACTTAAGGGTATGACACTATGGGCAGCCAAAGCCTGTAGATTAGAACACAGAAAAGGGAGTTTGGAAATAGGCAAAGATGCTGATTTTATCATCTTGGATAAAAATTTACTTACACTAAAAGAAAATGAAGTATTAGAAGCTAAAGTTTTAAAAACTTATAGTTATGGTATATTGAGGTAATACTATACCTTAAAATGAATAAAAAAAATATCACCCAAAGACGCAAAGCTGGATTTTTAATTATGTTAAAACAATAGCGTCCTAAATAAATAAAAAAAGAAGAAGGAAGTAAAGTAACTCAAAG
>CAZDGF010000078.1:0-10037 GCA_964505065.1 uncultured Chitinophaga sp.
AGGCTTGTTATTGCTAATATTACTGGAATATGATTAATTACGGATATACAGAAATTAAATATAAATACCGAATTAATCTAAATTATTACTAAAAAAAACTTAAAACAATGCATAAAATTAATAAAATATTAGAAGACAATAAAGTTTGGGCTGAAAGTAAAATCCAATTAGATAAATCTTTTTTTTCTAAATTGGTAGCCATTCAAGAGCCTTATTTTTTATGGATAGGCTGCTCGGATAGTAGAGTGCCTGCCAACGAAATTACAAATACCCAACCTGGAGAAATGTTTGTTCATAGAAACATAGCCAATGTTGTAGATATTAACGATTTAAACCTGATGAGTGTGGTACATTATGCTGTAGTATATTTGAAAGTAAGACATATTATTGTATGTGGTCATTATGGTTGTGGTGGTATTAAAGCTGCTTTCACCTCTCAAAGCTTTGGCTTAATGGATGAGTGGTTGGGTAAAATTAAAAACACATTAAATGAAAATAAATCTATTATTGATGTATGTACCGACCAAGAAAGTAAGGAAAAAAAACTAGTTGAATTAAATGTTTTAGCTGGTGTTGAAAAATTAAAAAAGCTTGATACAGTTATTGAAAGTGGCATTATGCTTCATGGTTGGGTTTACGATTTACACGATGGCATTTTACATAGATTGGTTTAAAACCTACACTATTGAATTGCCAATATTTCAAATTGTTGATTATTCAATGTGTATGTATTGCCTATAATTTTTAAAGCCAATAATTTACCTAAAGGCGAATGGGGCGAAATAGCCATAATTTCCTGCTTATCTACCACTATTTTTCCCAATCCAGTAGCTATAAAAATAGTATTTTGATTGGTAATTACCAATGCCCCTAATACCACTTTATTGTATTGATTTTGAAGTTTTATTTGGTTGATAATAGCTAATTCTTGTTTCAGTAAAACCAATTGTTTAGCATACATTTCTTTATTCATGTGCCCCATGGCTCGGCTGGTTTCAAACTTATCGCCAGCACTACTTTTATCCTCACTTATTGTAGATTCTTGTGCATTATTCATCGCTTTTTCAGCATTTTCTATCCTTTGAGCCAGCAAGGATTTACAATGATTTAAAATATCGTTTTTATTCAAATTTACTATCATTACAAATTAAATAATTATTGCTAATTTTTGTTAGAAAAAAGTAATTGTAGGTATTTAATAACCATTTTATGTGATTTTAAATTAATATTTTAAGCATTAAAATAAGCCCACCTATTAACATGGTTGCTATCATTAAGCCTTTACTAATATTATCTTTGTTAAATTTTAACAAAATAAAAAACAAAGCTACATTTGGAAACAATGCAAAAGACATAACAGGCACATATACATTGCCTTTAAAAAATATACCAAAAAATTCTTTTAAAGGCATGCCCGAAGGCGCCATGGATAAAGAAATTATTAACATAAAAATAGCTGCAATAAGCAAGCCTAATCCTACTCCGAGCATTATTTCTTTTCTTGGTGACAAAATTTATAGCAATTGTTTTAAATGTTGGATAACACTGTTTGATGTTAAATCGAACTTGGTGGGCACTACGCTTGCAAAATTATTTTCTACTGCCCAAAGGTCGGTATCGTTGTCATCAGGCTCTTGGTTTATCAATATGCCTGTCATCCAATAATATTTTCTACCTTGTGGGTCAAGTTTTTCTTCAAAATTTTCTGCATACCTTGCACTTGCTTGTTTGCATACTTTTAAGCCTTTTATTTCTTTCGAATTAGGAAAATTTACATTTAACAGCGTGCCATAAGGCAATGGGTTTTCTAATATTTTATTTACTATTTTGGTAATAAATGGGCGGCAATATTCAAAATTGGCATTGCTACTATAATCGTTCAAAGAAAAACCAATGGCTTGCACACCATCAATACCAGCCTCTACCGCAGCACTCATTGTGCCACTGTATATTACATTAATGCTGTAATTTGGTCCGTGGTTTATACCCGATACCATAATATTGGGTCGCCTTGTGCATACTTTGTCTAAAGCCAATTTTACGCAATCGGCAGGTGTGCCGCTACATTCGTAGGCTTTTACGCCTTCAAAAATAAACGATTCTTTTAAACGCAAAGGCAATGTTACAGTAATAGCATGCCCCATAGCACTTTGAGGTTTATCGGGTGCTACAACTATTACCTCTCCTATTTGCTGCATTTGTTCTACAAGCACACGCAAGCCAGGGGCTGTTATACCATCATCGTTTGAGATTAAAATTAAAGGTTTTTGCATGAAGGAAATTTATTTATAAAAAAAATGTTATTTAAAATTAGGTGCTACTACAAGCTCTTTTATACCTGCTGAATAATCGTAAAAACCTCTGCCAGATTTTATGCCAAAATCTCCTGCTGTTACCATATTAATTAACAAAGGACTTGGCGCATATTTGGTATTGCCTAAGCCATCGTACAATACATTTAATATAGCAAGGCAAACATCTAAACCAATAAAATCTGCTAATTGCAATGGTCCCATTGGGTGTGCCATACCTAATTTCATTACAGTATCTATTTCTTCAACCCCTGCCACACCTTCGTTTAAGGTAATTATTGCCTCATTTATCATAGGCATTAATATTCTATTGGCAACAAAGCCTGGATAATCATTAACCAAAGTAGGTGTTTTACCAATATTTTTACTCAAATTCATAATAATATCTGTTACCTCTTGGCTGGTTTTGTAGCCATTAATTACTTCTACCAATTTCATTACAGGCACAGGATTCATAAAGTGCATACCTATTACCTTATCTGGGCGAGCGGTTGTAGCTGCTATTTTGGTAATACTTATAGATGAAGTATTGGAAGATAATATGCAATGAGCAGGAGCTGCTGCATCTATATCTTTAAATAATTGTAGTTTAATGTTTACATTTTCTGTAGCTGCTTCTATTACCAAATCTGCATGGGCTACACCGTTTTTCAAATCGGTAGTAGTGGTAATATTGGCAAGTGTAGTTGCTTTTTGTTCCTCTGTAATTTGTTGTTTGGCTACTTGTCTATCCAAATTGCTGCCAATTTTAGCTATAGCTTTTTGCAAAGCATTTTCATTAATATCTATTAAATTTACCGCATACCCATACATAGCAAACACATGTGCTATACCATTGCCCATTGTACCACAACCTATTACAGAAATATTCTTCATTGTTATAAAATTTTTAAGGATGCAAATTTACGCTTTTACTCTTATATAATAAAGTTGGCAATTTATTAGTTTGCAGTTTTCAATAATACAAGTTGGCAAAATTTTTATTGGCATTTGGCAAAAAGTTATATATTTGAAGCTGAATTTAAACTTTAATCTGTAAAAATTTAAAAAAAAAATTTGATGCAACCATTTTAAAAACATAAGACTAAATTAGTACAAACAAATTAAATAAATATATTATGAACAAGAAATTAATGAACAGCGCTTTAGCCTTATGTGCTATTTTAACTTTAACCATTATTGGTTGTAAAAAATCTGAAAACATTGTAACTCCTGCCGCAACTGAGCCAACTATTGAAGCCCAAGTGCTTATTGATGATGCAGATGTAGCATACAATGATGTAGAAATTACCGGAGGTAGCGAAACAGAACAATTTTCAACACCAAATGAGGGACTGATTGAGGAATACACCTTTGTAGAAACCGATATGGATGATGCTGGTTTTAAACGTGGTGTAGATAAAAAGTTTTTTGCCTGCCTTAAAAAATTAGACCATCTAGATTCTCAAGTATCGAAACTCAGACATGCTTTAAAAGCTTATGAAAATTGTAAAATACACGATGTTTTAAAACACCGTGAAGCATACAAAGCATTGCATGAACGTACAGAAAATTTAAGAAAAGAATATTTAGCTCAACTTAAAAATGGTAAAATTACAAAAGCCCAATTTGAAGCTAAAATGAAAGAATTGAGAACTAAATATGAAAATTCATTAAAAGAAATTAAACAAACACATGCCAAAAATTTTAATGCTTGCTACCATAAATTTATGAGAGCTATAAAAGAAATATTAACAGAAAAACAATGGAAAGCTTTTGTTCATTGTTATAGATAAAAAATTTAACGAAGAAAACACTTCCCAAAAAGCCTTTACTAAAAAAAGTAAAGGCTTTTTTAATCCCAAATTAATCAATAGGAAATTTGAAAAATTGAACTATTTGATTTAGTTGGGATTAACCCCGATTTAAAAATTGCAATTATGTTTTGTAAAAACATGATTTGCAATTTGTTATTCGATTCAGCAATTCTATTGCTGAATTTGGGTTAATTGCTATTATTCAATAAAATTTAGGCTTCCACCGCTTGGCGAAAACAACAAATCTATTGAGGAATCTATATCGTACAAATATTTGTAGCCTTTGGTTTCTTTTTGGCAAAAAGGTTCTATATTTTGCAATAGCTGGGTATAGCCCGCTAATGTAAGTTGGCAATTAAAATCTATATTATTTTCGGTAACAATACCCTCATCTGTATTGCATATAGAAAAACTTAATGTACAATTTTTACTTTTTATAAAATTTACTTGGCTTAATTGAAATGTAATATTATTATCAGAATTTAAAAAACTCTCATCAATTTCTAAAAAATTAGAAATAGCTGTTTTTAATTCTTTAGAAATTTCTTTTTCTCCATTTTCTAATTCACTTACCCAATTTTGAGATTTATCAATATAATTTGCTAAATTCTCTTGAGAAAGACCTTTAATCTGTCTAAAATATCTAACTTTTTTACCAACTGTATTCATTTTTCAAATATATAATATTTTATCAAATTTACAAATCAAAAACTGAACCTTCAGCCGCCAATTCAGTTGATGTAAATTCCATTCTTGCCTCATCTAATAAGGGTTGTAAATTATCGTAGCGAGAAGAAAAATGCCCAATTAACAATTTGCCTGCATTTGCCATTTTGGCTATTATACCAGCTTCTTTGGCTGTGCTATGGTAGCGTTCAGCAGCTTTTTGAGCTAAATTATGCAAGTATGTAGTTTCGTGGTAAAGCAAGGTTACATCTTTTATATATGGTACTATTGTTGGGTCGAAAATAGTATCGCTGCAATAAGCATAGCTTTTTACTGGTGCAGGATTGGTGGTAAGTATTGTATTGTCTATTTCTGTACCATTTTCAGCCACATAATTTTTACCTAATTTTATACTGCGGTAATAAGCAATTGGCACATTGTGCTGCTTAATAGCTTCCATAATTAGGTGGCGTTCTTTTTTGCCTTCTTTAATTAAAAAACCTGTGCAATGAATACGGTGCTGCAATGGAAAAGAGCTTAATTCAAACGATTGTGTTTTTAAAATAAACTCTGACACATTGGGATTTGTAGGGTGAAATTTAATATCAAAATTGATATGCATACCGCCATGTAATATTTGTAAATCAATAATATTTTTGAGTGGCGCAGGACCAATAATGTGCAGCATTTGCTTTCTACCCATAAGGCTCATGGTAGAAATTAAACCAATCAAGCCAAAATAATGGTCGCCATGAAGGTGGCTTATACAAATATAATCGATACCTGTATGTCTAATCCCAAATTGTATCAAGCGCATTTGTGTACCCTCGCCACAATCTATCATTATTTTTTCAGAACCTATTTTAAGTATCTGCGAAGTAGGATTTCTATCGCGTGTGGGGGTGGCACTACTGCTGCCTATTATGTACAATTGGGGATTCAAAACAAAAAGAATATTAAACGAATATTTACTAATACAATTTTTTAGGGTATAGCCCCCAAATTAATTTGTATTTTTTTAGATTTTTTGTAATTATTCCCAATCCAAAAAATAAAATGTAGGTTTGCAACTATTAACGTATGGCAAACAATAAAGCATTTATAACAGGGGCAAGTTCGGGTATTGGTAAGGCTTGTGCTACTTTATTAGCAAAAAATAATTATAATTTAATTTTAACAGGTCGTAGGCAAAATTTATTAGATGAATTAAAAACAAGTTTAGAAACTTCTTTTGGCATTCAATGTTTAGCCATAAAACTAGATGTGCGCAACAGAAAAGAGGTAGAAAATACCATTCAAAACTTACCTGCAGAGTGGCAAAAAATAAATGTACTGATAAACAATGCAGGTTTGGCTATGGGCTTAAGCACTATAGATAAAGGCAATATTGACCATTGGGAAACCATGATAGATACCAATATTAAAGGTTTATTATTTGTAACCCGAAATATTATACCGCTGATGCTTGCAAATAATACTGGGCATATTGTAAATGTAGGTAGTATAGCAGGTAAAGAAGTATATGCCAATGGCAATGTGTATTGTGCTACAAAACATGCTGTAGATGCCCTAAACCGTAGTATGCGTTTAGATTTAAGCGCTTATCCTATAAAAGTTTCAGCAATACACCCTGGTGCTGTAGAAACGGAGTTTTCCATTGTAAGATTTGAAGGCGATAAAGAAAGAGCAAAAATTGTGTATGAAGGTTTTGAAAATTTGGTAGCCGATGATGTAGCAGAGGCAGTTTGGTTTATGCTTAACCGTCCGCAGCATGTAAATATCAATGAAATGACAATAATGCCAACGGCTCAACCAATGGCAGGTGTTATCAATAGAAAAAGTTAAAAGATAATCTGCAATTTTCCTTCTCCTCCCGCAAAAGCGGGAGGAGTTTTAGAGAAGGTGTCCGAAGGACGGATGAGGCAAAAAAAGGGATTTAGGGAAAGGTATTAATAATGTGCATATCGCCATTGCATCCACCGAATAAGAAAAACATCGCTTAATCGGTAATAACGCTTGTCGTTTTCGTATTGCTCTACGATAAACTCATCGTTCAATAATTTTTTTAAAGCTAAAAGCACACTTGCCGAGCCACTTAATTGGTGCATTTTTAAAAAACTATTAGCCGTAGGCTGAAATACTTTTTCTTCTTTACCTATGGCTTTTAAAAGCTCCCATTGTCCTTTAGGCAATATTTGTCTGAAACGGTAAAAAGAAATTTCCATTTCCTCTAAAATATTTTTAAGTACTTGTTTTACTTCATTTAGTCCAATATTTGTATAATGCTCATAAAGTCTATTGCACACCATTTGTGTGTACCAAGTATGCACCATTGTTTGGTTTAAAATAAATGTAATGGCATCTGCATTAATAGTTTTTTTGCCTTTTTTAAAATGCTTTTCAATAAATTTTTTGTAGGCAATTTCATCAATTTCTTTGAGTTCTAATAATTGCGTACTTTTATAAAAAGACTGTTTGGCATGGTTAAAAATGGATAACAACATATTTGTATGGCTGCCTGAAAAAACAAAGCGAATATTATTAGATTTTTGAATAAGCGAACGTAGATGTTTAAGAACTGCCGAAGGGTTTTCGTATAAATTCATTTGCTGAAACTCATCCCAAGCCCAATACACAGGCTGTTTAAATTGATTGACAACATTAAAAAGCTCATCGAGCGTATGAAAAGCATCTTGGTTTTTTGTAAATTTGAATTGAACTTCTGGCACACCTGTTAGGGCATCAAAAGAAATAGAAGGCGCTAAATGTTTAAAAAAAGTAGCTATTTTATTGAAGGTGTTTTTTTGAGTAAAGAGTTGTTGTACTACTTGTGCTGTAAGTGTGCTTACCAATTGCTCTATATTTTCTGTATTATAAATATCCGAATAAATATAAGCATAGCCGTGTTTCTTTTTTAAAGTGTAAGCAACATTTTCTATTAAGCCTGTTTTGCCTAGTCTTCTTAAAGAAAATAAAGTAATATCTCTACCATTAAAAGCAGCATTAGCCATCAATTGTGTTTCTTTTTCTCTATTGCAAAAGTATTCAGGCGTAACATAGCCTCTAATTAAAAAAGGATTCTCTACTTTCATGCTACAAATATATAACACATTTTATAACTTACAAAATATAAGTTATGTTTTATAACTTATAAATTATAACTTAAATATGATAATCGTTTAAAATGGTTTTTGTAATTATATTTTAAATCTTATATTCGCCATTGTAAATTATATGCAGCAGCACTCTATAAGCGATATTAAGAAAAATCTATTAACATTAGAACCCCATGAGCTAACAACTTTATGTTTGCGTATAGCAAAATATAAAAAAGAAAACAAAGAACTATTAGCTTATTTATTATTTGAAAGTAACAATGAAACAACTTATATAGAAACTGTAAACGAGCAAACAACAGATTATTTTAAAGAAATAGTTGTTAGTACTAGCTATAAATACACCAAGCAAATACGCAAAATACTGCGCTATGTCAATAAACAAATAAAATACTCTGGGCTGCCAGCCACCCAAATAGAAATATTAATTCATTTTTGTGAATTGCTAAAACCTAAAATTATACGCTACCATATTACAGCATTAGAAAATATTTATAATCAACAGCTTAAAAAAATTAATATTGCATTAGCCAAATTACACGAAGATTTGCAGTACGATTATGCAAAAAAAATAGAGGCTTTACTTTAAATGAAAAAACACTATTCGCCATATCCTTATATTGTTTCAGCAGTATTTATTGTTATTTATAGCCTTATTGTATTTGTAAACCATTATAATTTTAGAACTTATGCTTTAGATTTAGGTGTTTTTACCAATGCCCTATATGATTACAGCCATCTGCAATGGAACGATGCCACAGTGTTTAAATACTATCCTGAAAATTTATTGTCCGACCATTTTGATTTATATTTAATCCTATTCTCTCCCCTATCCTATATTTTCGGTAATTATACTTTGCTTGTAGTGCAAATAACTGCTGTTATTATTGGTGCTTGGGGTGTTTATAAATATTTGTTGCTAAAATTTGATAAAGAAAATTTTGCTGCTTTAGGTATGGTGCATTTTTGTTTGTTTTTTGGCATTTATTCTGCCCTTTCTTTCGATTACCATAGCAATGTAGTAGCGGCTATGCTTGCTCCTTGGCTGTTTTATTTTTTCGAACAAAAAAAGTATTATAACTATATACTTTTAATGCTTTTTATGATAATGGCTAAAGAAACCATTTCGCTCTGGTGTTTTTGTATAAATTTAGGTCTAATGTTTCAACATAGAAAAGAAAAAAAAGCATTCATTCTATTGTCAGTTATGGCTTTAGTATCAGTTTCTTATTTTTTGGTTTTAGTAAAAATAATTATGCCTACACTTGCCGCCAGCGGCAAATACGACCATTTTAAATACCATATTTTAGGCACTGATATTAACAATGCTATTTCTCAAATAATCAAACATCCAATAGATACTTTTTTAAACTTATTTAGAAACTATACAAACGATACAAATTTGAATGGTATAAAAACAGAATTTTATACTTTTACTTTATTGTCGGGTGGTGTGTTATTATTTTTTCGCCCTGCATACTTGGTCATGCTTGTTTCGCCTTTATGTGTCAAAATGTTTAACGATAATCCTACTATTTGGGGCATAGATTGTCATTACAGCATAGAGTTTGCAAGTATTATAACCATTGGCGCATTTACAATTATTGGCAGCCATATCAATGATAAATTTATGAAGCATTTTGCTGTTTTACTTTGCTGTAGCAGTGCATACATTACCCACCAATTAATGAACGATTGTGTATTTTACCACCCATACGAGCGTATGAATATTTTTAATTCCAATCATTACAATCAACCTTATAATGTAGCCAAAATACATAAGGCTATTGAACTAATACCCGATACCGCAACTATAAGTGTGCAATCGCCTTTTGTGCCGCATTTAGCTTATCGTAACAATTGTTTTACATTGCCACTTGTTAAACATTCTGAATATATTTTTGCCAGTAAAAGCGAGCAAGGCTGCTACCCTATTTCATATTTTGAATTAAGGCAATTATTGAAAGATACTATTGCTACAAATAGATGGCAAATAATAGCTGATGATACTACTGTTACCATTTTAAAAAGAAAGCAATAATTTACAATAGAATATTGATACAATTTTATTTTTAAAAATTCATTAAAAAAAATTCTGTATATCCGTAATTAATCATATTCCAGTAATATTAGCAATAACAAGCCTA
>CAZDGF010000079.1:0-10019 GCA_964505065.1 uncultured Chitinophaga sp.
TCCGCTTACTTCGTGCGGAACTACTCGAAATGACAGATACGCTCCGCTTACTTCGTGCGGAACTACTCGAAATGACAGATACGTTCCGCTTACTTCGTGCGGAACTACTCGAAATGACAGATACGTTCCGCTTACTTGGTGCGGAACTACTCGAAATGACAGATACTTTCCGCTGCATTCAGCAATATAGCCCTTAAAGGCTCTTTGCTTTTTTGCGTAAAAAACCTTTTGGCATTGTCTTTGCCAAAGTAAGTTGAAAAAGAAAAAATTAAATTGTTTTTTAAAGCTATAAAATAGCGGTGTACTTGTGTACTTGTGTAATTGTGTACTTGTGTACTTGGGCTGGCGCGAACAAAGCGGTAAACATAAATTATATATGCAAGTACAAATATATACATGTAATTGAAATAAAAAAAGAAATTTTTGTTAAGCTATTTCTAAAGTCTAATTACTTGTGGTGCAAAAATTAATACTTGTTAATATTTTATATTAAGCCTAAAATTGCACTATAATAAACAGCGCAAATTTTTTACAACACTATTCCTATATAAGTTCATTTCGACAAGCTCAATGAACGAACAATTCAACAATAAAACAATTCAACAATCAATCAATGATTCACCCAAATATATTAAGCACCATAGGCAACACACCTTTGGTAAAACTAAATAAAATAGTAGCCGATTTGCCTTGCACTGTTTTAGCCAAAGTAGAGTTTTTTAACCCCGGCAATAGCATTAAAGACCGTATGGCTTTAAAAATGATAGAAGATGCCGAAAAAAACGGTGCGCTAAAATCAGGTGGCACAATTATAGAAGGCACAAGCGGCAATACAGGCATGGGCTTGGCAATAGCAGCCGTTATAAAAGGGTATAAATGCATATTTACCACTACCGATAAGCAAAGTAAGGAAAAAACAGATGCTATGAAAGCCTTTGGAGCAGAGGTTATTGTATGCCCAACAGATGTAGAGCCAGAAGACCCCCGCTCCTACTATTCTGTTTCTTCAAGATTGGTAAATGAAATACCCAATAGCTGGAAACCCAATCAATACGATAATTTAAGTAACTCGGCTGCGCATTATGAAACCACAGGACCCGAAATATGGGAACAAACAGCGGGTAAAATTACGCACCTTGTTGTAGGTGTAGGCACAGGTGGTACTATTTGCGGCACAGCCAAATATTTAAAAGAAAAAAATCCAAATATCAAAATATTGGGCATAGATACCTATGGCTCTGTATTTAAAAAGTATAAAGAAACAGGCGAGTTTGATAAAAACGAAATTTACCCATACATAACCGAAGGTATAGGCGAAGATTTTTTGCCCGCCAATGTAGACTTTAGCTTAATAGACCATTTTGAAAAAGTAACCGATAAAGAAGCGGCTATTTATACCCGTTTAATTCCACGTATGGAAGGAATTTTTGCAGGCAATAGCGCTGGTAGTGCCATAGCAGGTTTGTTGCAAATGAAACACATGTTTACCAAAGATGATGTGGTAGTGGTAATTTTTCACGACCATGGAACACGCTATTTGGGTAAAATGTTTAACGAAGATTGGATGCGTGACAGAGGATTTATAGAAACTAAAAAAGCCGTAGCAGCTATAGATTTAATAGCTAAACACAAAAATCAAAAATTGGTAACTGTAAAAGCTAATGATTTAGTAAGCAATGCCTATGCTTTAATGAAAAAATACGATATCTCGCAACTGCCTGTTATCAATAATAAAAATGAATTTGTAGGCTCGCTCAACGATTCGGATTTATTTGAAAAACTAATTGAAAATCCAGAAGTAAAAAACATGGCTATACAGGCAGTAATGATGCCAAGTTTCCCCATGGTAAAAGTAGATACAAGTATTGAAGATGTAAGTAAATTAATAAACAAGCAAAACCAAGCGGTGCTTATAACAGATATGGGAGGCAATACCCATATTATTACCAAATATGATGTTATTGATGCAGTTGGATAAATATTATAAATTATGGATTATCAAATATTAGTATCAAACCTAACCAACCCAACGCTCCTATTTTTTATATTAGGCATACTGGCTACAGTTATAAAAAGTGATTTAGAAATACCTGCTTCTTCAAGTAAATTTATTTCTTTGTATCTATTGTTTGCCATTGGTTTTAAAGGTGGGCAAGAGCTTGCACATAGCCCTTTTACAACAGAAATTTTATACTCAATTATTTTCGGATTGGTTGTAGCTTCTTTAATTCCACTTTATACTTTCTTTATCTTAAAAAGAAAAATGAGTATTAGCAATGCCGGAGCCGTTGCTGCTACTTATGGCTCTGTTAGTGCTGTAACATTCGTTTCGGCAGTAGCATTTTTAGATATGCAGCAAATAAATTTTGGAGGACACATGGTAGCTGTTATGGCACTTATGGAATCGCCAGCCATTATTGTAGGCGTAATATTAATGATGAAATTTGACAAAGAATCTAACAACCATGGCAATGTTAAAGGAATTGTTAAACACTCATTTATTAACGGTAGTGTTCTGTTAATATTGGGTAGTTTAATTATTGGTGTAATTGCAGATACCAAACAAGCAGAAGGTATAAAACCTTTTACCACCGATATTTTTAAGGGATTTTTAGCTATTTTTCTTTTAGAAATGGGTATGGTAACTGCCAAAAGATTTGCTGCATTTAAGCAATATGGTTTGTTTTTATCTGTATTTGCAATAATAATTCCTGCTATAAATGGCTGTATTGTAGCGTTTGCAAGTGGGTGGGTTACAAATGATATAGGCAACAGATTTATTTTTGCAATATTGGCGGCAAGTGCTTCATACATTGCAGTACCAGCAGCTATGCGCTTGGCTGCACCCAAAGCTGACCCTGGATTGTATATTCCAATGGCATTAGGCTTAACTTTTCCGTTTAATATTACTGTAGGTATGCCTTTATATTTTGCCATTATTCAACATTATTAATTCTACAAGTTTTGAAATTTAATTTAAATTTTTAAAATGAAAAATTTACTTATGCCCTTTGCTTGGCTTTATGGCATTATTACTGCATTTAGAAATAAATTGTATGATAAAGGTATTCTTAAAACTTACCAATCATTTATACCAACAATTTGTATTGGCAATTTACAAGTTGGCGGAACAGGCAAAACACCGCATACAGCTTGGCTTTACTATTGGTTGAGCAAAAATTTTAATGTAGCTGTTTTAATGCGTGGCTATGGTAGAAAAACAAAAGGCTTAATACAAGCAGATAAATTAAGTACGCCTGCAAGCATAGGCGATGAAGCTTTTTGGTACTATAATACCTTGCCCAAAGCAGAAGTTATTGTAGCCGAAAAAAGGGTTAAAGGCATACAATTTATTGAAAAATTAAATCCTAAAATTGATTTTGTTTTATTAGACGATGCTTTTCAACATAGAGCCATTACTTGCAAGTTAAATATTGTTTTATCTATGTTCGATTCGCTATATACAGAAGATAAAATGCTGCCACAAGGCAGACTTAGAGAATGGAAAACAGGCGAAAAAAGAGCGCAAATAATTATGGTTACCAAATGTCCTGAAAATTTAAGTTTAGACCAAAAAATAAAAATTATTCAAGAAATTAATCCTTTTGACTACCAACATGTATTTTTTACAAGCATTAAATACGGTAAACCATATTGCCTAAAAGGAACTAAAGAATTTACTTTACAAAATATTTCTTCTGCAATAGCTTTAAGTGGATTAGCCAACAATAATAATTTTATAGCTTTTTGTAAAACTTTACACCAAAATGTAATACCTGCATCTTTTGCCGACCATTATGATTATACTTTAAATGACATAAAAACATTAACAGATAATTTAAAAGAAAATGATATTATTTTAACCACAGAAAAAGATGCTGTAAAACTTTCAATGCCTGAACTTAAAAATTTATTACCACTCGATAAAGTATTTGTAGTGCCTATTATGCCTCATTTTTTGTTCAATGAAGAAGAAAAATTTAAACAGGTTGTTATGCAAGAATTAAGAAGTAAATAGTATTTTTACTTACCCATAAATCGCTGCTTTTTTTTATAGAAATACATAACAGCACTAATTAAAAAAATAAAAAAAAAAGCATATACCCAAGGATTGGAGAAACCTCCTTTAAGGTATTGTTTATATGTTTCAATAGCGCTTATTGCCATAATTAATAGCCATAATACAATGCTAATTTGCGAGCCTATCAGTTTCTTTTTTTCCATTCTAATTTTTTGTACTGTCTTTTTGAATACTAATAACACCTCTTGGTTTTAAAATTGTCCAACGGTTAAAATCTTGGTCGGCTGTCATGCCCTCTCCTGTTAGTATTTCTTTTGCCGTTGTTATTTTTACAAACTTATCAGTGTATATTTTTTGGGTGTTTTGGTCCCAAGTTAGTTTTTCTGTATTTAAGCGTTCGCCTTTGGTATTTGTTACAACCACATTTTGGGTAACTTCTGTAATTTTTTTTGTTTGGTACGAAATGCCTTTTTCCGCTGTCAATGTGCTTTCCTTTTGCCCTTCGGCATTAAAAAACACTCCACTAATACCATTTGGCATTTTTACTATTTCATTGTTTTCTTGTTTAAACCCAATTAAAGTAGGGGCAAAAAATTTGGCTTTTAATTTTCCAGAATCTGTATAAGTAATATCTACATTTTTACCCTCTTGGGTAAATAATAAAGTATCGCCTTTTTCATTTTTAGCCACATTTTGCTTTGCATAATTGGTATTGCATGATGCTAAAAGTATAGTAAAACATAAAGTAAAAAGCAATAATTTCATTATTTTTAAATTAATTAAACTTGCGTTTTACAAACCAATTATCATCTAATGTAAATCCAAGGGTTATTTTGTATAAATTCTCCTCCACCATACCATTTTTAGTAGTTCCTCTTTGTATATATTCGCCTGTAATATTTATCATATTTTTTAAATAAGGCACTTGAGGATTATAGCTGCGTATTAATTTTGGAATACCTATACCAAAACTAATGCCATAGCCTTTAAGTGGAGAAATTATACCTTGATTATCCTTAAAATTATAACCAGTATTGAAACTTCTAAAGCCAAAGCGGTATTCTAAATTGGCTTTAAAACGCTTATTTTTATTGGCTACTTGGCGGGTTTTAAATAATTCAGGTTCTAAATCTGGTTTGTAGGCTAATCCTACGCTTATTTGCGAACTATTGGTAAATACATCGTTAAACAATGGCTTTTTAACATTGGCTAAAAAATCTGATTTATAATCGAAAGCAAGCATCCATTTATTGTTATAATGTAAAGAAAAGCCAGCCGAAAAGCCAGAAGGTAAATAGGTTTTACCTTTTACATTGTTTTGGTTTATCAAAGTATCAATTGGGGCATTATTAAAATAATTGCTTATGTTAAATGCTGTGCGGGTAAGGTTGTAGTTCAAAGCTGAATTGTTATTTATATTTCCGCCATAAGTAAAACGCAATGGTAGTTTTCTTATACGTTCAACGTTTATATATCGTGCTATTTTTTTATTGTTTACAATAGCAGAGTCTAATACTTTTCTAATAGAATCTTTTACCGTAAAGGTATCATTGCCTACCCATTGAAAGCCGAAATCAAATTTAAAACCTGTAAATTGGTAAAGGCTCAAATCTGTTGTTGCCCGCCCCACATTTGAATCATTTAAAAAATATGCTTTTTGATTTTTTATATTTCCAAAAATTAAAGATGAGTTTAAACCCAAAGATAAATTTTTAGTTACATTTACACCATTCATAATAAAAAAACGATTAAGCCCGCCTGAAAAATCGTAAACATTAGAAATGCTTCCATATGTAGTATCAATATTTTTAAAATACGATGCCCCAATATTAGAATATGGCATAATACCCATAGCAGCTGCCCATATTGTTCTATATGATTTTATTATGCTTTTTTTTGTATTAAATCCAAGTTTTGTAGAAGTGTCTTTTTGGGCAATTTCTTTTCGCAACAAAGGAAAACCAAGCGTAAAGTAAGAAAAATTTCCATTGTAATAAGTATTAGTAGCTGTAGCATTAAAGTATTTTCCTGTTTCAAAATGAAAACCAAAATCAACACTTACTTGCCCAAGTGCACTTACCGATGCAGGATTGGCAAACGATATAAAACGACTGCTTCTTATACCATTGCTATTGCCGCCCAATGCTTTGTTAAAAGCACTTTCAAAAGGTTCTAACTCGCCAAAACCTCTAACAGAATATGGCGAACGGGTATTATTTTGGGCTACTATACATTGGGTAAATAATGTAAAAAATAGGGCAATAAGGAGTTTATTTATTTTCATTTAAAAGTAATATTTGATATAAGCCTTCCAATACCAAATTAGGAAGTGCAAATATCTTGGTTTTAAGTTGTTTATCAAAATGTAAAGTATCGCCACCGCAAAGCACTATATTTATTTGATTGTATTGGCATTTATAAGCATTTATATAGCCTTCCATTTCATGCAGCATACCATAAAATGCGCCATTGGCAAGGGCAGAAAGTGTACTATTGCCCATTGTAGGCAATATATTTTCGATAGTTGAAAGTGGCAATTTTTGAGTAAAAGTATTCATAGCTTTAAGGCGCATAAGCAAGCCAGGCGAAATATTGCCCCCAAAATATTCGTTTTTATCATTTAAAAACTCAATAGTTAGGCATGTGCCTGCATTAAATACCAATGTGTTTTGGTTTTTAAAATTCAATGCTACGGCTGCTACAGCAGCTATTCTATCTAAACCCAAAGTGTGTGGCGTTTGGTATTTATTGATAAAAGGCAGTTTAAAATTGTAATTAAAATTTATTAGTTTAAATGTAGGTTTTGTTTGTATGTCATCTTCTGAATTTGTAATTGCTTTTTCTATATTTTGGGTATTCAAATAAGCAATAGCGGAATTGTAATTGTTTACAATTTCTACATTTTCTAATATACCATTAGCCGAAAAAA
Organism: uncultured Chitinophaga sp.; assembly: GCA_964505065.1. Classification (GTDB taxonomy): domain Bacteria; phylum Bacteroidota; class Bacteroidia; order NS11-12g; family UBA955; genus JABMMZ01. The sequence goes on from CAZDGF010000079.1 coordinate 6,951, forward strand.
TGCCTACTTTACATCGTGTATTTCCTTTATCTATAGCTGCTTTGCGCATGGTTTTTAAAGTATTTGTTTTATGCTGCCGTGTTGGTATTTGGTTATTTCATTTTGATGGGCAATTATTAATCTTCCATCATTATCGCAGCCTTTTATTGTGCCTGTTATTTCTGTATCCTGAAATATAAAATTAGTAGAAATATTGTATCCTAAAAGTAAGTTATCGAAAATAGAATTGATATTTTCATGTTCTTTTGTGTTTTCGAGCAATAGTATTTGGCTATCTATTTCTTCCAAAATGCCTTCAAAAACATCTACCCTTGAGTGTGCAAATCCCCTTTGCTCGAATAATGATGTGGCATTTATATGTTGCAAATGCTCAAAAGATTGGTTAACATTTATACCTATACCAATAATAGAATAGCTTAATTGATGACCCGCAAATGTATTTTCTACTAAAATACCGCATATTTTTCTGTTGTTTACAAAAATATCGTTTGGCCATTTTATATTTACATTGGCTTGGGGTAATACTTGCTGCATATAATTACAAAGTGCTATGGTTATGCACTTATTGAGCAGAAACGGATTAGCCACTATATTAGTTACACTTTTTAAACCTATGCTAAACATTAAGTTTTCAAAAGGATTACTTTCCCATACACGCTCCATTTGCCCCTTGCCTGCTGTTTGATAATCTGCCACTACAACAGTGCCGTTTTCAGCAAGATTATTCTTAAAAAGCTCTGAAGCTAATTTGTTGGTACTATCCACTCTTGTAAAATAAACAAGGTTTTGTCCAATTATTTGAGTATTTGGCTTTACTTTTGCAAACACAATATTATAAAGTTTATATTTTAAAAATTAAAGTTACAAGGTTAATGCCAAAAAAGAAGATTGCCAAAATAGATTTGAAAGATGCCATAATAAAAGGCATGCAAGAAAAAAAAGCCCATAAAATTACTGTATTAGATTTAAGGAAACTTAAAGTATCTATGGCAGATTATTTTATTATTTGCCATGGCAATAGCGATAAGCAAGTATCTGCAATAGCCCATAGTATAGAGGAAGAAGTACGCAAACATGCTGGCGAAAAGCCTTGGCACATAGAGGGTACAGAAACCAGCGAATGGGTGCTTATGGACTATATAGATATGGTTGTTCATATTTTTCAAGAAGAAAAAAGAGATTTTTACGGCATAGAAGAGCTATGGGGCGATGCCGATATTACAGAGGTGGAGTAAAATTTACTATGTATAAGTTTTAAAATTGTTCATATCTTCTTTATACAGATGATATTGTTTTAGCATTAAAATAACATACTTTAGAAATGTAAATTACTTGTTTCTATTGATATTAATAGAATAGTTATAAATATCTTTAGAGATTAGTCTTACTCTATAGTTTTCAAATTTTAATAAAGTATCATTGTAAGATTTTGAAACTATAATAGCTTTAGATATTTTCAGTATATCTTTAATTTGTTTATTTTTTTCTAAATATAACATTGGTTCAATTTTTTCATATCCGCTACCTTCAAAATTAAATTTATAAATCCCATTTGTGCTATCAATAAAAATATTTGTATTGTTAAAGCCATTCACTCCACCATTTTTACAAGTTATAACTACTTTTTGTGGTTCAGTTTCATTATTAAAAATGGTAAAAGCCAAGCATAAAATTATTCCCAAAATAGTAAAATATTTAAACATATAAAATTGTATTTTTGCAATAATAACTAAAAAAATAATGCAAATTAAAAACTTAAGAATTATTTATCTTTTGCTTATCATTTTAGTTGTCTTTTTAGGCTTATTAAGTAGGAAATTTGAAACAATACCACAATATATTGGCGATTTTTTATATGGCTGTATGGTATATTTTGGCTTTAGCGTTTTATTCATTTCATATAAAAAAGAATGGTCGTTAGGCTTTGCTTTGGTATTTTGTTGGTTTATAGAACTAATGCAATTTTGCCAATTAAAATGGTATATTTCACTGCAAGGAACAACGATTGGGAAACTAATATTGGGCAGTGGTTTTATGGTGGTAGATTTAATAGCATATACTTTTGGAATATTGCTTGTGTATTATATCGATAAAAAATTAAACCATGCCCAATAGCGAATTTCATTTTAAACAGTTTAGCATATTGCACCAAAAAGAAGGACTAAAGGTAACTACCGATGCTTGTATTTTAGGTGCTTTTGCAAAAAATGAAAATACTAAAAACATATTAGATATTGGCACTGGCACAGGCGTAATTGCATTAATGTTGGCTCAAAAATACCCTGAAGCAAATGTTTCAGCTATTGATATTCAAGCAGTAGTAGTAAAACAAGCAAAATTAAATATTGAACAATCAAAATTTAAAGATAGAATAAACTTACATCATGGCGATATTAAAACCTATAATTTTGACTCTCAATTTGATCTAATTGTTTGCAATCCACCTTATTTTACAACACACTTGGTCAATAGCAATAAACAAAAACATATAGCTTTACACAATGATACGCTTTCCAAAAAAGATTTGTACAAAGCCGTAATTCAACACTTAAATCCCAATGGCTTATTTTGGGTAATATTCCCTCCTTTTGAGTTTCAACAATTTGAAAATTTAGCCTGTGGCATAACATTGATTGAAAAAATAAAAATTTATAACCAACCCCATAAACTACACAGAATTATTGGCTGCTTTACATTAAGCACATCAAAAGAAATATTAGAAAAAAATTTAATACTTTGCAACGAGCAAAACCAAAGAACAGAAGAATTTAATAAACTAATGTGTGAGTATTATCTATAAAAAAAATCTGCTAACTTTCATTAACAGATTTCTTTACTTTCAGGGGTAATCAATGGGGCTCGAACCCACGACCCTCGGTACCACAAACCGATGCTCTAACCAACTGAGCTATGACTACCATTTTTAAATGGACTGCAAAGATAAGCCCTTGTAATTTTATATGCAAATTGATTTTTTTTAAAAAATAAACCCAAATTCAGCAATAGAATTGCAAAATCGAATAACAAATTGTAAATCATGTTTTTACAAAACATAATTGCAATTTTTAA
>CAZDGF010000080.1:0-9954 GCA_964505065.1 uncultured Chitinophaga sp.
TTCAAATCTCCTATTGATTAATTTGGGTTGAACCCAAATTCAGCAATAAAATTGCAGAATTGCATAACAAATTGCTAAACATTTTTTTACTAAACTTATTTGCAATTTTTAAATCGGAATTCAATCCAACTAAATCAAATAATTCAAATTTCCTATTGATTAATTTGGGTTAAACCTGTTTTGCCACCAACTTAATTTCGCAAACCCCAAAATCCAAATAATTTGTACCATTTAGCCAAGCCGTTTCGTTGGCAGGCGTTAGTATAATAGGCATTCGCTTTTTTGTGTTATGTATTTCTGCCATTAATGGGTTAGCTTCTGTGGTAACGATACTATATGTTTTTAAAATTTCGCCTGTTTGGGTATCTAACCACTCGCTCCAAATACCAGCAAAAGCAAAAAGTTCGTTGTTGGGTATAGTAATTAAATAGGGTTGTTTCTTTTTGCCTTTGGCATCCAACCATTGCCACTCTATAAAGCCATCTGCCAATATTAGGCAGCGGTTATTTATAATGTTATTATAGCTTGGCTTTTCGCAAAGTGTTTCTATTTTGGCATTTAGGGTATAGGCTTGTATGCTTTTGTCTTTTGCCCATTTGGGTATTAAGCCCCATTGAAATAGTTGTATTTCTTGTACGTTGCTATTGGCTATTACAGGCGTATGGGGGTGGGTAAAGGCATTGTAATGGTCGTTTGTAACTAGGCTTGTATCTTCTGTTTTAATACTTGCTTTAAATCTATTTTCTAATGCTTGGGCGGCTTTACTTTGTTTACTATGAAAACACATGAATTTTTCAACAATTTATTTCTATAACATCTGCAAGCCTTGTGGTATAGCATGGCGAAAGTTTTTCTTGTTTCATTTTCCACGTTTTTTGCAAATCTTGGCAAGCCAATTTTATTTTGGCTTTGCCTATACTCAAATTTATTTTATCTACGGCTTGCATAAGGGCTTTATGCTTGGGGTTGGGGTTTTCAAAAAGTTTTACTTGCGCTATATTTTCAGGGGTAAATTCCATAACTACAACCCCTGCTTTTTTATAGGCATAGCCTTTTTTATATATTTTTTGCAGGGCAATAGTTGCAAAATGCACAAGTTCTATATTTGAGTTGGTGGGGTATGGTAGTTTTATTACTATGTTTTGGCTGTATTGGGGCATATCTTGCCTATGCCCATTGGTATGTATAAATACCATTAGGGCATTGCAGCAGCTCTGTTGTTTACGCAATTTTTCGGCACAGCTAACAGCAAATGTGCTAACACGCTCCTGTATTTTATCATAGTCTATTAGGTTGCTATCAAAACTGCGTGTTGTAGCTATGTTTTGTTTGTTCTGCACTTCTTCTAAAGCCAAACAAGGTATGCCCTCTAATTCTCTTTTTAAACGCAGCCCCACTATGCTCATGTTTTTTTGCACCCAAGTGTCTTGCATTTGGGTAAAATCGTAAGCGGTTTTTATGTTTAGTTTTTGCAGCCGTTTAGCATGCTGCCTGCCTATGCCCCAAACATCTTCAATAGGGAGCCATTTAAGGGCTTTTAGTCTTTTTTCTTCTGTATCTATAATATGCACATTGCCTGTGCGGTCGGCAAATTTTTTGGCTATTTTATTGGCTACTTTGGCAAGGGCTTTGGTAGGGGCAAAACCCACGCTTACAGGTATGCCTGTCCATTTTGTAACTTTATATCTTATGTCTTTACCAATGGTATCAAAATTAAAAAGTTCAAAACCTGTAAATTTTAAAAAGGCTTCATCTATGCTGTATATTTCTATATCGGGGCTAAATGTGGCAAGGGTTTGCATTACTCTATTGCTCATATCGCCATATAGGGCATAGTTGCTCGAAAATACATTGATATTGTTTTTTTCAAACAATGTTTTGTACTCAAAAGCAGGTGCGCCCATAGGCACACCCAATGCCTTTGCTTCATTGCTTCTTGCTATAACACAACCATCGTTATTAGATAGCACAACAATGGGCTTGCCCTCCAGCTTGGGTTGAAAAGCACGCTCGCACGAGGCATAAAAATTGTTGCAATCTATAAGGGCATACATTATTGTTTAGTGTTTATGGGCTTTTATGGAATAGGTAAGTATTCCCCAAATTTTAAAATCATTAAATTCGGTTACTTTTATGGGTTTGTAGTCTTCGTTTTCAGGCATTAGATATAGCTCTTTGGCTTTTACCATTATTTTTTTAAGGGTAAATTCGCTATCTATAACGCATACAGCTATTGCCCCATTTTTAGGTTCAAGGCTTTTATCTATTATCAATATATCTTTATCGCCTATACCTACATTTATCATAGATACACCATTGGCTATGGATATATAGGTGCTTGACGGATTTTTAATTAAATGCTTGTTTAGGTCTATGGCATTGTCTAAAAAATCGGCAGCGGGGCTGGGGAAGCCAGCATTAATACCCCCATCAAAAAAAGGCAATTCTAATGCTGTGCTTGTATCTAAAGCATAAATATCAAGCGTTGGAGTTTTAAAGAGTGGTTTTAGTTTGGTAGGCATAAAAAAAGGGAGGTCAAAGATAGAAAAAATTTCACTTAATTCTTATACCAAACCTATCTAATAAAAACCCATTATATAAATGTAAAAACGCATTTGTGCTTTTTAACCCAATTTTGCCCCCTCTATTATTTCACTCACCACCGCAGGGTCTAAAAGGGTGCTTGTATCACCAATATTTGTGGTATCGCCTTCGGCTATTTTGCGCAATATTCTACGCATTATTTTACCGCTTCGGGTTTTAGGCAAGCCACTTACAAATTGTATTTTATCGGGTTTACTAATAGCCCCAATAGCTTTGGTTACAGTTTGGAGTATAGCTTGTTTTATTTCGTTCATTGAGCCTGTCGAAATGAACTTCTCAAATATTACAAACGCATAAATACCCTGCCCTTTTATAGCGTGTGGGTAGCCCACTATTGCACTTTCTATAACCCCCTCATGGCTATTGATGGCATTTTCTACCTCTGCTGTGCCTATGCGGTGTCCACTTACGTTTAGTACATCATCAACTCTGCCTGTAATACGGTAATTCCCCTCTTCATCTCTTAAACAACCATCGCCTGTAAAGTATAAGTTTTTATAGGGGCTAAAATAAGTTGTTCTGCACCGCTCATGGTCGCCCCAAGTGGTGCGCAGCATACCAGGCCAAGGCTTTGCTATACATAAGTTGCCACCAACATTGTTGCCTATTACTTCCTCTCCATTTTCATTTACCAAAATAGGCACAATACCTGGCAAAGGCAATGTAGCATGGGCAGGTTTATGGGGTGTTACCCCTGCTAAATTAGAAATTAAAATACCGCCTGTTTCTGTTTGCCACCAAGTATCTACTATGGGGCATTTTTCTTTTCCTATATGATGATGATACCATTGCCAAGCCTCCTCGTTTATAGGTTCGCCCACTGTGCCAAGCACTTTTAATGTGCTTAAATTTTTATTGTTTACAAATTCTAAACCGCAAGCCATAAGACTGCGAATAGCTGTAGGGGCGGTATATAAAATTTCTACTTGGTGTTTGTCTATAATATCCCAAAGCCTGCCAGCATTAGGGTATGTAGGTATGCCTTCAAATAGTAAAGTAGTAGCCCCTGCACTTAAAGGACCATATACAATATAGCTATGCCCTGTTATCCAGCCAATATCTGCCGTACAAAAATATACTTGCCCCTGTTGGTATTGAAAAACATTAACAAAAGTATAATTTGCCCATACCATATAGCCTGCCGTTGTATGCACCACACCTTTGGGTTTTCCTGTGCTACCAGAGGTATAGAGTATAAACAAAGCATCTTCTGCATCCATTGGCTGTGGGGCAAAATAAGGATTACCCATGGCTTCTACTTTTTGTATTTCTGTATGCCAATAAGTATCTCTTTCCGTTTGCATAGGCGTATGCAATGGCACACGCTCATATACAATTACTTTTTTAACAAACCCGCATTGCTCCAATGCTTCATCTACTATGTGTTTTAGGGCAATTATTTTATCGCCTCTGTAAGCCCCATTACACGTTATTATAAATTCTGCATGGGCATCTATTACCCTATCGGCAATACTTTGCGCACTAAAACCACCAAATATTACAGAATGAATAGCACCAATTCTGGCACAAGCCAATATGGCTATTGTCAATTCTGGCACCATACCCATATAAATATATACTCTATCGCCTTTTTTTACCCCATTGTTTTTAAGCACATTTGCCATTTGCATTACTTTATGCACTAGTTCATTATAGCTTAATGTTATGCTTTTTTCTTCAGGATTATTTGGTTCCCAAATTAGAGCAGTAGAATCTCCATTTTGGGCTATATGTCTATCAAGGCAGTTTTCAGTAATATTTAAAGTTGCGCCTTTATACCATTCTATCTTGGGTTCTGTAAAATTCCATTCCAAAACTTTGTCCCATTTTTTTTGCCAAGTAAAATTTTCAGCTATAGCTGCCCAAAATTCAGTAGGGTTTTCTATACTTTCGGTATATGCTTTATGGTATTGTTCAATGTTTTTTATTTGATAAGGGCAATTCATTGTTTTAAGATTATAAGTAAAAAAAGTATTTTTTTATAAAATAAAAAAACCACCTATTGATAGATGGTTTTTTATAAAATTCGGTTTATAGATTATTGTCTTTCACCTCTTGGCACAAATGCACGAGGGGTATGACCTGTATATATTTGGCGAGGGCGACTTATTGGCTGATTTTCTGTTGTCATTTCTTGCCATTGGCTTATCCATCCTGGCAGGCGTCCAAGGGCAAATAATACGGTAAACATTTCTGTAGGAAAGCCCATAGCACGGTACATTATACCTGAATAAAAATCTACATTTGGATATAATTTTCTTTCTACAAAATAGGGGTCGGTTAGGGCTGCCTCTTCCAATTTTTTAGCTATTTCTAATACAGGGTCGTTTATACCCAATTTATTTAAAACATCATCACAAGCTTTTTTAATAATTTTAGCTCGTGGGTCGAAGTTTTTATATACTCTGTGTCCAAAGCCCATTAAGCGGAACGAGTCGTTTTTATCTTTGGCTTTATCTACCCATTTTTGAACATTTCCTCCATCGTTTCTAATATCTTCTAGCATTTCCAATACTTCTTGGTTTGCTCCACCATGCAACGGACCCCATAGAGCAGCTACACCAGCAGCCGTGCTTGCATATAAGTTTGATTGAGAGGAACCTACTAATCTTACAGTACTTGCAGAACAGTTTTGCTCATGGTCGGCATGAAGGATTAACAATTTGTTCATGGCATCTACAATTACAGGGTCGGGTGTTGAGTCAGAGTCGCTTACATGCCTAAAGGTCATGTTTAAAAAATTGCTTACATAATCTAAATTATTGCTTGGATATACTACTGGGTGTCCAATACGTTTTTTATATATCATAGCACATATTGTAGGCATTTTAGCCAATAGACGCAATACTGTTCTATTTTTAGATTCTTGGCTTCTATTAGGGTCTAAAGAGGCAGGATAGTATGCAGACAATGAAGAAAGCATAGCTATTAATTGCCCCATTGGGTGCGAGCCTGTAGGAAAGGTTTTGAAAATATTTTGTAAATCTTCGTTTACCAAAGTATGATGACGTATAGCACTGTCAAAATCGTCAAATTGTTCTTTGTTTGGCAATTCGCCTTTTAGCAATAAATAAGCTACTTCTAAAAAATTGGCTTTTTCTGCTAAATCTTCTATTGAATAGCCTCTATGGCGCAATATACCAAGCTCGCCATCTAAAAAAGTAATGGCACTTTTTGTAGCACCTGTATTTTTATAGCCTATATCAAGGGTAACATAGCCCGTAGTATCTCTTAATTTAGAAATATCAATGGCTTTTTCTCCTTCAGAGCCAATAATAACAGGAAATTCATACGTTTTTCCATCGAGTGTAATGGTGCAATTTTGTGCTTGAGATTCGGGCATAATTAATTGAGTAATTTATAGGTTAACAAACATTACCGTTTGTTTGTTGCGAAAGTATGCCATAAAAAATTAAAGTGCAATGTTTTGAACAATTTTTTTTATAAAAAAATTATCTGCTATTAAATACTGCAAAGTATTTTAGTTTTCACATCATTTGTACTTATATAATACCCTATCGTTTAACTTTGAATCAATATATATATAATATTTTACCACAATAGAAGTCAAAATAAAGCCTTTCATATTTTTATGAAAGGCTTTTATTGGTGGAGAATATCGGAGTCGAACCGATGACCTCTTGCATGCCATGCAAGCGCTCTAGCCAGCTGAGCTAATCCCCCTTTTTTTAAGGACTGCAATAATAAAGCATTTTCAGTAATTTTTAAAAGTAAATTTAATTGGCTGCATTGTAAGCTAACCAAGCCATTAATCCTGCGCCTGTTTCTATGGCATTTTCATCTATATCGAAGGTATTGGTATGCACCGCACTTATTATACCCTTACCCTCATTGCGTGTTCCCAAGCGGTAGAAGCAAGCAGGTATTTGTTGGCTATAATATGCAAAATCTTCGGCAGCCATCCATATATCCAAAGGTTCTACATGGCTTTCGCCCATATATTCTTTAGCATTTTCTATAATACTTTCTGTTAAATTTTCATCGTTTTGTAAATAAGGATAACCGTTTTCTATTCTTACAGTAGCAGTAGCTCCATAAGCCGCAGCAGTATTTTCTGTAATTTGAGTAATTAAGCGTTTAGCTTCCACTCTCCACTCCTCATTCAATGTGCGCAAAGTGCCTTCAAATGTTACATCGTTAGGAATTACGTTGGTAGCACCTCCTTCCGAGTTTATTTTTCCAAAACTTAATACTGTGGGCAAAATAGGGGCCGCTTTGCGACTTACTAATTGCTGCAATGCCACTATTACTTGGGCAGATATTGCTACAGGGTCTATACATAAATGAGGCATAGCACCATGCCCACCTTTGCCATGTATGGTTATATATATTTCATCGGTACTTGCCATATATAAGCCCTTGCGAAAGCCTACGTTTCCTTTATTAATAAATGGCATAACATGTTGCCCAATAATGGCATCTACTTTTGGGTTGTCTAAAACACCTTCATTTATCAATAAACTTGCACCTCCTGGTAGTTTTTCTTCCCCTGGTTGAAATATCAATTTAATATTTCCTTCTAATTCAGATTTAATTTCACACAAAATTTTTGCAGCACCCAATAGGCAAGTAGTATGCACATCGTGGCCACAAGCGTGCATTATGCCATTGTTTTTTGAGGCATATGGTTTGTCGCTTTTTTCTTGAATAGGTAAGGCATCTAAATCGGCTCTTAAAGCAATGGTTTTTGAGCTTTTTCCATTGCCATTTATCATAGCCCATACCCCTGTTTTGGCTATTCTATGCGTTTGTAAGCCCAATGTTTGCAAATATTTTTCTACCAACAAGGCTGTATTCTCCTCTTCAAAAGACAATTCAGGGTTTTGATGAATTTGATGTCTAATAGCAATCAGTTCATTTTTAATTTGGTAGGCAATGTTTTTAATTTTTTCTTGCATGGGCAATATAGTTTGGCTCAAAATTTGAGTTATTGAGATAAATTCCTCAAATTTGCACAATAAAATGAAATCAATCAAGTTTTTATCTGTATTATTTTTTGCTATTGCTTTTTTTATTGCTTGTAAGCCAAAAAATCAGGCAGCCAATAAATTAAGCCAAAGCAGTAAAGAGTTTTTTGAAATACGAAACGGCAGCGAGTTTATTTTCGGTATAACTGCCGATACAGGCTATACTTTAAAATATACAAGTAGCAATTTTATCAATAACCAAGCCAATGCAGATATTGAAAACAATGAAATAATGACTTATGATTTAACGGCTGTCAATTTTCCTACATTCACAATTAGAACAGAAGCAGGCGGTACACAATACAAAGATAGAATGGCTGTATTAACGAAAGTAAAAGATACTTTAACGGTAGGTCCTATTTTATTCAATGTAAATGGAAATTTTGAGCCTCAGCCAGGCACATATGATTCGGTATTTCAATATCCAACTTATACTATAGGCGGCAAAACTTTTAATAGCGTATTGCGTGTAAAAATGGCTAACCATACAAAATACAAACAGATGTTTTTTGCTAAAACATTAGGTATTATTGCATACACTAATAAGCAAGATTTAACTTATTTTGTAAAAAGATATAGCTTAAAGTAAAAGTCACTTTGAGTTTTTTTGTCATCAAAAAAGTATCGAAAAGTGACTTTTAAAGTAAATAACTTTCGCCTTCCATAGGCATTTCCACTATTGGTAAGTTTATGTGATTTTTTAAAGCTTCCATGCTTTTTTCATCGCCATGTACTAAAAATAATTTCTTCAAATTTTTATAATTTACCGATTCGTAATAGCGCATAAGTCCATTTTGGTCGGGGTGGGCACTAAAGGCATCAGTACGGGCTATTTTAGCATATACTTGGCGTTCTCTCTTGTTGATATTTACTGAAGGTCTGCCTTGTAAAAGTTCGTGTCCTAATGTGCCCTCTGCACAATAGCCTGCTATTAAAATAGTGCTAAATGGATTGCCAATATTGTTTCTTACATGTTCTTGTATTCTACCGCCCTCTACCATACCAGCTGCCGATATAATAACCAAAGGCTCGGGAGATGTGCTAATCAGTTCGCTTTCTTTGCTATCTTCAATACTATGCAATTGATTGAAAGCAAAAAGGCTACCATGTTGTTTGTAAAAAGTTTGGGCTTCTTCGTTCAGGCTTTTAAGGTATTGGTCGTAAAGCCTTGTGGTACGAATAGCTAAAGGGCTATCGGTAAATATTTTAATATCGGGCAAAAGCCCTTTAACGGCTAATTGATGAAACGCAAAAATAATAGACTGTGTTCTGCCTACGCTAAAAGCAGGAATCACCAATTTACCATTGTATTTTACACAAGTATTTGTAATGTAGTCTAATAAAATACTTTCAGCATCTGCCACATCTTGGTGCAAACGCCCGCCATAAGTGCTTTCGCTTACCAAATAATCTAATCCTAACATTGGCTGTGGGTCTTTTACCAATTGCGAATTATAATTACCCAAATCGCCAGTAAAACCAATAGTTTTAGTTGTATTATTTTCTTTAATACTAAATTTTACAGAGGCTGCACCTAAAATATGGCCAGCTTCAAAAAACTCTAAACTTAAATTTTCGTTTACTTCTATTTCTTTTCTGAAAGGCATACCCACAAGGGCGTCTATTACCATTTCAATATGCTTGCGATTATATAGTAATTGTTCAGAATTGCTGCTTTCTGCTCTGTTAAATTTTACTTTTTTTGTCCCTTTTTTTCTTACATTTCGCTTTTTATTGCTTTCTATCATTTGCACATTTAAGCTATCTAAAAGCAAATTTTTTGTTAAATCTACACTGGCATCTGTACATAATATTTGCCCTGTGTAGCCTTGTTTCATTAGGTTTGGCAAATTGCCCGAATGGTCGATATGGGCATGTGTAAGTATAACTAAATCTATACTTTCGGGCAAAAATGGAAAATTGCGGTTATTTTGCTCAAATTCTTTTTTATTTTCGTAATTCAAACCACAATCTACAAGAATAGTAAAGCCATTATCTAAAGTTAATAAGTGCATACTGCCTGTTACTTGCCTTGCTGCACCCCAAAAAGTCAATTTCATTTGTAGGGCAAAGGTAGTTTAATAATTAGTAATGAAAAATGCGGAATTAAGAATTAATAGTAAAAAATTAGACATTCTCAAAATTATTCAGAATCAAAATTTATTATATATGAATTCTCAGGTTTTATTGTATCTATCATAATTTCTACAGGGTCATTTATTTGTAATTCTTTGTTTTTATATTTCAATTCTTTGTAGAAATACTTTTTATCATTGTATTCTAATTCTATATGACTTCCACTTTTTGAATAATTAACCCAAATTCAGCAATAGCATTGCTGAATCGAATAACAAATTGCAAA
>CAZDGF010000081.1:0-9660 GCA_964505065.1 uncultured Chitinophaga sp.
AACTAAATCAAATAGTTCAATTTTTCAAATCTCCTATTGATTAATTTGGGTTAAAAAAAGATTTTTGTAAAAGTTTCGGATGAGTGTGTAATATTATAGTAATAAAGTTTTAAAAGGAGGAATAATGTTAAATTTTTCTATGTATTTTCGCATAAGTATAAAATGCACACCGTACAGCAAATAATAGAAACAATAGAGGCAATAGCCCCAACAGCCTACCAAGAAAACTACGACAACACAGGTTTAATAACAGGACAAAAGCAGCAAATAGCCACAGGCTTAATGCTTAGTCTCGATGTAACCGAGGAGGTTATTGAAGAAGCCATAGCCAATAATTGCAATTTAATTATTGCCCATCACCCCCTCATATTCAAAGGGTTAAAAAAAATTAATGGCAACAATACCATAGAGCGTAGCATTATAAAAGCCATTAAAAACGATATAGCCGTATATGCCGCCCATACCAATTTAGATAATGTATTACAAAATGGGGTTAATCAAAAATTAGCCCAAGTATTGGGTTTGCAAAATATTTCCATTCTTCAACCAAAAGAAGAAGTATTGAGCAAATTAGCCATATATACTCCAAAAATAAACGTAGAAGCCATTAAAATGGCTATATTCAATGCAGGTGCAGGCAATATTGGCAATTATAGCGAATGTAGTTTTTCTACTACAGGGCAAGGCACATTCAAGCCCAATGCAGCAGCCAATCCTGTGCAAGGCAAAGCAGAACATTTAGAAATAGTAGAAGAAATAAAAATAGAAGTAATATTGCCCAATTATTTAACAGAAAAAGTAATACAAGCAGCTAAAAATGCCCACCCTTACGAGGTAATGGCTTACGATTTGTATGCTTTAAAAAATAATAACAATGAAATAGGAGCAGGTGCAGTAGGCTTTTTACCTAACCAAATGGACATTGAAAGTTTTTTACAACATGTAAAAGAAAAATTAAATTTGAAAGTAATTAAACATACAAATTTCTCAAAACCGATAAAAAAAGTAGCCGTTTGTGGCGGAGTAGGTAGTTTTTTAATAGCCAAAGCCATAGCCGCAGGAGCAGATGCTTATATTACTGCCGACCTCAAATACCACGAATATTTTGAAGCCGAAAATAAGCTACTATTGTGCGATGTAGGGCATTATGAATCAGAAATTTTCACTTTAGATATTTTTTACAACCTAATTAAAGAAAAATTCCCTACTTTTGCAGTCGTTTTTTGCAGAAAAAACACAAACCCAATTCAATATTTTAATTAACAAAATGGCAGATTTATCAGTAGAAAAAAAACTTAAAGCCTTGTGGGAACTACAAGAAATTGATTCTAAAATAGACCAATTAAACCTTTTAAAAGGAGAGCTTCCTATAGAAGTTGCAGATTTAGAAGACGATATAGTAGGCTACGAAACCCGTATAGACAATATCAAAAATGATATAAAAGCTTACGAAACGGAAATAGCAAACTATAAAACCAATATTAAGCAATTTCAAGATTTACAGAAAAAATACAAAACCCAATTAGATGCTGTAAAAAACAACCGTGAGTTTGAAGCATTGAACAAAGAAATTGAAATTTCTGGACTTGAGGTATTGGCTGCCGAAAAAAGAATAAAAGAAACACAAGCCCATATAGCTGCTAAAAACGAAAGTTTAGATAAAGTAAAAGAAGATATAGAAGGCAGAAAAAAAGACTTAGAGTTTAAGAAAAAAGAACTTAAAACCATAGTTGCAGATACCGAGCAAGAGGAAAAAGAATTGGGCAAAGAGCGTGTAGGTATTGAAAAATTAGTAGATGAACGCTTATTAAAAGCCTTTAACAGAATTAGAAAAAATGTAAAAAACGGTATAGCTATTGCCCCAATTATGCGTGGAAGCTGCGGTGGTTGTTTTTCTAAAATACCGCCCCAACGCCAAAGCGATATTAAACAACATTTTAAAATTATAGATTGCGAACATTGCGGTAGAATATTGGTGGACAATGCTGTAACAGGTATAGTTAGCGAAGTGGTGGTAGAAGAAGAAAAACCAAAACGTAGAGTACGTTCGCTAAAAGCTACTAAATAACTTTAGTTTAAGAAAAGCAATTAGTATGCTTGGCTTTACAATATTTAAAAGGAATACAAGTAATTGTGTTCCTTTTTTTATGTTTTCCTCACCCCAACCCCTCTCCACAACTTGTCCCGCTAATGCGGGAGGAAAGGGGCTTTTTATTTTAGTAATTCAAAAAATCCTCTTTGCGTCTTTGCGTGAAAATCAAAAATCAAAAATAAATTCTCGATACAAAAATTTCAAAGCCAATTTTTTACTCGAATTGACAAAATCCTTTTCGTCTTTGCGTCTTTGCGTGCAAATCAAAAATCAAAAATCAAAAATCAAAAATCAAAATTTCCCCTTTGTGCCTTTGCGTGCTATCATAGTATTATTTATTCTTCTCAATACATGCTCAAAAACCTTTGCCGCTCCTACTTTTAAATGCACAGGCAATACCCTTAAAGCACAAAATTTGATATTCGACTTAAAACTAAATGAAGCAGAAAAAATATTAGCCACAGAAAGTGCAGAAAACCTTGCCAATATTTGGCTTCAAGAGTATATTCTATTTTATAAAAATTTTATTTTAGAAGAAGAAAAACTTTACAACGAATCGCTCAAAACGTGGGATAGCTACATTCAAAAAGCAGAAAAACTAAAAACCAACGATGCTTGGTATAGGTTTGTATTGTCTGATATGTATATCCATAGAGGCTTGGTAAAACTTAAAATGGCAAACAATTTTGGTGCAGGCAACGATTTAAAAAAAGCCAATACATTGCTAAAAGAAAATGAAAAAATATATCCTTCATTTCTTCCAGATAATAAAAATATAGGCTTAATTCAAGCCGCCATAAGTTCAGTACCCAAAAGCTACCAATGGCTTACCAATATTTTAGGGTTTGAAGGTAATTTAGACGAAGGCATAAAAAAAATAGAAACTTATTTAAACAGCACACAAACAGCACCCGAGCATACCAATTTAAAAATAGAAACAGCTTTTATTTTGGCACTTGTACAGCATCATTTGCAAAAGAAAAGCGAAGCAGCTTGGCAAACAATCAGTGGCTATACATTGAGTTATAAAACAAGTTTGCTGCAAAATTATATGCGTGCCACTATTGCCAATTATGCAGGTAAAAATGATGAAGTTATAGCCATAATTACCCAAAAACCAAGTTATTTTAGCACCTTTCCTTTCTATTTTATGGATTATTTATTGGGTACAGCCAAACTAAAACGCTTAGATGCTGATGCCGATATTCATTTTAAAATATATACTGTAAAATTTAATGGCAAGCATTATAAAAAATCGGCATACCGCTATTTGGCTTGGAGCAGCACAATAAAAAATGATATAGCAACTGCAAATATCAATTACACCCTTTGTATCAAAAATGGCAATGCCGAACTCGAAGAAGATAAACAAGCCCTTAAAGAAGCAAATGAAGTACTAAAATGGTCGGCTTTATTGCTAAAGCCACGCTTGCTTTTCGATGGCAAATATTATACCCAAGCCCTTACTTTGCTCAATACAATAAAAGAAAGCGAACTGGTGCATACCAAATATAAATTAGAATACAATTACCGCAAAGCCCGTATTTATCATGAAAAACAAGATTTATTGCCAGCATTTAGCCTATATGAAAAAGTGATAAAAGAGGGGCAAAACGAAACCTACTATTATGCATCTTATGCAGCCCTACAATTGGCTTATATTTACGAAGGGCAGAAAAAAAACAAGTTAGCAATTGCGTATTTTAAAAAAGCAAAAAATGATTTTCCTAAAAACGAAGAATACCGCAATACCATTGAACAAAAAGCCAAAGCAGGGTTAAAAAGATTGGGTGCTTAGATTAGTACAAATTCTTATTTAACGTGAGTTAGGGATAAGAAAATTAAAAAAACATCGAATAATTTGAAGCAAAGGGTGCGGCTGGTGTCCACGAATTGCGGAGCAAACATGAATACAAATAGAAAAACAATTAGTTAATGAATAAATGTGTGAAATTTTAATTTTAGCCAACTACTTTTTGAATTAACAACCAACAAAATTAAAATTTGGATTTCGTGGGGCCTTTTTTGCTTTACTTTTTGGGCAAGCAAAAAGTAAAAAATCATAAAATAGCCCGTAACTATTAATTTTATGCGCATTAAAGTTTAAACCTAAATCCCAAATCTTTCTACTTCATCAACGTTACCGTTACCCTCTGATTAAGCCTAATACCCTTATTGGTAGTGTATTCTATGCGGGCGGTATATACCCCATCGGATGCATTGCTACCACCCCAAGCCTCATTGGGTTTACCTTTAAATATTAGCTCACCCCAGCGGTTGTATATGCTTATGTTATAGCTTTGTAAACCATAGCCCACTATATCGAATGAATCATTTACAGCATCATCATTGGGGGTAAAAGCTGTAGGAATAAAAATAGTAGGAATGTAAGGCAAACACAACTCGTTGCTATGGCTTAGTATTTGCGCTTGGCTTGCCTCTTGGCTTTGTATGCGGTAGCAGGCTTGCAGCTCGCCAAGGTTTAAAAACTGATTATCCGTATAGCCATTGTTAGCATTTTGGCTGTTAATGGTTTGCCAAGTGCCATTTATAAATTTTTGAATAGCGTAAGTAATATTACTGCCTTGCCATTGTAGGTATGGCGAAAAACTAATTACAGCCGCCTCATTATGCCCCTGCATAGTGGCTTGTAAAAATACAGGCTTGCCCTGCCGCCCTTGGCTGCATTGGTTACCGCAACTATCTATACCTGCTATGGTATAGCTTACATCTTGCGTATAGGGTATGTTTTCTTGAAAAAAAGTATCTGCTGTGGTTTTGTAAGGGCTATTGTTTTTATATACTTGATAGCTTACTGCCCCATCTATAGCTCCCCAATATACCAAAGCATTTTTGGCTTGTACAGTGCTGTTGATGACATTTGTAGTATCGTAAATTGTAAGCCCTTTGCTTATGTTAAATATTACGCTATCTTGCATAATGACACAACCGCTAAAGCCTGTAAGCCTTTGCAGGGCTTTGTACACCCCTGCTTTGGCAAAGGTATGCGTAAATGTGGGCTGATTGACAGGTACATTTTGCCATAGTTTGGTATCCGAAAAATAATAATCTTTTTGCTGCACATTTAGCGTGGTAGTATCTGTAAACAGGGCTATAAAAGGGGAGCAGCCTTGTTTGTATTGCACCGTAAAACCTGGCATGGGGGCATCTACTACTTTAATGTATTGGTTTTTGGTAAGCGTGCTATCGCAGTAGCCATTTTTATAATGCAGGGTTACGGTATATACACCAGGCTTGGTATAAGTATGCATTGGGTTTTTAGCAGCGCTTGTAGCCCCATCGCCAAAGCTCCATAAGTACTCGTTTTTTAGCGTATCTTGGGCATGGCTATGGTTTATAAACTGCAAGCCTGTGTACCTACAAACAATGCTATCTTTGGCATAAAAATTGGCTATGGGCTTTGGGGGAATGCGCACTTTTATGGTATCTATATACCACTCGCCATAGCCTTTGCCCCTTGGGCTATAGCCAAATAGTTTTATAACATAATCTCCATTTTTGGTATAAGTAAGCGGTGGGGGCTCTTTGGTGTAGTAATATTGCTCTATGCCTTGCTCATTTTGTATGTGCCAAGTATAATTGGTAAAGCCTATATAGTATTGGCTATTGTTTTTGATGTTTACGGTGGCTGCGCAAGTATATTGAAAATTAATATTTAACCTTATATAATCGTATAAATGTTTGTTGTTTTGAGTGTACATTTGGAATTGACTAGGTAAAACTTCAGATTGCATCTCTACATTACATTGGGGATAAGGTTTATTGGGCTGTTTTATTTTGCTTAAATAAAATTTTCCATTAATTTCTTCATCACGATTAAAAAAAAATATTTCTCCTAAATGGTTTAAATTTAATATTACCCAATTAGCAAACTTTATATTTGATTTTCTATATATAGATTGTGGTGCGTTATTGCTATATAGGTCGTATTGGTATAAATCCACTTGGTTATTATTTGTATTATTAGGATTTATTAATACATCATGAAAATATAAAAAACTATCATTTGGCGAAAAACAAAAACCATCTAATGTATATGTGAAAAGTGAGGTAGGATTTATTAACCTGTGCCTAATATTTGAATTTATAGTTTTAGGCGTACCAAATTTACCTGTTTGTTTATCAAAACTTATAATACTTCTGTTACTATTTCTATAATACTCTTTATTAGGAAAATTTGTATTAAAAGTAAAAATATCTTGAAATGCAATAAATTCCCCATTATTAGACAATTGCATTAGCGATTGAAAATAATATTCATCATAGTGAGAAAGCAATGGATTTTTACTTAAACTATCGGGTATTATTTTATCCTCAGGGTAATACATAGTGTCTAACAGTTTAAAAATACCCCCATGCAATATTTTGTAGGAGTAAAAATAATTTTTTGTTCGAATAACTATTACAGGCTGTGCTTCGGTATTTCTGCAAGCTGTAATACACAATATTTTTTCTGTAAATTGTATAGGTATATTTTTGTTGTTTTGAGGCACATAAAACTCTGGCATAGCTTTTAGGTTGCGCTTAATGTATGAACTGTATAATATACTGTCGTTAAATATGCCTGTAAAATTACTTTTTGGCATACCATAATTTAAATAATGGTTGGTATCTAACATTAAAAAATAGTAACTATTAGCTGTATTAAAATAATGTTTTAAACTATCGCCATTGGCTATTAATTGGCTTTTAGCATTGTGTACATAGCCCCCATTTGTATATAACAGTGGCAAGCCATTAAAATCTGCAATTGCCGAATTGTTAATATTTCTATAATCATTGGTTAAGCCCCAATAGTACACCATTTTACCTGCCTTGTTAAAAGAAAAGCCTTGCCTATATTCATGCCAAAAATTATTCGTTTGGGCATTTAGCATTATGCTAAATGCCCAAAGAATAATAAGCGTATAAAGTTTTATGTAACGCACCTTTATTTGTTAGATATAACCAATTTTTGGCAGGCAATATTACCATTAGCCAAAGTAATATAAGCCATATACAATCCTTGCTCAAATTTAGGCAAGTTAATTGTTTCCGTAGTATTAAATTTATCGCAAAGCTTGGTAAAAACCAATTGCCCTTGAAAATTATAAATTTGAATAGTATTGATTGTGCCAAATTTACTTTCAATATTTACTATACTATTTGCAGGATTTGGATAAATATTAATACTATTAGGCTTTAAGGTAATGTCTTTAATGTCTGCAAGAAAATCATTACAAGTTAAATCGCAGCCTAAACTAGCATTTAATGTATTAGCAGTTACATTAGTTGAATTAAGTAGAAAAGGATTTCCGTTGATGGTTGAGGTTCTGTATTTATATTCAATAGCATTTGTACCAGAGTTTTCTATCGCAATTCTATTAAAAAGAGGATTTGAGAATTCATTTTTAGAACCATCTGTAGAACTATGAGACCAAATTGCTTTAGTTGTAACACCTGTTGCAATTTTAATATCGCAACCCATACTTGCAAATTTATTACATAAAATTTCTAATCCTTCGTCATCGCCATTACCTGTTACATTATCTACTATTAATGATATACCTGTAACATTATTTGTATTTATTCTACTACTATTACTATTTTTAATTTTGTTTTTTTGTATTCTTGAGCGTTGAGATTGGCAATCTTCAATAACTATGTGGTTTATATCTATATCTGCAAACTCATGGGTATTATTATATACATCAAATCGTTTACATAAATATAAATGTATATCTTCTATTGTAGGCGAAGTAGGGGTAGTGCCAGCTCCTGCAATAATTGGGGTACATGAAGAAAAAATTGAATTATAATCAGCTCTTGTTGCAACTGTTGGTGTGGCTGGAGAAACAACTCTTGTAAAGTTAAAATAATTATTACTTATAATAGGTAAGTAAGCATTTTCGGCATATATGCTTATCCAGTTTTGATAAAAATCACTTCTTTTAGCTTTGAAAGAATTTTCATCACCGCTATTATCTATAAAAAATATACCATAAGATAATTTGTTGAATTTACATCCAGTACCGGGATTAGTTCCAGTGCAATTTTCTAAACAGCCCATTTCATCAGCACAAAAAACAGTACCACTTCCTGAGGCAGAAAAAGTAGCTTCGTCTGAAAAAATGCCAGTACCTCTATCATCAAAACAATGTAGTACAGGGTCGTTATTTTCAAATGTACAACCTCCAATCCTTACTCCTTTTATTGCATCAAAATAAATACCTTTATATTGATTAAAAGTAGGGTTGTCTCTTGTCCACCTAAAAATACAATCCATAAAGTGAGAGGCATTACTTTCTAAAGAATTAGTAGACAGATAATCTGCTATTTTACAATGTATATCATTATCAAGAAAGGTAGCGCCACCTTTTACTCTAACAATTCCACCTTTAACTGAACTAACAGCTATTTTGGCTTTTGTAATACTGCCTCCATTCATTTCAAAATATGTTTGAGGATTCGCACCAGAATATCCATCACTTATGGTTCTCATTACTCCCGCCCAATTAGTGGATGTTGGTAGTGTTACATATTGGTCTACAGTAGCTGTATTAACAAGTTGCCCCTGTACGAAAATTCCATCCCAAACATCATTAGCTAAAGTATTAGTTGGATTTCCTCCACAAGGATAGGTTGTTGCTAAAGTAATTGTAACTCCGTTTAGAATAAGTTGGCAACCTTCGTCTACAAAAATAGATACACTTGTATTACATCCAGCCCCCCAACTACTTGGGTTCATAAATAAAGTAGAATTGTTAATTATTACTGTTGTTGGATTACCTAATGCATTATTTTGAATAATAATTCCTGTTTCGTAATTAGTTGGCAAAGCAGTTCCTCCTGTACCCCAAGTAACTGTTCCTCCTGAATTAATAATAATTGCAGATTTTAGTTGTGTTGAAATTAGAAGACAAAATAATAGCAAAACGACCGAAATTTTCCGAAATTCGAGATTGTGCTTAAAAAAATTAAGTTTAGTAAATTGCTCTGTAGCTCTGTAGCTCTGTAGCTCTGTAGCCTTTGCGGCAGCTTGTGCGGCTTGGCTTTGGTTGGTAATTTTTTGTGTCATAAAAATGAAAGTTTGTTTTAAAGTATTACAAATATATACAATTAATATTCATATAAACAAATTTTTTGTGTTATATTTTTTAATACGCAAATTTTTACGATATTTGTTGCAACAAATGAAAGTTTGTTTTAAAGAGCAATAATAGCCATTCTACAAAGGGTGGCTTTGTTGTTTGTGGTGGTTTTTATATTTTGGTATTCTTAATTAGGTAATATAAATATAATGTAGGCTTAATGTGAGTTAGGATAAGTAACAATGAGGTCATCCTGTAAATTTTGGCTTCGCAAAATTATACAGAACATTTTCACGAAACGAAGTGTAGTAATCTGAATTTATACAGATTCTGAATCTTTTTTCAGAGCAAAAAAGTTCAGAATGACGCTTTTTTCTGAACTTTTTCCATATCCCAAACTCTCGTTTATATTGATTATCTAATTTCAATACTGTCCTAAATAAAAATTAGGAATAAAAATTACCGAGTCAAATCAAT
>CAZDGF010000082.1:0-9617 GCA_964505065.1 uncultured Chitinophaga sp.
CTGCAAATATAATAACTTTTTTTAATTTATGAATGTTTACGGATATACAGTTTAATTTTTTATGAAAGGGAATTGAATACAATATTTTGTTATAAAAAAATAGACTCAAATAATTATAATTTTCTATATGATATAAAACTTAAAGATGAATTTTTAAGCCATTTACATTATTTTAAAGGGTCGATTTATACCTTTTTATTTAATAAAAAAAATGATATTTTAAAGGTAAAAAAGTGTAATACCAGTAATTCTGAAATTGTTCTCACAATCGAAGACCAAATATTTAGGATATTCTCTACAATTGATGGGAGAAAAAATTATACTTTTTCTAAAGAAAGTTTAATTTTTTGCGATTACGCTAATAGATATTTAAAAGTGTTTAATATTAATAATAAAATGAAATTAGATACTTTTATGCCTAATTTTAATGAAGATACAACACTTAACAAAGTATTTACTTACACAAAAAAATATAAAATTTATGGTAATGGAAATGACTATTTAAAAGCTACTGATTTGTTAGATACTAAAAATTTACTATTTAGTATTCATTCTATTGATACATTCATATTAATTAATATTTCAAATTCTGGTTATTCTAAAAGAGATGAAAAATTTGTTTTCTTAAATAAACTTGGTGAAAACAACTTAATTACTCAAATTAACTCTTACAATACAACCTATCCTTTAGAAAGTGATACCATAAATTCTTTTATTACATTTAAAAATGCACCTTTATTTTTTCATAGTTCAAATATATTGATTAAAGATAATAAGTTTATTTGCCCAGTTTTTAACATAAGTAAAAATGAGTTAGATGGAAATTATAAACTTAATGATTTGTTTAAATTTGAGGAAAATACAAATGCGCTTATTAAAAAGTATTATTTTTTTATTTATGAATTGTCTTCAAATATGTAAAAAAACTTTTTTTACTTAAACCACACCTCGCAAGCATTGGCGGAACAGGCAAACGAGGGAAAAAATACAACTTTGCTCTGTTTTTTTAAGAGTATAAATTCAATCTCCTACACCTTAAACTGCTCCCACCCTGCCTTATTGCCAGCATATACAAGCTTGGCGGCTTTGCTTATGGTTAGCATTTTTAGGTAGCAATTGTTTAATAGCTGCACCCTATCGCTGCTTTGCACAGGGCGATTGTGTTTGTAGCTTTGCTGCGCTGTAAGGGCTGCTTGTAGGGCTACGGCAAGGGTGGGTAATTGGGCTATGGCTGCTGTTGTAAAGCCTACGGCTGCAAGCTGGGCTTGGTATTTTACACAAGCAGCATGGGCTATGCTTAGGTACTCTATCATTCTATCGGGCTTGGTGCAAAGGGCTGTTTTATTTTCGGCAGCAAACTCGCCCTGTATGGCTTTATTGCTTGCAAAAGCCTTGCCTGCAAAGTATTGAATATCGTTGTATTTGCTTATACATTCCTCCATTTTTTGCCAAAGGGCTTGGGTATATTGTGCCAAAATATCTTTTACTTGGCTATCTTGCACGGCTGTAGCCGCAGCATTAATACTGGCAAGCCATTGGCTGGCATAAGCAGTATTTAGTGTGCTATCGAAAGCAGTAAAAATTGCCATTTGCTGCACAAAAAGGCTATGCAGGGTATTTGCATTTTGAAGCATTAGGCTATCCGAATACAGGTATAATCTTTTATGTTGGGTATTCATTTGTGTTTAATTAACTAATAACAGTAAAGTTTTGAAGTAAAACATTTTAAAGTAATAAATTTCAAATTTAAAGTAATTAAAATTAAAATACAAGTTGTAAAATATTAAATTAAAGTAATTAAATTTTTTATAAAGTAGTTATTTATAAAATTTAAGTAAATAAATATAAATTAAAAGTAATAAATTTATTTTAAAAGTAAATAATTTTTATATACAAGTAATAAATTGTATAAATTAAGTAATAAAATATTGAATTAAAAATTTATTACTTAAAACTGTTAAGCATTAAAGAACAAGTATTAAACATTAAATTGCCATTATTAATTATTCATTCTTCATTATTAATTATTCACTTTCGCCAAATTCTCTGCCACAATTGATTTAAAGCCATTGAAAATTCGCCATCTTTAAACGCAGGGCGAATGGCTTTTACGCCATAGGTATTGCCTGTTTTCTTTAGTTCGTAATAAAAACGAAAGGTTTTGTTTATTTCCTTTTCGTCCATATTCATACGCCCCCATTTGGTAATATAAAAATTAAGCGTATTGCTATCCTTTTGCTCCAATAAATAATGCCCTTGGCTAAACCATTTAAGGGTGTTCAGCTCATAGCTTTCAAAGTTTTTTTCCAATTCTAAATGCCTTTTAAAGCTTATAAAATCTATTGTTTTTTCTTTCTGAAAAATAGAATATTCGCCAAAGGTAATGGCGCTATCTGTGCTTGCCATACCGCTCCAAAGTGCACAATTAAAAATTGTTGGCGATGTACTCAAAGTATTGTACTGAATATTGTTTTTAGCCAATTGTTTGGAAAACGAATGGTGTATATAGCCTTTAATACCAAAGGTTAGCAGCATATAGCCAGTACTAATATATACAGAGCGCCAAGCCCATTTTAGGCGTTTGGGGTTATCTCTTTTTATACACAAACAATAAATTAAAATACCCATAAAAGGCAGCGTATATAAGGGGTCTATTACCGAAATATTATTGAACCCCACCATATAATTTGTAAAAGGCATAAACAATTGGGTGCCGTAGGTTGTAAAACTATCTAAAATGGCATGGGTGCTAAAACCAAGAAACCAAAGCCAATACCAGCTTTTAAACTCAACTTTTTTCTTAAATAATCTATACGTAAGCCAAGCAAAAGGAAAGGCAAAAAGCACATGGCAAAATAGCGCATGCGAATAGCTGCGGTGTATAATAATTTCAGATAAATCGTTGTTGAGAATAGAGGTTACAACAACATCTAAATCGGGAATAGTGCCTGCTATTGCGCCTATCAGTTGGGCTTTGTTGCCTATTTTTTTGCCCAATGTTACCTCGCCTACAGCTGCTCCTAATACTATTTGGGTTAGTGAATCCATTTGTATGTTTTAAAAAATAAAAGTGGGCAAAAGTAGGCTTAAATTATGGTTTCGAATAGGCTGCTATAATACAATAGATGAAACCAATAAAATTTACTTTGAATTACATTTAATTTATCTAATTATTAATATTTACACATCATGAAAACCTTTACCTTTTAAAATATGTGGTATATATTTTTCAATTCTTTGCTCTCTGGTTTTGCTTTGTTTGGCTTGGTTAAAATGAATTAAATATCCTCTTTGTTTGCCAGGGGTAAGGGCTAAAAAAGCATTGTTGAATGCTTTGTTTTCGTTCAGCTTGTTTGTCAATTCTTCAGGAAAATCGTCAGTTGTTATTTTTTTGCTTTCTGTTTTTAAGCCAGCTTTTTCCACTTCTATAGCTTCAAAAATATAGGCTCTTAAAATGCATTCAATACTGGTAATTTGTTTGGTATTGGTAAACCTTAATACTCTGCCCTCTTGCGAGTTTTCGCCAGCTTTTTCCAATATTTTATGTTCATCAGCCAGCAACGAGCCTTTTATAAAACTAATGGTGCAATTGGTTTTAAAAGCACCTATCATTATTACATTTTTTTGATTTAAGGTATATACAGGCACGCCCCATTTACACTCCTCTGCCAAGCCACAGCTAACTATGATATGGCGCAATAGCTGCAATTCAGCAGCCCATTGGTGTACCTTGCATTCTGGCGTGCCGCCCAAAGCGCATCTGCCGCAGCCATCTATAAAATATGTTTCTACATCTTGGGTTCGCATTTTTTAAAGTGTTTTGATAGGTTGCAAAAGTAAAGATTTTGAATTAGAAGATTGTGTTTTAAAGTGGTCGAATTGCACCACTTTAAATAAGGGTTTTTTATTTATTCCCAAGTTCCCAAAAATTCTAAACTGTATCGGGTTCTTAGCCAATTTGTAATAATATCCGCTACTCTACTTTCGCTTTCTTTAGCATTTGCCATATCTGTAAGCGAAATGTAATCTCGTTCTTCAAATTTTATGATAGAGATTTCTATATCTTTAACTTTAATTTTTGTCATTTACTATAAGATAATTTATAATGAAAACGTAATATTTGACAAATGTAAATTATCTTACATGAATTTAGGCGAATTACTTTATTTAAAACAATAAAAAAATGAAAGTTAAATTCCTACTAATTAGGAAAATTTTCATTTTATCTTTGCCCCTCAAACTCTCAAAATGCCCCATTCACTAAAAACAATGCTTGCCCAAAGCAGAAGTAAAAAACATACCTTAAAGGTAACTGCATGGCTATTGAAAAACCCAATGGAATTTGAAGTATTAATTACTTTAATGGCTGATAAAGATTTATTTATAGCCCAAAATGCAGCATGGGTAATGAGCGATGCTGTAAAAATAAACAAGCAATTGGTAAAACCCCATTTTGAGCAATTGCACAATATTATCATTAACACAAAAACAGATGGCATAAAACGCAATATTTTAAGGGTATGGCAATGGGTGCAAATACCCGAAAATATGCAATACAATGTTGCAGATATTTGCCTACAATATTTGCAAAACCATAAAGAAACAGTAGCGGTAAAAGCTTTTTCGCTTACAGTTTTGCAAAATATGATGGTGTATATACCCGAGCTAAAAGAAGAAATACTGTTTGAAATAGAAAAACAATTGCCCAATAGCACTGCTGCTTTTCAGCATAGGGCAAAGGCATTTATTGCTTTTGTGCATAAGTTGTAAAACGGTAAAATATTTAATTTTTACATACACGCAACATTCAGTTAATTTGCACTTTACATATTTTGCAAATATTAAAAACAGAAATAGAGCTAAACAATTGGATACAACTTCAAAAAAGTCATAAAAAAACCATTGGTTTTGTGCCTACTATGGGGGCATTACACCATGGGCATTTAGATTTGGTAAGCCAAAGCGTAGCTCAAAATTTAAGTACCATTGTTTCTATTTTTGTAAATCCTAAACAGTTTAACAATGCAAACGATTTAAAAAAATACCCAATAACGATAGAAAAAGACATTAAAATGCTGAAAACAGTAAATTGTGATGCGGTTTTTTTACCCTCGGTAGAACTTATTTATCCTGAAAATTTTAAACCCATTGCTGTAGATTTGGGCGTATTGAATGATGTATTAGAAGGACCTAAAAGACCAGGGCATTTTAACGGTGTGGTGCAGGTGGTGTATCGTTTATTTGAATTGGTTAAGCCAAATAAAGCATTTTTTGGTTTAAAAGATTTTCAGCAATGCAAGGTAATAGAGGCATTGGTAGTTCAAAAGTTTAGGGAATTAAAACTACAATTTTGCCCCACTATTAGGCAGGCAAGTGGCTTGGCTATGAGCTCCAGAAATATGCGTCTTTCTGCAAAAGGTAAAATTACAGCAGCCAATATTTATAAAGTTTTAAATACAGTTAAAAACTTGTACAATGCTGTAGATCCAAATGATGCTTTGAATTATGGCAAAAAATTATTAACAGATAAAAGTATAGAGGTAGAATACTTGGCTTTAGCTAAAAGTAAAACGTTGGAGCTATGCCATTTTTGGCAAAAAGAAAACAATAATGTTGTGCTTGTGGCAGCTTATGTTGAGGGTGTAAGATTGATAGACAATATAGAATTTTAAACAATGGATTTTAATACGCAAAATAAAAATTATTTAGAAAAACTAAAGCATACTTTAAGCAAAATTGAAGATATAACTTTGGCTAAAAAAAGATTGACATACTTGCGTTGGAAAGTTGCCGAAAATTTAGATAAACTGCTTTTTGAATACGAAACAAATGTAAAAAAAACAGATGCCAATGTGCTATTTGCTCCTACTATTGAAACGGCTATTGAGTATTTAAACAAACACTTAAAACCATACAGCAAAGTAAATTTTTTAGAACACAATGCGGTAAAAAAAATGGTAAGTAATGGTAATATTGTAGTACCAGAGGCTGTAGAAAACCCAGACGCAATGGTTGTAGGGGCTAAATTTTTAGCTGCCAATACGGGCAATATGTTTATTGGGTTAAACAATGTGCAAGAGTATAGCCAAATATTAGGGGTTAAAAAATTGGTAGTAATAGCAGGTATAGATAGCCTTTTAGCCTCTCAAGCTGATTTGCCTATAGCCAAACAATTGTATGCTATATACGAAAAAGGAACTTTTAATTACGCTGCCGAAATATTAACTCGCCCAGGTAAGCCAAGAGGGCAACAATGCGAGGTGGTTTTAATATTAATAGACGATGGCAGAAGCAAGTTGCTTGCAAACCCTATACACCGCCCTTTGTTTAGTTTATTAAACTTTGATTTACCGCCTGTATGCGCTATGCAGCAGGTAAGCACACCAAAAAATTATTGGGAAAATATAAATACTTTGAATTATTTTCTTTTTCCATTTATCAATGATTTGAATACTTTTAAACAGCCAATAATGGCAAATTATGGACTGCAATTATTGAACAATTATGTGCCTTACGATATAGATATGGGCGAGCAGGTAATAGAGGCAAGGGCATATTATCATCAAAAAGAAAAGAAAAATGCTTTAGTCAATTTGTTAGATACAGATAAAACATCTATTGTGCTAAATGCTAAAAAATATAACGACAAAGAAAAATTCAGAAAATTTGCTGAACAACATTTTTTTGGTAAGTTTTAAAGTTTAATAAAACTTTAAATTTTTAATTCTCTTTTTTTCATACTTTTGCATTCCTAATATTAAATTCATTCTAATTGGAAAATTTTATTGTATCTGCACGCAAGTATCGCCCAGCAATATTTAACGATGTTGTAGGACAGGCGCATATTACAGATACTTTATTAAATGAAATTAATAGCGGACATTTAGCCCAAGCTTTTCTGTTTACAGGTCCAAGAGGTGTGGGTAAAACTACTTGCGCCCGTATATTGGCAAAAGTTATCAATCAAAAAGAGGGCGACAATCCAGATATGGATTATGCGTTTAATATTTTCGAGCTCGATGCAGCAAGTAATAATTCTGTAGAAGATATTAGAGCATTGAACGAGCAAGTGCGCATACCTCCGCAAGTAGGCAACTATAAAGTGTATATTATAGATGAGGTACACATGCTTTCTACAGCTGCTTTTAATGCATTTTTAAAAACCCTTGAAGAGCCGCCAAAGTATGCCATATTTATATTGGCAACTACTGAGAAGCATAAAATATTACCTACCATACTTTCTCGTTGTCAAATATTTAATTTTAAACGTATTCAAGTTAAAGATATGGTAGCCCATTTGGAAACCATAGCCCAAAAAGAAAATATTGAAGCAGATAACGAATCGCTACATTTAATAGCTGAAAAGGCAGATGGCGGTTTACGAGATTGCTTATCGCTTTTCGACCAAATGGCGAGTTTTTGTAATGGTAAAATTACTTACGATAAAGCAGTAGAAAATCTGAATATTTTAGATAGAGATTATTATTTTAAAATGACAGATTCGCTTTTAAGCCAAAATATTACCGAGGTGTTGAACCATTTTGATGAAATAACCAACAAAGGCTTTGAAGGGCAATTGTTTTTGAATGGCTTAAGCGAGCATTTTAGAAACTTATTGGTATGCAAAAATACTGAAACTGCCCATTTATTAGATGTAGGCGAAAACCATAAAGCCAAATATGCAGAGCAAAGCAAACTTGTAGATTTATCTTTTCTTTTAAATGGCTTAAATATTAACAATCAATTTGATATAGAATATAAAAATAGCAGAAACCAACGCCTGCATATTGAGCTGGCTTTAATGAAACTTTGCCATATTCGCAGTGTGCTAAATAGCGCAACAACCTTAGAGGAATTAAAAAAAAAAGTGATGAATATATAAAAGCTCGGTTGAGTGCTAAAGCATCAAAACCAGCAGCCATTTCATCTACCCATTTAATTCAGCCAGAAACACTTGCGCCATCATCGTTCTCGCTACCCAAAATACCACAAAAAGATACTGTAAAGAAAGAACCACCGCCTGTGCAATTGGCTATGGCAGAAATTGTGGAACAGGCAGATGAAATTCAATTGGAGCAATTGATACACAATGTAGTTGAAGAAAGTAAAACAGAAAATAATTATACTGCAAGTAAGCCATTGGATGTTGAAAATGCAAAACAGGCATTTCATATATTTGCCGAAAAATTATCGCCATCTTTAAAGCCGCTTATTCGCCTATTAGAGCCCGAAATAAAAGGGAATAACATAGCCGTAAAGCTTACAGCACAGCAAATAGAAATGACAGAGAAAATAAAGGTAGATTGGCAATTTTTTTTACGTCAGTATTTTAACTTACAAAGCTTGTTTTTAGAAATAAGAGAAAACAATGAAATAGATACTACCCGAAAAGCCTATACAGCTAAAGAACAATTAGATGAAATGATAGCTGAAAACCCCAATATATTGGCTTTAATTCAAAAATTTAACTTAAAAATTAAATAATAACTTTTAAGATTTTTAATAAATTTTTGCATAAAAGTTTGTGTGTATCGAAAAATAGTCTATTTTTGCAGTCCTTTTTAAAAAATACGAGATGAAACGTACATTCCAACCATCGCAACGCAAAAGACGCAACAAACACGGCTTTAGAGAAAGAATGGCTACTGCCAATGGCAGAAAAGTGTTAGCTGCACGTAGAAAACGTGGTAGAAAACGTTTAACTGTATCTTGTGAGCCTCGCCACAAACGCTAATATTTTTAACCAATATATTTTAGATACCCATTTTTAATATGGGCTTACATTCACGTCTTACATTTTCAAAATCACAGCGTTTAACAAATGTTAAACTCATAGAAAATTTATTTAAAACCAATGAAAGCATAAAAGCTTTTCCTTTAATATTTGCTTACAATTATTTTATTGAACCTGCTTTAAGCCATCAATATTTGTTTTCGGTAGCTAAAAAAAGATTTAAAAAAGCTGTAGATAGAAACCGAATTAAGCGTTTGATGAAAGAATGTTACAGATTAAAGCAAAATGAATTTGCTGCTTTTTTTGAAGATAAAAAAACATATACTGCTTTTATTTATGTAGGCTCTGAAATACCTAATTTTGAAACTGTTTCAAAAGCATTTGATAAAATATTGAGTAAATTAAATGAAAAAAATAGGTAGTTTTTTAGGTATTTTTATCATTAAAATATACCAATACGCTATTTCGCCTCTATTAGCACCCTCGTGTAGATACACGCCCACTTGTAGCCAATATGGTATAGAGGCAATACGGAAATATGGCATTATAAAAGGCGGATTGCTAACCATAAAACGTATAGGAAAATGCAATCCGAGAGGTGGTAGTGGTTACGACCCAGTACCTTAAAATTTAATTTGTATATCAATTGTTATTACGATTAAATTTGCAGAACTAAAAATGCCCGTGTGGTGAAATTGGTATACACGCCACCTTGAGGTGGTGGTGGCCTAACGGCTGTGCAAGTTCGAGTCTTGTCGCGGGCACTTTTATATTTTACTATAGAAATATTCGTCATTTTTATAGTAATTTTAAAAAACCTTAATTAGATTTAACCCAAATTCAGCAATAGAATTGCTGAATCGAATAACAAATTGTAAATCAT
>CAZDGF010000083.1:0-9528 GCA_964505065.1 uncultured Chitinophaga sp.
ACTTTGAGTTACTTTACTTCCTTCTTCTTTTTTTATTTATTTAGGACGCTATTGACAATAAAAATATTATGAAAAAATTAATTATTCTTTCCCCTTGGTTGGTTTTAGAACTAACCAAATATAACCTTACCGTTTTTGCCCAAAAACATACCGTTTACAAAATAGATGATGAAAATTTAAAATTAATAACCGAAGTTTGAATAAATAAAAAATGTAAATGAAAAACTTAATGATAATTATTAGTATAGTATTATCCACTACAAGAGGGTGCGATGGATGCAAAAAAGAGCCAGTACCAACCGAATGTAACGGCTATATGGAATATCCGCAAATAATGAAAGACTATTTTTTGTTTAAAGATAGTAGTTACTGGATATACAAAGATACTGCAACAGGAGCATTAGATAGTTTTTGGGTATTAGATTATGAAAAACAAAGCTATTGGCCTTATAAAGAAGCAGGAACGAGGAAGTGTCCTTGTTATGAAATTTTTAACTATAAAATAAAAAGGAATTCTATAAGTAAAACGCAAGAAATATATCTTCAAAGCTATTACAGAAATTTAGGAAAAGAAAAAGAGACTTACAATGCTAAATTTATATTAAGAGCTAATAATTCAGTCCATAAAAATGAAGAGAGATTTACAACCATAGGTTACGATTCAATATGGAATGAAACGCCAGTTGAAGGAGGATATATCTATAAATTATCTAAAATCGAAGTTAATAGTGTTACATACAATGATATTCAATTTTTATATTACCCAAATCCCAATCCTTATGATTGGGTGCGCAGGATATATTATGCCAAATATATAGGGGCTATAAAATTTGAAGACGAAGATGGAAGAGTTTGGGAATTAGTAAATTACAAAGTAAAACAATAATAAAATGAAACACTTAATTACATTATGTATGTTTATTTGTAGCACACAAGGCTTAAAAGCCCAACATTGCAATCATGCAGAAGCCAAAACTGCGTTGCGCACCCAAATTGTATCGAGAGAAGATACAGCACAAAGCGGCACAATAAAGTATTATTTAAAGCTAAAGGCTTTAGATACACTTACAGTAGATTCTATTCGGTTAAAATCTGCCTATTTTACCTCATTTTCTTACAATGGAAATTATCCTATTATATTAAATATGAATGATAGTGTATTGATTGAAATAACTGTGAATTACAACAACAATAGTTTGCCATATTATTATAAATCTATTGACCATTATGTTTATAGTCATAGTAACGATATTGAAGCATCTATGCACTTAAGTGCTGCTAATATATATTTTACACCTTATGGCACTACCGAGGTATGGAATATGATAGATTTTTATAGTTTGCCAAGGGTTTGGGAAATTCAAAAAACTACCGAACCTCAAAGGGTTTATATTGCTAAAGATTCACTCCCTGTATCAGATTTAGAACCTTTAGATTCTACTCATGAAGCATGGCAAGAAAATTTTCAACAAATACATTATCCGGGTTTACCTTTTGCTATAGAAATGAAAGCCATACACCCCGATACCTTGTCTTTGTATATTGTAAATGACACATCAACAAACAACGATTCTAATTTCAATGTCAATACATTTACCATAGGTAAAAAATTTAAGGGGCGTGTAAGAGGAAGGCTCATGAGTAATTACATAAATGACAATGGAGCTGATGTAGTAGGGGGCATTCCACTCTCGGGCATAAAAGTAGAACTAAAAAGTGATGGGCTTAATACCACACTTACCACAGGCTATACTGATGATAATGGCTTTTATGATCTAAGCTATTCTGTGGTTAGTTTCTTTGATGGACAGCAAATAGAATTATTTTTGCAATTTGATACCGATTGTAAAAAATTTGATTTTAAAGTAAAAAAGAAAGGGGCAGGGTTTGATGATAATCCTTATAAAACAAGATGGGATTTGCCAAAGCAAGGCAAAAATGCAGATATTCAAGTGGGTACCATAACATTAGATAACAATACAAGCTATCCATTCAGAATAACCAGTTGGACTTTTAAAGCCTACAGATTTTTTGAAAATACTGCATCAAGTTTTATGCCTGATAAGAACTTAGATGTTAAACTTTTTGCTGACAATAGTGAGTTTAGATCTTTGAAAAAAGTAATAACACTTGAAGAATTAGATGAAAGACATGAAACTGTTATATGGCATGAATTTGGACATTATGTAATGGATCAAATTCAACCGAATGATTTAGAACATGCTGGAGGAGATCATACTTCAATTAGTGAAAATAATATTCATTTGGCTTGGAGTGAAGGATGGGCTACTGGCTTTATGAATATTTTGGATATATACTACAGAAATTTAGATGACGAGAGTGGTGTATATTCATTTAATGAAGGAATAGAGGGTTATCTAACCGAAAGAAGAAGTAGGGCAAGATTAACCAATTTTAATGTTAATGCCAATGGCATAAGAAGTGAGTATTTAATAGGGTGCGCTATCAATGATTTATTTGATGGGTCTTTTTATTTTAATTCTTCTTCAGAATATAATGATGTATCAGATAATAGTGTTTTTAATAATTTAGGGTATGATTTTGGATTTTTTGATAATGTACAATTAAGTTCAGAGAAGATTTTTAAAGCATTAAACAAAACAAATTTTTCAATAGCACAATTTTATAATTCTATTTTAGGAGAAGTTTCAGATTGTGAAACTCGCAAAAACATAAAAATAGTATTTGATCAAAATAGAATAGCTTTAAATACAGGTAATATACAAAATGCTGGAAATGTTTTCAGTACTGATGAAATTTGTGTTCTTACTAATTTTAATGACCCTGCTGTTTCCGCATCAACTACTTTTTTTTCGGATAGAGATATTTTATCTAATTCAATTAATAATTTTAATGTAGCGGTAGCTCAACAAATACCCTCGGGTGCAGTTTTATTTAATAAACAATTATCAGATAACTTAAGAATAGAGAACAATGCTACTTTATCATTTAATAGAAATATAAAAGCGGGTTGGGCTTTTCAAACCAATATAGGCACTACGCCTCCTGCAAATTCTCTATTAACCGCCATTATATGTGCTAATAATATTACAATAGCTAACAATGGCAGCATAATTGTTGGAGATGCTTCAGCAAATACAACTGCAAAAGTAAATTTTGGCAACAATACCGTTTTAGAAATTAATACCAATAATCCAACAGAGCCAGCAACCCTTACAGTAAACAACAACAGCACCCTCACAATAGAAGAAGGCGCCATATTAAAATACTACCCAGGTGCAAAAATAATATTGAATGGTGCTAATGCTGTTTTAGAAATACGAGGACAAATACAAGTAATGGATGGGGCTACTTTTACTATAGAAAGAATAGGCACTAATCCAATAGGGATAATTAAATTTATACGCCCAGGTGGGGTTACAAACTTAATAGCCTCGCCCACGGGCAATGGTAAAGTACAGCTAAATGGCATAGGCAATAACAATACACATGTGCATGTAATAGGCAATACAGGGCTTTTTATAGCCGATGATATATTAGAATTTAGCATTACCAATGCCAAAGTGCTAATAGGTGCAAATAGCAAAATAGAGCCAAGAGTAAAAGATTACTTAAGCATGGAAAACGTAAACATAGCACAGCTTACCTCAGGACAAAAACACAGAGGTATATATGTATGTGGGCTTACCAATTTTTTTAAAGATATGAATATTACGGGTGGTGTGCAAGGTTTTATGAATTTTCATGATGGCGTGCGTTTTAACCGCCTAATGTTGGAAAACGTTGTAATAGATAATTGTGATATTGGCATACTTTCTAATGCCAAAGGTGTAACGTACAATGGTGGCGAAATAAGAGGTTACAGCATAGCAGCTTGGAAATCTATAGCCACATATAGCCCAAGTAATTTTGACCGAGTAAGTTTTAAAAATACAACCAATATGGGCAATACCAATATAAAAGGTATTGATATTTTTGGAAATATTTTAGCCCCAGTTTCTTTAAGTTATTGCAATATTAAAGATAACCACATAGGCATATATGGCGAAGATGCCAATATACAATTACAAAAATGCAACAGTATTCATATAAGTAATGGACACGGCTTGTTATTATACCATTGGAGTATGCTCAATTCTGGCAACAATGCCTACACAGCATTTAAGCAAAATCAAATTCATATTTCTACATATTGGCATCCTACGCTTTTGCTTCAAAATGGTAATAATGGTTTTTATGGGCAAAATTCACTTACAAACCCCAAAATATTATATGCAGTATTACAACCCAATTTTCAGCCAGATGTAAATTATACTACAAATCCACGAATGTACAATTTTGGAACCAATTTTTTTGAAACAACTTCTTTAATTAATGGTCCCAATAGTACATATAATCTATGGCTTGAAGAAAGAGGCACAGGAATGTTAGGGCTGAATACAACAACATCAACTTTTGCAAATACGTCCACAGCATGGGAGAGTAGTTTTAATACAGAATGTGGATTTATGCCCGCTCAATTAGTTGTAAAAAATCCTAACCATAAGCCTACAGATGGTATTTTTGATAGACAGAGATATACCCTTATAAGCAATGTAAATATCAATTGCGGTACAGGTGGTACAATAGTGCCAGTAGTAAACTATTGCAGTTTATTAATAGATAGTTTATATTATGCTCAAAATCCTAACTATACAGAAATAATAACAGGATTAACCAATGTTGTAAATTGCACAAACACCAATAATACAAACCTAATGCATCATTTTTTATACGATGTTTACGGACATTTAATTACAGCTTATTCTAAAGGTGCAACAGAAGGAAAAATAGAAATATCGAATACCAATTATTCTCCTTTAACAAATTCTATTTTATCTACTATTGATAATTTAAAATTGAAAGCCAATGAAGGAATATTGCCTTGGAGTAGCCATGCTTTTGAGCTAAACTTTAGCAAGGCAGAAATATACCGTATGGCAGCCCATAGAAACCAAGCCATAAGCACACTAAACACTGCTTTAACTACATTTAACGATTCCTTGCAGCAAAATTTCTTGAACAAGTATATTTGTATAAACAATGCCGAAATAGCATTTTTAAATGGCATAGTAAGTATAGATAGCATATACATTGCTTTCCCTTGTTTCGATAATTTATCTAACAATCAAACAAATGGCTATACATTGGGCAATAATATTCAAAACAATGCAAAAATAAATAACAGCATTAGCCTATATCCTAATCCTACAAATTCTGAATTAAACATAAAAACCAATAACGAACAAACCATACTAAAAATAATGGTATATGATATTAGAGGTATGCTGCAAAAAACAATTTTATAAAACAATGCTTCAACTATAAAATTAAATTTAGAAGATATAGCAGTAGGCAATTACATTATTCAAGTAGTTACCAATCAGGGCGTATTCAATAAGCCTGTAATAATTAATAGATAAACAAATGAAACCAATACCATACATACTTTCAATACTACTTTTAGCCTTTTTTATTGGGTGTAAAAAAGATGCTGAAACAAGCAATGTGCCTGTTATAAAACTGCTTTCGGTATCAAATACCACGGTAAAACAATTTAAAGATAGCTTTAGCATAACTTTTGAATATACCGATGGCGATGGCGATATTGGCAATATTAATCCTGATGAAAACAATTTGCAAGTAAAAGACAAACGCTTGGCAAAACCTGATTATTATTTTGTAAAACCCCTTGCACCACCCAATAGCGATATTAAGATAAAAGGCAATTTGGTAGTACAATTAAAAAATACCTTTTTATTGGGCTCAAGCAATAGCGAGGTTACCACTTTCGAGCTAAAACTAAGAGATAGAAAAGGCAATTGGAGTAATACCATTATTACCCCAAATATTACCATAACCAAATAAACCTTATGCTTATGAAAACACCACTAAAAAACAATCAATTAAGCTACCTTTTAAACACAAGTGTATTGGGTTTCTTTATGTTTTTTTCTGTGTTTATAATTTCAGCACAAACAACGTTTAAAATGAGCAATGGCGGCTCTTCCGATTGTAGAGGAAAGCTTACAGATAGCGAGGGAAACACCGTAAGCCCAACCTATTACGCAAGTAATGAAAAATTTATTTTTACCATTTGTACCAAAGGGGCAAGTAGTATTAGTTTTAAATTTGCCAATAAATTTGAAATAGAAAATGGGGTAGATTTTTTAAGAGCCTACAAAGGCAGAGATACATTTGGTAGTGTTATAGGCACATATACGGGCAATACCCGCCCTTCGGGTACGTTTACTACCAATGATAGTTGCATTACCTTTTATTTTCATTCGGATAAGAATTATAATTTAGAAGGCTTTGAACTAAGTTGGGAGGCTAAAATTACGCAAGTGCCAACGCCTAAATTCTCTTCAATAGCAGACCCAACGTGTAATTCTACAAAAATAAGAGTGGTATTAGACCAAAAGTTTCATTGCGATTCTGTAAAAGCTAAAAACTTTAAATTGAGTGGTACTTTAAGCACAGCCATTAGCGGTGTTACACCCATAAATTGCGATAGCAGAAACGAAACAAGTACGTTTGATATTACGTTTGCCAGTGGCTTAAACCAAAGTGGCAATTATACTTTAGATTTTAATACCACCTTTAAAGATAAATGCGATAGTATTTGGAAAATAAATGCAAAACTGAATTTTAAAATTACAGATTGCCCCATAAAAGTAGTTTTACGCACCACCAAAGATACGATATGCAGAGGCAGTTGCGCTACTATAACAGCTACTGTTACAGGGGGCAATATTCCTAACCATGTTTACACTTGGATAAGCGGAGGCTTGGCAGGGAGACCGCCCCATACTGTTTGCCCAACTGCAGATACACGTTATATTTTAGAGGTTTCAGATGGTGTGTCTATTCCTGGCCGAGATACCATAGATATAGTGGTAGTAACTCCTCCAGTAGCTCAAAATGATACCACGGTTTGCCAATCGAGTGGGGCATTTAATTTAAAAGCCTATACCAATGGCGGAAAATGGAGCGGCACAGGTATAACCAATGCTAACAATGGCACATTTAATCCTGCTACATCTGGTGCAGGTGCTTTTAAAGTAGCATATACTGTGGGCAAATGTGCAGATACGGTAGCTGTAACAGTTAGAGCCATCAATGCAGGACCACCAAATGCCTCATGCCCAAGTGCAGCCAATTTTATGGTTTCTAATTTTGCGCCAGCAGGTGGCACATGGAGTGGACCCAATATTACTTCAGCAGGGTTGATAACACCACCCTCTTCACCAGGTTCGTTTATAGTTACCTATACTTGGAATGGTTGCACAGCTAATAAAACCATTAATATAGATGGCATTGTAATAAAACAAGCTGATACCGTTTGTAAATCTAAAACATTGGATACGCTTAAATTTTCGCCTGTGGGTGGTACATGGCTTGGTCCTTCTATTACAAATAATCAAAGAGGATATAACAACCCAAATGCAGCAGGAGCAGGTACTAAATTGTATATTTATGTTATAAATGGTTGCAGAGATACAACCGTACGTTTAATAAAAGATGTAGATGCAAGGTGGGATGAAATAGCTTGCCCAGATGCAGGGCAAAGAACCTTGCCTGTTGGTATTCCAGCAGGAGGCACTTGGAGCGGAAAAGGTATTATTGATGCTGCAAATGGTGTATTTGATGCCGATAGTTTTAGAGTGCCCAATAAAAGCACTTTTGTACAAGTAAATCTTACCTACACAACATTAGAAGGCTGCAAAGATGATAAAATAATGTACTTGCGTTATAGCCGTTTTTATTTAGACACAGTAAAAAATTGTTTGTACGATACTGCTTATTTCTTGCGTTGGCAATATGTACAAAACGACCCTTGGAACTTAATGTTTACAGGTAATGCAGGTATAGTAGGCAGTTCATTGTATTATCAAAAATTTAACCCACGCATGGCAGGTGCAGGTTTTCATCAACTAATAGGCGAAGGCAATGGTTGTAAAGATACCATGATATTACAAGTATATCCAAAAGCCAACATTCAGAATGATACCACTTTTTGTATAGCAGATGATCCTTTTAAATTGTATAATGGCGAAAAGAAAGGAACATTTAGCGGCAGAGGAATTACCAATGGCGTTACAGGTATGTTTAGCCCAGCTGCTGCTGGTGTTGGCTTACATAATATTTTATTTAATTTACCAGGAAAATGTATAGATACCATTAAAATAAGGGTAACAGCATTGCCAGTAGTTTCTATAAATGGTTTAAAATCTTTTTATTGTTATAAAGATACAGTTGTTAATTTAACATTGATGCCATTGGGTGGAACGTTAACAGGCAAAGGCGTTGCAGGGTTTACCTTCAATCCAAAACTGGCAGGCACAGGCACACATACTATTACCTA
Organism: uncultured Chitinophaga sp.; assembly: GCA_964505065.1. Taxonomy (GTDB): domain Bacteria; phylum Bacteroidota; class Bacteroidia; order NS11-12g; family UBA955; genus JABMMZ01. Next base: position 8,390 of record CAZDGF010000083.1, read on the forward strand.
TAAAGCAGGCACAGGCAAATGTGTAAATACTGATACCAAAACTACTGAAGTGGGCGATACTTTGCGTTTTAATTTAACAAGTACCAAAGATTCTATTTGCATAGGGCAAACCGTAACTTTAGATACAAAAAGTAGTGGAGGAACAGGCACTTATACAACGCAATGGAGCAGCGGACAATTGAATGTTTCAGCCATATATATTTCACCAAAAATTTCTACCTTATATACAGCCTCATTGAGCGATGGCTGTAGCGATAGTGTTGTAAAACAAAAATATATTTATGTACATCCACAATTGTATAGTACAGCAGTTACGAGCCCAATTCAATGCTATGGGCAGCGTGGGTTTATCAATTTAACTATGATAGGTGCAGGCAAGTTTAATTATTTATGGAATACCATTCCTGCACAAACTACAGCCAATATCAATGCCCCTGTTAGCAGCACTTACAGAGTAAGGGTAAATAATACCACTACAGGTTGCACTTATGATACGGCTATCAATATGCCTGGTTATGCTCGTATTAGGGCTTATTTTGCTATATCGCCTGCTGGGCAATGTATTTATAGCAACAATGCTGAAGTGCAATTAATAGATTTGAGTGAAGGGGGAACAAGTGGTACTTGGAATTTTGGCGATAGCACCGTTATAGGCTACGACCCAACAACAAGCCCTACACACTTATACGATGGCAATGCCGATAAATATAAAATTACTTTAAGCATAAGCAATATTGGCGGCTGTACAGATACTTATACAGAGGAGATATGCGTATTGGATACAGTGGCTATTTTTATGCCTACAGCCTTTACGCCCAATGATGACGATGTAAACGAAGTATTTAAAATAACCAGTGTAAATATAGCTAAAAGCAAAATGCAGATATACAACCGTTGGGGCGAAAAAGTATTTGAAAGTACCGACCATAAAATAGGCTGGGACGGTAAATACAAAGGTAAACTTTGCCCTAACGATTACTATGTTTATTATGTAAGCTATAAGGGCAAAAAAACACCTATGCGGTATATTAAGGGCTATGTTTATATTATTCGGTAAAACATTAGATACTTTAAAATTATAAAAATTCAATACTGTCCTAAATAAAAATTAGGAATAAAAATTACCGAGTCAAATCAAT
>CAZDGF010000084.1:0-9307 GCA_964505065.1 uncultured Chitinophaga sp.
GTGAGCAAAAGCTTTGTTTGCTTCAGCCATTTTGTGTGTATCGTCTTTTTTCTTAACAGTTGCGCCTTCACCTTTAGATGCGGCAACAATTTCACCTGCTAATTTTTCTGCCATTGATTTTTCGTTTCTTTTACGAGAATAAGAAATTAACCATTTCATTCCCATAGCAGCTCTTCTTTCAGGGGCTATTTCTGTTGGAATTTGGAAAGTAGCACCACCCACTCTACGGGCTTTTACTTCTACCATTGGCATTACATTGTTCAATGCTTTTTTCCAAGTTTCAATACCTGCTTCGTCTGCAATTTTTTTCTCTACTAAATCAATAGCATCATAAAAAATACCGAATGCTACACTTTTTTTACCGTCCCACATCATGTTGTTTACAAAACGTGTTACCAAGGTTTCATTAAACTTTGGGTCGGGTAATAAAATTCTTTTTTTTGCTTTACCTTTTCTCATTTGTCCTTATTTCTTTTTACCTTTAGCTTTTGGATCAACAGCGCCTGCTGCTTTAGCTTTTGGTTTTTTAGTACCGTATTTGCTTCTTCTTTGGTTTCTACCTTCAACACCTGCTGTATCTAATGCACCACGTACAATATGGTAACGTACACCTGGAAGATCTTTTACTCTACCACCTCTAACCAATACGATAGAGTGTTCTTGCAGATTGTGACCTTCTCCTGGAATGTAAGCATTTACCTCTTTGCCGTTTGTTAAACGAACACGCGCTACTTTACGCATGGCTGAATTAGGTTTTTTAGGGGTTGTGGTATATACACGAGTGCAAACACCGCGTCTTTGAGGACATGAATCAAGAGCTGGAGATTTGCTCTTTTGATTTAAGGTTTCTCGCCCCTTTCTTACCAGTTGTTGTATGGTTGGCATAATTGATTAAACTATTTCCCTTTTTTTAAGGGACTGCAAATGTAGTACTATTTTTTACAATTGCAAACATACTCTCAAAAAAAAGTGATTTATTTTCAAATATTTTTGATTTCGTAGTGTTTTGGGGCTGTTTTATATAGATTCAGAACAAGTAAATGAGTATTAAAACTTATTTTCTGTTTTTTTAATACAAATAGCCCATGGTTTTAACCGTGGGCTATTTGTTTTTTGGTTTTAAAAAATATTAATGCTGATGTCCACCTACACCATGCACATGTCCATGGTCTAATTCATCTTGGGTGGCTTCTCTTATTGAAAGTATTTCGCCTTTAAAGTTTAAGTTTTCATCAGCCAAAGGATGGTTGAAATCTATTTGAACTTCTTTGTCGTCAAAACTTAATATAATACCATTCATAGGGTTGCCATTATTATCTTGCATGGGTACCATATTGCCTATTTGAAGAATATCTTTTGGCACTTCAGGTCCGCTAAACACTTCTTTAGGAATACTTACTATATAGTCATCATTAGATATACCATATGCATTTTCTGCTTCAATATTAAAATCAAACGTTTCGCCAACTTTTAAGTTTTGTAAATTGGTATCAAAATGAGGCAATGTTCCGCCTATGCCATGAATAAATGTAAAAGGCTCTTCTTGTGTTGCTGTATCAGCAATATCGCCATTTTGCAAGGTAAGCGTATATGTAAGGCTTACAACTTTGTTTTTTCCTATCTGCATTGAAACTTATAAAGAATAAAAATTTAATTCAAATTTAGTTTTAAATATTCGTATTTACCTGTATTGTAATTATAGCCATAAGCCCATACATCTGCACCATCTGTAGAAATTGTATAAATATTAAAATTTGGAATACCATTGTAAGATTTTGTAACTGTAAAATTAGGCGAAATTTTAATTTTATACATTCCACCATAACGCAATACTAAAAACTCATCGCTTCCATAATAAACAACTGAATTTACATTATACTCATCTAAATTTTTAACTAAACTAAATGTTCCACCTTCTGCTCCGGCATATAAATCTGAATTAGACAAATAACAATAAAAGGTATTAGAAGTGCCATTATAAGAAATAGCATAAGTGCTACTGAAAGTATTTGCAGATATTTGATTGTATGTTCCAGTTTGTAATTCAGTAGTTTTACCCAAACCAAAATTACCTGAAAAGCCAAAATAGGTAAACCCTGGTCTATAAAAATTAGAACAACTAAATGCAACATTTAAGCTATCTGTAAATGTATTATTTAAAGTATTATATTTATATACCCTACTAGCATATTTATCACTATAAAAATACAAATTATCATTATTAAAGCCAAAAGAATGGCTTGAAGATATATTGCCAATTGGAGCAGCAACTCTTTTAGCTATAGAAATTTTACTAGTCCAATTTTCATAAGTCATTGTTGGGTTAGCCACTTTAATATATTTTTGTATAGAATTATTACTTTGACGCAAAATAAGTGTATCGCCATTTTTTGTATAGTTATACAAACTTCCTCCTAAATTCAATTGTTTATTGGTAGCGCTAAAAGCATAATCATAACTTGAGCGAAATCCATCTTTATCTTCATTTAAATTATAAGAAAAATCATCGCTGGCATTTAAAATCATATAGGTTTTAGATAAATCTGTTACATTTTGGTTTTGCAAAAACCATGTGCCATAAATATCTACCACTGGTGGTTTATATTCTTGAATTATGGTTTCTTTTTTTGTGCAAGATTGTATCAATGCTATGCAAATAATAAGTGCTAATTTTAGTTTTAAGTTTTTCATCATTTGGCAAAGGTATTCAATTTATTTTATTTTTATATTAATTTCCTATTTCCCTTTAAAATCTGCTTTTCGTTTTTCTACAAAGGCTGCCATGCCCTCTTTTTGGTCTTCGGAAGCAAATAGCATATAAAAATTTTTACGTTCAAAATACAGGGCTTCTTGCAAAGACATTTCAAAGGCTTTCAATACACTTTCTTTTGCCATTTGCACCGCAATTGGCGATTTTTCTGCAATAGTTTGCGCCAATTGAATAGCTTCAATTAAATAAAACTCAACAGGTACTATTTTATTGATTAAACCATAATTTAAAGCTTCTGGTGCATTTATAAATTTCCCTGTAAGCACCATTTCCATAGCTTTTACTTTGCCTACTGCTCTTGTTAGCCTTTGCGTACCACCTGCTCCTGGCATTACACCAATATTAATTTCTGGTTGCCCAAATTGAGCGGTTTCGCTAGCTATTACCATATCGCATATCATTACCAACTCGCAACCGCCCCCCAAAGCAAAGCCGCTAACGGCTGCTATCAATGGTTTTTTTGTTTTGCGAATAGTATCCCAAGTGGTAAACTGGTCTATTTTTAGCATATCTACAGCCGTTCTGCCTGCCATTTGCTTGATATCTGCTCCTGCGGCAAAAGCTCTTTCATTGCCACTTATAACAATGGTTCTTACATTTTCATCTGCATCTAAATCTATCAATGCTTGTTTTATTTCAAGCATTAATTCTAAATTTAGGGCATTTAATTCTTTTGGGCGATTAAGCTGAATATGCGCTACATAAGGCGCTACTTGACTATTTACAATTATAAACTGTTGCGACATTTTTTAGGTTTTTTAAAAATGCAAAAGTAGGAATTAATTAGATTAGATTATTATGCAATTGAAATAAGAAAGTATGTTTAGATTCTGAACAATTTCATGGAGCTTAGCGGAATAATCTTTTTTCAAAGCAAAAAAGTTCAGAATGACAAATTAGATAAGACTTTAATCTTAATCCAAACTCACTTTAATTTACTTTTTTCAACGTAAAGCCAAAAGTAGTGCCTTCGCCCAAGCTGCTTCGTACATTTATTATTTGATGGTGTGCCTCTATAATATGCTTAACAATAGATAAACCCAAGCCAGAGCCTCCACTGTTTCTTGCCCTACTTTTATCTATTCTATAAAAACGCTCAAATAAGCGTGGCAAATGCTCTTCTTCAATGCCATCGCCATTATCTGCTACCTCTATTAGTATGTTTTTATCCATATCATAAAAGCCAAGCGATACATTGCCTTTTTCATTGCCATAGGCTATGGCATTGCCTATTAAATTATTTAATACTTGCCTAATTTTATCTTTATCTGCCAATACCATAAATGGCTTATCGCAACCTTCTTTAATTTTTAAAGTGGTATGTTTTTTAGCAGCTTGAGGGGCATAGTTTTCAAATATTTCTTTGGTAAGTTCGCAAATATCAAAAGGATTGAAATTTATTTTCAATGTGCCACTTTCCAATTTACTTATTTCCAATAAATCGTTTACCAAATTGTTAAGCCTTTCTGCACTATTGGCTGTTTTTTGAAGAAAAGAAATATTTACTTCAGGGTCGTTCAATGCACCTTCCAATAGGGTTTCTACATAGCCTTGAATATTAAAAATAGGTGTTTTAAGTTCGTGCGAAACATTGCCAAGAAAATCTTTGCGGTAGTTTTCCATAGCCCGTAGTTGGGTTATTTCTTGCTTTTGGTCGAAAGCCCATTGTATAACCTCTTCGTTTACTTTTTTAATGGGGTCTTTATCCAAATCTACCGTAAAATTATCCGATTTGAATTTAGTGGTTTTAAACTTATGAATGGTTTTGTAAATAAGCTTTATTTTACGGTAAATAAATATTTCGAGCCCTACTAAAATGATAATAAACGTAAGCGAACAAAAAGAAAAAACAGAGATTAAAAAGGTAAGAAATGGAATTTTAAAGAAGAACAAAAAAGCAGAAAAAATAACGCCTAAAATTAGGGTTGTAAGTAGGGCAATTCTTTCTGGGGTTGGGTTTCTAATCACACTTCAAATTTATAGCCTACGCCTTTAATGGTTTGAATAAAATTATCGTCTAATTTTTCTCTTATTTTACGGATATGCACATCTATTGTTCTATCTACAACCAATACATCATCGCCCCAAATAGATTCCAATATTTGCTCTCTTGTAAATACTTTACCTGGCTTGCTTGCCAACAGAGAAAGTAGTTCAAATTCTTTTTTAGGAAATTGTAATGGTTTGCCTAAATAGGTTACTGTGAAAGTTTCTCTATCTATTTTCAAATCTTGAAACTCCATTCTACCTGTTTGTTCGCTCTCGGTAGTATTTCTTCTTAAAATGGCTTTTAAGCGCGAAATTAAAACTCTTGGCTTTATGGGTTTTATAATATAATCATCTGCACCTGCCTCAAAACCAGCAAGCTCGCTAAACTCCTCGCCTCTTGCAGTTAAAAATATTAAGGGTGTATTTTTTAATTGTGGTAAGGCTTTTATTTGTCTGCATGCTTCAATACCGTCCATTTCGGGCATCATTACGTCCATTAAAATAATATCAGGTTTTATTTTACTTGCTATTTGTATGGCTTCCTTGCCATTCATAGCTGCTACCACAGTAAAATTTTCTTTTTTAAGGTTGTAACTTAATAGCTCTATAATGTCTATTTCGTCATCTACTATTAATATTTTGTAAGAAGATTGTGTACTCATGATTATTTAATGGTGCAAAACAACTACTATAAACTGAATATACAATTAATTAAATGTTAATAAATAGTTATTGAAACAATTGCTTCAATTTTACCTCAAGTGCTTCGGTTCTTAATCCTTTAGCTAATATTTTACCATCTTTGCCAATAAGCACCGTAAAGGGTATTGAGTTTTCTTTGTATACTCTAAAAGGTGCGCAATTCCATTTTTTAAGGTCGCTAACGTGTTTCCAATTTAAGCCTAAAGATGTAATAGAACCTTTCCAAGCGGCAGCATTATCATCTAAAGATACGCCATATATTTCAAAGCCTTTATCTTTATAGGTATTGTAAATATTTTTTAAGTTAGGAAACTCTGCTCTACACGGCCCACACCAACTTGCCCAAAAATCTATCAATACCACTTTACCTTTAAGTGATGATAGCTTAATATTTTTTCCATCTACACCTGGCAAATCAATATCGGGGGCAAGCTCGCCTACTTCTAATTTTTTATTGCTTGTTATAAATTGTTTCAAATCTTTGTAATACTCGCTACCAATGTCTTTAGGCTCCATTTTTTTCATAATAATGGTTGCATCGGCTGCTTTTTTTTCTTCTAAAAAATTATGAAACACAAAATAACTTTCCAAAGGCGAATAAAATTTAACAGCACTATCAATATTGCTTAGCATTTTACCTTGTGTAAGCATATAATCTGCTTGTCCTTGTTCCAACTTCATCATATCTTGCTCGCTTTGTAAAGATTTTTCTAAAGCAGCTAACTGACCATAATATGCGCTGTGTCTTTTAATAAAATCGTATATATGAACAGATTTTTCAGCACCAATACCTGTAACCTTATAATCTAAACTATTGGTGGTAGCATTTATTTCAACATTTACATTAGCCACATTTTCTATAATTAGCGGCACAGCAGCATTGGCACTGTATTGCAAATACAATACACTTGCATTGGGCAACGTGTTTTTTAGGTTAAAGTAGCCATTTTCATCTGTAGTTGTAGAATCTACAAGTGAAAGGCTATTAGATAAAAACTTATTGAGTACAACTAAATGATTTTTTAGCCCAATTAATTTACCAGAAATAGTAAAAGCCACTTTGGCTGCGGCAGCACTTGCGGGTTTAGATACTGTTTTTTTAGGCGTTGTTTTTACAGTTGTTTTTGTTTGAGCATTTGTATTGATACAAGCCACAAGCAGTGTAAAAAAAAGAATTCTGTTTAACATTGGTTGCAAATTTAATTAATTATTTTGGATTGAAGATATTAGTTCTTTCAATAGATGTATTTTATTGCTATTTGGTTGCACAAGCACCCCTTTTATACCTGCTTTTTCGGCAGCCTCTACATCTCGTGGGGTATCGCCAAACATTATGCTTTTAGTTTTATCTATTTTATATTTGGCTATTGCTTTTTCTACCATTAGGCTATCTGGCTTGCGGCAAATACAGTTGCCAACTGTATGATGATGTGGGCAATAAAAAAATTCATCTACCAAATTTCCACAAGCATTTTGAATTATTTGATGAAAAGAATGTAAAGTTTCTTTACTGTACAATTGCTTGGCTATGCCGCCTTGATTGGTTATAACAAATACTTTAAAACCATTTTCTTTGGCTATTTTAATACATTCTCCGGCATCGGGCAGTAGTTTAAAATCTTCCAATTTGGTAACATAATCGCCAATTTCTTGGTTTAAAATTCCGTCTCTATCGAAAAAAATAGCTGCTTGCATCAATTAGATTGTTTTATTGATGCAAAATAAATACTATTTTGCACCGTTTAAATTTTTATTTTAATATTTTGAGTAACTACATAGTTATAATACCCACCTACAACGAAAAAGAGAACATAGAAGCCATTGTTAGAAAAACCATGAGCCTACAACCTTTGCTTGATATTTTGATTGTGGATGACAACTCGCCCGATGGCACAGCCAATATTGTAAAACAATTGCAAAATGAATTTACAAACCGACTACATATTTTAGAACGTACAGAAAAAAATGGCTTGGGTACGGCTTATATTGCTGGTTTTAAATGGTGCTTAGCAAAACATTATGCCTACATTTTTGAAATGGATGCCGATTTTTCGCACAATCCAGAAGACTTGCCTAAGCTATTGAATGCTTGCGAACATGATGGTGCAGGACTTGCAATTGGCTCGCGCTATATTACAGGTGTAAATGTGGTAAACTGGCCCATGAGCCGTGTTATAATGAGCTATTATGCCAGTGCTTATGTTCGTTTTATTACGGGTATGCCTTTGAGAGATTCTACCGCTGGTTTTGTATGCTACAAAAGGGAAACATTAGAAGCCATTGCTTTAGATAAGATAAAATTTAAAGGCTATGCTTTTCAAATAGAAATGAAATTTAAAACCTATTTGAAAAAAATAAAAATTATAGAAGTACCCATTATATTTACCGATAGAACCAAAGGCACTTCTAAAATGAGCAATAAAATATTTAGAGAAGCTTTTTTTGGTGTTATAGAACTGAAAATAAACAGTTGGTTTAAAAAATAAAATGGATATAGCAAGCTTACGCAAAGATTATAAATTGGCTTCGTTGCTGGAAAATGAGGTAAACACAGACCCTATTGCGCAATTTAAAACTTGGTTTAGCCAGGCTTTGAATGCCCAACTAACAGAGCCAAATGCTATGTGTTTAAGCACAATAAATGGGCAAAAGCCCGAAAGCAGAATTGTATTGTTAAAAGATATTACAACAGAAGGCTTTGTATTTTACACCAATTATAACAGCGCAAAAGGGCAACAAATAGCAGCAAACAACAATGTATGCTTAAACTTTGTATGGCTTGAGCTTGAACGCCAAGTGCGCATAGAGGGTAAGGCAGAAAAAATAAGCCAAGCACAAAGCGATACCTATTTTTACAGCCGCCCATTGGGTAGCCAAATAGGGGCTATTATAAGTGCGCAAAGCGAAACATTGAACCATAGAAACACATTAGAAGAAGCTTTAAAACAAGCCGAACAACAATACCAATTAGAAAAACCCATGCGCCCTGCACATTGGGGTGGCTATATTGTAAAGCCAAGTGTTATAGAATTTTGGCAAGGGCGAAGCAATAGGCTACACGATAGATTGGAATATGAATTGCTAAATGGAGAATGGCGTATTAGAAGATTGAATCCGTAAAAGATGAAAATTATTAGTTTAATATTAATTTGTATTTGCTTTAAAATAAATGCCCAAGTTTTTAATAACTTAACTCAAATGGGATTGAATGGCAAAGTAAAAACAATTATTAATTACACATACGATTCCCTATTTTTTGATAACAAATGGAATACAGTTGCCATAAGCGACAAGAACAATTGGAAAAGGCATTATGAATACCATTTTTTAGAAAATGGCAATTTAGATTCTATGTATTTCGAAACACAATTGCTATATTTGAATAATGATATAATAGAATCAAGTAGAAAATACTTATATGGTGCAAATAAAATGGTTATTCAAAAAGGTGGATATAAATACTCTATTGATACTTTTAAATTTAAAATTCTATCAGACACTAGCTATCAGGAAGATAATATAGATGATGAAGGAATATTGCAAATAAATATTACAACTTTAAATAATAAAGGGAGGTTATATAGCACCAATAGTATTAGCTACGATTCACAAAAAAATAAAATTGACGAGGAATTTACAAGGTATGTTATTAACAATAATAATCAATGTATAAAAAATATTACCAAAGATATTGAAAATAATAAAACTAATTCTGTTGAATTTATCATATTAGAAACTGATATTTCAGAAAATCCCAAAAGGACTAAAGCAATAACAACAAATTATGATGGCACAATACTGTCCTAAATAAAAATTAGGAATAAAAATTACCGAGTCAAATCAATA
>CAZDGF010000085.1:0-9060 GCA_964505065.1 uncultured Chitinophaga sp.
CCTTTGGGATCATCCTCTCGATTTGTCTATTAAAATTCCTAATGCGTAATCTGGGATTAATCAATTGTAATTAACCTTTTTGTCAGTTATTATTTTTGGCACAACTATTGAAAAACATAAGCAATTACGTATGATAGAATTTAATAAAAATGGCTTTATGAGTGGGCGAGGAGAGGGCGATGACAATGAAGGAAGCGATTTGTTCCCTTTGTTTTCGCAGCAAGAAGAAAAAGAAAGCAATAAGCAAATAGTACCTGAAAGTCTGCCAATATTACCGATTAGAAACACAGTATTATTTCCTGGTGTTGTTTTTCCAATTACAGTTGGTAGAGATAAAAGTATAAAATTAATAAAAGATGCCAATAAAGGCGATAAAATTATAGGTGTATTTGCACAAAAAAATCCTGAAACTGAAGAGCCTGGAATTGCAGATTTGAATACCATTGGCACAATGGCTCAAATTATAAAAATTTTGCGTATGCCCGATGGCAATACTACCGCCATTATTCAAGGAAAAAGAAAAATAGAACTTGGCGTTGAATTAAGCAATGAGCCCTATTTAAGAGCCACTGTAGAAGCCATTGAAATTAACGATGAAAAAGCTGATAAAGAGCTAAAAGCCTTAATGAGCAATATTAAAGATACTGCTACAGAAAATATTGACCTTTCGCCTAACGTGCCAAGCGAGGCAAGCTTTGCTATGCGCAATATTGATAGTGATAATTTTTTGGTTAGTTTTATTGCTTCAAATTTGAATATTCCTGTTAATGAAAAGCAAATTATTTTAAACGCTCCAACTTTAAAAGACAGAGCAAATATTGTATTTGAACATTTGATAAAAGAAAACCAAATGTTGAAACTAAAAGACCAAATACAAAGCAAAGTAAAGGTAGATTTGGATAAACAACAGCGTGAATATTTTTTACAACAACAAATAAAAGCTATTCATGAAGAGCTTGGGCAAGAAAGCCCAGATAAAGAAATAGAAAGCCTTAGAGAAAGAGGCAAAAAGAAAAAATGGAGTAAAGATACGCATACGGCTTTTAACAAAGAGTTGGATAAGTTAATGCGAATTAATCCCGCAAGTCCAGATTATTCGGTAAGTTTAAATTACGCTCAAACACTTTTAGACCTGCCTTGGAACGAATACACCAAAGATAATTTAGACCTTAATAAAGCCATTAAAGTATTAGATGCCGACCATTTTGGACTTGAAAAAGTAAAACAACGCATATTAGAATATTTGGCTGTTATAAAATTAAAAGGCGATTTAAAAAGTCCTATTATTTGCTTATACGGCCCTCCCGGTGTTGGTAAAACATCACTTGGCAGAAGTATAGCCAATGCCTTGGGTAGAAAATATGTAAGAGTTTCTTTAGGAGGCTTGCACGATGAGAGCGAAATAAGAGGACATCGTAAAACCTATATTGGTGCTATGCCAGGGCGAATTATTCAAAATCTTAAAAAAGTAAAATCGGGAAACCCTGTATTTGTATTAGATGAGATAGACAAGGTTGCAAGCGATTTTAGAGGCGACCCATCTTCTGCACTTTTAGAAGTATTAGACCCTGAACAAAATACAACTTTTCACGATAATTATTTAGAGCTTGATTACGATTTAAGCAAAGTAATGTTTATAGCCACAGCAAATAGTTTAGATACCATTCAGCCTGCATTGTTAGATAGGATGGAAGTAATAGAAATAAGTGGCTATACGGTGGAAGAAAAAATACAAATAGCGCAAAAATATCTAGTGCCAAAGCAACGTAAAATGCACGGATTGAAAGCCTCTCAATTTAAACTTTCAGATAGTGTATTAGAAAGTATAATTGAAGAATATACAAGAGAAAGCGGTGTAAGAAACCTTGAAAAGAAAATAGCCTCTTTGGTGCGCAATACTGTAATGCACATAGCCAAAGGCGATAGCATAGATACCAATTTGAGTATTGAAGAAGTGCAAAAAATACTTGGTGCCGAAAAAATGGATAAAGAAATTTACCAAGACAATGAAACCGCAGGTGTTGTTACAGGCTTGGCTTGGAGCCCTGTGGGTGGTAGTATTTTATTTGTAGAAAGTGCACTTACAAAAGGCAAAGGCGGCTTAACACTTACAGGAAAGCTTGGCGATGTAATGAAAGAAAGTGCAACAACGGCTATGACTTTTTTAAAAGCAAATGCAGATTATATTCATTTAGATTATAAAGTATTTAGCGAATACGATGCACATGTACACTTTCCTGCGGGGGCTATTCCTAAAGACGGACCAAGTGCAGGTATTACCATTTTAACCTCTTTGGCATCGCTTTATACGCAACGAAAAGTAAAACCTTTTTTAGCTATGACGGGCGAAATTACTTTAAGAGGAAGAGTATTGCCAGTAGGCGGTATCAAAGAAAAAATATTGGCAGCAAAACGTGCAGGTATTAAAGAAATCATTATGTGTCATGAAAATCAAAAAGATGTTGATGATATACCGCAACAATATTTAAAAGGTGTTAAATTTTATTATGTAAAAAATATGTTAGAAGTTTTAGATTTAGCGTTAATGGAAGAAAAAGTAAAAACGCCTATAGATTTTTCAAAAATTCAAACAGAAACCCAATTATAATTAATTACATTTGCACACAATTTTAATATAAATGAAAAGAAAAATAATATTCGTAACACTTGCGGCTCTAACAATTGCTGCTTGCAACAAAAAAAGTGGAAGTGCTAAAAAAGTAGCTTTAAAAACCCAACAAGACTCATTTGCTTATGCTTTTGGTGCAACATTTGGTGGTGTTTTAAAAAGCAGTAATGTTAAAGAAATAGACTGGGAAATATTTAAAGCAGCTACTGAGTTTGTAATGAAAAATGGCGATAGCTTATCTCAAATAAGCAGAGAAGATATTGATAGAGTGTTGAACGAATACATGACAATGAGCAAATATGGTGAAAATTTGAAAAAAGGAACTGAGTTTATGGCAAAAAATAAAAGTGCTTATACCACTACTGCCTCTGGTTTAATGTATAAAGTAATTAGCAAAGGCACAGAACTAAAACCTACAATTACCGATACTGTTTTAGTAAATTATAAAGGTAAATTCATTAATGGCGAAACTTTTGATAGCAATGAGGGTAAAGGTGCTGTTAAATTTGCTTTGAATGGTGGAGCAGTTAAAGGCTTTTTAGAAGCGTTGAATACAATGACAGTAGGCTCTAAATATGAAGTAATTATACCTCAAAATTTAGCTTATGGAAAACGTGGCAAACAAGTTCAAAATCCATATACAGGCGAACCTATGATGATAATGGAACCTTATCAAACATTAATTTTTGAAATAGAACTTTTAGAAATTAAAAAGTAAAAAAAGTATAAAAATAAAAAAACCGAACAAATCTTGTTCGGTTTTTTTATGCAAATTTATTTTACATTCGCATTCTAATTATGCTTAAAAAAATATTAACAATTGCTTTTGTTTCGCTTTCATCGGCACTATTTAGCCAATTAACATTAGAAAAAATATGGTACAGCCGAGAGTTTTCGCCCAAGTTTGTGGCAGGTTTTCAGTATTTGGCAGATGGCGAAAGCTATTGCCAATTAGATGCCAATGCCGATAAAAGTATGGCTTGCAATAGTTACAATATTAGAACTGGGCAAAAAGTAAATACCCTATTTTCTACCGATAAAATATTGATAGACGGCAAACCAATAGCCATAGAGGGTTTTACATTTAATAAAGATGAAACCATGGTGCTTATAACCAATGGCTACGAGCAGGTGTACAGGCACAGCGGCAAAAGCAATACCTATTTATATGATATTAAAAACAATAAACTAACAACTATTTCAAATAAAAAAATAATGTATGCTACGCTAAGCCCTACTGGTAATAAGGTGGCTTATGTAAGCGATAATAATTTGTTTTATTTTGATATTGAAAAAAACAAAGATGTGCAAATAACCAAAGATGGCAAAAAGAATGAAATTATAAATGGTGCGGTAGATTGGGTATATGAAGAAGAATTTAGTATGAGCCGTGGCTATGAATGGAGCAATGATGGCAATTACATAGCGTATTACAGATTTGACGAAACCAAAGTACCCGAATTTAGCATGGATATTTATGGCAGCCTTTACCCAAGTAAAGAAACTTGGAAATATCCCAAAGCAGGTGAGGCGAGTAGCAAAGTAGATGTTTATATTCATCAAATAGGTAAAAAGAAAAGCATAAAATGCGAAACAGGTTCTGAAAACGACCAATATTTGCCAAGAATAAAATGGGTAGGTGGGTTTAATGAATTAAGTATTCAACGTTTGAATAGACATCAAAATAAATTAGAAGTATTAATTGCCGAAACAAAAAAAGGTAAAACAAGTGTTTTTTATACTGAAGAGAATAAATATTATATTGATGTAAATGACATAGAAATAAATTATTCCCAAGGAAAATATTTTTATGGTTCAGAAATGTACTATTTATCTGAAAAATATGGATACAATCAATTATATTTAAAAAGTGATAAAACTATTTTTGGTCCAACGGAAAGTAAAAAAATGAAATTTAATTATGATTCTGTAATTTCAAAAGGCAATTACGACATTGACCAGTTTTTAGGAATCAACAATGGCTTTGCCTACTTTACCAGTGGTATGAATACACCAAGCGAAAGGCAATTGTATTCAATTAATTTAAAGACCAAAGAATTGAAACAAATTACAACAGAAGCTGGTTGGCACAGCATTAGTTTTTCGCCTACTTATGCTTATTTTGTAGATAATTATTCTACTTTAACCAATCCTGCAAAGGTTGTTATAAAAGATTTACAAGGCAATGTTATTCGTACATTAGAAAGCAACGAGGCTCTAAAAAATAAACTAACTGCACTTAATTTAGGCAAAGTAGATTTTGGCAGTTTTACAAGTTCAGAAAATATAAAATTAGATTATTGGCGCATTTTACCGCCTAATTTTGATGCAACTAAAAAATATCCTGTATTGTTTTATGTATATGGTGGTCCAGGCTATCAAACAGTAAAAAATGCTTGGGCAGGTGGCAATTATTTATGGTTTCAGCACATGGCAAGCAAAGGCTATATCATAATAAGTGTAGATAATAGAGGTAGCGGTGGGCGAGGCGAAGAATTTAAAAAAATGACTTACCTTAATTTAGGCAAATACGAAACCCAAGATTATATAGAGGCAGCCAAATATTTTGGTTCTCAAACTTATGTAGATAAAGCCAGAATAGGCATATTTGGCTGGAGCTATGGTGGCTTTATGGCGAGCAATTGTATAACCAAAGGTGCACAATATTTTAAAACTGCCATAGCGGTAGCCCCTGTAACCAATTGGCGTTATTACGACAATATTTACACAGAACGCTACATGCGCACTCCACAGGAAAATGCAGATGGCTACGATAAAAATTCGCCTATAAACCATGTGGATAGTATAAAAGGTAATTATTTAATTATACATGGCACAGCCGATGACAATGTGCATTTTCAAAATGCTGCAGAAATGGTAAAAGCCATGAACGATAAGAATATACCTTACGATGCAGAATATTATCCAAATAAAAATCATGGTATTTTGGGCGGTAAAACCCGCTTACATTTATTTACCAAAATGACCGCTTATTTAGAAAAGAATTTATAAAAAAATAGAATTGTAAATAAAAAAAGATATTATTGCCTATTAAATCAAAATAAAATATGAGCGAAACAAACAAACAAACTGGACACCCAAAGGGGCTTTGGTATTTATTCGGAACTGAAATGTGGGAACGTTTTGGCTATTACTTAATGTTGGGCATTTTTGCACTCTATATGATAGATGGTTGGAGTACAGGTGGTATGGGCTTTAGTGCAAGTAAAAAGTCTGACATTTACGGAACATATTTAGGTTTAGTTTATTTAACACCTTTCATTGGTGGTTTGTTAGCAGATAGAATTTTAGGTTATCGAAGGTCAATAATAATAGGTGGGTTAATGATGTCGGCAGGATATTTTTGTTTATCTATACATACAGAAATGAGTTTCTTCATTGCTTTGGCTTTAATCATATTAGGTAATGGATTTTTCAAACCAAACATTTCTACTTTAGTTGGTAATATGTATAGCACAGAAGAAAGAAAACATTTAAAAGATTCTGGCTATAACATTTTTTATATGGGGATAAATATTGGAGCGTTTGTTTGCAATTTTGTAGCTGCGTATATGCGTATAAACTACGGCTGGGGTCATGCTTTTGCTGCTGCTGGAGTTGGTATGTTGGTTGGTGTAGTTATATTTTTATTAGGCACAAAGCATATTAAGGAATACGATGTGGTAAAACCTGTTCAGAAAGGCGATATGTCAACTTTGAAGATATTAGGATTAACAGTATTGCCAATGTTCATTTTTGGTATTATTGGCTATATTATACCTGGTAATTTTTTAGGCTCTGATACCAATGATGCATTTATAATTGGTTGTTTACCTGTTATCGGCTTTTTCATTTATTTGGCATTCACAGCAGAGGCAAAAGAGAGTAGAGCAATTAAAGCATTATTGGCTGTATTTACTTGTGTTATTTTATTCTTTGCAATCTTTCATCAAAATGGAGATGCTCTTACAGTTTGGGCTGAAGATTACACAAGCAGAGAAATGTCTGAAAGTGTTGCAAGCGGTGCAGATAAAATAGGTATGGCGCAAACAGTTGTAAACAATGAAATTGTATCTGGTGATACTGGTGTATTTAATAGTGCAGTAAGAGGATTAGAGGCAAAGGCATCTGCCATTACTGGTCAAGATGCCGAGAGTTTGATTAGTAAAAAAAATATAGCAGGAGAAATTGATGAATTAAAAAAATCAAGAAAGTATTTTGAAAATTTAGACAAAGACAAAATACCTGCCCAAGGCTCAAATCTTAAATTGTATTCTACAGAATTGTATCAATCTATTAATCCTTTTTGGGTAGTTTTATTAACTCCTATTGTAGTAGGTGTTTTTGGTTTTTTAAGACGTAAAAATAGAGAGCCAAGCACACCAACAAAAATTGCAATAGGTTTGGTAATTACAGCCTTATCAGCTTTGGTAATGGTAGGTGCTGTAATGGCTACCAATAGCCTTTCAATGAAAGCAAGTTCATGGTGGTTAATTGCTTCTTATGGGGTTATTACTGTAGGTGAATTATGTTTATCTCCAATGGGTTTATCTTTGGTATCTAAACTCTCTCCACCTCGTATTACTGCGTTAATGATGGGTGGTTTCTTTTTAGCCATTTCAGTAGGTAATAAATTATCAGGAATGCTATCTTCTTTATGGGAAGAAACTGCCGAGAAGCAAAACTTCTTTTATCTTAATTTTGCATTAGTTTCTGGTGCTGCAATTGTATTATTCTTAATGCTAAAATGGCTAAATGGTGTAATGAGAGAAAATAATGTAAAGTAAAAAACGTAATGAATTTAAACAAAAAGCCTTGTAATTTTTTTACAAGGCTTTTTTTATTTATAATTGCTTTATGAATAAACCAATAACATTAGAAGAAATACAAAATTTTAAAGGAAAATATCCAAAACAGCTATGGAGCTTATTTTTTAGCGAAATGTGGGAGCGTTTTTGCTTTTATGGTATGCGGGGTATGTTGATGTATTTTATGATGAATCAACTTTTAATGAAAGAAGGTGTAGCAAATCTTCAATATGGTGCTACACAAGCTTGGGTGTACGCATTTACTTTTATAGGAGGCTTATTTGCCGATAAAATTTTAGGATTTAGAAAATCATTATTTTGGGGTGGTATTTTAATGATTACTGGCAGTATTATTTTAGCTATTAATCCTAAAGATTACTTTTTTATAGGCATCGCATTTAATGTTGTAGGTACAGGTTTTTTTAAACCTAATATTTCAAGTATGGTAGGACAATTATATGCAGAAAATGATATCAGAAGAGATGCTGGTTTTTCTTTATTTTATGCAGGTATAAATTTAGGAGCATTGCTTGGAGGCTATTTTTGTATCTCTATTGGTAAAGGTTCTATTTTTTCTAATTTAATACCTGCTGCATACACTTGGCATGTGGCTTTTGGTCTAGCTGCCGTTGCTATGACAATAAGTTTGATTACTTTTATTTATACCAAAAAATCGTTGGGCAATATTGGTCTTTCTCCGTTTGAATTAAAAGGAGATATAAAAATGAAATGGGAAATAATTGCGGTGTATATTGGCTCAATAATATGTATTCCTTTAATTATGAAAATGGTTGCAAATACGGAATATACTGATTATTTTATGATGTTTATAGGACCATTCAGTATTTTGTATTTAATTTTTGAAATGACAAAATTAAATTCGGCTCAAAATAAAAAACTGATTGCTGCATTTTGTTTTATTTTATTTTCGACCATGTTTTGGGCTATTTTTGAGCAAGCTGGAGGTTCATTAAGTGCATTTTCTTCAAAACATATTTCTACAAGTTTTTTAGGTGTTTTTACGCTCGACCAAAATGGAGTGAATAATGCTGCAAACTCTTTATTTGTAATAGTATTTGCTGCTATTGTTGGGCTTATTTGGCTTGCATTAGCCAAAAGAAATAAAGAACCCAATACAGTAAATAAATTTGGTATTGGATTTATATTTTTAGGTTTATCTTTTTTTATATTTTATGCTACAAAGTTTGTAGCAAATACAAGCGGAATTGCAAGTATGGATATTTTTGTTTTGGGTTATTTTGTAGTTACAATTGCCGAACTTTGTTTATCACCCATCGGTTTATCAATTATGACAAAATTAGCCCCTCATAAATTACAAGGCTTTATGATGGGAATGTGGTTTTTAGCAAGTGCTTACGGACAGTATGTTGCAGGTTTGTTTGGTGCAAGTATTTCTCCTAATGAGAATGCTACAGCTATTGAAAGTTTATTAGCTTATACAAATGGTTATGAAAAATTTGGTTGGTATGCTTTAATTTGTGGTGTATTGCTTATCTTACTTTCTCCGTTTATTAAAAAATTAATGCAAGAGGTTAAATAAATGTGGTATCAATACTGTCCTAAATAAAAATTAGGAATAAAAATTACCGAGTCAAATCAATA
>CAZDGF010000086.1:0-9052 GCA_964505065.1 uncultured Chitinophaga sp.
TAACCTTTTTTGATACTCTTAATCCTGTTTACACAATCTAATAGATACTCCCTTTATAGATGATAAAAGTATTGTATTTACAGATAAAAGCACTTCGTATGTAGATATATCCGACTATGTAGAATTGCATTTTACAGAAAAATCAACAGACAAAACAACCAAAGAAACATTAAAATGGGTACATATAACTATCAGTAATGCAAAACGAAATTTTTTAGGCAACTTTCATAAAATAAAAGGAAAGTACTTACAGCTTTACCTGAATGAGTTTGTTTATAAACTTAATAGAAGATATTTTAAAGATAAACTCTTTGATAGGCTTGTTATTGCTAATATTACTGGAATATGATTAATTACGGATATACAGTATTTTTTTTAATAAAATAATAATATTCAATTTGTTTTTGTATTCCGAAAGAAACTAAAAAACTATTGCTATTAGGTATTTCAATAAGTTCGTCAAATATGTTATATCTAAAAGTATCAGGAATTTGTGGAGATAAATTTATTGTATCATTTTTTAAAATTAAAAAAAAATCTTCCTCATTTTTTGATATTAAAAATACCGTATCATTGTCATTTAAAATTAATTTTTTGATTAGGATTACTTTTTTTGATTCTGAAATAATAGTTTTATTTTCATACCCTTTTTTTGTATTACATGCAAAAAAAAATAAAATTAAAAATAGTTTAAACATTTATTTAATTTTCCCCTTGGTTGGTTTGTAGCCAAGCTCCTTGTGGCTGCCACCAACCAATGCCTGTATGTTTTGAAGTAGCCATTTTTTTATTTTTTGTCTAACAAATATATAGTTTTAATTTTAAGATGCCAGAGGCAATATTAATGCTCACTCGCAAGATGCGAGCGAGAACGGGATAGTCTTCCGTACACTTATGGCAAGATGCGAGCGAGAACGGGGTAACACAAACTCGGGCGAAATTAATCTAATTGATATACAGAAATAAAATCTACTGAATCATTTTTGTAATTTATGCAAAATGCAGTCCAATAATTTCCATACAATCCATAATTATTTTTTTGTTTCGAATAAAAGCAAATATCTTTATTTGTAATAAAAGCTTTTCCAATTTTTTTTTCAACTATTGTTTTTGATTCACCATACTTTATTCTATAAAACTTTAGTGGTAAATCTTTGCAAGAAAATTCAGTATTATAAAAATAAGAAGTAATTTTATTTAAGTTATAATGTAAATAATGACTTAAAGAAAATAAAAAAACTACTAAAAATAAAAATTTATATTTATGTAGCATAATAAATACTAAACATCAAAAGGATTTTTTACCCAATGTGGGTCTGATTTTGGTTTCCAACCTATGAAATATTCCTTACCAAATTTTTCAGCAGCTAATTTCCAAAAACCATTAATTATTGCTCCAAAACCTATATTATTTCCAACTTTTGATATAATAACGCCACCCCCATCTGAAACTTTATACCAATAACGTTCATTGCTAAATAAAGACCAGTAGAAACCGTCTCCACAGTATAATCTATTTCCAGTTGGTGTAATTAGACTATTTCCTTCTTCTGGAATAATTCTAAAATTTAATAAATCTTCAGCACTTAAGTTATCAAATTTCATATAGCCCGAAGGTACTATACTGTCTATATTATTAGGTTCAGGGCTTTCAAATAATTTTTCTGAACTTGTAATAATTGCTGCTTGATTTTTCCAAAAATTATAATTGCTCATAAATATAACTTATGCAGGATTATTATTTTCATTACAACCACAGCCACTTTGGGGTACATCGCAACAATCGCCAAATACTTTTTTGTAAAACTCTGCTTTTTGTATAGGGTCGGTTATACCATTTATTACAGCTATGGTTTGTTGTTTTATATCGTTGTTTAGTTTTGCTTCTTGTATAGCTGCTTCTTGCAGGTGTAGGTTAAAGCAATCTAATGCTTCGCCATGCCCAAGTAGTGCATCTACAATTACGCTATCTGTAGGCAGGGTGCGGTAGCTTATATCTGTAATTACCCCATTTACAGTTATATTTTGCCCATCTTGGCTAAAGCTGCCTGTATTGGGTATTTCTGAAAGCAAATTGCTATTTCTTACAAAAGATTCGTGGGATATATTAGTGGGAGGTATAGTAAAAATATCTTGGTATTGTTGTGTTAATCTTTCTACAAATGGCTTTAGGTTGCCTGCATAATCATCGTAATTGTGTAGCGAGTTTATAATATCTTTAAAAGTAGGTTCTACTTTTGCGCTTACCAATATTTCTTCTAAAAAATCTTTCAACTCTGCCAAGCCACATTTTCTTACAGATTCTGGATAGCCATTGCTAAAATAAAACGATACGTTATCTAAATAAGTTACAGTTATCATTTGCTGATTTAACTGTCGGAAAACAAAATTTAAAACTCTACTTTTATTAATGTTTTCTAATATTCTTATTGTGCTTATTTCTTCGCTATTGGTTTCGGTTTCGGAGCGTTCGGTATTTACTTCTACTTTTCTGTTTACGGCACTTTTTTGAACTTGTTTACTTATGCTTCTGCTCAATGTTTTTTGCGACTCTTTGCGTACATTTTTTGCACTCGCTTTCATATTAACAATAGATGAAACACCAACTTTAATAGCTTTTACAGGAAGTGTAGCTGATAATGTAGTTTGAATGCCTATTTCTCCGCTTCGTTCTTTTTCTTTAGAGCTACTGGCTTCGCTTTCAAGCATTTTTTCTAATTCGTTTGAGGTTTCTTGGTTAAAACTATCCAATACGTTAGAAATATCCTTTTTATTTTTTACCGTTTGCTTGTAGGTTTTTACAGAAATAGTGGTTTTTTCGCCAGGTAATAATGAAAATGTTTTTACAGTTTCGCCTGCGCCATAATTGCCCAAATAGGTTTCCACTCTAAAAGTTTCTATCATAAATAAAGCAGGCTTAGCTGCTGCGGGCTTGGGCATATAAGCTATATATTGTTGCCCTGCCATATTGGTGCTTAATATAGGGTATGCCTCTGTTGCCAATTTAGCCACTTCTAAAATTTGTACATTGGCTATTGTTTTATCTAATTGTACAGACGATGTACCAAAATTTGTAATAGCTGAAACACCCAAGTCGCCATTTGGTGTATATGTTGCCACTATTTCGCCATTACCGCCCGAAACCGAAATTGCTTCGCCATTATTTACCACAAAATTATTGGCTATATTAACTGCCATTTGATTTTGAAGAGATACAACTTCGCCAATAGGCACATCTATAGCATCGAAATAACCATTATTTGGTTTTAATCTTATACCTGCCGCATTTACAAAATCGGCATCCTCTAAAGGAATTTCTATTGGGGCATTAACATTAAACCCATTGGTTTGGGGTAATTTGTAATCTAAATGGGGTGCGTTTTCTGCCCCTATTTCCATAAATGGTTTTTTGGAAATACACGATGTTGAATTTTCTGCTGGCATAAAACAAATGTAAATCTAAAATCTAAAATCTAAAATCTAAAATCTAAAATTAGTATAAAAATTTAACTTGCTGATTTTTAGGGATAAAATTTTTTTACAAGGCAACATTTGAATGATATTTGAGGAGCAATAATTAAAAAAGTATAATACTTTTTTAATGTCTGTATTGTTCACCAACACCTCAAAAAGTTTAAGGCAATATTTGATAAAAAAAATAAAAACTATTTCTCCTTTTTTACCTCAACAACGTAAACGTACCTTTTAGTTGGTATTTCTTATTATCGTTGCCCAAGGCATCTAATTTATAATAATATATGCCTTCTGGCGCTTCAAGATTATTGTATATGCCGTCCCAACCTTTTAAACAATCTGTGCTGTAAAATATACGCTCGCCCCAGCGGTTGTATATTTCAAAATTGTATTTGTAAATGTATTGCCCTTTGGGTTCAAATACTTCATTCAAGCCATTTTTATTGGGTGTAAAAGCATTGGGTAAATACAATGCAGATTTTGGCTTTATATTTATTTGATTAGAAACGCTTTGTGCTTCAAAATCATTGGCAGTATTGGCATTTTCTTTTATGGCTGTAATACGGTATTGGTATTGTTTTATACATAGATTTGGCGAGTAGGTATCTGTAAAAAAAGTGTCCGAGGTATAGCCTATAGTTTCAAAAACACCTTGCTCTGTTAGGCGTTCTATTTTATAATGCTTTACCCCATTTTGCCATTTTAAATAACCATTCCAACTAAACTTGGGTGCATCAAAACTGCCATCCATAAGCGAGCCTACCAACAATATAGATGTGCCAATATTGGAATTTATACTTGTATCGCCACAAGCATCTGTAGCTTTTAAGGTATAATGATAGCTATTATTGTTTATTTTAGTTGCTCTATCGTTGTAAAACTGAATGTTTTTATCGAAAATTAAGTTGTAGTTTAAGTCTTCTCTACTCAATATAATATTGGTGTATTGGCTTCGTACATAATTGGGTGGCAGTTGCCATTTTACTTGTACAAAAGAATCGTTTAAAACACTCGCCTGCATAAGCACAGGGGCAGGCAAAATATTTTGCCAAATAGCTTTGGCTTGGCTTGTATCGCTTAATGAATATTGAATATTTGAGCTACCAATACCTGCTATTTTATAGCTATGGTTTACCAAACATGTGGCTGTTGTATCTAAATATTCCGTAGTATTGCCATTAACAGTGGCAATGGTATCATATATTGTGCTATTGCCCTCGTTTAAGCGCAATACTTTATAATTTATGGCTTGCCAACCAATGTATTTGTTCCATTTTACGCTATTGGCATTTATGGCTGCTATGGCTTGGGTATGAATACTGCAATGTTTATTGGAAATTATTGTATCTGATTGGGCTTTACAATAATTAGTTTGTGTAACAATAAAACACTGACTTTGCTTAGGCTTTTGCTGTTTATTAAAGATAAAATTCTGTTGATTTTTAATTGCGCTATTGCCAATATTTTTCCATTTATTATTTTCAAAATTATAAAGTGTGTAATTTAAAAAATCGTTATCGGCACTGGTATCTATTAAAATTTTAAATTCAGTATCAGATAAAAGCGTTACGTTTTGAATATTGATAGGCTTTGGGCTTTGTGTATCGCCCACATGAATTATGGTGTTTGTTTTTAAAGTATCTCTGCAATTTAAAGAATCTTGCACCATTAATTTTAATTGATAATCGCCTTTTGCAAAAGGTATATTGTTAGCATTTTTAAGGGTGCTAAATTGGGTATTATTGGCATACCAAGTGTAATTGAGTGGATTAAAATTACTGCTGCTATTATTGGTTATAACAAGCAAATTGCCTGCGCAAAGCTTAGTATTATTGATTGTAAAATTGGCATTTGGCTTGTTTATAATATGGGCAATATTGCTTGTATCGCTACAATTTTTATTTTGAGTAATCAGCTGTATGTTATAATTTCCTTGATTGGTAAATTTGGTTTGAATATGTTTTAAATTAGAGGTTGAATTGTTAAAATTCCAAGTGTAAATAAGGTTGGTATCTTTTGATTGGGGAATAGAATTATTTTTATATAAAATTTCATCATCTAAACAATAGCTATTGAATGAAAACAAAGCTTTAGGACTTGGTAAAATACGAATGGTATCTTTAGGCACAATAATATTGACACAATTAAAACTATCTACAAGGTACAATTTAGGAAAAAACTTACCCGAGTCGTTGTATCTATATTTTATACTGCTACCAAGCTGTGTATAGCCATTGCCAAAATCCCACGTTACTTTGCTGGCATTTATAGCATTGGCATTAAAAGAAACTGTATTTTTTTGACAACCAATTTTATTTAAAATAGCGTAAGTTGCGGTAGGTCCGCCTACATTGATAATATTTTTGAGTGTGTATGTGTTTTTACATTGCAAACTATTTGTAACCGTAAGCGAAACGGTATATTTTCCCGACTGGGTGTATATTTTGCTTGGGTGCTGTAAGTACGAGAATGTGCCATCGCCAAAATCCCAATAATACTGTACAATTGGATTAATACTGTAAATACTTGTATCTCTAAAATTTACCAATAAAGGTGGGCAATTAACATTTGTATTTAGGGCATTAAATTTTGACATTAAATCTGGCTTTGGGGCAAATACGTTTTGTTCGTTTTTATACTCGCAGCCATTGGCATCTGTAATTAATAGCAATAAATTATACATACCTGCTTTGGCATATATATGTTCTACTTTTTCTGTATTGTATGTAGTGCCATCGCCCATTTGCCAATTCAGTTTTGCGGGCATTGCAGTAGCTTTGGTATTTATTATTGCTTCAAAAGTATTGGTAGTAGCAGCACAATCTGCAAGTCTGTTAAAAGTAAGTTCGGCTTTTGGTCCACTTGGGCGTATATAAAAATCTCTTTCAGATTTGCAGCCAAATACATCTATTGCTTGTAGGGTTACTTTTACCAAAGTATCGCCATTTGAAGGCAAATCGTTAATAGTATATTCCACTATTTCATTTTTATTGGTAGCTGTAATTTCATCGTTGGCTATTAGCCATTTTTTACTTTTTATATCTGTACCTGAAAAGCTATCTTGCAAGTAAATTTTTAAAGGTAAGCAGCCTTTTAAAGGAAAAACTTTTGAGGCTACTTTTGGTCCTTTTACAATAATATTTTGGGTAGAAGTATAAAAACAGCCTCTGCTATCCCAGCCATCTAATTCTATTTTAAAATTACCCGGTTCTTTGTATATATATTCAAATCTATCTATCAAAGTATCAGAAAATTCGCCATTGCCAAATTTCCATTTTAATTTCATGGGCGCATCTATGTAATTATTTATAAATAAAACTTTTAAAGGAGTACACTTATTTAATACTACAAAATTTACCCTTGAAACTGTTGCGGGTGTTGTAACTTTATTAAAAACCGTATCTCTACAGCCTGTTTTTGAATTGTAGGCATTTAAAGATACTGGCATAACACCAATTTTAGGCATTTTCATTCTAAATTCAGAGTCATTGCGGTTTACATTATTGGGCAATTGCCATTGAAAATAAGTGTAATCTACAATTTGATTTGTCAATCTTACAACATCGGAATAACAGGTATCAAAAGTAGATTTAAAATTTGCAAATGGACCTAAAAGGTCTATTAAAGAATCTTTTACCAAAGTATCTCTACAACCATTGTTAAAAGAAATTAACATTGGGCTTAGTTTTCCAGGCTCTCGTCTTACAAAGGTTTGAAAAAAATCTCTTTCATAACCTTTTTTACCTTGCAATACCCATTCCCATTTTAATTTATCATCGTAAATAGATGGAGGCGTGGTATTTGTAAATTTTATGCGTTCATTTACACAAATGGCAATTTTATCTTCTGTAAAAGAAGGTTTAACAGCTACTCCAACTCTTATATTTTCTTTATAAGAATCTTTACAGCCAAACTTATCCTCAATTTCAAGTTTAACCATATAATTTCCTAATTGCGTATAAGTATGGGCAGGGTTAGCTAAATAAGAGCTTACATTGTTTTCAAAAGTCCAAAAATATTTATTTATAAAAGGCAAAGCCACTTTAGATTCATTTTTAATTTTGGTTTTAAATGGAATACAGCCAGTGGTATCTTTTAAAAAAAACTCTGCTTTAATATCTTGCACAATTATTCTTGGAAACTGAAAATTGGCTTTACAGCCAGCAGAATCTTCAATTTCTAAAAAAACATTTTTTATACCTTTGGTTTCAAATATATAATTTAAATTATCTGAATTTGTAAATTCATTTTTATTGTCAATATACCAAGTCCATTTTTTACCAAAACTATTAGGTGCTTTGAATGCAACATTCAAAGCTCCAAAACAGCCCAATGTATCGCTAACAGTTAAATTTGAAGTAGGTCTATCTGAAACAATTATTTTTTTAACAATACTATCAGCACAATTTACACCAACACCAACTACCCTTAATTTTACATTATAAGTTCCTATTTTTGGGAATGTTTTGGGCGGATTTTCAATTCTTGATTTTGAACCATCGCCAAAATCCCAGTAGTAATCGTAAATAACATTATTGGGCAAAGTATTATTTTTTAATGTTGGATTATAAGGCACACAACCTGAAAAACTTGAGGCTGTAAAATCGGCATTAATTTTACCAAATTTAACATTCAAATTAGCAGTTTTAGTATTTTCGCAACCTTTTGCTGTTTTTACTTTTAAAGCAATATTTACACTTTGTTCTGTTGTATATACATTTTGTGGATTCAGTTGGCTAGAGGTATTCCCATTGCCAAAATTCCATTCATAAGTTGTACTATTTGATGAAGATTTATTTGTAAAATTAACAATCATTGGAGCTGTGCAACTAAATCTTGAATCGAAAATAAAATCTGCTTTAGGCAAAGCATTTATTGTTATATAATTATTTTTAATTAGTGTATTTGCACATCCGTTAGCATCTCTTAAAGTTAGAATAACATTGTAAACATTAGCCGTGGTATAGCTTTTCTTAATATCATTTTTTGAATTTACAGTAGTTCCATCGCCAAAATCCCAAGTAACAGTTCTTATTGTTGTATCTCCTTTCAACATTAAGTTTTTGAATGTAATTTGCTCTTTGGCACATATTTCAGTAACACTTGCTTCAAAATTTGCAGTTGGTGGTTTAAGTACATTAATGGTATAGGTATAAACATCTGAAGAACTGCCATCTGAAACAGTAAGTTCTACATTATATAAACCTGGTTTTGTAAATGTGTATGTTGGGCTTGGCGAACTTGAATTACCGCCATCTTTAAAATTATAACTCAAACTACTTATGCTGCCAGAACTTTGATTGGTAAAATCTACCAATAAAGGGGCACACCCTCTTGATACATTTACAGCAAAGGCAGCTCTTAAAGCAAGTAAATTACTTATTTTTAAGCCTAAAAAAATTAATATCAGTAGTTTTCTATTCAAATTTTATACTACGTTTAAGACACATTTTTTAGCAATATGTTGCATACACAATGTAAAATTAATGTATTTTATTGAAAAACAAGAATTTAAAATAAAAATTTAACTGTATATCCGTAAACATTCATAAATTAAAAAAAGTTATTATATTTGCAG
>CAZDGF010000087.1:0-9020 GCA_964505065.1 uncultured Chitinophaga sp.
AATGCACCTGCACAACATCTTTTTTTAACTATTTTTTTAATCGCACAAGGGGTTATTCATATTCTAATTCTATATGACTTCCACTTTTTGAATAATCAAAATATGTAACATATCCTCTAACTATTTTTCCATTTTTATCAGTATTTTTTTTTTCATTTTCACCATACCATTTTGAAAATTTAGGTCCAAAATAAACGACACAAATTAGTAAAGCAAATAGCATATAAAAATCTAAATAGCCTTTTTCCCTGTGGTCGGTCTGTAGCATAGCTCCTTGTGGCTGCGACCGACCACTGCCACCTCATTTTGAAGTTTCTCTCTTCTGCTCCACACGTTATTTTCCACCTTGTAACCGTAATTTCAATTACAAACTTAATCAAAAAAAACATACTACACAAAAGATGCTGAAAGCATTATAGATTTAGGGCAAATATTATACTCGCAACAGTGCGTCCCGCTTTTTGCGGGACGCACAAATTATTTAAACCTTTTTTATGTAAATCTATTTTAGGACAAGACAAAAGTGTAGTATTGCAGTATGAAATTTTTGAAAAAACCAATGGCTTTATTAATGGCTACTTGCTTGCTGTTTATCAATTGTAAAACAGGGGCAAAAGTGGTAGCCAATAACATAAAAAAACCATTGAACATTATTTTAATGATAGGCGATGGCATGGGTTTGGCTCAAATATCTGCAGCCAGTTTTATAAATGGAGGCTTAACATTAGATATGCTAACTGCCCTTGGTTTAGTAAACACAAGCAGCGCTAACAATTATATAACCGATAGTGCAGCAGGGGCTACAGCCTACAGCGCAGGGCAAAAAACATACAATGGCGCAATAGGCGTAGGGGTAGATTCCGTAGCTTTAACTACTATTTTAGAATTGGCAGAAAAACAAGGTTTGGCTACAGGCTTGGTAGCCACTTGCAGCATTACCCATGCCACACCAGCCAGCTTTTTTGCCCATCAGCCAAGCCGAAATATGGACAAAGAAATAGCTGCCAATTTTTATGGCAAAGGCATAGATGTTGTTATAGGCGGTGGAAAACCCTATTTTGATATATTGAGATTACAAGCCGATGGCTATACCATTGCCACAGGTCCTGTTTTTAATTGGCAAACCAATGCCTCAAAATACTTTTATTTTTATGATGACAGTGTGCATTTGCCAAGCGTAGCACAGGGCAGAGGCGATTTTTTACAACAAGCCACTAAAAAAGCAATGGGCACTTTAAGCAACAATAAAAAAGGCTTTTTTTTAATGGTAGAAGGCAGCCAAATAGATTGGGGCGGGCATGACAATAATTTTGACTACACCGTGCAAGAAACCATAGATTTTGACAAAGCCGTAAAAGCCGCCATAGATTTTGCAAAAGCAGATGGTAATACTTTGGTAATTATTACTGCCGACCACGAAACAGGCGGTTTAGCATTAAACAAAGGCTCGCATAAAAACCGAACCATAGAACACAGCTATGCTACAAAAAACCATTCGGGCATAATGGTGCCCATCTATGCCTTTGGACCCGGTAGCCATTTGTTTACAGGCACTATGCAAAACACAAAGGTTTTTGACAATATGAAGTTTTTATTTGGGTTTTAAATTATTGCTTTCTACTTATTTTTTAGCGCATAATAAAGCAAAATAAAAAGCACAACTAACGTTGAAATAAAAATAATAAAACAACTATATGTAAAGGTTCTTATCTTAGTTGCTGTTTCATAAATTTGATTTTTAGTAGATGAAGGATGTTCTAATCCGAATTTTATATCTAATTCTATACCCAAATAGAAAAAGCAAAATAAAACCAAAGAAATTACTGAAATGACAATGTAAATTATTTTATATTTCATATTTTAAAAAAAAACAAACTTATTGCAGAGCTTTTCACATTCATCTTATAAAGAAATAAGAACCTGCATCTCCAAGTAAAAAACGAGGACTCTATTCTTGAGCTAAATAAGTTTGTACTTGCAATATTACGCTTTAAAATTCATTTAAATTATTGCTCAAAACCATAATAAAGTTCATATCCTCTCATTTTTAATGTTGGGCTTAATAAATTTTCATTAACGCAAGGTATAGGCGCATTGTTGCAATTGCAACTATCCATTGGCAAATTAATACGAAAATTATTTATTCTTATGTTGTTAATTTTTACATCCTTATAGGGTGTTGGCTTTATAATATTTTCTAAAAAAATTATATTTTGTTTGTTTATAATATAAAAACCAAAGCCTATAAAAGCTATTAGATACAAAGGTTTAAGATACGTGTAGTTTTTCAATTGAAATAATTTAATTGGCAAAAGAAACAAAGCTATATAAAGCAAAAAAGGTAATATTAGGGCATAAGCAAACCTAAAATCGGGGGCTAAAAATAGCCAAAACAAAATGCAACAAAGCCAAATAAAAGCAAGAGAATATTGAACCTTGTTTGTTTTTTTTCTTAAAAATAGTTTTACAACTAAACTAATTATGGAAATAAAAATACCCAATAAAATTAATTTGTTAAACATATTTTGTGCTTTAACCCAAATGGGAAACCACTCAAAAATTGACAATTTTTCTACCAATTGCCATTCCGTACTTGGTAGTTTTGCCCATGCGCTTATCCAATTTTTTTCAATCATTGCTAATTCATGTGGCACTTGCCAACTTGTAGCTATTGGAAAAGCCAAATAAGGATAAATAATATAACCAGAATTGATATAATTGCTTACAAGCCATACCAAACCAATGGCAAACGAAAACCCAAACACTCGCCACGAAAAATACTTTTGACTATACAAATAATACAACAATACAGGGCTAAAAAGCAAGGCAGAAACTTTGATACAAACGGCAGAAACGAATAAAATTATTACTACGCCTGTATTGCTTGTTTGATTATAAAATATTTGCATAAATAAAAAATAAATAACTACAAGTAAAAGCAATGCCACTGCCACATCGGGCGCTATGGAAGATACCCAACCTCGCCCTACAATTAAAGTAAATATTAAAAAACAAAATGCTAACAATTGGCTTTGTTTTTTTACTAAATTTTGAAAAAGAAATATACTAAAACAGCATAGCAAAAAACCATTCAAAAACCGTGAAGAAACACCACTAAAACCCTGCAAAGAAAAAGCAGCTTGGGTATTAAAAAACATAGAATTAAAACCTAATCTGCCAAATAAATTAGCCAAGCCAATGGGTGCTTTATGTTTTTCTGCCCATTGCAAGGCTTGGGCATGGTAAAAATCGCTATCGCCATGGTTTGGTAGCAGGCTTGTTAGCATTAAATAAATAATTATTATGGTTAAATAATAAACATAATTTGAGTTTATTTTTAAAGAAAAAATTGCTTTTAACCTGTTATAATTAATTAGCCAAATAACCAGTGCAAAAATTAAAATTGCAGTATGAAAATAATAATCTAAAGGTATATAAAAATGAACCAAACTTGCCAATAGCATTGTACCACAAAATCCAAGCATTAAAGTATAAAACCAATGCCTATTTTCTAATTTCAATATCTTTGAAATTAAATGCCCAAATGCAGAAAATACCAAAAATTTAACTATCCATATTGCAGCAATAACAAGCATATATTTAAAAACAAATCTATGTTAATTTTTTAATTTATTGTATCAAAACCAATAATTTAAAGTAAATACTACAAATGCCCTATTGTTGTTTGGTATAAATAAGTATATGTTTGTTGCATAAATTAAAATTTGAATGAATAAAAGCTTTTACTGCTTGTTTTTTTTATTGCTAACACAAAATTTGAATGCCCAAAACGATAGTATAAAATTAATTGAAGCCAAAAAAATACTGCGTTCGCAGGGCTATATGATGTTTTCGGTTACTGTTAGTAATGTAGTACCCAGTTTTATTGAAAAAAATATAGAGTAGGCGGATTTACAGATATAACGCTGCAAAGCCAATGGGCAGAAATGACTTATGGCACAGGCAATATTTTAAGAAAAAAAGCAGATGGCACTTTAGGCGACACAGCTAAAATTAACGAATTTAGCTTATGCGCAAATTTACCCATTAAAAAATGGATGAAAGGTAAGCGTTTGTTTGATATTAAAGGTGCTTTGATTGTTCCTGCTTTATCTTTTGGCTATGGGCAAAGAGGTGTAAAAGAAGAAAAATATGGTATGTTCAAAGCCTCTGCTGGGGCAAGCATTCAGTTTCCTTATTTTGGTATTGATTTTAGATTTAATGCCACATACCATGTAAACAATAGCATTGCAGGGGTTAAATCTTTTAGTATATATCCGCAAATAGGCATAAAACTTGATGGTTTATGGAGTTTATTAGATGCTGAAAGAATAAATGCAGGTACAAACTCTGGGGTAGAAACTGTAACCAAAAGCAGAACCATTTCAAGCTCTACAACTACCGATAGTCGCCAAGCTTACTCGGCAACTTATGGTTTTTATACAGAAACTACAAAAACCACTTATACCGTATCTGAAACTTGGCAGGAACAAGTACCGTATAGTGTTACAAGATATAGCACCAATGTTGGTCCTTTTACAGCTTTTGGTCCGCATTATACGTTTAAAAATGTTGCTTATGCTGGCACAACAAGTATGCTTGGCTTGGGCTATTATATTAGAAAAGGCGTAGTATCTTTTGATGCCGTTGTAGATGCTGGCAATATGGGCTTTGCTTCTGCTCCTATTACACCATTAGATTTAGAAAACCCCGACCCAAAAAATAACAACAAAGTATCCAAAGAAGATTTTAGCAATACAGGCTATTATAAAAGCTCAAGGGCTTATGTTAGAGGCGGCTTTGATTTATGGGAAGTAGCCTATAAATTGTTTGTAAAACATGGTGTAGAATTAGACCCCGACCATACAAAATTTACCCGATTGCTTTGCGGCATAGGCTATGGTTATGCCACTTTTTCAAAACCATATTACGATAGAGCCAATGGTTTGGAAATAGCCAATACAAAATTTGATGCCAATCCTGCACATTTTACCTCACCAAGAAACCATGCAAAATATGCCCAAGACTCAAGAATGATGAGTTTCTTTATATCTTTAGAAGCAGGCTGCATTTCGTTTACCATAGAAAAACAAAGATACAAATATGCAGCACTTGCCAATGTCAATAATTTAACGGTAGCATATATGTTGCCTTTCAATAGAATAAAAGCAAAACGCAATGCCATTAAAGCATTTAAACAATATGTAAAAAGCAAGGAGGCAAATTCATGAAAAAAATAATATTTATTTTATTTGTTTTAAGTTTAAAAAATACCATTGCCCAAAAACCTGTAGTGCTGCTTTCTGCCTACAAAGAGTTTGAACTTATGTCGCCCGAATCGCCTTATGGCTTATCTGGGCAATTAAACCTTGGACGCTTGTATTTGCAAGCACAATATCAAACCACATCGCCATTTATAGATAAATTTCAAAAGCTAAATGCGCATACGTCTTTTGCTTACCGTGTTGGCATTGTTTCAAAAAATATAGAGAATAGCAACAGATTGGCTTTTTATTTAGGTTATAGAGACTATTCAGGTATAAAAAACTTGGTTACAGGGAGCGGAGAAACAAGCGAATTTCCAAAAGATAATTCTGGCAATACCTACGAGGTAGATAGAGTATTGGTAGATTATAATTATCAAGCTTTTTGTTTAGGTATGAATATATTAAATATTGTAAGTGCCGAAAAATCTTTTGCTAAAAAAGCAGCTGTTGTACGCCCTATTATCAATATGAAATTAGAACTAATGTATGCTACAAATGTGTCATACAATAAAAATATAACATATTCGCCTTATAATTTTTATGTACCCAGAGATTTGGAAGTTAATAGCACATTAAAAATGAAAAAATTTGGCATGTGTGCTCGTTTTGAAAGCGCCCCAATAGAGTATTTAGGTTTTATAATGGAAATGGGTGTTTACCCAGGCTTAAAACAAATAACCAAAGATGTTAATGATTTTAATTTGAATGTTAAATTTGGTGTAGTTGCTAATCTTTTATTTGCTAAAAAAAATGACTAAAACATTAAGATACACCCTTGCGCTATTATTGTTCAGTTTATTTTTTTCTTGTAAAAAAAATGAATATGCAGAAGCTATAAAAACTTTAGACAACGAAGCCATTTATATGGCTACAAGTAGCTTACAATCTGTACATAATATTTGGGCTTTTGCCGATTTTGTGGGTAGAAAAAATTACTTTTATGGCACCAAGAATTTTGATATTGCCGTAGATTCTTCAAATTTACCTACTATAAATACAACTTTAAAATTACCACTTCAAAATAGTTTGTTGTATTATTATGATAGCACAAAAACAAAAGGAACATTAACGTTTTCTAACAATAAAAATTACCCAGCAGTAAATAGTATAATGCGCATAGAATGCAATAATTTTTTTACCATGGGGCATTATTTTAGTGGTTTTTTTTATGCGCAAGTTTTGGGCAATGCCGCAGGTTTAAGAACATACAAAATATATGGCGATAGTTTTTATGTAAAATTAAATGCAGAAAATGTAAGATTGAAATTAGATATTACAACACAAGTAAATGCTACAAGTACTGCTACTTCAAAGCTAAATGGAAAAATAGAAACTATAACCCAAGGCAACAATCAATATAAATTAGAAATAGACAATACAAACTCTATAGCTGTGGGCAACGATTACGATTTTAAATACTCGCTAACAGGCAGCAAATTTTATTATTTTAATAAAGGAAAAGCCTATTGTACAGGCTTGCAAAGCAAAGGCACAATTGTGTATGGCGTTAGTAATATTAAACCAAATTTAGCCACCTTTACAGGCGATAATACTTATAGATTTGGTATTGAAATATTTGGGTTTTAATTAATATAATCGTAAAAATTATGTAACATTGCACTTCATTTTTTCAATGGTTACAAAAGAGATATTACTTAAAGCCTATACCCTTATGTGCAAAGCAAGGGCAATGGCAAATATATACGAAGAAAATCGCCCAATTACCAAGTATGTACATTCTACAAGCAAGGGGCACGAGGCTATACAAATAGCCACTGGTTTTTTATTGCAAAATATAGATTATGCTGCACCATACTACAGAGATGAGAGTATGCTTTTAGCAATGGGTATGGAGCCTTACGAGCTTATGTTGCAGCTATTGGCAAAGGCAGATGACCCCTTTAGTGGTGGTAGAACCTACTATTCGCACCCATCTTTAAAGCGAGATAATATGCCTAAAATGCCCCACCAAAGCAGTGCTACAGGTATGCAGGCTATTCCTGCAACAGGTATGGCACATGGCATAAAATACAAAGAAAGCGAAGGCTTGTTGAATGGCGAAAAACCCATTGTGCTTTGCAGCATTGGCGATGGCAGTATGACAGAAGGCGAAGTGAGCGAAGCCTTGCAAATGGCGGTATTAAAAGAATTGCCAATACTCTATTTGGTGCAAGATAACGATTGGGGCATAAGTGCCAGTGGCGATGAAATGCGAGCAATGGATGCCTACGAGTTTGCTGCAGGTTTTAAAGGTTTGAAAAGAGCCAAAACAGATGGCAGCAATTTTGTTAAATGTTATGATGATGTTAAAAATGCGATAGATTGGGTGCGCAAAAATAGAAAACCAATGTTGCTGCATGCAAAAGTGCCTTTATTGGGACATCATACAAGCGGGGTGCGAAGCGAGTGGTACAGAGATGATTTGGAACAAGACCAAAAAGACGACCCATTTCCAAAACTAAAAAAAATAGTGTTGAATTTGGGCGAAACAGAAGAAACGCTTGCTGTTATAGAAAACAATTGTATTGATGAAATAAACGAAAGCTTTAACAATGCTGTAAATGCAGCCGACCCATTGCCAGAAACGCTTTATTTACATGAGTTTGCACCTACACCCATAACAGAAGAAAAAGGAGAAAGAGCCCCTGTAGGAAAAGAGCCAATAGTAATGGTAGATGCTGCGCTTTTTGCTTGCGATGAAATATTAAAAAAACACCCAGAAGCTTTGCTATATGGGCAAGATGTGGGCATAAGATTAGGTGGCGTATTTAGAGAGGCAGCTACTTTAGCTAAAAAATACAGTAAAAATAGAGTTTTCAATACCCCCATTCAAGAGGCTTATATTGTAGGTTCTACAGTGGGAATGAGTGCTGTGGGTTGCAAGCCTATAGTAGAAATACAATTTGCAGATTATATTTGGCCTGGTATCAACCAATTGGTGGAAGAGCTTTCAAAAAGTTGTTTTTTATCTAATGGAAAATACCCTGTTCAATCTTTAATACGCATACCCACAGGGGCTTATGGCGGTGGTGGTCCTTACCATAGCGGTACTGTGGAAAGTAGCATTTTGCAGATTAAAGGCATAAAGGTAGTGTATCCGAGCAATGCTGCTGATATGAAAGGCTTACTGAAAGCAGCCTTTTACGACCCCAATCCTGTTATAATGTTTGAACATAAAGGCTTGTATTGGAGCAAAGTGGCAGGTACAGATTTTGCAAAATGCCCCGAGCCAGATGAAGATTATATTATTCCACTTGGCAAAGCCAATACCGTTTTACATGCAAATGAAACGGCTGTAAAATATGGCGAATCGGTAGCGGTAATAACCTACGGTATGGGTGTGCATTGGGCTTTAAATGCAGCAAAGCAATTAGAAGGAAAAGTAGAAATTGTAGATTTACGAACGCTTAATCCTTGCGATGACGAAGCCATATACAATGCTGCAAAAAAACATGGCAAAGTATTGGTGCTTACAGAAGAAACCTTGCGCAATTCTTTTGCAGAAGCCATGGCTGGCAGAATACAGTTAAATTGTTTTAATTACTTAGATGCGCCAGTGCACACTATGGGCTCGGCTAATTTGCCAGCCATTCCCTTAAATATAGCACTCGAAAAAGAAATGTTGCCAAATGCAGATAAAGTGTTAAATATATTGAAAGAAATACTATCGCAGTAAATTAACTTTTTTTTTAAATGATTGTTAAACCCAAATTAATC
The DNA here is from genome assembly GCA_964505065.1 of uncultured Chitinophaga sp. GTDB lineage: Bacteria > Bacteroidota > Bacteroidia > NS11-12g > UBA955 > JABMMZ01. The sequence goes on from CAZDGF010000087.1 coordinate 8,985, forward strand.
AATAGGAGATTTGAAAAATCGAACTACTTGATTTAG
>CAZDGF010000088.1:0-8876 GCA_964505065.1 uncultured Chitinophaga sp.
TATTGATTTGACTCGGTAATTTTTATTCCTAATTTTTATTTAGGACAGTATTGTGGACAAATATAAAATTAAATTTCATAGTTAGTAAATTTAATTTTATATTTGTGTTATGAAATATTTGATACTCTCTTTTTGTTTGTTAAGTATAAATATTATTAATTCTCAAACTAAAAATACAAGTAGATGGTATTTTGGCAATAAATGTGGTTTGGTGTTTAAGAATAATATTGTTTATAATGATACATTTACAAATATAATTAACCATGAGGGTACTTCTATTATTGAAATTAATGATAGTAGCTTTTTCTATTCAGATGGTAGAAATATTTATAATAAAAAACATAATATCATATTGCAAGGGCTCAAATCAGAAATTAGTTCAACACAGGGTTCTATTATGCTAATGCACCCCAACAATGATAGTATTATTTTTATGGTAACAAATTCTGCTATTGGAAATACAGATTGTAAATCCTATTATTATGAATTATTGATACTAAATGATACTTTATTGAAATTAAAAAGTGAAAAATTACTTAATCTATATGGCAGCGAAAAACTATCTGCTGTTAATCATCAAAATGGTAGGGATATTTGGTTAATATCCCATTCTTATACGGGTAATAACTATATGTGTTATTTATTGAAAAATAACGGATTAATTCAATGTAGAATTGATAATTATATCGGCACAAATTTTTTCAATTATAATGGAGGCTCTGTTGGTCAAATCAAATTTAGTTCAGATGGGGAATATATTATATCTTCATCATGGCTTCAGGGGAGGCTTGATTTATTTAAATTTAACAATGCGAGAGGGCAATTATATGATAGTGTTGTTTTAGGTCAACATTCCTTTGGGAGTGAATTTTCGAAAAATACAAATTTTGCATATATTACAAATTCAGTTACAGGCGAACTTATTCAATTTGATTTAAGAAATTGGAACTTTGACTCCATTAGATTATCTCGAAAAATTATAACATCAAAAGGCTCAAAAAAAATATCATCACTTCAACTAGCCCCTAATGGAAAAATATATTGGAGTAGTTTAGATTCCTCTTATTATTTAGCAGCCATAGAAGAACCTGATAAAAATGGTGATAGCTGTAAATTTAACTTTAGGAGCATTTATTTGCAAGGTAAAAAAAGTACGGCAGGGCTTCCCACATTCAACCAATCCTATTTCCATACCCCTGCCATAAACTACACTTACGAAATGGAGTGTATAAATAACAACATACAATTTTGGGGTAAAGATACTTTTGGAAGTAATACTCACACTTGGCAATTAAGAAAACTACCAATTACTTCATGGCAAACTATTAGCAGCAATAAAAATCATACCTATACCTTTGCTGATACAGGCAGATATGAACTGCGCTACATTGCAACAAATGGAACAAGAAAAGACACTATAAGTAAAACTATAACCATGTACCCAAAAATTAAGAACCAATTTTTAGGTAAAGATACAACATATATTGTAGGCGATATAATTAATAAAAAACTATATGCCCCATTGCCTAACCATTATGTAATGTGGCAAGACACAAGCGGTTTAAGTACATTTACAGCTACAAAAAAAGGAGTGTACACTTGCAAGGTTACCAATCAAGCCTTTTGCGAAGTAACAGATACCATAGAAATAAAAGAATGTTTGAGCCTTGCTGTGCCAAGTATTTATAAAAGGCTAACGGATAGTATTTTTTGTACGCACCCTTTGTCAGATACTTTTGTATGGTATAGAAACAATGTACCTTATAAAACTGCTTATACCAATGGAGGGGATATTAGCAGCCTTAAACTAACAGATACAGGAACGTATAGAGTGGAGGCTGTGAAGTATGGGCATTGCAATAGGACGAGTTCTACTTTTAATATTAATAAATTGGGAATAAAAGGAATAAGGATAGAGGATTTAGGAATTAGGGTGTTTCCTAATCCGAGTAGTGGAGTTGTGAATGTTGAGAGTGATATAAATTATAAATTAAAAATAACTGATTTAATAGGTAGAACTATTTTAGAAACTGAAAATACTAAACAAGTAATTTTAGTAAAAGGAGTTTATTTTTTGAGGTTTGAGATTGAGGGATATTTTGTAATTCAAAAAGTGGTGGTTTTATAGTTAAAGAATGTAGCTACGTTATAAGATTGATTCTGAATTAGAAATAGAATTACAAATTGAACTCGACAAAATGAGAGATAATATTCTCAAGGTTCAAGAATGTTTTAAAATTTACGATTATTTTACATCTGAAAACACCACAGAAGAAAACTTAATAATACATCAAAGTATTTCCATCAAGTTTATTAATTCTATACTTTTGGAAAGTATCTTCATAGAATTATCAAAACTATATAATTCTAAAGAAAAATTTAATATTAGTAAGTTCGTGAACAAATTTCGCAAAGAATATACTTCTTTTAGTGTTCCAATAGACACAATTAACTTATGGTCTAATAGTATTAATGCACAAAGAAATCAAATTAATACAATTACAAATTTCAGAAACCGAATAACCCATAATGAAATTTCAAATAATGAAAAAGAAGTTCCACAAATTACTAAAAAAGAAATTAGACGGTTGATAACGACCACTTGTGATATTTTCAAAGGTATTTATTATGAATTAAAACAAAGTAGTTTTATGATTGAAGAACCTGTAAATCAGCCAATAGATGACTTGAAAAAATTAATAAATATACTTGCTTCTAAAAAAAGAATTGAACTTGATGAAATTGCCACCATAGGAAAAGCATTTGGGCTTGATTCTTAAATTAAAATATCATTATTTTTTAGGTTTGATAATTGGAGTTAATACTCACGCAAAAAGTTCGCCATTTCGCTAATCTGTTCCACAATTGAAACTAAAGGCTTTGCAGAAATGTAAAGTCTTTTTTTATTTCAACTATCTATTTTTCAATAAAAGCAATGTTTCTTTTTAAGCCTTCGTATTTGGTTCGTTTAATTGCACTTTTAGAAAATAGTTGATTAAAAACACTCTCTGTAATCTCTAACCACTCTTCTTTTTCCATATTTTCAAATTTTGCCAATGGTTCAAATCTACGCTCTTGGTGCGGCTTACTAAATCTGTTCCAAGGGCATACATCTTGGCAAATATCACAACCAAATATCCAACCCTCCATTTTACCTTTAAAATCAGCAGGAATTTCTTCTTTTAACTCTATAGTAAGATACGAAATACACTGGCTAGCATTTAAGGTTTTATTTGGCAAAATAGCAGATGTAGGGCAAGCATCTATACAAGCAGTGCAGGTGCCACAATAATCTTTTGTAGCATTATCCGGAGTACACTCTAAGTCTATAACTAATTCGGCTAAAAACATAAATGAGCCTTGTTGTTTATTAATTACCAAACCATGTTTTCCTACCCAACCTATACCGCTTTTTTCTGCCCAAGCGCGCTCCATTATGGGCGCACTATCCGTAAATGCTCTACCTTGTACTTTGCCTATTTTTTCTTCAATTAAAAATATTAGTTCTTTGCATTTTTCTTTAACAACATAGTGGTAATCTTGCCCATAAGCATATTTGGCAATTTTAAAATCGGAATCAACTTTTTCATTTTTAGGAAAATAATTATACATAAGGCTAACTATCGTTTTAGCTTCAGGCACAAGTAATGTGGGGTTTAGGCGCATATCAAAGTAATTTTCCATATACTTCATTTTGCCATGATAGCCTTTGTGCAACCAAGCCTCCAGTCGTGAGGCCTCTTTGGTTAAAAAACCTGCTTTACTGATTCCACAAAACGAGAAACCTACTTGTTGTGCAAGTTGTTTTATTAGTTGGCTATTTTTTAAGTTAGACATTATTATCTAATCGTAGTATTTATAAATTAGCTCTATGCTTAATGTATGAATATTATAAGAAATCTCTTTTTAATTCTTAAAATTTATACCTTTTTATAAATAGGCACAGTGCTACAAGGTTCGCCAAACATTAAAGATTTTACAATAGGGCTTAGCTTTTGGGTAAGCATAACATAGGCACTATTGGGTACAGGTTTATCGCTACAACCTTTTACAACTACTCTTTGGTTTTCGAAACCGGAGTAATTAAAATTTTCTAAAGCTTTTACAAATAAGGTGTGGTTTAATGTTTCTATATTGCCTAATACACAATTTTTTGCAATGCCACTCAATTTATTGGCTACCAGCATATACGCCCAAGTAGGCACTATGGCATCGGAGCTGCAAAATAAAGCCACATTACAATGGTTGTACTGCGTCCAATCGTGGGTTTTTATATAGGCTCTAAATTCAGTTTCTTTGAGCATTAAACCCATATATAATTGTTCTTTTATATCTATTTCTTTTTGTTGTGCAGGGTCTATTAGTTCTTCTAAATTAAAAGTTAACAAACCACTCCCTGCCACTTTGTTTACAATTTCTTCCATTTTTATTTTGCAAAATTACACTTATAATTTTATAATGAGTTATCAATAAAAATAATAGCATTGATAAATAAAAATTTAGTACAATTTAGTATCAAAATTTAATGCTGCGCAGCCAACCATCTTTCGGCATCTAATGCAGCCATGCAGCCACTTCCTGCAGCTGTTACAGCTTGGCGGTAAATTTTGTCTTGCGCATCTCCACAGGCAAATACACCCTCAATATTGGTATAAGTACTATCAGGCTTTGTTATCAAATAGCCTTGCTCGTCCATATCCAACCAGTTTTTAAAAATAGCGGTATTAGGTGTATGCCCAATGGCTACAAAAAAACCATGAATTGGAATTTCTTTGGTAGTATTATCTAAATTATTTTTAATTCTAACACCTTCAACAACTGTATCGCCCAATATTTCATCTGTTTCGCTATGGTAATGAATGGTAATATTAGCCGTATTTTCTACTCTGTGCTGCATAGCTTTGCTGGCTCTAAACTCGCCCCTACGCACTATCATGTGTACATGGCTACATATTTTAGATAAATAACTTGCTTCTTCGCAAGCCGTATCGCCTGCGCCTACTATGGCTACATCTTTGCCTCTATAAAAAAAACCATCGCATACTGCACATGCGCTAACACCGCTGCCATTTAGTTTTTTTTCACTCGGAATACCCAACCATTTTGCACTTGCTCCTGTGGCTATTATGACAGTTTTTGCCAAAATAGTTTTCATACCATCGGCTATACATTTAAAAGGGCGGCTGCTAAAGTCAACTTCTGTTATCATACCAAAACGAACATCAGCACCAAGTCTTACAGCTTGTTTTTTAAAATTATCCATCATTTCTGGTCCCATTATACCATCTGGATAGCCAGGGTAATTTTCTACATCGGTAGTAATGGTTAATTGCCCACCTGGCTGCAAGCCTTCGTACATTACAGGTTTCATATCTGCTCTTGCTGCATATATAGCTGCTGTAAACCCCGCTGGTCCACTGCCTATAATTAAACATTCTACATTTTCTTCACTATGATTCATAATTGCAAATAAAGTAAAAAATTTACAGATTAAATATAAGCTATTTATATAATGGTATTTTAAAGTATTTTCAGTTTAAAACGAAATTTTTAAAAGAAACGTCATTCTGAACTTTTTTGTTCTGAAAAAAGATTCAGAATCTCTTTAAATATAAGATTCTGTATAATTTTGCGAAGCCAAAATTTACAGAATCACTGGGTTTTTATTAAACCTAACTTACTTTATTTTAAAGTAAAATGAAAATAATGTAACACTTTTAAAAAATAATGTAACACGTAAAAATGATACTTGCTGCAACTTTGTAACATATAATTTAAACGTATGAAAAAAATAATTTTAGTATTAACATTGGCTGTAGCAGCTAACAATACACAAGCGCAAGACGATTTTAGAGAGCGTGTAAACTTTGGTGGCAAAATTGGTTTTAACCTTGCCAATGTTTACGATTCTGATGGCGAAGAATTTGTAGCAGATGCTAAAGGCGGTTTGGCTTTTGGGGCTTTTGCTACCTTGCCTATTGGCAAAACATTGGGTATTCAGCCAGAAATATTGGTATCTCAAAAAGGCTTTAAATCTACTGGTAGATTATTGGGCAGCACTTATACCCTTACCCGTACTTCTACATTTATAGATGTACCCATTTTATTTGCCTTTCGCCCAACGCCATATACAAGTATTTTACTTGGACCTCAATACTCTTACCTAACACGCCAAAAAGATGTATTTGGCAATGGTACATCAAGTGTTATGCAGCAACAAGAATTTAACAACGATGATATAAGAAAAAATATTTTAGGTGTAACAGGCGGTATAGATATTAATGCAAGCAATTTGGTATTGGGCTTGCGTGCAGGTTGGGATTTGCAGAACAACAAAGGCGATGGCACATCAATTACCCCACGCTATAAAAACGTATGGTATCAAGCCACTATTGGTTACCGCTTTTTTTAACCGAAAAAAATCTTTTGTGTATTCATTTTAATTTTGAAAAACACCCATTGCATTGTGTAATGGGTGTTTTTTATGTGGGTAGATTTAGTTGGGGTAATTTTATAATAGGGAGGAAGTGAAACTATATGACAAACTTCAAGTTGAAAAATACCTTGAAAGCAAGAGTTTATTTAATATCTTTATAAGAAAGAATTTTTCTTGCTAATTCTTTCTCATGTTCAGGCACAAGTGGATTAATAATTGCTTTTAAAAGTATTGGTTTCAAAATGGAGTCTCGCCTATCCACTAAATAATCAAAATACATGCCTTCAATAGTACTATATTCTCTATAGTCTTCTATAAAAACGTTTCTTATGTAATTTAAGAAATTGGTTCTTTGAACTTCTAATAAGCGAAGTTTAGATTGTAAATTACTATCATACTTTTTTAAGTTCTTAATAAGCTGTAAGATTTTATCATGTTCTAAATCCCACCTAATATACTCTTCAATAAAACCTTCAAATACTTTTAAATTGGTATTATAATATAGAAAAAGGGCTAAAGCTGTATCTGGATTTTCAATATCAAGTTCTTTTATATTGTTAGTAATTGTGTCGTATTTTTCTTTAAGAACAATAGAATCAGTTAACTTAACGTCTTGGGCTTTTTTTCACTTGTTGGATTAAGAACACAGCCGATAATAAAGAAATTAATAATATTAAATAATAAAAAAAATGATTTTTCTTTTTTCATAATAAGTTGGTATTACAACAAACAAAATTAGAAAATTTGTTTAACATTTATTTCTATATCGTTCAAAGTATTTCGCCCTCCTCCAATGTTTCTATCTCAACTCATAAATACCATAAATACTACTGCCTTGCACATGTTTTTGGTATATCAGTTTATAGTTATAATCTTGAGGGTGGTTGCGGTAGGTTGTTATAAAATATTTGGGTTTGGCTGCTGTATCTACTAAAAAAATACGTTTGCTGTTTTCTTTTGAAAGCAACAATAAATTATTGCCAATTACAGTAGCACGTTTAATTGTTATACTATCAGTTGGGCAATTTTTTATTAAATAATTTAAAGCATCTTTTTGGGCTACGCCCCAATAATCGTAATCAAATTGATGTCTAATATTTTCAGTTTTTTTAGAAATTAAAGCATTGAAATATACATATTGATAAGGAAATAAAGTTATTTGGCTGTAAATAATTTCTAATAATAAAATAGAGCAGCAGGTAATTTTCAACCATTTTGCTTGAATATAAAAAATGCCATAAACTACAACTAAAACCATTGTAGGATATATAAAATAAACATGCCGCCAATCGTCATATACAACAGATTTTAAAACAATAACCATTAAAATAGGGGTAAAAATAATAGCTATTAAAGCTATTAAAAACAGAAATTCATTTTTATACACTTTCCATTTGCTTTTGCATACATAAATGCAAATAAATAAGCCAATAAAAAACAGCAAACAAATACTTAAAGGATTAGAAATTACAATCCATTCGGGCAAGTAATACCAAGGCAAATGTGTACTAAATATTTTTTCGCCATTCAGCAATATATGCCCTTCCCACCTAAATACAGATAAAGATTTTAAAACATGCAATAAGCTATCTATTGGCTTATGCCATAATGTTGGAAAAAATAGAAATATAGATGCCAAAAACATCAAAAACATTGAAATAAGCGAGCTAAATTTTATTTTTTCTTTACATGCAATGGCTTTTAATACTAATACAAATAGGCTAATAAATGGGAAAATAAGTCCTAAAAACCGAATACTTGTAGCCAAGCCGCATAAAATACCCAATAATACAAAATGCCAAAGTTTGCCTTTGTTTACAGCTAAATACAATGCAAATAAAATAATAACAGATACGCCCAAAAAGGGAATATCTTTACTATTAAAAAAAGAATGGGCATATATTCGAGGGTTTAACACCAGTATAATAAAAGAAACCAAAGCTAAATAATGCTGCTTAAATTGGCGATATACAAGGAAATACATAAATGTACAGCAAAACAGAAAAAACAAATGCGATACCAAATGCCGAGTTTGATAAATAACAGTTTCATCTTTGCTGCCAACTAAATTTTCTACCCCTATAAGTGCCATTTCAAAAATACCGCCATGGTCTCTTTCTAAAAAACCATAAAAAGTGGTATCGTTTTCAAACACATAGCTACAATATTTTTCGCCAATATAGCGTTGGGTTTGCTCATCGTAAGACATGCCATATTGTTTGTATGTAAACAAAGAAAAAATAACAAGTGCTAAAAATATACCAATAAAAAGCCAGTGTTTTTGGAATGTTATTTTCAATTTTTGCCACATAGGGCAAAAGTATATTTATTAATCTAAAAAAATATAAAAAGCCTTAAATTATTTCTAATTTAAGGCTTCTAAAAGTGATCCCGAAGGGATTCGAACCCCTGACCCACAGATTAGAAATCTGTTGCTCTA
>CAZDGF010000089.1:0-8581 GCA_964505065.1 uncultured Chitinophaga sp.
CTAAATCAAATAGTTCAATTTTTCAAATCTCCTATTGATTAATTTGGGTTTAATAGTCCGAACATCTATGGCGATAACACCAATAACAGCAAAAAAAATGGGCAATTGAAAAATAATACCCCTATAAACATTAGAACGGAAGCAATTTGATTGGTCAAATTTGTTCCGTAACCATTACCACGTCAATTTGATTGGTCTAATTGCCTCTGTAGTGGCTAAAGGCTCAATTTATTATCAATCATTGCTTTTGGGGCGCAGGTAGAGGAGCTTTTACAATTATTAAAAAATTAATCTAATCGTATGTCCGTAACGGACGTTTTATAGGCTTTTTTGCTTTTTTAGGCACTTTTATTAAGCCAATAAATTTCAATTCGTCCATTATATACCAATGCTTGTTTATTTTTAAGCAAGTAGCTTTTAGTAAATATCTTTTTTTATTGTTGTATTTTATTATCCAATGAATGTAGGCAAATTCAAGTCCTTTGTCTTTCCCTTTTTCTAAAAAGGTAGAATCCAATATGGTTTTTTCCCATTTAATGCCTGCTTTGTCGCATTTTTTCATAGTTTTGGTAAATTGTATGCGCAAGGTATTCCAATAAGAATTGTACATTAAAAACCTTGTGTATTCCGATTGTTTGCCCGCTGCCGATGTATCTGTAAATGTTTTAAACACCTTATACGAAGGAAAAAATACTCGCATGGGCTTAAATTTTTCTGTTCTAAAACTTCTATAAGCACTATCGGCCACCCATTGCAAATTTACAAGGCTATCGCAGGTTTTATTGTTGGTAGTATCTGCCTCATTTTGCCCTATTGCAACTGAAATATTCAATAAAAATAGTCCTAAAAAAAGATACTTTTGCATAGTAAATTTCAAACCTACAATACTAATGTTGGAAAAACAACAAAATACACCAAATAATTTAATTCATTCGCTAAGTCCTTATTTATTGCAGCATGCGTATAATCCTGTAAACTGGCACGAATGGGGCAATGAGGCATTTTTAAAAGCAGAACAAGAAAACAAACCTTTGCTTATCAGTATTGGCTATAGCGCTTGCCATTGGTGTCATGTTATGGCGCACGAGAGTTTTGAAGACCCCGAAACAGCATCCATAATGAATGCCCATTTTATTTGTATAAAAATAGATAGAGAAGAACTGCCTAATATAGACCAATTGTATATGGATACCTGCCAATTAGTGAACGGTAGCGGAGGCTGGCCCCTAAATGCTTTTGCCTTGCCCAATAAAAAACCCATACACGCCCTTACATATTTACCCAAAGCTGATTGGCAAAAATTATTATTTCAAATACACGATTTATACCAAAACAAAACAGAAAAAGCCATAGAATATGCCGAAAAATTAAGCAATGGCATTGTACAAATGAGTGCTGCACCCAAGCTTATTTCATCTGTACAAAATGAAAATAAAATTACTGAAAAAGCTTTTGAGAAATTTGTAGAAAACTATGATGAAACTTATGGCGGACCAAACAGAGCACCTAAATTTCCTTTACCCAATAATTACGAATTTTTATTGCGCTATAGCCAAATAAGTGGCAATAAAAAAAGTGAAACTATGGCATTGCATACCCTTACGCAAATGGCTTTGGGCGGTATTCATGATGTGGTAGGTGGTGGCTTTGCCCGCTACTCGGTAGATAAGCATTGGTTTGCCCCACATTTTGAAAAAATGTTGTACGATAATGCACAGCTTTTAGCCTTGTATAGCTATGCTTATTATATAAGTGGTAAAACTTTTTATAAACAAATAGCTTTAAATATTGCCAATTTTTGTACCGAAGAATTTTTAAATAAAGAAGGCTTGTATTACTCTGCTTTAGATGCCGATACCGAGGGCAAAGAGGGCTATTATTATATTTATGCTTATGCAGAATTGAAGGAAATATTGGGCAAAAATGAGCCTATTTTTAGCCAATATTTTCAGTGTACGGAGGCAGGCAATTGGGAGCATGGCAAAAATATTCTGTATGCCATAGATAGCATAGAAAATGCAGCCCTTAAATTCAATTTATCTGCTGCGGAATTAACAAAAATAATTGCTGAAAGCCTTGCTAAATTAAAAACTTATAGAGCGCAAAGAGCAAAGCCAGCATTAGACGATAAAAGTATTTGCAGTTGGAATAATTTAATGTTAAAAGCATTGGCAAATGCGGCTATTTACCGTAAAGAAAAATCTTTTTTACACCAAGCAGAGCAATTGGCAAGCAATATTTTGCTGCATTTTTACAAAGATGAAAAACTGCATAGAATTTATAAAAATGGGCAAGTAAAAATAAATGCTTTTTTAGAAGATTATGCCACTTTGATAGATGCCCTTATTGCCTTATACCAAGCCTCGTTAAACGAAAAATATTTAATAAAAGCCAAACAGCTTTGCGATACAGTTTTAAATGATTTTTTAAACATTAAAAGCCAATTTTTTGAATTTGAAGCTAAAACAGAAAATGCCTTAATAAGCCCCAAATACGATGTAAGCGATGATGTAATAAACAGCAGCAATAGTGTAATGGCGCACAATTTATGGCTATTGGGTTGGTATTATAATGATGCCGATTATTTAACATTAAGCAATAATATGCTAAATGCTATGAGTGAAAATATAGCAAAACACGCACCTTGGTATAGCCATTGGGCAGCCTTGCAATTATTCAAAGAATTTGGCATACACCAAATTGTTTTATCTGCCGAGGAGTTGACCTTTGAAGAACGCACAGAAATTAATATAAAACCCAATAGCATTATTGCATTAGCGCATACTAATAGCCAAATACCACTGGTACAAGATAAATTATTTAAGGGCGAAAAAAGATATTTTCATTGCAAGGATAAGGTATGTTTTGCGCCTTGCGGTAGTGTTGAGGAGTTGAATGAGAGTATATAACGATAATTTAATAAAATAACTTTACTGTAAATGAAGGTAAAGTTGGAATAGATGAAAATGAATCAAAAATTGGATATTGAGCAGTTCTATTTTTAGTGAAAAGAATGTTAAAGACTGATATATTCCATTCTCCTTTTATTTTTTTTGTAAATTTAAAGTTTTTAGCTACCATTCCATCTACTCTATAGTAATAAGGTAATCTATATTCATTTCTTAAAGAATATAAATAAGTGTAAGCATAATTAGCTGTTACAGGAGTTCCATTTTGAAAGATACCTAAAAAACCAAAAGACCATTTTTTATTGGGTTTGAAATTAATAGCAGAATTAAAAATATGTGTTCTATCAAAATTAGCTGCAAACCAAGCATTATCGTTTATCTCTGTTGATTTTCTTATTGAGCGAGATAAAGTATAAGATAAATGACCTTGAAATTTACCAAAATGCTTTTCTAATAAAAACTCGCTACCATATGCAATTGCTTTTACATATAGTATATCGTTTAATATATTTTTATTTCTAAATAAAATTGCACCATCTTTAATATCCAAAGCATTGATGTAGTTTTTAAAATATGTTTCAATTGTAAATTTGAACTTATTAATATCTTTGCTAAAACCAATACTATAAGCATGTATTTTTTGTGCTTTATGCTGCTTCGAAGCTTGAACCCAAAAATCAGACGGAATGGCTATTTGTCTATTACCTACATAACTTTGATATTGACTGTTTTTATCGAAAGCAGCGTATAGCTTAAATTTATTATAAGATTTTATTGCCTTTATTCTTGGTTCAAAAATTATATCATTATAATCATCATTCAAATTCTGATAATAACCAATTCGTAAATTTGAGAGAATTGTAATATTTCTTTTTTCAAAAGTATATTTATGCTCCCCAAATAAAACCCCTTCAATAGCCTTGCTTTGAGGTATTAAGTTTTGTTTATAATTTACTGTATCAAACCTATGGAAATACAATACACCTTGATTAGAAATGTATAAATTAGAACTTATTCCAAGTCTAAAATTTTTGAGATTACTTTTTAAATTATCTATTTCTGTTTTATAACTATAATTCAACAATTCATTGCCAAAATCTGGCTCAAAATCAGATAAAAAATAAGCTCGAGATTGAAACTTGCTTGCGCTTAATATTGTGTTGGCAAAAGACCCCTTTTTAGCTATATGATTCCATCTTAATGTAGCTGTTTTATTGCTCCATTTGTATTTATTAATACTTGAATTGCCAACTGTAAAGCCATTTACATCTCCCATAGAAAACACATCATTTGAGGCAAAAGAAGATAGAAAAAATGTATTACTTTTATTGGCTAAAAATTTGAATTTAATATTGCCATCAATAAAATTATTTTTAAAGTCAGAATTGATAAAAAAGCCTGGGTAAGCAAAACGAATAGAACCTAAATAGCTTAATTTATTTTTCAAAATGGGTCCTTCTGCTAATAATTTAGAAGATAAAAAACCCAATGTAAAAGAACCATCATGTGTATTCAAATTACCCTCTCTAAACCTAACATCTAAAACACTTGAACCCCTACTACCAAAACTACTATAAATACCTGAGTTATAAAATGTAAACGATTTTAAAGCCTCTCCATCAAAAGGGCTAAAAAAACCATAAAAATGCCCCATATTATAAACAGGTGCATCATCAAGGTATATGGCTGTTTGGTCTATATTGCCCCCTCTAACATAAATACCACTATTAGCCTCAAAACCAGAGGAAACACCTGGTAAAGTTTGCACAGCCTTCAAAGCATCAAGTTCGCCCAATACATAAGGTATTTTTTTTATGTAATTAATTGGTATTTGTGTAGAGCCAAATTCCTTTTTGAAATTATCTTTTTTTACAAAAGCCTTGCCAACATTTACTGCTTTGGGTTCTAATACTATTTGTATTAAATTGCTATCACACTTTATATTTACAATTTTGGTATTATAGCTTAAATGGTTTAGTGTAATTGTATTGTATGTTTTTGTACATTTATAATTTACTTTTAAATAGCCATAATTGTTACTTATACCTAAAAGTTTATCATTAAAAAATATGCTTACATTTTCTATTAATTCTTGATTGGTAGTGTCTTTAATTTGAAATTTAAGTAAGTTTTGCGAACTGACAACTTTTGATACAACTAATATGAAAACAAGTATTAGATGTTTCATTTTAATTTCAGATTAAATGATTTTTTATCTTTTAAATTAGTTTTAACAACATTAGAAAAATAGGTTTTTTTATCAATTTTATTGTATGCTTTAATGCTAAAATCAAATGTGTTGAAATTTTGCAAATTGTAATTATCTTCTTTACATTTTGTGTATTTAGTGTAAATATTGTTTTGTGTAATACAAATTGAATCTCCATTTTTATAATTTTCTAAACCACTATTGCTTATTAAATTAATAACATAATTAGCACTATTTGTTATATTCAAATTATTTTTATCAAATATTTTAAAAGTAATTATATTTTCTGAATTATCTTTAATGTAAATTGGTGCAGTTCTTAACTTAAAACTGCTAATTATTTTCCCATAAATAAAATTTTTATCGCTTTTTTCTAAATTTTTTGCTTGATAAAATGAAAAAAATGGATTGCCTAAATTATTGTAATTATTCTCAAAAGTATTTATAAATATTAAATCATTCCCTGAAAAACAATAAATATTAGTATTTAAATATTTATTATTGGGAATATATAAGCAACCTGATGAAAATTCATTATAAGGGAAGCTAGGCATTCTAATACCACTCATAAAATTTTTCTGATTAAATTCATCATTATAATGGTTGCCAGTCAAATTATTTGAAATTATGGGTAAAGTTTTTCCTGAATAAGTATATCCTAAAAAACCTATTATGCTATTAGTATCACTGGTAAATGAATAACTTGTTTTAAATAAGTTTTTTTCATTTGCTTGAGGTATTTTTATTGTATAATAATATTCATTTGTATTTATATATTTTAGATTAGGTATATAATTAAAGCTATCTGGAATATTAGTTTCTAATAAAATTGTGTCATTTTCTTTGCCATAATAAATAACTATTTTTATATTGTCATTTTTAGAAAAGTTTATATTTTTAAAGTCATGTTTTAAATACTCTGTATAACTACTTCCATCTTTGTAGTAGATTAATTGTATAGGATATTCTAAATTATTTAAAGTAAATTTAACTTTAATCTCTTTAGATAATAGATTATTTCCAAAAATAGTGAAACCACTATTATTTTTCACATTGTCAAAATAGCCTATACAAAAAATCTTATTATCTATAATTAAATCTGTTTTTAAAATTTTTTCTTTTGTACAACTTTGTAAAATTAAAAAAACTGGTATAATCAAATATACCAGTTTTTTAAAAATTCTATATTTTATTTTATGGATTGGGATATAAAACATACCTAACTCTCATTTCTGATTGTGTAAAACCTACATAAATGTCACTTATTTCAGTTTGGCTTGTAGGGTCATTCATTATTAAATCGATATATAAACTACCTGCGCCATATAATGATGTACCATCTATCCAATTAGGTGCAATTGAATTAAGTGTTTCATTAGTAACACCAGCAAAGTAATGCTTTTTTTTAGGATTACCTGAACCATATCTAAATTTCATATCTATTGAAAATCCTGGTGCAGAATATTGATGGGTAGCAGGAGTATGAATTCTATCTAATTCATACATGTCTGTTATAATTCTATCATTTTCTGGGTCAAAATTATAACTCAATGTTTTATTTATAGGGAAAACAGGAGCAGGATTACTTGAATTACATTGAATTGAACCACTGTATCTGCTTTTGCATCTAACCACATCTGGCGAACTTCTATTAATTTTTAATCGTGCTAATAAAATATTTTTCCATTTCTTTGTTACTTGTCCATTATTTGATGTATATCTATCTCTTCTGCTTGATACGTTAATATTATTTATATACCAAGCATCTTTAATAAATTGACTGTTTCCATTTGATACATCTACAACTGCAAATTGATAAACAATATCATATTTTCCTGAAAAATATGATTCATGAAATCTATTTTCGTGCCCAGTTGCATTATCAGTTGGATTTCTAAAATAGTTATCAGACAAATGTTGCATATCTTGAAATACTAATGTATATTTCCCTGTTTGGGGTCCATTTGCACCATGACAATCAGCACAATTTGCTGGCGTTTCTCCTAAAAATCCTTCACAATCACCATTTCCACATGAAGATTCATCTGCATCATCAAAATGTGGACCAATTGGGGTAGAGGCTTCTTCTAAACACATATTATCTGCTGTTACAACCCAAATATAATAATCTTCTGCATTTTCCATATCTACAAGAATACTATCTAATGCATTGGTATTTGTATTTATGTAATATCCCATTAATTGGTTTTGATTTGTTTCAAAAACAGCACAAGCTAAAAAAGGTTTAACATTATAATTTGGAACGAGTTCAGGGTCTGGAATTTGAATAAATGTTTTATAAAAACAATCTTCCAAATGAAAACCATAAAAATAAGCAGAATCATAATTATTATTTGAAAATAATGTATTCACTTTACTATAAGTTGTAAGATTAAAATCATATCCAGATGAAGTTATTAGTTGGTTTTGAGAATTAATATTATATTTAGCATTAGCTGCTGTTGATGTTATAAAAGTATGCAAATCACTATAAAAATTTGCATCGTTCTTTACCATTTCCGGTAATGCTCTTGCAATCCAATTTAGTTGGTTTTGAATTTCTTGAGCAGTTGTACCATCAGGCGGCATTGCATAATCTGAAGAATAATTTTTATTCTTTGTTGATTCATTGATAGGATTTTTCCTACAGCTGTTTAAACTTATTGCAGCAATTACCATTACCACAATAATAAGATTTTTTTGTTTCATATAATTAATAAATTTATACAAACATAATTCAAAAAATTAAATAAACAACAAATATGTTGATTTATTTAATCCTTATAGTTTCTCTTTTGCAGTAATACTGCATTTGCAAAAGCAAGAATTTTTAATACGGTTAGGCAAAAGAATAGTTGAGGTAAGAAAAAATAAAAATCTTTCTCAGGCTAACCTTGCGTGGCAGCTTGGCAGAGACCCTCAAAGTATAGAGCGTATAGAGAATGGTAAAATAAATACCTCTATTTACAACATTAAAGAAATTTGCGAAAGTTTAGAAATTCCGCTTTCTGAGTTGCTTAAAGATTTATAATATAGGAAGTATTTTCACCCCCCCCTTTTAGGTTTCCAATAGCTCCGTTTAGGTTCTGTATAGAAGCATTTGAATAGCTAACTCAAACTTTTAGCCTAATATACCTAACCAAGCTATATATAACCTAAACTTTTAGCCTATACAGGTGCTTCGTTTTAAGAAATAACCGAAACATATCTATACACAACAGAAACCTTTACCCCTAACAACGTAAACCAAGCTATTTTTAACCTAAACGGAGCAGTACTTAAGCTAAACGTATCTGTTCAAAACCAAAATGTTTAGTGTAAGCTACCTAAAATTTTACCCCAAGCTACCTAAACGTTTGGGTAGGCATACCTAAAAAGGTTGCTTTGCTCAGCAGGAAGCGTTAGGCAGTCACTTCGAGTATCCCGCACTTGCGGGAGTATCGAGAAGTGGGTTTGAGTGTTA
>CAZDGF010000090.1:0-8349 GCA_964505065.1 uncultured Chitinophaga sp.
TTGATTTGACTCGGTAATTTTTATTCCTAATTTTTATTTAGGACAGTATTGATGATAAAAGTATTGTATTTACAGATAAAAGCACTTCGTATGTAGATATATCCGACTATGTAGAATTGCATTTTACAGAAAAATCAACAGACAAAACAACCAAAGAAACATTAAAATGGGTACATATAACTATCAGTAATGCAAAACGAAATTTTTTAGGCAACTTTCATAAAATAAAAGGAAAGTACTTACAGCTTTACCTGAATGAGTTTGTTTATAAACTTAATAGAAGATATTTTAAAGATAAACTCTTTGATAGGCTTGTTATTGCTAATATTACTGGAATATGATTAATTACGGATATACAGAATATAATTTAAAAGTATCCAAAGCTGCAATAATTTTCTTTAGCTGCAAGCTAAAAAACTTTGGATAGCAAAAAACTTTAGACAGCAAATAAAATCAATAACTTTGCATCTATGAGCATAGAACACGGTTATAAAATAAGAAACAAAGAAGGCATTCATTTTGTAACATTTGCAGTGGTAGAGTGGGTTGATGTGTTTACAAGAAAAGCATATTGCGATATTATAATAGATAGCATCAAACATTGTCAAAAAGAAAAAGGATTGATAGTGTATAGTTGGTGTTTGATGAGTAACCATATACATTTGGTAATAGCAGCAAAAGAAAATAATACAAGTGATATTTTGAGAGATTTTAAAAAATATACAAGCAAACAAATAATAGAGGCTATACAAAATAATCAACAAGAAAGCCGAAGAGAATGGATGTTGAATATTTTTGAAAAAGCAGGAGCAGCCAATAGCCGAAATAAAACTTATCAGTTTTGGCGGCAAGATAATCAACCAAAAGAATTGTTTTCAGAAGGCTTTATAAAGCAAAAGTTAGATTATATACACAACAATCCAGTAGAGGCAGGCATAGTTGAAAATGCTGAAGATTATTTATACAGCAGTGCCAGAAATTATGGAACAAGAAAAGGATTAATAGATGTAGAATTGTTGTATTAAAGAATATTATAGCATATCCGATGTTCAAACATCGAATAGCCCCTTACTTCTGAACTCTACGGATAGCTTGGGGGCATCTTGAGTTGCAAACTCTACGGATAGCTTGGACTATATCACCATAAACTTAAACCATCATCTCGAAAGCTAAAAATAATATTTTTATTTGTATAAAATTCAAACGACATAGTTACTTCATTATTTATATTTTTTACTTTTCGATATAAAATTATTTGTTCTTTATTTTTGAAAAAACGAAAATCAGATGTTAAAACAGTTAATTTATATGGCTTTGTATAAGAAACAATTTTATTTTTGAAAAAAATAAATAATATAGCAATTGAATCACACTTATTATTATTAAAGTATGCTTCGAAAAAATTATATTCGTTTATTATGAAGGAATTCGAAAAAAATAAGTTTGCTTCTATAACAAAATTCTTATTAATTTCATTTTTGAGAAAATAAGTATTAGTATCAAACTGAATACTATTATTAGTAGGAATATTAAAAGCTATAACAGAAGGTTTAAGAACTGGTATTAAACAAATGTCGATACTATCTTTATTTTGAGAATAAATTGATGATTCAAATTTTATTATAATAAAGAATAAAATTAATATTTTCATTTTAGATTAAATTATTGTGTAGTTGTGCTTGTGGTAATTTTTACCTCTTTTTTATATGAGCCTTTTGACCTTTTTTTAATATTGACTTTTATATCAGAAGCATTAGTTTCATTCCTATCTGTTGCTAATTTATTAGCATTTTGAACTGTTTCTACAAGTTTATTCATTTGGCTATTTGATGATGTTGCTGCTGTAGGAGCTGTTCCAGTAATTTCTATATTATTATATGTTGAAAGGTTTTTTTCAGCATCTGAATATGTGTTATATACTTGAGATGGATCTATAATTCCATAACATCCATAGTATCCAGCAAGATTATTTTCTCCATCTTTTGTAAAATAACCTCCAATATGTATCATTACTCCAGTTGCTTTATCTGAAACACTTCGTTTAACTTCAGAAGGAATTGCTTCTCCATTAACACCTTGATTCCAGCTATCAGGTGTTGGTTCAGCATCAACTGTACCTAATGCATATGCTCCTTTTGTATCTCCATAATCTTTTGTGGCTTTAGCATTTAAGGTTACGTCCGCTTTCGGTTCAGAAGTTCTATTTACTAATAAGTCTTGTTTTGTAGTAGTAGTTGTTCCGTCTGTGTTAGTTTTTGTAGTAGTTGTTTCTCCATTATTGTAATAACCATCTCTAGTTACATAAAATTGGGCTAATTCTTTTCTATCGCCTTTTGCATTTACATCATAAACTACCATTTTGTAAGTCTTTACTACAACTGTTGTGGTTTTCCCACTTTGTACTGAATAAACATTTGCAAATGAATATCCATTAACTTCAGATGATATAACAATTAAAGGATATTCACCATCTGGGTCTGAATATATAATTGGCTTATTAAAACAAAAATTATAGCTTGAATATCCAGGAGATTTAGTTTGTGCAGGATCCACTGCTAACCACCTTCCCAATCTTCCATCATATATCCTTGCACCAAAATCATACGCATCGTTAAAACTCTCTGCATCCTTTTCCTTTCCATTAAACCCATACCTATACGCCCCGCTGGAGTAAGAGCGTGTACTCATACTACTACCGAATGCAGGATATGTTATAGTTTTGGTAGAAAGCATTTTTTACAAAACAAATATAATAGTTTTTTATCTTTTTGTCAGCATCTTGAGTTGCAAACTCAAGATAGCCTCTAACTTCTAAACTCTACGGATAGCTTGGTAGCACCTTGCTTCTGAACTCTACGGATAGCTGAGTTCAGCTTTACTTACCATTTACTACCTTTACATTTTATCTCTTTAATAATTTTCATATTGGTATAAATTTCAATATCAGTAGTATCTCCTATTCTTGTTCCACCATTTTTATCACAATGTTTAGAAATATTTTCAATTTCATTAAATATTTGAAAATTTTTATCTCTATCATAAGATATTTGTATATTTTTTTTTAGTGCTGTTACTTCAAAAAATCTATAAAAGCGGTTTGGTTGTTTTACCTTATTTTGATGGTTGCGTGTAAAATATATTATACTACTACTATCCAAAAAAGGTATTCTTTTCTGATTTGATATCAAAGTAGTATCCCAAATATTTAAATTAAAATATTTTATACTTTCTCTATTCACTTTATTTAATTTATTAATTGCATCTTGACTATATTCTGTTATTTGTCTTTTTTTTACACAATTATAATTAAGATTTTTAGTACTACTTATTTCTAAAATATAAATAAAATAGGTTGGTTCAATTATTTTTTTACAATAATTGGTATTTGAATATAAATTTAATTTTTTATTGCAAACACATCCACTATCAATCCCACGAATATCCAGATATGATGAATCAAACCACTCGGAAGAAAGAGAATTAACAGAATAATCAACTAACATAATATATTTTTTAGGTTTATCTTTTTTTAAACTTGAAAAAGTAATTAATAGAAGTATTAATATAACGTATTTCATAAGATTATTCCGTAGGTGTTATTGGGGTAGTTGGTGCTACAGCAGGTTTCACTTTATAAACTGAACCATTTGTAGGAGTGGTTGTTGACGTGTTAGGTGTAGTAGTTCCTAAAGATTTTTGAGTAAGCACTTGAGTACCTTGTTGTGATACTAAACTTTCTGAAGTTAATTCACAATAATGAATACAATCAGCTCCGTTACCTACTCCTTCAGAATATCCTATAGTTGTATTATCCATTTCTGATACAGACACACCTCCTATTGCATCACCATGATTACCCCCTAAATTATGAAAAATTTCATGAATCATTGCACTTTTAAGTACTGATATAAAATCAGGAGTACAACCTACAAGTTTATCTCCTGTATTTTTTTTATATTTTTCTGTCATATCATTCATAATTTGAATTACTGCACTTCCAATATAACCAATTGTTTTATTTCCTGATGCACATCCAAGTGCATTTGGAGTTTCCCCACAGCCTACCATATTTTCTACTGTATTTATACTTGACTTTTCTGTACCATCTGTTGCTGTGAATTTATATATTGATTTTGCCTGTTCTGCTTGTAAACCAGCAGCATCTTTACAAGGTACTACATTTAATTTATATTTTACAAATACATCTATTCCTTCTTTATTTTTGTATACAGAACCACCTTCTTTATTATATTCATTTACAGCTGCTTTTAAGCCATCGACCATAAGAGTAGTTATGTTATTTTCAATATATGCATATGAAGCAGTAATAATATATGGGTCTTCTTTAGTCCCACTTCCAGTTAGTTTTCCGTCTTTTCCGTTATCATCTATAATTATTAATGTGGAATTATTACAAAATACAAATGGGCTATTATATGGATATTTATAATAATGAGCATCCAAACTCAACCACCTTCCCAACCTCCCATCATATATCCTTGCACCAAAATCATACGCATCGTTAAAACTCTCTTCATCTTGCTCCTTCCCATTAAACCCGTACCTATACGCCCCGCTGGAGTACGAGCGAGTACTAATACTGCTACCGAAGGGGTAGTAATCGGATATAGTAGTTATCTCTGGTTCAAATACAATATTTGCACCCACTATGGTATATACTTTCTTATCGCTTACTGTAGCCAATACATTGCCCAAGTGGTTGCTTAGCTCATAGCTTTTTAAGCCCAAGTTTCTTACACATTTATTGTTGCTATACCAAGCAGGGTTGTACACCGTATTTTTATATAGCGTATCTATTCTATACTCTACCCCTAAGCGGCTACTACCATATAGGTTATGCTCTGTAGCCACCAGCATTGCTTGGTTTGCATCGTTGGTATAGTGTTGGTAGTTTGCCATTACATTGCCTTGCGCATCACGAAGGTAATAAGAATATTTGTAACTCGCAACATTCAAGGGTTTTGGTTTAACAATTTTGCATATTCTATTGCCACCTGCATCGTATATAAATTCAAGGTCGGGCTTGGTGCTTGGTGCTGTGCGGGTTACCTTCTTTATTTTGCCATACACCGTCCATTCTATATTGGCTATCTGCTCAGCATTGTCTCGTTTTAAGTTGCCCAGCTCATCGTAGCCATAGTTGTTGAGGGTATTTACAGTGGCATCTTGCGCATTGGTAAATGCCCCTTGGTCGTCTATATCATCCGTATAGTTGCCTGCTGCTGTCGCATCGTTTACCCCATATAGCTTATTGCTTATCAAATCGCCTCCTGATGTTTTGGTATTGTAGCGGTAGGTCATATTGTCCATTTGCACCCCCCCATTGCCCCAGCGTTGCACATTCGTTATATTTCCCATAGCATCGTAGCCAAAGTTTTCGTAATAGTCCATAGGTGTGCCTCCTCCGCTCTGCCAGCCATTGCCCGCAATGCTCACATTAAAGAAACTCCTTGCCTCTATCAGCCTATTCAATTGGTCGTATTTATAAGCCCCTCCTCTTATGCTCGGTGTTATGGTTCTGGTAGCATTATAGGCTGCCACTTGCGGCAATGCTGTTTCCATATGGCTTATATTGCCATTAAATAGGTCTTGCCTTGCTGCCATCAAATCGCTACCTGTAGTAGCTGCTTCAAATTGTTGCAGCGGTGGGTATGCCTTTATGCCTGTATAATCGCCCGCATAATAGCCCAGTGTATAACCCATAGCATCTTTGGCTACATATTGCCTTGGGCTTGCTGGCATACCATCTTTGCCCATATCTCTATCCGCTTGCAGGGTATTGCTGTTTACCCCCTTTAGCCAGCCGTGTAGCGTGTAGGCATAGTCCATACCTTGCACCTCAAGGTCGCCTATCACCGTGCGTGCCAGTGGTCCATGGTTGTAGTAATTGTATTTGGCATCGTTGTCCCACCATATATTATCCTTACTTGTCCATACTTTGGTTATTCTATTGTCCCCATCATAATCATATTTATGGTAATACTGGTCTTTGCTGCCTGCATTGTAGCATACTTTGTTCACTTTGCCGCTCACAAGGTCGTAGTCATAGTCCACATATTTTATGTTTAGCCCAGTTGCCAATAGCCTTGTTTCTCTTATCTCTTGTGCCATACGGTTTACATTACCATGTATATCGTAGGTATAGTGTGTAGCACTTTGGTAAGTGGTTACATTGTTGTCATACACATCTTCGTAGGTTACACTGGCAACTCTTTTGCGCAAGTTGGTTTGCGTTAGCGTTCCCCCTGCGGCAAATTGTTCATCGTAATAAGTTTGGGTTACCTCGGTTCTTGTTCCTCCTGTTACCCATGTAGTAAACAGCGCATCACTCAATTGTTTGTTTACATATTGGTTGTTTATACTGGCTGCTTGCGCTATTTCGCCTACCTCAGTTATTCTGCCCAAAGCATCGTATTGGGTATAGCTATACGCTTTGGTGGTTTTGTTGTATTGTTTGGTATTTTGGCTTACCACCATTCTGCCCAATTTATCGTACCAAAACAAGCTAGTATATTGTTTCTCGGTCTCCAAGTTTTTTATATGCCCTGCTGCTCCGCCAAATACCACATGGTTGCGGCTGGCGTAGTCTGCCGCTTGTATAGCGGTGGTTACGGCTGTGCCATTGTTGTTCAGCGTGGTTTTGTTTTCAAACAGTGGGTTGCCATTGTTATCGTACATGCGCAGCATAGTGCCGCTTGCACCCATTAGTATGCCATTCAAATCATCGTACATACTCACTTTTAGCAAATTGGCACTTACACCTGTTGTTAAGGTAGTATTGGCATTCGTAGCTATATCTTTGCTAAACAGCAAGCCCCCATTACAAGCAAAAAATACTTTATTTACCCCTACGCTTATACTGTTTACCACGTATGTGCCGGGTGCGCCTGTATTTACACCTATAGTACAAGCCGTTGCAGGTGCTGTAAAATAGGCATGTTTATTAGCGGCACCACCTATATAGCCCTTGCCATTATTAGCTATGGCTACATCGTTCCAGTCTTGGCTAGTTATACTTGTGCCTGTTAAGTTGGTTCTAGTTGTTGCTTGCATATTGTCTATGCGCATAGGTATAGAGGCTAAGGCTGTAGCATATATAGCCGTTTGGCTATGTATAGCTACGCCAGTAAAGTTATACATAGTAGTAGTAGTTTTAGCTATCGGTTTATTTAGCCACCAAGTATAGCCTTTGTTTGTGGTGTTTAGGGTGGTGCTATTATTGCCCACTATCATTCCCAGCCCATTGGTTTTGTGTATATGCAAAGCATTCAATGTATATGGCATTTTGTAATTGGCATACCAACTTCCGCTCGTATTTTTGGTTGTATAGCCCGCAGTACCCAGTATATGTACCGTACTACCTATATCGGCTATGCCATTTAAGGTTTCGGTACTATTACCAGTTATACCCATTGTAGTATAAGAAGTACCGCCATTCGTACTTTGCACAATGGTGCGGTTTTGCCCTGCTGCACTGTAGCGTGTTGCTGTGCTATTGTAAGCTACATCGTTCAAGTGGCTATTCGTGCCGCTTGCTTGCAAGCTTATACCAGTACTGGTGCTTTTTAAAGTAGTACCTCCATTGCCCACTATTACACCATCAGTAGTATTAGCAAATGCCACTGCATTCAGTTGGGCTGCCGTGCCGCTATTCAGTGTTTGCCAAGTGGTACCGCCATCTGTAGTGCGTATTACGGTGCCATCATTTCCCACAGCATAAGCCGTATTGGTAGTAGCAGTAGCAGTTGTTGGTACAGCAAATATATCGCGTAGCTGCAAAGGAGCTGTTTTAGCACTATTATCCGTAAAGGCTGTGCCTGTATGCTCTAATATAGTGCCCGTATTGCCCACCACTAGCACATTGCTCGCTTTCATAAACAAGCTACTTACAGGAGCAGTAGTAGTACCTGCTACAGCCGTGCTCAATGTTGTCCAGCCAGCATTACCAGTATGCAATTGAGAGTTGGCAGCTGTTTTTAGCGCATACAAAGTACCGCTTGCATTCATGTTTATATCAGCAAATACAGTGCTGCTAGGGGTAATATCTGTAAAAGTATAACTACCACTGTTTCAGCCGTTGTTGGTGTTATCACCAACAAAAGCTACTATTGTAAATATATATGAAACCTATATCTGCTAAAATAAATCCAACAGATAATCCCGTTATATTTTTTACAGCTACTATACTTAAATGGCAAACTATTTTGGCAGAAAACGAAAGAAAAGATATTATAATTTCAAGTTTACAATACTTAAAAAACAAAGAAAAAATTAAAATAGGCGGCTTTGTAATTATGCCCAATCATATTCATTTAATTTTAAGATTAA
>CAZDGF010000091.1:0-8321 GCA_964505065.1 uncultured Chitinophaga sp.
CTGCTAATATAATAACTTTTTTTAATTTATGAATGTTTACGGATATACAGTAAAAAAATAATAACTTTTATTTAAATGAAATTATACGAAAAGTAAATATAGAAGATTATACAAAAGAAAAATTTTTGATTTCCCAAAATGACACTATTTACAAAATAGAAAGTTATATAATTAATAAAACCATTAATTCTTTAATATCAAAATCTAACAAAATAATTATTCCAAATGATTTTATTAATAATCCTAAAATAATAAATTTCAAGTTAAGAAATAATAAATTAATTGGCGATACATCAAATAAAGTTTATGGCTTAATAAATAATAGATTATAATTTATCCCTATTTCGCCCGAGTTGGTGTTATCACCAACACGCCACCAAGTTTCAAGCTATATTTCTTTAATTTAAAATGATAAATATTAATTACTTACTTTTGTTGGTGATAACACCAACAATGGCAAAATTTAAGTTTACGAAGAGCTATGGCAGTGCAAAAGTTTTTAAATTCAATATATCCAAATGCAAGTATTACTTGTGTAGCTAAAGGTGCTGTTTATAATCCTCAAAACTTAAGTTTAAATAGAAAAGTAGAGATTATTTTAATTGAAGACTGAATTTTTTAATCCTTTAAGTACCTTAGCCACTAAAAATACATCAAATTTTAATGTTTAATGCTGCTTCGCTAATGGCTTCAGCCTATTAGTTAATATATTCCAGCGCTTCGCTAATGCTTTCCGCTCATTAGCTAATACATTCTGTTGCTTCGCTAATATGTTCCGTTGCTTCGCTAATGCTTTCCGCAGGCGGAAAGCATCAACTATCTGGTGGAAAACATCAAATAATAGGCGGAAACTATCAACTAACTGGCGGAAAGCTTCAACTAACTGACGGAAAGCATCAACTAATATGCGTAAATGCTTAACTAACTAACGGAAAGTATCAACTAATTAAAGGAAGCTATTAAACAAGTAGTATTTACTTTTAAAAAGGATGCGCCAATTTATATTTTTCAGCTACGGTTTTTAAATCAGCTACTACTTTTTCTACCAAAGGAATACCCACTATGGCTCTTTGTTGTTGCAATATATATTCTGGCTCGCCATGTATTACTACAGGCTGTTCTGCGTTTTTAGGTATTGCCGTTTTAAAGCGTTCTATCCAAAGCTCCATGCGTTTTTCAAATGCTGCTTGCTCGTCAAATCCGCTAATATCCATAGCCCCTAAAAAATGCCCCAAACCCTGCCCTGGCAAATTGGGCAATACAGGCAAAAAAGAAACAAAAGGCGGCACCCAAGGGCCGAAATTAGCACCTGACAATACCCCACTCAAAATATCTACCAAAGCCCCCAAACCATAGCCTTTATGGCTGCCGTGGTCTTTGTCGCTACCTAAGGGCAATAGGTTTCCGCCTGCTTTCAAGTCTTGCGGATTGGTGGTATCTTGCCCTTCATTGGTTTCTACCCAGCCTTGTGGTATAGGTTTGTCAAGCCTTTCGGCTATTTCTAATTTGCCATTGGCTGCCGCACTTGTAGCCATATCCAATACAAAAGGCGGATATTTGCCCGCAGGTATTGCATAGCATATAGGATTGGTGCCAAGCATACGCTCTTTACTATATGTAGGAGCAACAAGCGGGCTTGCATTGGTCATACTCATACCTATAAAATTGTTATCTAAAGCCAACATGGCATGGTATGCCGCTATGCCAAAATGGTTGCTATTTTTTACAGCACCAAAACCAGCACCGTGTAGTTTGGTTTTTTCTATGGCTATTGCCATTGCCCTTGGGGCTACTACCAAGCCCAAGCCACTATCGCCATCAAGGGTAAAAATACTTGCTTTTTCTTTGGTAATTTTAATGTTTGGTTGCGTGTTTATTCTACCGCTTTCGTATAGGCGCACATAGCCGCTAAGCCTTGCTACACCATGCGAATCTACACCTCGCATATCGGCAGCTATTAGCACTTTTGCAGCCAATTCGGCATCTGTTTGGCTACAGCCTATTTTTAAAAAAAGAGCAGTGGTAAATGCTTGTAAATCTGCTTGCGAAATGGTAAAATTGGCTGCCATAGTTTGTTTAAAAAGCAAGGGTAATTAAATCGAATAAATGCAAAGTATTTATTTGTATATTGTGTTTTTTAGCTATAATCTGAATTTGCATTCTTGCAATATCATTAAGGGTTACAATGGTATTTGCTCCTTTTTCTATTGTGTCGTTTAGTATTTGAAGCGTTAGTTTTTCAGCTTCGCTATTATTTAATACAGGCATACTAAAATCTGCACCAGCACTTGTAAGTTCTAAATTAGGCAAATGCCACACAATATTTGTAAATTTTTGAATGTATTGCAATTCAAATTCGGGCAATTGCACATTTTCTACCAAATATAAATAATTGCCTTGTAGTTTTGAAAAATTAAGATTGCTTACTTGCATAAGTATATCTTTAATATCCACAACATTTTGCGCCATTTTTACACATTCGTTGTGCGATACCGTATTGTTAAATATTTTTGGGTAATAATTGGTATAAGTTTTATGGCAAGCCAAAGCACTTGTTAGGGTTTTATGCTCGGCAAATACTTTTAAATTGTATTCTGCCACAGTTTTAGCAGCAGCCATTTCGCCTTTTTCAAAATAGGGCAGTCCGCAGCAGGTTTGGTTTTCTGGAATAATATATTCAATGTTTAATTTAGTGCAAATTGCTTTAAAATTTTCAGCCGTTTCTGAAAAATAATGCTGCATAACGCAAGGAATTTTAAGGGCAACTTTCATAAAGATGCAATATTAAATATTATTTAATTCATATAATTCACTTATTTTTGAATTGTTTCAACAGCTTAAAAAAAGAAATTTTAATTTTTTTTAAACTATGAAGACACGTTTTAGTACAAAATGGTGTCTATGTATAAAATAAGCTGAAAAATTGTGTGCCAATATTCAACATCGAATGACAGAACAAGACCTAATTATAGGATGTGCAAAGGAAGACAAAGCTTGTCAAAGGGAGCTATACAAAAGATATGCAGGTAAAATGATGGTGGTATGTATGCGATATTCGAACAATAAAATGGAGGCAGAAGATATTTTGCAAGATGGGTTTATAAAAATATTCGACAGCATAGGCAAATTTAAAAACGAGGGCTCTTTAGAAGGTTGGATTAGAAGAATAATGGTAAATATGGCATTAAATAAAATAAGATTGAACAATAGAATGCACTTTGAAGAAATTAATTCAAAATCAGAAATTATTATGAACGATGATAGCACCATAGTAGAAAAACTAAATGAGCAAGATTTGTTAAATTTAATCAATAAATTGCCCAATGGCTATAAATATGTATTTAATATGTATGCCATAGAGGGCTATACACATAAAGAGATAGCAGAAAGTTTAGGTATTGAAGAGGTTTCTAGCAGAAGCCAATATTCAAAAGCCAAAAAATATTTACAACAACAAGTATATCAATTAGAAAAAGTAAAAATATGATGAATCATAATTTTGAGAAAAAAATATCAGATAAATTGAATCAATTTGAAATAGAACCTTCGGAAGGTTTGCTTGATTCTATATTTGAAAAAAGAGCAGCTTCTAAAAAAGGATTTGCAAAATTTCCTTTTAAAACATTGGCTGCCGTATTGGGTTTGGCTACAATTATTTCAACAGCCTATTATTTTAGTAGTCCGCAAAATAATATTGCCGAAAAAAATATAGATTTAGCCAATAATACAGATGCGGAAAGCAATACTAATATGCCAAATGTAGAAAAAGAGAACAACCTTTCTCCCACCCCTACAGCTGCTATTAAAGCTACCAATACTATAAAGGCAGAAAACATAAAATCTACAAAAGGCAGCCTAAAAAACATGGCTAAAACTGAAAAAACAAAAGATTTTACAACAAGAAAAATTAATTTTCAACCTAAAAAAACAGAAACAAAAGCTTTTGCAGTTAAAAACATTAAAAAATCTGCAATAGAAAATAAAACAAGCAATGAGCTAAATACAAGCAGCGAAAATATAGCCGAGCGTTATTTTAACATTTTTAGTAAAAACCGCCCAACAATTGACTTTGAGGAGCATAAAGGCAAAAGCCATTTATATGTTTATCAAACAGTATCGGAAGCAGAAATGGAAAGTAAAAATGTATTGAGTTTAATCAATTATGGCTATAAAAAAAGGCTTGTAAACACTAAAATAGATCTTAATATTAACGACATTGCTTTGGATAAAAACCATAAATTTACAAATAAACAAAAACCTATTTTCTTAGATGTATTTTTATCGCCAAGCTTTACATTATTTAAAGCCAACGACAAAGCAGATATTAACCAAAATTACAACCAATTGAATACCAGTAAATACAATCAAATGTATGGCATTAGAGTATCTGTGCCTGTTTCTAATAAAATAAATGTATTTACTGGATTAAATTATACCAAGCAAAATAGCCAATACAAAGGCACAATTACCAACCAACAAAATGTAACAACAATACAAACAAAAACAGAATACATTAACGACCCAATACTTGGCACAATAACACGCAATTACCAAGATACAACAAATGCTTTAGTTACAAATACCAATCAATACAATTTTGCCAATAGCTATACTATTTTTCAATTACCTTTAGGCTTATCGTATAACTTTGGGTATAGAAAATTTGATTTTGCACCACATATAGGTGGTTTGTTTAATCTTTATACTTCTTCCAACGGTAAAAATATAGATTTTAAAACAAATAATACTCAAAATTTTAGCAGCAATAAAAAACATTTGGGCATAGGGGCTGGTTTAAGTTTTATGACAGCATACAGATTAAGCAGTAAATGCAAATTGATAGTAGAACCTGGTATGCAATGGTACACAATAAAGGCAAACAATGCTGCCAATAAAATGAGCGAAAACAGATTAAACAACCAATTGACTATAGGCTTAAGATATACCATTTTTTGATAAAAAATATACTACATATTGTTGTCTTTATAAGTACGCTTTCTATAAGTGCGCAAAGCTCTATGGCATTTTTAAATCAAAACAATTTAAAAGGTGCAATAAATGCTAATGGCTTATTGTTTGATAGTATTGGTAATGTAGGAATGTTTACCAATAGAAACAATGCCTTGTTTAAATTGATAAAAAGTGCAGGTATTTGGCTTTCGGCTACCGATAGTGCAGGAAAATTGCATTTGGCGGCACATAATATCAATGGCAATAACCACGATTTTTGGGCAGGTCCAATAGATTTGCAAAACGGACAATCCGCCAACCCTACTCAATGGAATAAGGTATATCCTATAAGTAAAAATGAAATTAATTTTCACAAGCAAAACCATAAAAATACTGGATATGTAGCCAATTCTAATATTTTAAATTGGCCAGGTAGCAGCAGTTCAAATTATTTAAAACCATTAGCCCCATTTGTAGATGTGGAGCAAAACAATAAAATATACGAACCCTTAAAAGGCGATTATCCATATATAAATTCTGATGCTTTGGTTTATAGCATATACAACGATAACTATACATCGCACACATATAGCAATGGCTTGCCTTTGGGTGTAGAGGTGCATACATCTTTATATGCTTTTAATAGTACAGATAGCTTTTTGCAAAATGCAGTATTAGCTCGCCATATAGTATATAATCGCTCGCAAAATAATTATGCTAATTTTAGATTTTCAAATGTTATAAACTTCAATATTGGCAATTTAGATAACGAATATTTAGGTACAGATGTAGGCACTAAAACTTTATTTACAATAAATGATACAAACGAAGCAACGTTTCAGAATGGTTTGGTGTCTATAGGATGTATTTTAATTAACAAACCATTAAATAGCACAATGTATTATAATAATGATAATGCCACCATCAACGGAAAGCCTACTTTTGCTCAAGATTTTAATTATTTAATGCAGGGCAAATGGAAAAATGGCAAACAATTAACTTACGGTAGCGATGGTATAGATGGCGTAGGGAAAGCCCGTTTTGTATTTCCATATACAAGCGATAACGAAAATGGCAATTTATTATGGAGCGAGCAATCTGCTGGTACAACAAGCGCAGGTAAACGTTTAGGTATCCTAAATACAGATTCTGTAAAATTAAATAAAGGCAAATTTGAAGTATATGATTACGTGTATTTTTTTGTAGAAAAGAATAATCATAATATTAAACATATTAATACTTTTTGTGTAAGTTTGTTAAAAAATTTAACGAATAAAAATGTATTAAATAATGATAAAAAAATAACATTAAAGACTTCAAAAATAAATATTTACCCTAATCCAACATTTAGTGGACAAAATATTACAATTGATAGAAACCTTGAAATTACTTGTAAAATAAACTTAATAGACAATACTGGTAAAGTTATAACAGAATTTTATTTGGATAAAAACGAAAACAGTATTAACTTACCACGAAATTTAGCAAGTGGTATTTATTTTTTGAACATTAAAACATTAAACACAAACCAAACTGAAAAAATTAACATTTTCTAAATTGAAAAATATAAATATGATGAAAAGATTACATAAAATATTACTATTATTAAGCATTCTTACTTTTGCTACAAAAAGCTATGCTACCCACATGATGGGTAGCGATATTAGCTACGAATGTCTAAGTCCGGGTAAATATAAAATTACTTTTAAAGTATATAGAGACTGTAGAGGTATTCCTTTAAATAGCCCTACTATACAAGCTTTTTGTGGGGGAACAACGCTATCTATTCCTTATACAAGAACTGAAATAAATGATATTTCACCTACTTGTGTTGGTGGTACAGCGCCTTGCGGTCCAGACAATACAGGATTTCAAGCCGAAGGAATTGAAGAACACGTATTTGAAGGCATAGTTGATTTAAACACAAGCCCTTTTAATGCATTGAAAGCAAACGGCTGTTGTAAAATTTATTTTTCTGTAAACCAATGTTGTAGAAATGGTGCTATTACAACCATAAGCACTGGCGATTTATGGACAGAGGCAATGATAGATATTTGCAATGTAGATAAAACAACCAATAAATGTAATTCAGCACCTCAATTATCAAGCCCTCCTGTTGCTTATTTGTGTTGTAATCAACCATTCACGTTTAACAATGGTGTAAATGAAAATATAGATGGCGATAGTTTGGGTTTTGCATTAGCAAATCCTTTAAATGGGCATAATTCTAACGAGTCTTATGTAGGAAATTTTAAACCAACTATTCCTATGACACCCTATTGCCCGCCAAATCCTGGTGTTATAAATTGCAAAGCATTGCCAAATGCCAGACCACCTCGTGGTTTCTTTTTTGATGAGCTTACAGGCGATATTATTTTTACCCCAACAGATTGTGAGCAAGTAGGCGTTATTGTTATTCAAGTTACAGAATACAGGAAAGATTCTGCAACAGGTAAGTGGATAGTAATTGGTGTAACCAGAAGAGATATGCAATTAGTTGTAAAACAATGTGCTGATAATAATCCACCCCGTATTACTAATACCACCAATAAATACAGTACATGCGAAGGCAATAAAATTTGTTTTACCATTACAACAGAAGATTTACCTATGCTCCCCAAACAAACAAGATATGACACAGTATCTTTAACTTGGAATTTTGGAATACCTGGAGGAACATTTAGAATAATAGACCCCACGGCAAGAGAAAAACAAGCTGAATTTTGTTGGGAAACCAAAATAGGCGATGCCAGGCCAAATGCCTATACCTTTTCTGTAACAGCTAAAGATGATAACTGCCCAAAACCTGCCCAATCTGTAAGAGGATTTAACGTTATAGTTAAACCTAAAGCTCGTAGTTTTAGGCAATATACCAAATTAGATTGCGGAAAATTAAATTTTGAAAGTTTTCCGTTCGATACAACAAATAATGAAATTTATAACTATGAATGGACAATTAGAGACAGCACCAATAGTGGAGCTATTTATAAAAGAAGTTTTAATAAAAAAGACAGTGTAAAATTTAGAAGAGGCGGTAAATACATTATTACACATTACATTGTAAATCCAAGATACCAATGCCCCACTATCTATCAAGACACTGTTGTTATACCTCCTGTATTAGATGTAGAGTTAGCTTTTGGCAAAGATACTTTTGTATGTGCTGGCGATAGTTTGGTAATTATGCCAATTATAGCGTTTGGCGTTCCGGCTTACAAATACCGTTGGGAAAGCCCATTGGGAACATTTAATGCCAAAGATACAACAAGTAGATATGCGCTTAAACCCTCTGCTAATACTACAATTTTATTAAGACTTACCGACAAGAATAAATGTGTAGATAGCGATACAATAAAAGTAAAATACCAACC
>CAZDGF010000092.1:0-8164 GCA_964505065.1 uncultured Chitinophaga sp.
CCCAACTAAATCAAATAGTTCGATTTTTCAAATCTCCTATTGATTAATTTGGGTTAAATTGTTTTACAAAAATAGAACTCTATTATTGGCTGAATAACCCTTTTGAACATCCACCTCCTAAAAATAAAAAAACAATACAAGGGGTTCTTTTTTAATTTCTATTGCTTTTTTAACTAAAAATATTGATTTGACTCGGTAATTTTTATTCCTGATTTTTATTTAGGACAGTATTGAAAATATATTTAAAATATTATTTTACTTTTGTTAAATAATTAATTAAATTCAAAATGCGCTATTGGATTATTGTTTCTATTCTAACATTAAGTTGCAAGTTAAATGCACAAATAACAGACAATTTCAACGATTCCAACTTAAGCATAAACCCCACTTGGCTGGGTACACCCAATGCCTTTGGCACATTAAATGCCGAGCTTAAAAGCACCCACCTAACCCTTAATAGCAGCTTTTACATAAGCACCCCAAGTAGCTTTATTGCCAATTGTACCTGGCAAATAGATACACGCCTCCTATTCAATACCTCATCTACAAATTATGTAGATATTTTACTCTGTGCCGATTCCGCAAACTTACAAAACACCAAAAATGCCTACTTCGTTCGCCTTGGCGGCACAGCCGATGAAATAAGCCTATACAAAACCAAAGCAGGCATAGATACCAAAATAATAGATGGCACAGACGGAATTTTAAACACAAGCAACAATGCTTGGCAAATAAAAGTTACTAAATTAACCAACAACAACTTTACCCTACAAAGAACAAACCTTACTGGTGGCTTATCCTTTATTGAAGGCAATACCATAGATTCAGATATTGTTTCAAGCAGCTATTTTGGCATTAGAATTAGGCAAAGTACAGCAGGCTTTGTAGGCAAACATTATTTCGATAACTTAAACATCTCCAAAAACTTTAAAGATACCATAGCCCCAAAAATAGACAGCTTAATAGTTGAAAGCGGCAATACACTTAAAATACTTTTTAACGAACCTTGCGATTCCAACACATTATTAAATCTTAACAATTATCAAATCCTTCAAGGCAATATTAAGCCAATTAATTCCATAAAAATAAATGCCAAAAGCGTAAACTTATTGTTTGCAAATGCCTTTGATAAAAACAAAACCCTACACCTAAGCGTAAAAAATATTGCAGATACATTGTTAAATAAAATGCAAGATACCCTTTTGCCATTTTATTATTCAAAACCCGATACAGCCGCAGTTGCAGAACTATTAATAACCGAACTAATGCCCGACCCCGAACCCACCGTAGGGCTACCCAATACAGAATATGTAGAAATAAAAAACATAAGCAATAAATACATCAACCTAAATGGCTGTAAAATACACGACCCAAGCGGTTTTAAGCCCTTGCCCAATATCATATTACCTCCCGATAGCATAATTGCCCTTTACAATATTCCCTCCTTAAACAATAGTGGCGATAATATTTGGATAACAAATCAATTAAACCAAACCATAGATGCCGTAAACTACACATTAGAATGGTATAAAAACAATAGCAAAAAAAATGGCGGCTGGAGCCTTGAATTAATAGACCTAAACTATCCCTGCAAAAGCATTATAAACTGGGCAGAAAGCATAGACCCTAAAGGCGGAACACCAGGCAAAACAAACAGTATAAATGGCACAATTGCAGACAACAATGCCCCTGAAATAACTAGTTTTTATGGTATAAATGATAGCATTTTACAATTAAATTTTAACGAGCCTTTAGATAGCGTAATTTTATTAAATGCCACATTCAAGGTAAATAACTTTGCAGCAAACTTTAAACTTAAAAATATTAACAGCAACCAATCCTTTTGGTTACTCAATTTTAAACCAAATGCAGATAGCACATACTCTATACAAATCAATAATTTAAATGATTGCAGCGGAAATTCAATGCCCTTAAATTTAAATATTCAATGGGCAAGTATGGCTTTAAAAAACAATGTAATTGTTAACGAAATATTATTTAACCCCTCAACAGGCGAACAAGATTTCATAGAACTATACAACAACAGCAGCAAAGCCATAGATTTAAGCCAACTATTTATAGCCACAATAGACAATATGGGGCAGTACAAAAGCATAGATAAAATAAGCGCATCTAAACTAATTTTATTACCTAAAAATTATCTTTTACTTACAGAAGATACCATAACCTTATGCCAAAAATACACCTGCGGAAACACCAATGCCCTAAAAATAAAATACACTAAAATGCCAAGCCTACCCGATGACAAAGGCAATATTGTACTCATAAACCAAAACGGACAAATAATAGACAGCATGGGCTATTCAGACAAATGGCACAATCCCTTATTAGAAGACAACAATGGCGTAAGCCTTGAAAGATTGAGTTTTAATACCCCATCAAATCTGCAAAGCAATTGGTATAGCGCAGCCTCCACGGTAGGATATGCTACTCCAGCTTATACAAACTCACAACAAACAAATGCAAATACAAACACCTCCATTTTTACACTCCAATCCAAAACACTCTCCCCCGATGAAGACGGCTTTGAAGACCAACTCATTATCAATTACAACCTAAGCAAACCAAATTTTTTAGCCACAATCAATATTTACAACACCCAAGGCACAAGAATAAAACAATTGTATAACAATGAAACCCTATCTACACAAGGTTTCATAACTTGGAACGGCACCGACTATAACAACCAAAAAGCCAATATGGGCATTTATATCATAACCATAGAATGTATAAACGCCAATGGCACTATCATAAAAGAAAAACTAAGCTGCGTTGTAGCAGGTAAATTTTAAAACCTTTACCTATTTTACATGAAAAAAAAAAATGAACCTTTCTTTGCGTCTTTGTGTGCAAGAAACATTTAAAATTCTTTTGCGTCTTTGCGTGAGAAAAAAATCAAAAACCAAAAATTTAAAATCTAAAATACTATCCCCTCTGGCACAAACTTCCCATAATTTCCCTTATTAATAATTATATCTCTAACAATAGTACTACTAATATTAGAATTGCTCGCACTCGAAAGTAAAAAAACAGTTTCCACCTCTCCTACCAATTCCTTATTGGCATAAGCTATTTGCTGCTCGTATTCAAAATCGCTTGCAGAACGCAGCCCTCTTAATATAAACGAAGCATTGTTTTGCTTTGCAAAATCTATAGTAAGCCCTGTATAATTGGCTATTTTTATTCTTTCTTCGCCTTTAAAAACAGTTTTTATCCAATCTATTCTTTGCTCAATAGTAAATAAGTTTGTTTTTTTTGCATTGCTGCCTATGGCTATAATTATAGAATCAAAAATGGTTAATCCTTTTTGCACTATATCCACATGTCCTTTTGTTATTGGGTCGAACGACCCAGGAAATAAAGCTATTCTATTCATTATTTATTTAGATTTAAAAATACTAAAACTGGTATTGCCGTAGTCTTTCTTCAAAAGTAATGCCTTATACTCAAATTTCAATCTATCTACATGTTCTAAAATAAATATTGTAGATTGTTTATTAAACCAATCAGAAGTAATAATTGTATCTACAAAATTATGAATAAGCGCATAATCATAAGGCGGGTCAGCAAAAACAATATCAAAATTTTGCGTATTTTTAGTTAAAAATTTCAAAGCATCAGCCTTTAATATTTCCCAATTTTGTATCTGTAATTCTAATTTTATGTTATTTATAAATTGAATATTTGCCAAATGGTTGTCAATACTAACAACACTTTTAGCCCCCCTCGATAAAAACTCCAAACCAATATTCCCTGTTCCTGCAAAAATATCTACTACCTGCATGCCTTCAATATCCACCAAGCCCTCCAATACATTAAAAATAGATTCCTTAACCATATCCGTTGTTGGGCGGGTGTTATTGCCTTTATAATTGGCAAATCTATAGTTTTTATAAATACCCGAAATTATACGCATAGCGAAATAGCATAGCCTGCAAATAGTTTTTCGCCAATATTAGGCAAATATTCATCTTCAACATTTGGGTGTTTTAATGCTAAAATTTTATTGAAAAATGGATTTAGAAATTGAAGCAAACTTTCTTTAGCTATAATGCTATAATCGTAATACAATCTAACAGAGTCTTTTTCAATACCATTTACTTGCAAAGCATTTGTAATAAAATATAAAACTTCATTCTCATCTTTACATTCATACGAATTTGAAAGTATTAAATCCTTATTTTTAAACAACGTAATACTATAAATACCGTTAAAATGGTATAAATAAACAGCATTTTCTAATATATTTTTAATGTGAAATTGAAAAATTCCATCTAAAATATGGGCATCTTCTTTACCTTCATATTCAATAAAAGCAACTTCATTTGAAAGTAATCGTTCATTTTGCTCAATAAAACTTTTAGGTACTACCTCATAATTTGTATTTAAACTTATTTTTACAATTTGATTAAAACTTAAAAACTGCCATTGGTTATCATTTTCATAATTAAAATTTGAATAAATAGCATAAGCGCATATATTTTTAGACTGAATATGATAAACAGAATATACAATACAATCGGAATATTCAATAATATACAAATTAGCCAAACTCAAGGTAATATTGTCCTCAAAATAGGCTTCTGCTTGTAAATTTTGTTTATTGCCTATATCATTTTGTAAGCTTTGCATTGTTTGTGCAATATTAAGTTAAAAACCAAAAGCTTTATAAAAAAATACGTTCCGCAAATATATTTGCGGAACGTATAAATTTTAAAAATATAAATCAAGAACTATCCTTTAATTGCTTTCAAAGAAATAGCAATTTTTAAATCATCGCTTATAGATTGGTCTTTCCATTTTGCTAAATCCAAAGCAGAACCATCACCTTTTAAAGAATGGAATTTAATACCCCAATCCAATCTATTGATAATTACAGTACCAACAGCAGTAACTTCTTCAGCACTTATAGCCACTTTTGCAGGGAAAGAAATACTTTTTGCTTGACCTTTCAAAGTTAAATTACCTGTAATTGTATGTGTATTACTAGCAGTATCATTGGTTAAAGCAGCAACGCTTACTAATTCAAATTTACCTTCTGGAAATGTTTTTGAATCAAAAAAATCAGGGCTTGATAAATGTCCAACTAATCCAGCGTTTTCTTTAGCTTCTGTCAAATCTAATACTTTTAAAGTATTCATATCAACGGTAAAAGAAGCAGAAGTAATATTACCATCTTTTACAGTTAAAGAACCATCTTTAAAACCCAAAGTTCCATTATGGCTTTTAGCTCCAGACAATGCAGAACCTGTCCAATTAATAGTAGAAGCTGTTAAATCAGCTTTGTAAGTTGTGCCAGTAGAATCAGTTGCTACAGTTTGAGCATCACCAGCAGCAGTTGCTTGGTTGTTGTTGCAAGCTGCAAACATTACAGCAATTGCAGAAATAAAAAATATTTGTTTCATATTAAATGCAAAAGTAACCTTAAACATTTGTTACAACATATATCTATTTCCTATCCATATATAACGTTTGTTTATAAATTCTGCATTGGTAAAACTTGCATTTCCTGATGGGTTTCCTCCGCTAACATGCAAATCGCTAAAAGCAGCATGTTGATTTACAAAAGCAGCACCTTTAAAATTAAATGAAACAGGTGTAAATACTTCGTTCATTTCATTTTCTATCAATTGCATTCTATCTTTATCAGTTGCAAAAGCCAAACAAGTAATTGCCCCATGTTTTGCTGCCGAATTTTTTGCCAAAGCAATAGAGCTATTGGCATCTTTTGTTTTAACAATAAAAATAACAGGACCAAAATATTCTTTCAAATATTGTTCTTTATCTGCCTCGTTAAATACCATAACAGTTGGCGATTTTATTCTTGCATTTTCAAATTCAGAATTAACAACAGCAATATCATTTAATAAAATTTCAGATTTTAAGGACTCTTTCAATTCTTCAATTCTTATTAAAGTCGCATCATTTTGAATAGCGCCTAAAGTACCAGCATTTGCTTTTGGATTTTCCATTAATCCTTTTACAGCATTTGCAATTTTTTCGCACAATTCATCAAAGCTAATTTGTCCTTGAGCAGAAAGTACACCACCTTCTGGAATATATATATTTTGAGGTGCGGTACACATCTGCCCAGAGTATAAACTTGCCGAAAAAGCTATATTTAGAGCTACTTCATCTGCATTCTCACACGATTCGATAATAACAGAATTAATCCCCGATTTTTCAGTAAAACAAGTTTTACCCAATCCTTCAATGTAATCGCCCATAAAATTACCGCCCGTATAGTCAATCAATTTTACGGCATCATGTTCTGCCAATTCTTTTGTTATAGGATTAGATATTGAATCAATAGCAACTTGTACAATGTTTGTATCTAAGTTATTTGCAGCAAATTCTTTTTTTAGTTCATCTACAAAAATAGCTATAGGATAAACAGCTTTAGGGTGCGGTTTTATAATTACTGAATTTCCAGTAGTCAAACTTGCATATAATCCAGGCACAGTATTCCATGTTGGAAAAGTAGAGCAGCCAATAACCAAACTAACACCTTTAGCTATTGGTTTAAAATTTTTATTCAAATTCAAATCAAATTTTCCAAAATTCTTAGTCCATACAATCTCTTTTGGATAATAACTTAATTGTTCTACACCAGTTGCAATTACTTCCAAAGCCCTATCGCAAGCATGTGGTCCCGATGCTTGAAAACTCATCATAAAACTTTGTCCTGTTGTATGCATTGTAGCATAAGCTAATTCAAAAAATCTTTCTTCAACTCTTTTTAAAGAATTAATCAAAATCTCTGCTCTTTTTTCTACAGAAATAATTTTCCATTGTTTAAAAGCCTTACTTGAATTTGCAATTAAATCATTTTTTGAACTTTTTGAATATTGAATACCTAAGCCAACTTGCATAAATGGAGATACCTCTTCTCCATAATAATCAATTCTTTCAGAATCTATAAAATCATAATTGTTATTTAATTTATTTTGAAAAGCAAGTAAGCCATCAGCTTGCAAATTTTCTGAATATTGTTTTGGGTTTTCTGCAAAAAAAGAATTGTAAATTCTCTTTTTATTAGCGTCTATAATTTGATTAATTTCCATGGTGCAAAAGTGAATAAAAAAAAGGCAAAAAAAAAACCCCACATAAAGTGAGGCTTAAATAAATTTGGCAACGACATACTTTCCCAGTTTTAACACAAGTATCATCTGCGCTACGGGGCTTAACTTCTCTGTTCGGTATGGGAAGAGGTGAACACCCGTGCTATAGTTGCCATAAAGGTTTTTAAATAAATTGACAAAAATTGAAAGTAAGAGAAAAAAGATTTGGTAAGTTTACGGGTAATTAGTACTACTCGACACACACATTACTGTGCTTACATCTATAGCCTATCAACGTAGTAATCTTCTACGACCCTTATAAAGAAATCTCATCTTGAGGCAAGTTTCGCGCTTAGATGCTTTCAGCGCTTATCTTATCCATACTTAGCTACTCTGCCGTGCAGCTGGCGCTACAACAGATTCACCAGAGGTATGTCCAACCCGGTCCTCTCGTACTAAGGTCAGATCCTCTCAAATTTCTAACGCCCACAACAGATAGGGACCGAACTGTCTCACGACGTTCTGAACCCAGCTCACG
Source organism: uncultured Chitinophaga sp. (assembly GCA_964505065.1). Taxonomy (GTDB): domain Bacteria; phylum Bacteroidota; class Bacteroidia; order NS11-12g; family UBA955; genus JABMMZ01. Next base: position 7,621 of record CAZDGF010000092.1, read on the forward strand.
TACCACTTTAATGGGCGAACAGCCCAACCCTTGGGACCTTCTCCAGCCCCAGGATGTGATGAGCCGACATCGAGGTGCCAAACCTCCCCGTCGATATGAGCTCTTGGGGGAGATCAGCCTGTTATCCCTAGCGTACCTTTTATCCTATGAGCGATGGCCCTTCCATACGGAACCACCGGATCACTATATCCTACTTTCGTACCTGCTCGGCTTGTAGGCCTCACAGTCAAGCGTTCTTATGCTATTGCACTCTACGCACGGTTACCAAGCGTGCTGAGAACACCTTTGAAAGCCTCCGATACTTTTTTGGAGGCGACCACCCCAGTCAAACTACCCACCATACAATGTCTCCGGCTTGGACGGATTAGAATTCAAACAAATAAAGGGCGGTATTTCACCGTTGACTCCACGATAACTAGCGTTACCGCTTCAAAGTCTCCCGCCTATCCTACACATTATTTGCCCAAACTCAATGTAAAGCTATAGTAAAGGTGCATAGGGTCTTTCCGTCCCGTTGCGGGTACCCGGCATCTTCACCGAGACT
>CAZDGF010000093.1:0-8098 GCA_964505065.1 uncultured Chitinophaga sp.
CTTTGAGTTACTTTACTTCCTTCTTCTTTTTTTATTTATTTAGGACGCTATTGATGTGGTATAAGTTTTTTTTATCTTTCTTTTTATTATTACCTACTTTTCTTTTTTGTCAAAATTTAGATTCGCTAAAGCCCAATAAAAAGCCAATAAAAACCATTTTTTTTAAAAAAAATCTAACGGTTAGAAATGCTTTTTTAGCAACAAAATATGGTTTAAATAAAAATTTTAAAACCAAAGATAGTATAGCTTTTAACAATAAATGGCAACTTACGTTTTACGATAACTTTGATAGTTTGGATACTAAAAAATGGCGTTTGGGGCAGCCTTGGGGCGAGTATCACTCTAAGCACATGCACCAGTATTATAGCAGCAATGAAATAAAAACAGAAAATGGTAATTTAATATTGGGTGGTAGCTATAGCCCTAAAACCTATGTAACTGCCGATAGTACTTTTACCATTCCTTTTGCTGTGGGTTTAATTAATTCTGATATATCTTTTAAACAAAAATACGGTTTCTTTGAAATTAGAAGTAAAAATCCTCAAGGGGCTGCTACATTGCCCGCTTTTTGGCTTACAGGTGTGCATAGATGGCCGCCCGAAATTGATATTTTTGAAATGTATGGAAAAACAGGAAAAGGCAAAATACACAATCAATATGCCACAGTGCATTGGGGCTTGAATAATACACGCAGTAGGGGATATCTTTCTAAAAAAATAAATTTACCAAACAATACAGATACCATATTTCATACGTATGCATGCGAGTGGAATTCTAAAAGCATAAAATTTTATACCGATGGGCATTTAACCCGCTATTTTAGGGTAAACAAGCGTATGCGCAAATGGCTGAATGATGAAATGGTAGTAATAATTAACAATTGCTTTGAACAGCAATACCTTAAATATTTACCATCTAACTTTAAACGTAACGAATTTATAATAGATTGGGTAAGGTGTTATAAATTGAAGAACTAAAATTTTTAAAATATACAGTATTAACTATAATGCTTTAATAATATCTTCAAGTTGTTGATTTGTACAAGGAGTTAAGTTTAACCCAAATTAATCAATAGGAGATTTGAAAAATTGAACTACTTGATTTAGTTGGGATTAACCCCGATTTAAAAATTGTAATTATGTTTTGTAAAAACATGATTTGCAATTTGTTATTCGATTCAGCAATTTTATTGCTGAATTTGGGTTTAAACAACTTTATAAAAAATGAAATTTTCAAATTTACTTAACCGCAGCAGCAGCTTTTAAAGCATTAGAAGCATTGATAATGCCTCTGCTGGTACACAATTTTTTGTATTTGGTTTTCTTTTTTCTTGCGCCTGGTTTTTTTACCTTATTTTCTGGTTGTACAACGCTGCTTTCAATAATATTTTTAACTTGTAGGGCAGAAAGATTGGGATAATATGAACGTATAAGAACTGCCAAACCTGCAACTACAGGGGCTGCCATACTTGTGCCTTGCTCCCATTCGTATTTATTGTCTTGAATGGTGCTATATATCTCTGTTCCTGGGGCGAATACATTTACTGTTTTTTTACCGTAGTTGCTAAAATTAGCAGGATTTTGGTCGGTGCTACTTGCGCCCACTTCTATCCAAGTGCTACAATTTGTGCCATCTAAATAGCGTGGTGTTGGAAAATTATTTTCGTTGTCTGTATTTTTGCCATCATTGCCAGCAGCATGTATTAAAAGAACATCTTTGCTTTCTGCATATTTTACGGCATCGTCCACTATTTTTTTATCATAGCTGTAGGCTTTTCCAAAACTCATATTGATAACCTTAGCGCCATTATCTACAGCATAACGAATAGCATTTGCTACGTCTTTATCTCTCTCATCGCCATTTGGTACAACACGCACCACCAATATTTGAGCAAGTTCTGCAACACCATCCATACCTATATTGTTATTTCTTGTAGCTGCTATAATACCTGCCACATGCGTTCCGTGCAAAGCATCAGGACCTTTTACCTCGGCATTGCCATAGCTTTTGTTCGTAGTGTTTAAATAATTATCACCTACCAAATTGCGAGGGTTAAAATCTAAATTTAAATGATAATTTACTTGCTCATAATAGTGGTCATAACCTTTTTTTATTTCTTTAAAAAATTCTTTTGGTGTTCCTCCCATTGTTTCGCATGAGCCAATAATAACAGAACGTGCTATTTTTGATTCATTTTTTTTAGGTTCGAAAGCTTTTAATTGTTCTAATGTAATATTAGGATTTCTTATTTCAGAAATTAAAGCATCTGTATATTTTTTATATGTTTCTAATTGTTTCAAACCTTTGTTAGCAGCAGCTAATTCTTTATTATAATCTTCTTCTAGTTCTTTGTATTTATTGTACTCTTCTTTGTCTTCTTTGGCTATTTGTTTACTGGTTTTATCACCAAATTTTGTTTTATAATCACGTAATAAACGGGTCATTTCCAAATTATCAAAATGCACATCGCTTTCGCTTCCGCCTATAAAATCCCAACCATTTATATCATCAACATAACCGTTCAAATCATCATCTACAGAGTTGTTAGGAATTTCCTTTTCATTTACCCACATATTGGCTTTTAAATCCTCGTGCAAGGGGTCGGTTCCGCCATCTATAACAGCTACAATTACAGGTTTTGCAGAGGCGGGTTTTGGGAAATTTTTTAATGCCTCTACCAAATCTATACCCATTGTAGTATCTTTAGCCGAGTATAAATGGTACCAATTTTTAACAGGATGTTGGGCAAAGGCTGTAAAAGCCGCCAATGCCGTTACGAGAAATAGATTCTTTTTTATCATTATTTATTGTTTATTGAATTTGAAAATTATAAGGTAAGCGCATTTGAAAGCCTTGAGTATTTACAGATGTTTGCAAGGTTTTATAATAGTTGTAAAATATGCCTAAATCTTGTTTCATTTTGTTTTCCATCATTGTGTTTGCCCCATTGCTAAATATTTTAGAAAAAGGGTCTTCTTGTTTTGGAAATGTTACCAAGGTATAATTTTTTATTTTTGATTTGTAAGCAGCTATTTTAATAGCTTCATTTATTCCGCCATAGCTATCTATCAATTTTTTGTCTAATGCATCTTTTGCTGCCCATACTCTGCCTTGTGCTAAGCTTTCAACTGTTATGCTATCCATTTTTCTGCCTTTTTCTACCACATTTGTAAAGTCGTCATATATTCTATTTACCATACTTTGCAGGTACATTTTATCGGTTTCGTTCAGTGGTCTATCTACTCTGCCAAAATCAGAATATTGTCCTGTTTTTACGCTTTCAAAAGTAATGCCTATTTTATCTTTAAGCAAACCCTGCATATTAGGAAACAAGCCAAATACACCAATAGAACCCGTTATGGTATTAGGCATAGCTATAATGCTATCTGCCATAGCACTAATGTAGTAGCCGCCACTTGCAGCCACATCACCCATTGATACAATTACTGGTTTTACACCTTTGCAAAGGGCTATTTCACGCATTATTATATCGCTTGCAAGCGAGCTGCCTCCAGGCGAATTTACACGCAAAACAATGGCTTTTACATTTTTGTCTTCTCTTGCTTTTATAATGGCTTTGCTTAATGTTGTAGAGCCAATAGTTTCGTCATCGCCCTCGCCATCCATTATTTCGCCAACGGCATATATAATGGCTATTTTATCCTTCGTGTCTTTACCTTCTTTTGTTTCAGTATAGCCGCTTTTGGCATAAGTACCAGCCTTTACAATATTCAGCTCATCTTTAGCTGCAAGTTTCAATTTATTTTTAATCGATTTTTCAATTTCATCGTTGTAAGCCATTTTATCTATTAAGCCAAAGGCAATGGCTTGGGCAGGTGTTTTTATATCAAAATTATTGATTGCATTGTGCAATTTTGCAGTATCTATTTTTCTGCTTTCGCCAATGGCATTTAATATCGAGCGGTATAAATGGTTAATATAAACGCTTATTTGCTCTTTGTTTTCAGGGCTTAAATCAGTGCGAGAAAAAGATTCAACAGCACCTTTGTATGCTCCTACTTTTATTACTTGCATTTCTACACCCAATTTTTCGAGAGCTCCTTTGTAAAACATTAAATTGGCAGATAAGCCATTCATTAATATACCGCCACTACGTTCAATAAATATAGAATCGGCAACACTGGCTATAAAATAATTTTTTTCATCGTAATAAGGCGCAGCCGTATATAAAAATTTGCCCGATGTTTTAAAATCTGCCAAAGCATTTCTAATTTCTAAAGCTGTGGCATAGCCTGTATTGTTAAGGTTTGTTTTTAAATAAATGCCTTTTATTTTAGGGTCGTTTTTGGCATTGTTTATCATGGGTAAAATTTCATCTAAACCTAAAACGGCACTTTCAGAATTGCCGAAAACAGCCATAAAATCATTGGGAGAACGTTCTGGCACATCATAATCTATTGTTAATTCTAAAACAGAATTTTGTTGTACAGAAACTTTGTTTTTACCTGCGGAACTTACTATGCCCAAAAAAGTAAAAAACAATACTGCACCTAAAAATATGAAGGTAATAAATACCCCTACAATAGTGGCTAAAGTATATTTTAAAAATTGTTTCATTTGTGTTTAGATTATTAATTGAACTAACAAATAAAGGTTTATAGTTTTTAACAGCCATTCATTTTTCGATAAAATACAAAATGAGGGGATAAACGCATTAAAATTAAAAATAATAAATGTATTTGAAGCTTTTTTTAGCTTAATTTGTATCATTAAAGTATAATTGAATAATCTCGAATTTCATACCGTTAAAATTGTAAATATTATTGAAGAAACACCTTTGGTAAAAAGATTGTTTTTAGCATTTGATGAAGAACAAATTTTTCAATCGGGGCAATTTATTATTTTAAAATTTGAAGGTTTACAACATCAGTTTGATACAAGAAGCTATTCTATAGCCAATTTTACTAATGGTAATATTATAGAAATTTGTGTAAGTATAAAACCCAATGGTGCAGCCACACCTATCCTTTTTAGCAAAAAAATAGGCGATACGCTTTTAAGTAGCCTACCGCAAGGGCGTTTTGTACTGCACCAAGAACATTTAAGCAAACCACATTATTTTATATGTACAGGCACAGGTATTGCGCCATTCAGAGCTATGGTTAAAGATTTGCTGCAATTTCAAAATTTTAAACAAGCTATACACCTGTATTTTGGCTGTAGAACCCAAGCAGATTTACTTTACTACCAAGAGTTTTTAGCATTAGAACAGCAATATGCCAATTTTAAATTTTATCCTGTTTTGAGCCGAGAAAACTGGGCAGGAAATACTGGCTATGTACACCCCTATTATTTGGAAAATTTAAAACAGAAACCAGAGGCTATTTTTTACCTTTGCGGCTGGACAGCAATGTTGAAAGAAACAAGAGAAAACCTTAAATCTATTGGGTATGAACGCAAAGATATTAAAGTAGAATTTTACGATTAATACACCTTTAATTTGAATAAAAACCATACAGATATTGCCAATTTATTGCAAAAAAATATTACTTTTTTTAGAACTTGGAATGCCTTAAAAGTAATAAGCAGTTATTATGTATCAAAAATTATAAAACGCCCTATTCAATGGGGAAAGCCTATTTCAGTATCTATAGAGCCAACAACATCTTGCAATTTGCGTTGCCCACAATGCCCAAGTGGATTGCGCAGTTTTAGCCGCCCTACTGGCATGCTGCAAGCCAATATTTATGAGCAAGCCATTAATGAATTGCATAAAACTACGGGCTATATTACCTTTTATTTTCAGGGCGAGCCTTACCTAAACACCAAATTTTTAGATATGGTAGGCTATGCCAACAAGCATAAAATATATACAGCTACAAGTACTAATGCACATTATCTTACCCCTCAAAATGCCGAAAAAACCATTCAAAGCGGTTTGGATAGATTAATTATTTCTATAGATGGTACAACGCAAGATACATATAGTAAATACAGAATTGGCGGTAGTTTGGAGAAAGTATTAGAAGGAACAAAAAACATAGTAGAAGCAAAGAAAAAAAGCAAAGCTAAAACACCGCATATTATTTGGCAGTTTATTGTATTTGGGCATAATGAGCATCAATTAAAAGATATAAAGCTTTTAGCTAAAGAATATGATGTAGATGAATTAGCCATAAAATCGGCACAGATATACGACTACGATACAGGCAACGATTTGATACCCCAAAATGAAGAATTTAGCCGTTATAAAAAAACGCAAGAAGGCTATCAATTTAAAAATAAATTGCTCAACCATTGCTGGCGGCTTTGGAATAGCTGCGTTATAACATGGGATGGTAAAATTGTACCTTGCTGTTTTGATAAAGACGGCACTTATAAATTGGGCAATTTAGCCGAAAATAGTTTTGACAAAATATGGCAAAGCCCGCAATACAATTTATTTAGAAAACAAATACTAAAAGGACGGCAGTATATAGATATTTGTAAAAATTGTAGCGAGGGTACAAGTGTTTGGCAAAACTAATTGATTATCTTATATTTGCAAATAGTGAAAATAGATGAGGAGATAAAACAAAGTAAATTTGTAAGTGCAGAGCAAAAAGCAATTATCAATATTGTATTTACTGCCAATAAAATTAACCAAATAGTTGCCGAAAAACTAAAAAAACACAATTTAAACCTTACGCAATATAATGTTTTGCGCATTTTAAATGGCAGAAATGGCAGCCATGCCTCTTGTGGAGAAATTAGAGATGTAATGTTAGATAAAAGCCCGGATGTTACACGGATATGCAATAAATTATTAGAAAAAAATTTAATTAAAAGAAAATTAAATCCCGAAAATAAAAGGCAAGCCCAGGTTTCTATTTCGGAAAAAGGTATAAAGCTTTTAGAAAAAATAAACCCCAAAATAAACGATAAAATACTAAACTTTAGAAAATTGAAATATGAGGAATTAGAAATACTTTCTAATTTATTAGATAAAGCAAGATAATTTTTATTTTTTGGAACGATAATTGTTTATTTGCATTTAATATGAATATGAAAAAAATAATTTTAGTAGCTATAATTAGTGTAAATATTATAGCTTGCGATGTGCTAAACGAAGCAGGAAAAGTAGCCTCATCGGTTTTAGCAGTGCCCACAAGTGGAGAGGCAGCTGGCGGATTAAAAGATGCCCTTAGCCAAGGCTTTGGTAAGGGTGTAGATGCCCTTTCTTTAAAAGGTGCTTTTAGTAGCAATAATTTAATAAAAATTTTATTGCCATCAGATGCACAAACCATTGCCAATAAATTAACAGATTTAGGCTTTGGAGGCGAGGTAGATAAAGTAATTTCTAAGCTAAACGAAGGTGCAGAAAATGCTGTTGCTACTGCAAAACCAATTTTTTTAGGGGCTGTTAAAAACATGAGTTTTACAGATGCTTTGAGCATTTTAACAGGCGGCAAAGGTGCAGCCACTAATTATCTAAAACAAACAACTACTTCGGCTTTAACAGCTTCTTTTCGCCCAGAAATACAAAAAGCATTAGACCAAGTAGGCGTTACCAAATTATGGACACCATTGGTAGATAAATACAATTTATTTGCCTCTAAAAAATTAAATCCAGATTTGAATGCCCATGTTACAGAAAAAGCATTGGGTGCATTATTTACCAGAGTAGAAACAGAGGAAAACGCCATTAGAGAAAACCCTGTAAACCGTGCAACAGACCTAATGAAAAAAGCATTTGCTTATGCCGATTCGCAAAAGAAATAAGATTGTAATATTATTTTAATAAAATCTAAAAAGGCAACTTGAAAAAGTTGCCTTTTTTATGCTATTTAAACTATTCATAAATATAAGTATCAATATCTATTCCTATATTCAATTTAGATAATCTTTCAATTACATCTGCACCTATTCCCATTCCTGCATTTGAATGTAAATATTGATGTCTGCATATTTGAATAATTGTACTTGCTTTTTTGCTTAATTGTATAATATTTTCTTGGTGCGGTTGTATAGCATTCAAAATCAATTTTAATTTTTCTTCAAACCCATAAGCATTACTTTTAATTGGCTCAAACCTAATTCTACTAACTGTATATCCGTAAACATTCATAAATTAAAAAAAGTTATTATATTTGCAGCA
>CAZDGF010000094.1:0-8063 GCA_964505065.1 uncultured Chitinophaga sp.
TGATTTGACTCGGTAATTTTTATTCCTAATTTTTATTTAGGACAGTATTGACCTTTTTTCATTTTCAAATACAAACATAAACAATATTTTTCTATTTTCGCCATTTGCAACTATGCTTTTCAACTCCATTCCATTTTTAGCGTTTATTGTTTTGTTTTTTGCTTTTTGGCATTGGGCAAAAAAGTGTAATAATACCAAATGGCTTTGGATTTCGGCAATGTCGTGCTTATTTTATGGTTGGTGGGATTGGCGTTTTCTTATTCTTTTATTTGCCACAGGTACTGTAGATTATGGCTGCGGTAAAGCAATTTTAAATTCGCAAAAACATAAATTTAAGTGGCTTTGGCTTTCTTTAAGTAGCAATATTGCTATGCTTGTGGTTTTCAAATACAGTTTTTGGCTATGTGGCTTTTTAGATACTTTTTTATTGAATTACAATATTCATTCTAATATACAACAATCATTGCCTAATTTTTCGTTGGTATTGCCTGTTGGCATTAGCTTTTATACCTTCAATTCAATGAGTTATACCATTGATATATTCAGAGGAAAAACCAAGCCTGCACAAAATTTTTTACATTTTTTTGCATTTATTTCATTTTTTCCGCATTTAGTAGCTGGTCCTATTGTAAGGGCAAGGCAAATTTTAACGCAATTAACTCAAAAAACAGAAACCAATGCAGTTCAAATATTGAATGGTATTCAGCTATGTATTTGGGGCTTATTTCAAAAAATGGTATTGGCAGACAATATAGCCTTGATGGTGAACGATTATTTCAAACATTCGGAAAACTATATGGGCAATATTGGCTGGTGGTTGTGTATGGTGTGTTTTGCCTTTCAAATTTATTTCGATTTTAATGGCTATAGTACCGTGGCAAGGGGTTTGGCAAAGCTTTGTGGTATTCATTTTAAACTCAATTTTAGGCAGCCTTATTTTGCTTATAGTTTTGCTAATTTTTGGCAGCGTTGGCATATTTCGCTTTCGCTTTTTTTTAGAGATTATGTGTATATTCCATTGGGAGGGAATAGGAGAGGGGCTTTTAGAAATACCTTTAATTTAATTTTTACTTTTCTAATTTCTGGCTTATGGCATGGGGCTAATTTAACCTATGTTGTATGGGGTAGTTTGCATGGCTTTTACTTATTGTTAGAAAGATTTTTTAAATTAATTTTTACATTTCAAATCAATAAAATATTTGCAGGAATAATTGTTTTTATTGGGGTATTAATAGCTTGGGTATTTTTTAGAGCAGCCAATATAAACGAGGCTTTTTATGTTTTAAAATCTATGTTTAGTTTAACATTGCCAAACCAATTAAAATTGGCTTTGGTAAATGTTTCTATTTGTTGGTTAATACTGGGTATTTTTTTAGAAATTATTGTATTTTACAAACACAAATTTAGGTTTTTAAACCATTGGTTTTTGAAAGCCATTTTAATGGCTTTAATGGTATTTGGCATGGTTTTTTTTAGAGGAGCTGAACAGCAATTTATTTATTTTCAATTTTAAAACAATGAAAAATAAAAATGCAAATAAAACCATAGTTTTTACTGTAATATTAGGAAGTTTATTTCTACTATTGGGTGTTTTATTTTTGCCCAAATTGCCGCATTCCAATATGCAATCAGAAATTTTTTGGGCAAAAAAAGTAGAGCAAAAATCTATTTATGATATGGTTATTATTGGCGATAGCAGAGTGTATAGAGGTGTAAATCCTAATTTAAAAGACATGAAAATATTAGCGGAAAATGGTGCTTTCAACTATGGCTTTAGCTCGGCAGGGGTAGATACTTTTTTAATAGAAAATGGCATTAAAAAATTAAATCCAAAAGGGAAAAAAATAGTTTTATTGGGCATAAGCTCAAGTTCTTTTTACAAGCCAAATATTGAAAATGAACATTTAAAATCGCTATTACAAAAAGATGAAAAAGACCAATGGGTAAAAAGAAATATTTACCCTTACCTTACTTGTTTTGAAAGATACAGCTTGTTAGATTTTAAAAATATTTATAAAAAAGAATTTTACTACCATACTTTTTTATCTGAAAGCGGCTGGATAGAAAGTAAAAAAACACCAATGGACTCAACAGAGGCTTTAGCTTCTTATGCAGATTTTTATACCATGCATAAAAATGACAATTTGGGGGCATCTAAAGTAATTAAATATTTAGAAAAATTAGTTAAAAAAGGCTATACTATTTATTGTTTTAGAATGCCTACAAGCCATGCTATGCGACAATTGGAAGACAAAAACAGTACTTTGAATTTTGAAGAACTAAAATTAGCGTTCAATAAAATAGGTGTACGCTGGCTTGATATTAAAAAATATTACGAAAGCTATGATGGCAGCCATTTAGATGGCGAAAATGCCATTAAATTAAGTACCGAACTTACAGAATTAATGAATAACTATTAGTTTAGCAGAAACTTTTTCTATGCTGTTTTGCAAGTTCAACATATAAGTACCTTCTGCAAAATTTTGCACACTAATGCTATATATTTCTACATTGTTAATGCTTGTATTGAATACAATTTTACCTGTTATATCTGTAATGGTTAAATTATTTTCTTCGTTTTTATCCAATACAATATTTACCTTTTGCGCAGCAGGATTAGGATATACCATCATTGTTGAAATAACATTTTGATTTATTTTCAATACCTTAATTTCGCTTTTTGTGATATTATTATTCGGCTCATTGGCTATTATTTGGTAAAAAATTTTATCTGTGTTTTTAGGATAATTAACATCTAAATATTGATAATTTTGAAAACTACTTTGTTTAGCAATAACATTGCCAATAGGTTCGAAAGGCTGGTTTTCATAGCTTCTTAACACTGTAAAAGATTTTGCGGTATTACTTTCATCTACAACCCAAGTTAGCAGTGGGGTATTGTTTTTCCATTGGGCATTAAATGTTAAAAATTTTATAGGCAAAGGTGTAGCTGCGCTTTCCCAATTTGTAATGGTAAAAGGCGAAAATGAAGTAATATTACTGCGGGTTTTCATAGCTGCTGTGCCAATGCTACTACCTGTTGTAATAGTGCCTGGCATTGAAGGCGCACTTGTGCTACTGCGCATAAAATTATCCCATTTCCAATTGGAAATAGTATCGCCTTCTGCATTGGGTGCATAGCCTACAAAATGTGAAATAAAAGCATTGTTTCTGCCAAAATTAAAAGATATACCTTCTGTTGCTACGTTGTATTGCAAAGTAAGGCTTACATTGCTGCCACCTGTTGTTCCTTCTCTAATATCCCAAGTGCGTTGCACGCTTCTTTCATCAGCTGAAATTGAAAAAGAATTGGCTATATTTCTTAAATAGCCATCTTCGTAAACGGTATCAAAAGCGCGTACTTTAAATAAATCTGCTGTTCCGCTGTTGTTAATTGTTGCAGGCGTATAATCGTTTATTGCTTGTCCCACAGGAAATACCACATTACTGTTAGCTACATTTTCTCTTATAAAATAGCCTTTCAAAGTATCTCGTGTATTGCCATTGGTAACTATATATCTATTTTCATTATAGCCTGTAATTACACCAGGGTTATTATTGCCCAACACCAAATCGTGTTTGTTTAAAATTAAATGTCCATTGATAAATTTAATGGAATCTCGCACTTTCAAATCTCCAAATTCTAATTCTACATTACTTAAATTATCAACAGTTAAATCGGGAATTGAACTGCCCAAGCCACCACCATCAAAATATTGTTTTGCGCTTGTATTGTATGGAAAAGGACGAGGACGGGTTAATATAATTTCTCCACCTTCTAATATTGGCGAGGCATTTATATTTCTAAAACTATCGCCATACATTATGACATTTGTGCCTTCTTGTAAAATTAAACTACCACCATTGCTGCTATTGCCACTGTTATAAAAATTTCCCCAAATGGATATACCATTGGTATTGAATATTTTCATAGAATCATTTGGCAAAAGTTTAACGTTTACTTGCGCTTTACTATGAGTAAACCATGTAATAAAAAGGGAAAATATGATTGAATTTATTTTTTTCATTATTTATAGTCCCCAAAAATTAATTGCGCTTTGTTCAATTTCTCCAATTATAGAATAATTTATATTTGAATTATACATAATAAATTCCATAAACCGAGTATCTGAAAATTGATTTGATAGATTACCTGCATGACAAAGTCTAAAAAAATTATTAGAAGTGCATCGGGAGTTGGGATGAAGACCTGCAAATTGATTTACACCATTTAACCTTGCTATTGTAGAGTCTTTGGTTCTCATTAAAGTATAATGTCTCCAATTTCCAGCACCTCCAGAATTTGAAAAACTTCGCGTAGAATTACAACAAAACCCGGGGTCAAAATAAACATTGTTATCGCTCCAATTGATATGTCCCGACCATCTATTTGAGCCATTCAAACTATCAACTACACCAAAGGTAAATTGAGCAGTTTGTGTAGCATACATCACAGCTAAAACACTTGCATTAATACCAGAGTCACTTAATTCTTGAAATCCTGTTTTAATTTCTAAAAAATCATTGCTGGCATCACCTGCAAAATAAGGTCTTGTACCATTAGGGGTAAATGAAGGTTGGCGGCTTGCAATAGGTTGAATTGCATCTCTTCCCCAGCCGCTTTGATCATACCATATTACCACAAATACATTTGAACCAGCACGCCAAGAATTTATAGCAGAATTAGAAATTAATGCCCCAGAACTTGCTGGCGAAAAGTCTAATTCAGTATTATCAGAACTTCTTCTTAATCTTATTAAAGGACCGTCATACTCAAGATTAACCTGACGCATTGAAAATATAAAATTTATATTTTCATCAAACAATGTTGGTAGTTGATTATGGTGCAATATTTGAGCATTAATTTCAAATTGACCAATAAAAATTAAAATGATAAGCAGTATTTTTTTCATAAAAATTTATTTTGATAAATCACCCGAAACATGTGCAACATTAGAAGCCGTTATTACTATTCCTGCAGCTGCATCTTTGCCTGCTAATCTAAATCTTGTTAATCTATTTTTTAAAGTAACCCCACTTGCCCCAGCTATAGTTACTCTTCCTGTACCTATTTGATAAATACTTATATTAAAACCAACTGGTAAACCACTTGGAATTGTAATTGTTGTAGCAGAACTGCTATTGATTGTAATAACAGTATTATGATCAGAAACAGATACTGTATAAGAAGCTGTTTTGTTATTTACCAATGGAAAATTTGACGTTCTTTTTATTACTCCAGATGAAGTTATCATTAAAATACTATCATTAGCATTTCCACTTTGCAAGCCAGCCAAAGCAAGAGTATTAGAGGCAGATGTTGTAATTGTAGTAGCTTGAATTAAACTACCACCCAATAATACATTTTTACCAGATTTGGTTAATCCATTTCTACCATTAAAAATGTATGGTGCAAGCATTGTGGCAGTATCAGCAAATCTAACCCTTTGGTTTATTCTATTGCTTAATGAAACAGTATCAATAGTTCTTAATAAACCAATGGTTATTCTTCTTGCAGAAATTCTTTTGATTACACCAGTAGTTGGGTCGGCAGCTAAAATACTATCATTAGCATTTCCACTTTGCAAGCCAGCCAAAGCAAGAGTATTAGAGGCAGATGTTGTAATTGTAGTAGCTTGAATTAAACTACCACCCAATAATACATTTTTACCAGATTTGGTTAATCCATTTCTACCATTAAAAATGTATGGTGCAAGCATAGCCGAAGTATCAGTTGTTTTAATTGAAGTATTAAATCTTTTTTGAATTAATCCATTAGCATCTACAACCAAAATAGTATCTAATGTATTATTAATTCCAATATTTCTAACTCTTAATCTACCGTTAACATCCATTTTTTGAGAGGGAGCAATGCCGCCCACACCCACATTTCCCGAAGGGTCCACTCGAACAGCTTCAGTTCCATTGGTACTTATTGCTATATCATCTGCTGCTCTTAAATATATACCTGTATTAGCATCGCTATTAAATCTATAACTTGGCGAACCAGCTGTACCATCTGCATTAGCAAACGAAGTGGCTCTTACTTGTCCATTTACTTGCAATTTATGAGTTGGCGTATTTGTGCCAATACCTAATCTTAAATTGGCAGTATCCCAAAATAATTCAGAATTATTTGATGAAGGCGCTCTATTACTTCCTGCATAAAAAACTGAGCCAGGTGTTCCAGATATTTGATTTCCTTTTCTTAAATATGGCAGCAACATTGTTGCAGTATCAGTATATCTAACTCTTTGGTTTATTCTATTGCTTAAATTAGACGTATCTGTAAAACGCATATACCCAGTATGTAAATTGGCATTTGTTATTCTTCTAACTATACCTGAAGAAGTTACCATTAAAATACTATCTGTAGAAGCACCACGCTGCAAGCCTGATAAGGTTAGTGTATTTGTAGAAGTTGTGCTAATGGTTGTAGCTTGTGTTAAAGCACCACCAAGTAATAAATTTTTGCCAGATTTTGAAATGCCATTTGTAGCTCCATAAATATATTTACTCAACATATTGGTGGTATCTCCATCTCTTAAATAAGGTGATAACATAGCCGCAGTATCAGCGTATTTTACACGTTGGTTAATGCGGTTGCTAAGGCTTGCGGTATCGCTTGCACTTAATTTTTTATTTATGCGATTACTCAAACTAGCCGTATCATTTTTACGCAAATACTTGCTCAACATTGCCGCAGTATCAGTGTATTTTACACGTTGGTTTATGCGATTGCTAATGCTTGCAGTATCAATACTTGGCAATGTAACACTATTGCGTTTAGAAATTCTTAAAGTTTGCCCTGTAATGCTTAAGGTTTGCATTTCGTTGGTGGTGTCAATATCAAGGTCGGCAACTATATGTGTATTGATTTTATTTCTTAAACTCGTTGCAGTATCAATAATGGCTTGTCGGTTTTTATTGATACGGTTGCTCAAACTTGCTGTATCATTTTTGCGCAAATACTTGCTCAACATAGCCGCAGTATCGGTATATTTTACACGTTGATTAATGCGGTTGCTAAGGCTTGCGGTATCGCTTGCACTTAATTTTTTATTTATGCGATTGCTCAAACTTGCTGTATCATTTTTGCGTAAATATTTGCTCAACATAGCCGCAGTATCAGTGTATTTTACACGTTGGTTTATGCGATTGCTCAATGAAATTGTATCAGCAGCATTCAATTTTTTGTTGATACGATTGCTCAAACTTGCTGTATCATTTTTGCGTAAATATTTGCTCAACATAGCCGCAGTATCAGTGTATTTTACACGTTGATTAATGCGGTTGCTCAAACTTGCCGTATCGCTTGCACTTAATTTTTTATTGATACGATTGCTCAAACTTGCTGTATCATTTTTGCGCAAATACTTACTCAACATAGCCGCAGTATCAGTGTATTTTACACGTTGGTTTATGCGGTTGCTTAAACTGGTTGTGTCTATAATTAAACTTTTTAGCCCAACTTTACCGCCATTTAAACTCAAATAAATAGAATCATTTGCAAAAGAAATGGTTTGAATTTCATTGGTTTTACTTGAATCGTCATCGGCAACAGAAAAATAAACAGTATTGCCGCTGCCTAATTTTAAGCCTACAGAATTGCCTGTTTTGGTTAAAATTAAATTAGGAATTGTAGTGGTTTGGCATAAATTTACCCAACGAGTGCCATTATAATTGCATAAACAATTGCTGTCTAAATTGTAAATAGTTAAACCATTAACAGCAGTCATAGCATTCATTTGGGCAGTATTCATGCGAGAAAACAATAGGCCTTTGCTTGTACTTTCTAATTCTATTAAACTAGAAATATTAATGGTATTTATATTGTTTCCTAATTTTATTTGGCTAAATACAGATGCAGTAGAGCTAATAAATACAATTAAATAAAATATTTTTTTCATCATTTTAATATTTGTTGTAACAAATATTGAGCCATTTTGCAAAATATTTCTTAATATTTATATAATTATTAAGTTTGGCGGCAAAAATTTAATTAATTTCAATACTGTCCTAAATAAAAATCAGGAATAAAAATTACATAGTCAAATCAATAG
>CAZDGF010000095.1:0-7955 GCA_964505065.1 uncultured Chitinophaga sp.
GATTTGCAATTTGTTATTCGATTCAGCAATTCTATTGCTGAATTTGGGTTTAATTCCACCAACCAACTAAAATGGTAAAACGGTACAAAAATACTGCGCCAATAACCATAAGTAATACTCCGAAATATTTATTAATGGTAAAAAATAAACGCACATTAAGTTTTTTGCCCAACAAATGACTGAGATATACTTTTAAAATATCCATTAAAAAAATAACCAATAATATAACGCCTAAATTTAGGCTTACAAGCCATAAATAGTTAGGTTCTTCGGCATATTTTAAGCTAACTGCACCTTGCACATTGAACCATAAAATAAAGGTAAAAGGATTGGCTAAATTTAGGAAAAAACCATTCAAAATGCCTTTACTCGATGGCACTCTTTCTGAATAAGATTTTAAAAAAGCCCTATATTGGTGTTTAAAAGCTTTTATACCCAATAAAAATAAAACAATAGCCCCTAATAAACTATACATTTTTTGAAAAGCCATATTTTGCATAAAATCTGCAAAGCCAAATATACAAAGGGCTACAACCAACAAATCGCTTAAAAAAACACCCCAAGCCAAAAGCACACCTTTCTTAAATCCCTCTTGAATACTGGTGTGTAATAATTTGAAAAAAGCGGGGCCAAATAACAAAATACTGATTAAAAAGCCTTGCCAAATGCCGTGTAGTATGGGTATAAGAATCATTTTTTTTTTGGAGTTAGGAAATAGGGGGTTAGTTTTTAGGGGTTAAGAATTTGATTCAAATTTTTCGAAATTTCTTCTTCCATTTTTTCAGAAAAGCCAATATGTTTATATACAACAATGCCATTTTTAATTATAAATAATGAAGGATAAGCCGTTATACCTAAATTTTCACTTACAGCATAATTTGCTTTCAAAATTGTGTAATTCAATTTATGGTAAGGTACAAAGCGTTCTAATCTTACCCAATCAGACGTATATGGGTCTATGCCATAAAGTTTAATACCTTTACTTGTATATTTATTGTTAATATTGATTAAAGCTGGCATACTTGCAATACAAGGACCACAAGAGGTATAAAAAAAATCTAGTATAAAAATGGAATCCTTTTTATTGGGTAAAGTTATAGAATATTTAGAATCAAATATATATGCAAAAATATTTGGAAGTGTATCTCCAATTGTTATTTCTTTTTTCTTCTTTTTTTGGCTGATTAGGTATATAGAGTCGCCATTTATATTTGTTTTTAATACTTTTATCATTGAATCTGCCTTGAATTTTATAGTTTTAGCATAGCTTTTATCAAATTGTTTAAAATCGTTCAAAATTAATTTTTCATATTGTAACTGGTCGCCTAAATAAAACCATTGCAAAAATGTATCAATTAAATAAGTACTTTTATCTACATATATCAATGTGCTACTGTAAATATTTACTTTCAGCATTTTGTCAAAACTTGTATCTTTTTTTTCCAAAACAAAATGTTTGTCATTTGTTTCTTTAAGACTAAAAGTATCATTTTTTAAAAAATTCCTTTTAAATGGTTTGTACAACACATCTTGTTTCATTCTATAAAATTGCTTTAAATCGGAAAATATTTTTGTTCTGTAATATGTTTTAGAATTATCATACAAAGTAACAAATTCTTCATCATTAAAAGCTTTATAATTTTTACCATATTGTTTGTTATTGTTTAAGGATAAGCCATACAAAGGTAGTTTCATGCTATTTGAAATTAGATTTTCAGTTGTTATAAAACTTGTATCCGAATAATCAAAATATTTAAAAAATTGCGTAAATTTTACCTCATAGTTTGTTAAACTTTTTGCAGTTTTTGAAACTTTTTTTAAAATGTCTTTAGCAGTTTGTCCTTTAGTTTCTTTAACATTTAAAAATACTAAAATGATTAAAATGATTAATTTACTTTTTTGCATACAGTTACAACATTAATCTTTTTCATATACTTTTGCAAACTATGTACAACAATATTCTAACAACGGTAGAAAATAACATACTAACAATTACTATCAACCGAGAAACCAAGCTGAATGCCTTAAATATTGAAACGCTGCAAGAAATAAAAAAGGCTGTTTCCGATGCACAATCTGATAATAAAGTAAAAGGCATTATTTTAACAGGTGCTGGCACAAAAGCTTTTGCTGCTGGTGCAGATATTTCAGAATTTGTTAATTTTAACGAAAAAGAAGGCACTAAAATGAGTGCCGATGGACACTCAGTAATGAACACAATAGAACAAAGCGCAAAACCTGTAATAGCTGCTGTTAATGGCTTTGCATTGGGAGGCGGCTGCGAGTTGGCAATGGCTTGTCATATTCGTATAGCCAGCGAAAATGCAAAATTTGGGCAGCCAGAAGTAAATTTGGGTGTGCCTCCTGGTTATGGCGGTACGCAACGCTTAGTACAATTAATAGGCAAAAGCAAGGCTTTGGAACTATTGCTAACTGCCGATGTTATAAGCGCACATTCTGCAATGGAATATGGCTTGGTAAGCGATGTTGTGCCTTTGGAAGATTTGATGCCACGTTGTGCAGAAATGTTGAATAAGTTGGCTACAAAATCGCCAATGGCTATAGCTAAAGTTATAGCCTGTGTAAACGATTATTTTGACAACACTAAAAATGGCTTTGATACTGAAATTGCGGAATTTGGCAAAGCTTTTTCAACTAACGATTTTAAAGAAGGTACAGATGCTTTTTTGAATAAACGAAAAGCAAGTTTTTAATTTTTGATTTTAAAGTTTTGATTTTTGATTTTATTTTCGAAATCAGATTAAAAATTCCCTTAACTTTGTCATTCAGTATTTGTTAAAATGAAAAGGTTTACTTTGCTTATCGTTGTGTTTTTATTTTTGGCAAACCAAGCCAAAGCTTTACACATTTTAATAGGTATGAACGAAGGGCAAAAAGACCATTTAAAAGCTTACGGCATAGCCTATTGGGTGCTGGGAAAAGAGAAAGAAGTAAATTGGCTATTGAATTACGAAGGCGGTAGTTTTATGATGGGCTACGATGTAGCTTTTGAAAATGAATGTAAAATTAGAGGTGTTAGCTACGAGGTTATAACAGATGCCAAAAGCAATGCCATATTAGCTGAAATAAGCAATCCAGAGGTAAATATGGAAGTGGTTACTTTGCTTAAAATTCCTAAAATTGCAGTTTATTCGCCTAAAAATAAACAACCTTGGGACGATGCCGTAACTATGGTGCTTGAATATGCCGAAATACCTTACGATAAAGTGTTTGACGATGAGGTATTAGACGATAAATTGATACAATACGATTGGCTACACCTACACCATGAGGATTTTACAGGTCAATATGGCAAATTTTGGTACAATTACCGCAATACCCCTTGGTATTTAGAAGATGTAAAAACCAACGAAGAATGTGCAACCAAACACGGTTACACCAAAGTATCGCAAATGAAATTAGCAGTGGCAAAAAAAATAAGAGATTTTTGTATTGGTGGTGGTTTTTTATTTGCTATGTGTAGCGCTACAGATACTTACGATATTGCCCTTTCTGCAGATGGCACAGATATTTGCGAAAATATGTTTGATGGCGATGGTGCCGACCCTAATGCCCAAAATAAACTTAATTTTGACAATTGTTTTGCATTTAAAGATTTTCAATTGGAAAGAAGCCCCTATGCTTACGAACATGCCACTATTGACAATACTAATTATAGAACTTTGAACGAAAGCGAAGATTATTTTACCTTGTTTGATTACAGTGCCAAATGGGATGTTGTGCCTACAATGCTCTGCCAAAACCATACGCAAACCATAAAAAGCTTTATGGGGCAAACTACCGCCTTTAGAAAACAATTTATAAAAAGCGAAGTGCTGGTAATGGGCGAAACCAAAGCTGCCGAAGAGGCACGTTATATACACGGCACAATGGGCAAAGGCACTTGGACTTTTTATAGCGGGCATGACCCAGAAGATTACCAACACATGGTAGGAGAGCCACCTACTAATTTAGCATTATTTCCCAATAGCCCAGGCTACCGCCTTATTTTGAATAATATTTTATTCCCCAGTGCTAAAAAGAAAAAATTGAAAACGTAGAATTATCAGTTCATTGAGCTTGTCGAAATGAACTTGTCGAATAATCCGTCATTCCAAAATTTTTTGCTTTGAAAAAATATTTGGAATCTGAAATAGCCATTCATTCAGATTTTATAGAATCAACTACTCATTATCATTCCATAACCTCAAAAAATTTACCCTTATAAATCAGCAATTTGCAATCTGTTCCAAATTCTATGCCAATAAAAATACTTGTTTTAACCCAAATTCAGCAATAAAATTGCTGAATCGAATAACAAATTGCAAATCATTTTTTTACAAAACATAATTGCAATTTCTAAATCGGGGTTAACCCAACTAAATCAAGTAGTTCGATTTTTCAAATCTCCTATTGATTAATTTGGGTTTATCTTAATCGCACAAGGGGTTATTTATTACGCTCAACATGATACGGAATGCATAAGTTGAGTAGTCAAGCAAAGGAACAACAGGCGTCAGCAGCGTAAGGGATTACTCATTTTTTATTGTATTTTATAGGCATTACTCATCAAATTATTGTTGATATGGCATTCGTGAAAGCTGCGCTATTCGTGAATCGCTTCGCTATGTTGGAGCAGCTACCCCGCAGTCCCGAAACTTCGGGACGAGGCGTAATAGCGCATTTTTTATTAAATTATTTGTTTTTCAATTGCATTAAAGAGTGCTTCGCAATTGCCCGACCCTTTAGGGGTACGCCCTAATATTTTTTTTATAATCAATAAAATATCCAATACCCAAAGCAATAAAAAACAATGCAATAAGCATTACCCCATAATGGCTTTAATGCCAGGCAATACTTTACCCTCAAAATACTCTAACAAAGCACCACCGCCTGTAGATACATAGCTTACTTTATCTGCCAATTCAAATTTATGTATAGCTGCTGCGCTATCGCCACCGCCAATAAGACTAAAGCCCCCATTTTGGCTAACATTGGCTACAGCCTTTGCCACCGCTTTTGTGCCTGCCTCAAAACTACTCATTTCAAATACGCCCATTGGTCCGTTCCATAATACAGATTTAGATTCTAATATAACTTTGCAAAACATTTCTGTCGCTTTTGGTCCAATATCTAAACCCATATAACCTTCGGTAATTGCCAAATTGTTTTCTATAACAGTATGTGCATCGTTGGCAAATTTATCTGCAACAATGCTATCTTCTGGCAATAGCAATTTTACATTTTTTTGTTTTGCTTTTTCTATCAATTCAAGAGTTAGCGGCATTCTATCGTCTTCGCAAAGCGAGTTGCCAATATTACCACCCATAGCTTTTGCAAAAGTATAAGCCATACCCCCTCCAATAATAATATTATCTGCCAAATTCATTAAATTTTCTATAATTAATAATTTGTCTGAAACCTTTGCTCCGCCTACAATAGCTGTAAAAGGGCGCGCAGGATTGTTTAATACTTTTTGTGCATTGGCTATTTCGTTTGCCATTACATAGCCAAAGCATTTTTGTTCAAAAAATTGAGCAATTACTGCTGTGCTTGCATGCGCTCTATGGGCTGTGCCAAAGGCATCGTTTACATAAAATGTGCCATAAGTTGAAAGTTTTTCAGCAAAAGCTATATCTCCTTTTTCTTCTTCTTTATAAAAGCGCAAGTTTTCTAACAATAATATTTCTCCTGCATTTAAAGAAGTGGCTAAATTATTTGCTTCTTCGCCAATACAATTATTGGCAAAATGCACTATAGCACCCGAAAGTTCTGCAACTCTGCTAACAATATGTTTTAAAGAATATTTTTCTGTTGGTCCTTCTTTTGGTCGCCCCAAATGGCTCATTAAAATACAAGAACCGCCATCTGCCAATATTTTTTTTATTGTAGGCATAGTTGCTGCAATTCTTGAATCGTCTGTAATATGATATTGGGCGTCTAAAGGTACATTAAAATCTACTCTTACCAATACTTTTTGGTTGTTAAAATTGAAATTATCTACTGTTAGCATATTTATTTTTATAGAGGTGCAAAAATAGGCTAAATATTTATTTATTTTTGCCCTTCCATTTTCCCAATATTGAGTATTTCTATAGATACCATTAAGCAACCCATAGCACATGAGTTAAAGCAATTTGAAACTGCCTTTAGCGAAAGTATGAAAACCCATGTGCCGCTTTTAAATACCATTATGCACTATATTGTAAAACGAAAAGGCAAGCTTGTGCGGCCTATGTTTGTATTGTTTTGCAGCAAGCTGCATGGAGAAATAAGTGAAAGAACATATAGAGGAGCAAGTTTAATCGAACTTTTACATACGGCAACTTTGGTACACGATGATGTTGTGGACGGTAGCGATATGCGCAGAGGTTTTTTTAGTATCAATGCGCTTTGGAAAAATAAAATTGCTGTATTAGTTGGCGATTTTTTGCTGGCAAAAGGCTTACTACTTTCTGTAGATAATGAAGATTTTGACTTGCTAAAAATAACGAGCGAAAGTGTAAAAAAAATGAGCGAGGGCGAACTTTTGCAACTTGAAAAAGCCCGTAGATTGGATATTACTGAAGATATTTATTACGATATTATTACCAAAAAAACAGCATCACTTATAGCCAGTTGTTGCGCCATAGGGGCAGCAGCAGCCAATGCTGATAATGAAACCATTGAAAAAATGCGATTGTTTGGCGAATATACAGGTATGGCTTTTCAGATAAAAGACGATTTGTTTGACTATGGCGATAACAATATTGGCAAACCTACAGGTTTAGATATTAAAGAAAAAAAAATGACTTTGCCTTTAATTTATGCCTTGAATAATGCCACCTCAAGTGAAAAAAAGCACATTATCAATTTAATAAAAAACAAGGCTGATAAAAAGCAAACCGTAACAGAGGTTGTAAATTTTGTGTTTGAAAAAAAGGGTTTTGAATATGCACAAACTGTAATGGAAAATTACAAACAAAAAGCTCTTGAACTATTAAGCACTATGCCTAATAACGAAGCCAATATAAGCTTACAACTATTGTTGGCTTATGTTATTGAAAGGAAGAAATAAATTTAACCTTTAATATTCTTTTTAGGAAAATTGAAGAAATAAGAAGTAAGCAAAGGCACGACAAATACTGTCATTGTAATTAAAGAAAAGCCATATTTACTCCAAAAATTATTATCTTCGGCAGTATGAACGTGGGGTACAAAAAAGCTATAAACCAATTTTATACCTAACATTAAAATTACAATAAAAGCAGCTGTATCCAAAAAAGGAAACATAGCTAAAAGCCTAACAAAATACTGCGCTACTATACGCATAGTAATAATACCAATAAATACACCCAAACATACCAAAATAATATTATGAGATAATGCACCAGCAGCCAATACATTGTCTAATGAAAATACCAAATCCATAGCTTCTACCATTATTACAGTACTCCAAAAAAGGCTTAAACCGAACAAGCGTTTTGCAGGTTTTATTGCTTTTAAATCTTCCAAAGCCTCATCGGATATGCTTTTATGGTGCTGCCATTTTTCGTAAAAAAACTTTAGGCCTAAAAATATTAAATAGCCGCCACCTACTAATTTTACCCAATCTATTTGCAGTAAATAACCTGCAAGCATAAGGGCTATTCCTCTAAAAATATAAGCAAACACCAATCCTATTTTAAGTGCTTTAGAGCGTTCTTTTTCTGGCAAATTCATTACCATAGTAGCCAATACAGCGGCATTGTCTATAGAAAGTAGGCTTTCTATTATAACTAAATTTAAAATAATTAATAAACTTGCCGAAGGATTGTTTATTATGTCTTGCCAATATGTTGCTAAATCACCCATTTGATAAATTTTTACTTAAAATTGCAAAAGTAGTAAAAATAGAACTAAAAAGGGGAGATATTTTTTAATTCTTATTCAATAGCGTCCTAAATAAATAAAAAAAGAAGAAGGAAGTAAAGTAA
>CAZDGF010000096.1:0-7821 GCA_964505065.1 uncultured Chitinophaga sp.
TTTACTTTTGGTTTCGCACGATAGGTATTTTATGGATAATTTGGTAGAACACCTTTTTGTATTTGAAGGACATGGTGTAATCAAAGACTTTTATGGCAACTATACCGATTATAAAGAAGCTATACCTGAAGAAATAATTGCAGAAAAAAAAGCAGCACAACCAACAGAAACACCAAGGCAAAATACGCAAACACAAAAGAAAAAAATGAGTTTTAAGGAACAAAGAGAATATGAAACTTTAGAGCAAGAAATAGCCACTTTAGAAACTCAAAAACAAACGATAACAGATAAATTAAATACTGGTAGTAGCAGCCATATTCAATTGGCAGAATGGGCAAAAGAAATTGAGAATATTACAGTTAAAATAGATGCAAAAACCTTGCGTTGGTTGGAGTTGGCAGAAATGATGTAATATGAATATTATGAATAAACATATCTTTGTATTGTTCAATTTAGTAACGGCTTATTTTAAGCTTTCTGCTCAAAATGAAGTGATAGTATTTAAACATAAAATTAATTTAAAAATAGATTCAATTTATATTTTAAATTTTAATGAACCATTAAACGGATTAACTATTCAAGCAAGTGAAAATTATAATTTCAGTGATTTAAAATTAGTGCTTGAAAATAAAGACACTATTGCCTTTTTAAAAGATGAGCATTTGGGAATAAATCAAACCAACTTAATTTTATTCGATAGCAACAAATATTTTCAATTTTTTAGTAAAACAGATGTAGAACTTACCCTCTTTTTTCAATATGTGCCAAAAATTGTAATTAATAATTTACCATTGCAAAATAGCAAACGCAGCAATTGCCAAATGCCTACCAATATTATACCGCAGCAAATATGGCGACAGGGCTTAAATGCACCCACACCTGGCAGAGAAGCCACCAAAACACACCATTGTATTATTCATCATGCAGCAAGTAATAATAGCCAATCAGACTACACCCAGTTGGTACGCTCATTTTATGTGCAGCATACACAAGTAAATGGCTGGGACGATATAGCATACAATTACCTAATAGCACCCAATGGCAATATTTATGCAGGTAGAGACCCAGAAAAAGCAAATATTAAGCAAGACAATGTTTTAGGTGCTCATTTTTGTGGTAAAAATGCCAATACTATGGGTATTTGTTTGATTGGTGATTATGAAATAATAAATCCCTCTGATACAATGATTGGTAAATTAATTGAATTACTTACTTGGAAATATGTTAAAGATACTCTAAATCCATCATATACTTTTAAGCATCCTTATAATACAGGCGCCTTGCTTTCTGCGTTGGCAGGGCATAAGCAGGGTTGCGCTACTACTTGCCCTGGCACTTACGTATTTTCTAAATTAGATTCTTTAAGAAATATTTTTTACTTAAAGTTTAAACAGTGTTTACCTACGGTTTCTATTTCTCAACAAATTTCAATAGTTCAAAATGAGATTTATCCAAACCCATTAAATGGCATTTTGATTATAAATACAGAATTAATTGAAATTAAAAAACCCATAATTGTATATAGTACAGAAGGCAAGAAAAATACCTTTTTAAATACCGTTGAAATAAAACTTAACAATGGCATTTATATGATAGAATATACAACTACTGGTGGAATTAAACGAATGCAAAAATTGGTGGTATATTAAAATCAAAAATTTCTACTTTGGCTCTAAAGTCATCGTATAACTAATAGTATCTGAAGCGTTTTTAAGCTCTCTTTTTAGCCTTATTTTGCTATGTTTAAGCTCTCTTATTTCCCAAATTGCGCCCTCGCTACTGCTTTTGCCATATACTACCATTCTTTCGTTGGTTTTATAAGTATCATCTTTAGCTAAAAATGCCCAAGTAATATCTTCAGAAACTACTACATTGCCATTGGTATTGGATAAACTGCCACTGCCATCTTTTTTAAAAGTATAGGCTGCGCCCTGCCCTGCGGCAAAAAGATTGACATTGTTTCCAAAATATGCTGTCACTAACCATTCGCCTTCTATTCTTTGTTTTCTGGTTCTAAAAGAAATTAAAGGGTCGTCAGTTCCTTTTTTTAAACAAGATGCAAAAGTAAAAAGAGTAAAAACAATAAGTAAAACAGCAAACAATTGATTTGATTTCATAAAGTATAAATAACCTTACAAAAGTAGATTAAAACCTTAAACTAAAAAAATAGGGCATTGAACCAACCTTTTTTAATGGCTATTTTTACGGCATCTACCTTGCTGCATACATGCAATTTTTCGTAAATATTGGCAATATGCTTGCGCACCGTGTGAGGGCTAATAAATAGCTTGTCAGCCACCACTTTATAATCGTAGCCATCTACCATAAGCCTTAAAATATCCATTTCTCTATCGCTCAGTTTATACTCATCTGGCTTGGTGTCTTTAGGCAAATTTTCTATATTGGCGTTCATTAATAAATTCATAGCCTTGCGGGCTACCCTTGGCGACATAGGCGCACCGCCAAATTCTAACACTTCCTTTATAGCATCTGAAATTACCGCTGCCGATTCATCTTTTAACAAATAGCCACTTGCACCTGCTTTTATGGCTTCAAAAATTTTGTCCTCATCGTCAAATACGGTTACCATTATAAAGCGAATTTCAGGATATATTTGTGTAGCACGTTTTACAGTTTCTATACCATCCATTACAGGCATATCTATATCCATCAGTACTATTTGAGGTCTGTTATTCTTTGGGCAACTTTTTATTTTATCTAAAAAATCTTCACCATTCACAGCCATAAACACAACTTCATACACATGCACACTGCTTATTCTCTCGTTCAAAGAAACCCTATTGGGTTGCTTATCATCTACAATGGCTACTTTGGTAAAATTTATCATCTCACAAAGATTAGCCTTTTATTTTAGATAATGAATAGCGCATTTGTAGTATTTTTTTCCCTTTGTTGGTGTTATCACCAACAAAAGCATGTGTGTTAAAATAAACCTCATTATTCAAAATTGATTATACAAATGTAGCTTATGTTAGCTATAATTCCAAAATTGACTGAAATTAAAATAAATATTCCAGCCTTTTTTAACCTACTACTTTTAGTTACTTTTGCAGCCTTAAAAAAAATAGGTAAGTGTCCTTTATTGAAAAATTAAAAAAGCGTTGGCATGTAAATTCTTGGAAAGATGTTGTAATTATTTTTTTGGTTTTTGCTTTAACAGGAACAAGCATAATGTTTTTGCGTAGATTATTAATTGCAAACTTTGAGTGGGCATCTGAAAAATGGTTTACTTATAGCTATTATTGGTTAATTATTCCTTTTTATAACTTAGTGCTATTAGCTTATGGTTTTATTTTTGGAAAATTTCAGTTTTTTTGGGCGTTTGAAAAGAAAACTTTTTTGAGGTTAAAAAGTTTATTTAAGAAAAAGCAACTATAATATGCGTACTTTTAATAAACAAGATGTTTTAAATGCCCTTAGCCATGTAGATGACCCAGATTTAAAAAAAGATTTGGTAACACTAAATATGGTGCGCAATGTGGAGATAAATGGCAACGAATTGTCTTTTTCTATCTTTTTAACCACACCTGCTTGCCCAATGAAGGAGCATATTGAAAACGCTTGTAGAACAGCCATTGCACATTTTATTTCGGCAGATATAAAGGTAAATATATTAATGACAGCTACCGTAGTAGCCGATAATAAAACAACTGCTATATTGCCCCATGTAAAAAATATTATAGCCATAGCCAGTGGCAAAGGTGGTGTAGGCAAAAGCACTGTTTCTGCCAGTTTAGCTGCTATTTTAAACCAATATGGTGCTAAAGTAGGTTTGTTAGATGCCGATATTTATGGTCCCAGTATTCCCCTAATGTTTGGCGTACAAGGAGCAGGTATAGAAATGGTGGTGGTAGATGGCAAAGAATACATGCAGCCTGTAAATGTAAATGGTGTGCAATTATTTTCCATTGGTTTTTTATCTAAACCAGATGAAGCCATTGTATGGCGAGGTCCTATGATATCGCAAGCTTTAAAACAATTTATAAATGGTGTAAACTGGGGCGAATTAGATTATTTAATTATAGACCTGCCGCCAGGCACAGGCGATGTGCAGCTAACTCTGGTACAAACCTTGCCCATAACAGGAGCTGTAATTGTTACCACACCTCAAAATATGGCAATAGCCGATGCTCAAAGGGCAGCAGCCATGTTTGCTATGCCCAGTATCAATGTACCTATTTTGGGCATTATAGAAAATATGGCTTACTTTAGCCCACCAGATATGCCCGAAAAAAAATACCATATTTTTGGACAAGGTGGCGCGCAAAAATTGGCAGAACAATATAATACACAAGTGCTTGGCGAACTGCCTTTGCAAGAAAATATAATGGCAGAATTAGACAATGGTAAATTAACCAATGCTACTTTGAAAAATTTTTCGGAAATTGCCAAACGATTAGCCCAAAGTATAGCCATTCAAAATATAGAAAACAACAACAATGAAAGTGCAAGTAAAGGATAAAATAGAAGAAGCATTGAATACAGTTCGTCCATTTTTAGCTATGGATGGTGGCAATGTGGAGTTTGTAGATATGAACGATGAAAATGTAGTAACGCTAAAGCTTTTAGGTGCTTGTAGCGGCTGTTCTATGAGCCACATGACCATGAAAGCAGGCATTGAAGAAGCTATTAAAAAAGTATTGCCTCAGGTAAAAGCTGTTGTAGCAATAGATTAGCATTATGAAAGCTATCATAAGACTTATAGCTGCCAATAATTTTTTGCCTATTGCTGTTACCTTTGTTTGTTTTCAGTTTTTTTCTAAATATTACACCCTTTCAGTAGATTATTTTTTATGCTTATTGGCTACATTTGGCACTTGGTTTATCTATTTTTACGATAAAATAATTGACAATAAAAAGAGGCTCATAAACCCAACTGAAAGACATGCACTAACCCCATTAGATTTTAAAATTCAAATAGCTATAGGCTTGTGTTTAGCCATTTTATGTTTAGTAAATTTTCATTTTATACCTTTAAATCATCTGTTTTACTATTGCCATATTTTACCGCTTATTAGTGTGTATTTTATTTGGAGCAAAAAAGCGCAAATTCCTGTGGTTGGTTTCCAAACTAAGCACAAATTTTTTAGTAAAGAAATTTTTTCATCGCTAGTAATTACTATCGTAATATCTTTTTTTCCTATTATTGGGCAAGGTGTGAAAATTAATTTTTTGCTGCATATTGTTTTTTTCTGTATGGTATTTAGCAATATGCTTTTACTTTCAATTTCAGATTATGAAGTAGATAAAAAAAATAATTTTAATTCAATAACAATGGCTATTGGCAGGCAAAAAGCAATTGGTATGTTCTATTTTTTACTATTAATAATTATAGCATTGGTTATTTATTTTAATATTCCCTTTTTGATATATTGGGGTATATTGTTTGTTGTGTCTTTTTCTGTTTTATGCGTAGCTGTAATGAAACAAAAAGTAGATGCTATTTTAGTACATATTTTAGCCGATAGCTTATTTCTATTGCCTTTGTTATTTTTTTAACTTAATTCGGATTAAGTTCTGTATTATCGAAGTTGTCATTCTGAACTTTTTTGCTCTGAAAAAAGATTCAGAATCTATACTTATTTCAGATTCTGAATAATTTTGCGAAGCCAAAATTTTCAGAATGACTGCGTTTTTTCTTATCCCGAACTCGCTTTATTTTAGAGAACAATAACGCCCCAAGCCAATTTTATACCTATGGCTATAAATACAATGCCTGAAAGTTGATTGATGCGCTTTAGGATATTAGGTGTTATCCAGCGTTTTATTTTTGTAGCACCATAAGCTATTAATATTTCAACAATAAATATGCTGAACAAACAAGCAGCAAAAAATACAGCTTGGCTATTGGTATTGTAGTTAAAACGCACATTCAACATGGTGCTTAATGCCAATAGGCTTAAAAAATTTAAGGGATTTAAAAAATTCAATAAGAAACCATTGCCAAAAAAATAAAGATTGCTTTTAGTTTTAGTTTCTATAAGCTTGCCTTCTAATATTTTGGGTGCAGCTTTTATAAGCATTAAAATGCCCGATATAACTAAAATAATTCCACCAATGATAGAAATTTGAAATTGGTATAATTTTAATAAGGACACTAAATCCTGACTTAATAGGCAAATTAAAACATAAATAACATCGCAAGCCACTACACCTGCGGCTATAAAAAAACCTGTGCGATAGCCATATTGTAGGCTATTGCGTAATAACGAAAAAAACACAGTGCCAAGCATTAAACTTAAGCTTGCGCCAGCCAACACACCTTGCCATATACAATTAAAATAATGCATGGATATAAAAATACAAATGTATTGAAAAAGAAACTAACTTTGCCACACTTAAATCCATAAATTATGAGTACCCGTACTGAAAAATTTAACAGAGAAATGCAACGAGAGTTAGGCATTATATTTCAAAGCAGAACCAACGATTGGTTTGAGGGTGCATTTATTACTGTAACAGAGGTAGCAGCAAGCCCAGATTTGGGTTATATAAAAGTATATTTAAGCCTTTACAATACCAAAAACAGAGAAGAAACCCTGCAAAATATAGAACTACACAATAAATTTATACGCAAAGAATTGGCATCTAAAATAAAAAATTCTGTGCGCATTATACCCGAGCTTTCTTTTTTTGAAGATAAAAGTTTAGACAATGTCAATAAATTTGAAAAAATATTTGACAAAATAAGAGAAGAAAGAGAAAGCAGAGAGCATAAATAAGTTTTTATTAATGCTTCAAGGCTCTCTTTTTTATCATACCACCTTTGGTATCTTTTACACTACTCATTACCACAAAGGCAAAAGGGTCTATTTTTTGAATTTCGGTATTTAATTTGTTAAGTTCTAAACGGGTTACAACTGTATAAATAATATCTACTTCTTTTGTTTCGCCTGTTTTGCCATAACCTCTTTCGCCTTTATACACTGTAACCCCACGCCCCATTTCTTTTATTATCATTTCACGGATATACTCGTGGTGCGATGATACAACTGTAACGCCTGTGTATTCCTCTATACCTTCTATTACAAAATCTAAAGTTTTTGAAGCCGCTAAATAGGTAATCAAAGAGTACAATGCGGTTTCAATATTCAATACCCAAGCAGCTATGCCGAATATAAGGATATTGATAATAATAATGACATCGCCTATAGTAGTGCCAAATTTTCGGCTTAAATAAATAGCCAATACTTCTGTGCCATCAATTACTGCACCACCTCTAACAGCTAAACCAATGCCTGCACCCAAAAAAAAACCACCAAATACTGCCACAAGCAGCTTATCGTTAGTAACAATTGGAAAATTAATGGTACTTAGACATAATGCTAAAACAGCAATAGCAATAGCTGTTTTTATTGCAAATGGCTTTCCTACTAAATGATAGCCCATAAATACAAAAGGCGTGTTTACAACCATAATCAAAATAGGTAAAGGTATATCGGTTTTTATACTTGTAAGCAATGAAATACCTGTAGCACCGCCATCTATAAACTCATTTGGCAACAGAAAACTTTCCAACCCAAAAGCAGCTGATACAATGCCCAAGGCTATCAAAATAATATTTTTAATCAAGCGTTTGGTTACAACTTTTAAATCGAAAAAGGCTTTAGCTATTTCAAAACGTGTGTATTGGTGATTAGGCGCAACCTCTACATGGCTATTTACCCTTAAAGAAAACGATATAATTTTAGCCCATAGTTTTTTCATTGGTTTAATTTTTTACAAAGGTATAGTAAACTATTATTTTAAACCCAAATTAATCAATAGGAGATTTGAAAAATCGAACTATTTGATTTAGTT
>CAZDGF010000097.1:0-7766 GCA_964505065.1 uncultured Chitinophaga sp.
ATTCCTTTTTTATCATGTTACAAATATACGCTTTTATTTTAGATTAAAGCCAATTATTTCTATCTAATTTTGCAATTATTTGGCTAAATAGAGTGTAATTTGTCATTGAAGAAGGTGGTTTTGTTGTACAACCTCAAAGGTAACTTTGAGTTACTTAACTTCCTTCTTCTTTTTTTATTTATTTAGGACGCTATTGACCTTTACTATCAATTTTTTACTTTTTTTCTTATAATATTTTCCCATTGCAGATTATTTTGGGCTACGAATATTGTAATAATGCTATTTTTAGGCGCATTCCTTACTGTGCCATAAATAATAGTTTGGGCATTTAAACCAAATTGAATGAAAATAGATAATATTGAAATAAAGTATTTTAACACTTTATAATTTTACAATGGGTCGGCAACAATTCTAAAATTAAGCTTTATAAAATATTCCATTTTATTAGGTCGGGCTCTGCGCTTGCGAAATTTGGCAACAAATTGAAATGTTTCTTGTTTTAAATATTCTTTCAATTCTACATTAGTCATATCCATGTTCAATATTTTTATTCTTTTATCGGGTATATTTAGTTTAAAAGCTACATTCTCTTGCCCAATACCAGGTTTAATAATATCTAAATACATATCTGTTAAATCTTTAAAATTAGCATATTTAGTACTATCAGCATAATTATAATCTAAAGTTTGTAACGTCATACTTGTAAGTTTTGCAGATTTTATTAAACTTTTATTGGTATTGTTATTAGCCAGTTCGCCATCTAATTGTGTTGGAAATTCATTGGTTGTTCTCTCTATCAATATACCAATATTGCTAGTATCGTTGTCTAGTTGCATAACATCTGGAAAAGGTATTACATAATCAATTATTACCTCTGATTTTGATTTTTTCTTTTTACAACAACCAATAGTTGTTATAAATAAAAATGCTAAAGCATAAACACTTAAATTTTTAAACCTTGCCATAGTTCAAATGTATAAAATAGTTTTGTAAAATTATTGTAAATTTTTAAAATTGCCATTTAAGCTACCACTCACACTATCCGATTTTGCACCTGTATAAGTCCGTTTTATGTTGGTATTATTCTCTATACGCAACACACCCATTAGTGCAAATATCAAGGCTTCTTTGTATTCTACCAATTGCTTGTTTGGTATAATAAATTCTGCTTCTGAATGGGTTTTTATGTACTCCATAAGCGTGGTATTAAATGCTCCCCCGCCTGTTACCAATACTTTTTTACCTGCTGCTTTTTTACCACTTATATAATCTATACTTTTACCTATTTGAAAGCCAATATGGTCCACAAAAGTTTTCATTTTATCCTCTGGACTTAACCTTTCGCCCTCTTTTACTATATGCCAAAGTTCTTCATTTATCCAATCTCTGTTCAAAGATTTTGGAAAAGGCATTTGATAAAAATCTATTGCATTCAATTGCCCTAAAAGATTGTAATTGATAGCTCCTCTTGCAGCTATTTCACCATCTTTATCGTAAGCCATATCCAAATCTCTTGCCACTCTGTTCAGCAAAATATTGGCTGGCGAAATATCGTAAGCTATTCTATACTCGCCTACCATACCACTAATATTAGCAAAACCACCCAAATTTAAGCAGTAATCGTATTCGGCAAAAAATAACTCATCGCCAATAGCTACCAATGGTGCACCTTGCCCACCTTTGGCTACGTCCATACTTCTAAAATCGCTAACTACGGGCAAGCCGCATATTGCTGAAAGTGAAGCCCCATCGCCCACTTGGCGAGTTATCATTTCGTTAGGATAATGAAAAACCGTATGCCCATGCGAAGCTACCAAATCGGCTGTTATGTTATTTTTTGAAACAAAATCGTTTACCAATTGCCCTAAATAATGCCCATAAAACACATCGGTTTTAGCATAAGCCAAGGCATCTGCTTTGCGCAATTGCGAAAGGCGAACACGCCATTTTTCGTTGTATTCATACGTTTCGGCAGTGTCTATTGTAAAGCTATATTGCCCGTTATTACTGGTTATACTGCACAATGCCAAATCTATGCCATCCATGCTACTGCCACTCATTATGCCTATTACTTTATATGTTCTCATTCCCTTTTAATTGTAGTTGTAAAAGGCAAAAATACATTTTTATTTTATAAAATAAAGTGAGTTTGGGTAAAGATGCAAGTTTAAAAAATTGTCATTTTGAGTTTTTTTGTACTCAAAAAAGTATCGAAAAAAGGCAATTTTGAAGAAAATTTAACTTTAATAAAAAATCATATTCCTAAAACAAAGGCTCTAAAACACCTTTACGTTTTACAATATTTTTATAATCCCATTGAATTTCTACAGCTTTTTGCAACCATTGTTTTAAATCATTTTTATTGATTTCTTTTACATCTGTATAGCCAATACTTGCAGCTTTAAATTTGCCATCGGCTTGTAAACCTTTTTCCTCAAATGATTGTCCACTCCAAAACAAAAGCCTTATACCGCTTTTTAATTTACTGTAGCCCACAATTGGGTTTCCGTTAATCCCAAATTAATCAATAGGAAATTTGAAAAATTGAACTATTTGATTTAGTTGGGCTTAACCCCGATTTAAAAATTGCAATTATGTTTTGTAAAAACATGATTTGCAATTTGTTATTCGATTCAGCAATTCTATTGCTGAATTTGGGTTAATAAACCAAACAGGATGTGCATATATTTTATAGTCTGCTTGGGGTATTTGTTTGCATATTTCTGTAAAAAGGGTGTCGCATATTTCTTTGTCTGAAATTGAAAGCGAGGTGCTGTAGGATAGGATAGAAGTTTGGATATTTGATTTTGATTTTGCCTCACCCCCAACCCCCTCTCCAAAGGAGAGGGGGCTTTGGGTTTCAGTAATATTTTCTTTTACCTCAACACTTGCACCGTGCCGCTCCAATAATAATAGGGATTTGCGCCTGTGCTATTATCAGTTGCTTTAAAGGTTAGTTTTACAATATAGATACCATCTTGCACTATAGCATTTTTATAGCTACCATTCCAGCCTTCTTGTGGCTGTGTTGTGCTATATACAAGCTCGCCCCAGCGGTTGTATATTTGCATTTGTTTACGCTCCCAGCCTGTGGCTTGGGGGTTGTATGTTTCATTTGTGCCATCATCATTAGGGGTAATGGCATTGGGTATAAAAAATAATTTTTCTATTGCATTACAATTTTGAGTTGTTATATAAATACTATCTGTATATGGGCATTTTAAGCTACTACTAATAAAAATTATTTGACTATAAGGCACTTTATAATTTAGTGTTTGTAAATTACTAATTATTGTGCCATTAGCTGTATGCCATTTGGCATTTATTATTTGGGTATTAAGGGTTAAAATACTGTCTTTACAAAGTGAATAATTATTGGGAATATCTAAAAGCTGTTTGTTTTCATATTGTATATTTATAGTATCTTTATGTGTGCATACGCTATCATTAACAGTAAGGCTATATATACCTGCATTGTTTATTGTTATGCTTTGGGTTTTAGCATTATTGCTCCAAAGGTAGCTGCCCAGTATAGGGCTATTAAGTGTTATAGTATTACCTACACACAAGGAGGTATCTTTACCTAAAAAGGCATATTTTTTTGGCAAAAACGTAGCCACAATTGTATCTGTATTTTGGCAGCCATTGTTGTTTATATTTAGCCAATATTTGCCTGTTTGGTTTATGGTTATGTTGCTTGTAGTATCGCCAGTACTCCATTGGTATTGGCTATAGGGCGCGATGCTTTGCAGCCTTAAGCTATTGCCTTGGCATAGGGTAGTATCTTTGCCTAATGTTAAAGGGCATTCTTCTAAATAGATATTATCCAATACTGTGTTCGCACGGAATATAAAAGCTAGTAAAGTATCACCTAAAGGGTCGTTGGTTGATAATGGCAATTTCACAAAATTAGTTTTTTTTGATTCAGTTAATGTTAAATAGTTGGCATTATTTGATGCAATAAAAGTTATAGTAAATTTTTGCCAAGTTGCTCTTTTTGTGGCTATAGGTGTAAAACCAATAGAATCGCCTAATGAAGTTCTATTACTACTAATACCAATTCTTAAAATCAAACTTGTAAATAAATCATCGTAATAAGGTGTCCATAAGGTATCTGCTTTATAGTATGTTAAATTGTATTTTTTGCCTATAGTAAGCGGTTTAGAAAGCTTTAAATAAAATATTGAATTAATAACAGAATCATATAAAATTGGCTTAGTGGGTCCGTAAGTAATATTTTCATAATTCCTCTTTAAATATGGAATTATAAAATTACTGTTGTTATTATCTGGGTGGTTTGCAATTGGGTCAATTGAAGCAAAATTATTTTCTTTTAATTGCCCACCATATAAATAATTCCAATTGCCACTATTGTAAGGACAATTACTATAAGTATGAATATAAGGTACTTTAATGCTACTATCAGTACAAACAAATGCCCTGCTATTCCCTAAATAAAATCTGTCATATCCATTAGGTAAGGTATTATTTTCAAAATTGCCATTAAGCACTTGTTGTGCATTTATATTCTGAACAAAAAAAGCATACACAAAAAGGCATATTAAAAATAATGGCGTAAATTTAAAACTTGGCATGTAATAATTTTATAAAAAACCAAAACCTCCAAAAACAAGCACTGTATTACTGTGCTTGTTTTTGGAAATAAATGGTTGGTTTAAACATAAGTTAAGGAGTTAATACTTTTTGGCTTGTGGTTTTGCCATTGCCATTAAAAATAATGATATAAACCCCTGCTGTTGGGTAAGCAAATAGCACTTTGCCGTTCTCTAATGTTTTGGTGCCCAATAGTTTGCCATCGGCAGTATATAAGCTGCAAGTTTGCCATTGGCTTATTTCTTGTGCCTTAAGCGTAATATCCAATTGTTGGTTTATATTTTTTACAATACTGGGTTGGTAGGCTATAAAAGTGGTTTCTACCTCGCCATCATTGTTGTCATTATTTGGTGGGGGAGGTAAGCCTCCGCCATTTTGTTCCGACATATTATCGGGGTCGTTGCCATCGGTTTCATCAGGTGCCTCCGCCCCATCATCGCCTGTTTTTTCTAATTTAATAATAATATTCTGCACCTCCAATTCGGGTGGGTTTCCGCCTCCGTTTCCATTTGGCAATATTTCAAATGTGGCATCGCAATTCATGGCTTGCACGGTGCGTTTTCCAGGGTTATCCAAATCTGTAAGTACATCTGTAGCGGGGTCGTATTTTAAAACTGGATGACCATTATTATTAAAATAAATATTTGTAAAAAAAGAGCCGACAAATGGAATTGCATTATAAGTAGCATAATTAGTTCCCACTGTAACATTTCCTCCAGTATTTGGGGGTGTATAAGTTTGCAAAGGGCTTACCTTGTAAGCTTTTTTCATAATATCTAAAAACATATCTTGCTTTACCATATAGCAATTGTATTTGGTAGTACATTGGTAGGGCAGCCCGCCTGCATTGTATAACGTGCTTATTTTGTAATAGTATAAATTTTTAGTGTTTCTATCAAAATATATGGTAGGTGTGCCATTGCTAAATTGCAGCTCCCATACATTTGGGTTTGTAGTAGCATCTACAGTATAGCCTGTTCCCAAAGTGCCATCCTCTCCCCAATGCTTAAATACCATATCGCAATCGCATACCTCATCTCTACAAGGGGCAGGTATTATAGGGCAAATTGTGTAATTTACACCATTTAAGCAAGGGTAGTTTGTACTATTTAATGCTGGGTTGTAATTGCGTGCAGAGTAGTTTTCGTAATATATTTTACTATAGCCACCTCTGCCTCCTCCTTTACCGCCTTTTATACTGCAATATGCAGTTAAAGAGGAAGGGTGTGTGCCAGGAGATTTTTTAATTATCCAAATAGTACCAGGTTTGCCGCCATTGCCGCCTTCTCCTCCTCCTGCACCTCTACCACTTTTTCCAAAACCGCCCCAGCCGCCAGTAGTTGCTAATTCTGTACCATTTGCACAAATTCCATCTTGCCCAATTCTGCCTACACCGCCATTGCCGCCATTAGCACCCTGCTCTCCATTTCCGCCTTGTTGTCCATCGCCAAAAAACAGTTTATAACCAGATACTGCAGTAATTTTAGAGCTAATTGTAGTATTTGCAAATTTAAGATACATCGTTCCTCCTCCTCTACCGCCTTGGGCTGGGTCGCCTCCATTTCCGCCATTTAAGCCAGGATCTCTTAAACCATTAATATAATAACCCACACCTAATCCATTCATGCCTCCATATCCGCCTGTACCACCGCCCCCTGCGCCAGCACCGCTATTTATACCTGCATCGCCAGCATTGCCCATTCTTAAAATAGAATGAGGAGTAGAAACAGAAGGTGTGGTAGGATAGTATCTTAAAATATTAGCTGTATTGGTAGTAGTGCCTAATGCAGGGTTCATAGCATTTGGATTGTTAGCCCCATCGCCTATTTCGCCAGGATTGCCAATATCAAAAGTAGGAATGGTAGGTTGTGGATTTATACCATTGTAACAAATATTTGGACCACTCCATGTGCCAGGTCCTGTTGGAGAACTTGGCATACCAGGGCAACAACCGCCACCATTGCCTGTCCAAGCTGGGGCTAATAATCCTGTACCACCATTTCCTAATGCTGAAACTCCGCCTACCCAGTCATTTATGTAACCATTGTTTGATACATTAAAATAACCACCATTAATGGTTATTGTACCACCAATAATAAGGGGCAGTAAACCACCAGTACCTGTTGAATAATCAAAAGCATGGCAACTAATTTCGCCTTTGGTTAAGGTTAAATTCCAATATACTGGAATTCTAACCAATTGTACTCTACTTGCTGTGGCAAAATCATAACTTGGCCATGTATTGCCTGTTAAAACTTGTATTCTCATAATATTTGTACTTGTATTAAATGCGGTTGTTTTTACCATACAATTTGCACCTACACCTGTGCCTGTCATTTGCACAATAGCGCACCATTTGTTTAGTGCAAAACTTGCACCACTGGCAAGGTTTGTTAATTGCAAATCGTAAACCAATGGGCTACTTGTAACCAAAGTTTGGCTTGTTACTCTTGCTCTGTTATTATCCATATAGGTAATAGCAGTTGAATTAATAGTTTGACTTACTGGCAAATCTACTTCAGCGATACTACTTGCGCTCGGCCAGCCAATTAATTGGGCTTTTAGCGGTAGGTAAAAAATAGATGATAAAACTAAAAACAACATTGAATTTAAAAATTGTTGTCGGTTTTTAAAATTTAAAAAATAAGGTTTAGGCTCTGTAGCTCTGTAGCTCTGTAGCTCTGTAGCTCTGTAGCTCTGCGGCATTCTGTGCGGCATTGCTGTTTCTGTGGTTAGATGATTTTTTTAGCATAACAATTATTTTATTTGTTAATATGTAATACAAATATATAAGAAAGAATTTCAAAAAAAAAATATTAATTGTAAAATTTTTTTGGAATAATATTTGTTACTATATTTGTTGCAACAAATATTTTATTTGTTAATATGAACAGTAATAGCCACTTAGCAATAAGTGGCTTTATTGTGTTTTATTATTAATGGCAAAATGGTAATAAAAATTTAACAATTAATTAATGGCAGAATGCTATAAAGTGTTTTAGTTATATAATTACTTGTCATACTTTTAAAAATGTAACACCAATTTATAATAATACATAAACCATGCTATATTATGAATTCTAATTTTCCAAATATCTTTAACTGTATATCCGTAAACATTCATAAATTAAAAAAAGTTATTATATTTGCAG
>CAZDGF010000098.1:0-7682 GCA_964505065.1 uncultured Chitinophaga sp.
AAACATGATTTGCAATTTGTTATTCGATTCAGCAATTCTATTGCTGAATTTGGGTAAAAAAACAAAGCCTTTCATAAAATATGAAAGGCTTTGTTATGTTGTGCTAACGAAATAAAGTTAGAGCCAAATACTTCAATTAATAGGAAATTTT
The DNA here is from genome assembly GCA_964505065.1 of uncultured Chitinophaga sp. Classification (GTDB taxonomy): domain Bacteria; phylum Bacteroidota; class Bacteroidia; order NS11-12g; family UBA955; genus JABMMZ01. The sequence goes on from CAZDGF010000098.1 coordinate 152, forward strand.
AAATAAACCAATCTGCCTTATTTAAAAGGCATATACCTTAGCCCCAAATAAAACTCTATACCACGCGTAGGACCCCAATTAAAAGAGGTATCAAAATATTGACTAAAGGGATTTTGCCAACTAACAATTGGTCTATTTTGCCTAAAGTTAAATAAATTTTCACAACCGCCATATATTTCTAATTTTTTCCAACTTTTTGTAGCTTGTACATTTACAGTTGTATATGGTTTAGAAAATTTAGCTTGCTTAAATTCTTCAGGATTACTTTCTGTGTTAGGCAATTCCTGTCTGCCAAACCAATGTGCATTAACATCTGCACGCCATTTTTTGCTTTTTGGCAAATATGATAAAGCCATTAAAAATTTATGTTTGGAAATGAATGGTAAATTTACTTTTAAAGCATTTTCAATTCTATACACATCTAAATAATTGTATGCCAATTTCACTTCCAATTTTTTTAAAATTTTTGAGCTAATATCTGTTTGAAAACCATTAGAAACAGATGTGCCTTCAAAATTAGCAATTACAGCTTTGGTAGATAAGGTATTATAATCTGGGAAAAACTGATTTTGAAAACGTGTTTGATACATATCAAAAGTAAAAAAGCCCTCTATTTTTTTAAATTTATACTTTTGCAAAAAATTTACACCATAATTTAATGATTTTTCTGGTTTTAAAGTTTCTTTAAATATAATATCTCTTGAGCTTACCAATAAGCCAATATTTTCAGAAAACAGATTAACCGTTCGCCAACCTGTTCCTACAGAGGCTCTAATTACGGCTTTTTCTGTAACATCGTATTTTATCATACTTCTTGGTGTAAGTTGATTGCCAAACTGATTGTGGTTATCTATTCTTAAGCCTGTAATAATGGTTAAAATATCGCCTTTCAGCGAAGTTGTATTTTCTATAAAAGCCCCTTTTATTGTTTCATCTTTCAAATATTTTCCACCATAAGTTCTTTTTAAAAAGGTATCTGTAAATGAGATATTTTCGGGCAAATAAAAGTGTCTATAACTTATACCAGTTTTTAGTTCGTGGTTTCTATGCCATCGCCATTCGTATTGTGCATTCAAATAATAGTTTTTTTGATTGGCTTTATAATTTACTGTACCAAACCACGAATTTTGATTTTGAAATACACTTGATGCTATAAGAGTAATTCGTTTTTCATCATTAAATTTATAACTTGTTTTGGTGTATAGCTCTGCTTGTTGATAATTCACTTTTTGCCCATAAATTGCTGTGCTTCCTAAATCTGAATTGGCATTAAAAATTGATTGCCCACCTATTCTTTGCTCCCATAAATAGCGAATACCTACCATACTGCTCAAGCCTTTTTTAGTTTCATCGCCATATTTAATTTTATCAAAAATCATATAGCGTTGTAGTTTGGGTAAATCTAAAAAACCATCTTTGTCTTTATCCCATTTTTGAGCGGGCTGAACGGTATGAAAAGAAATTAAATTAGATATTTTTTTCTTGCCAAACTGATAATTTATATTGTGATGATTTTCTCCAAAACTATTGATATAGTTATTCAATAATAGTTTATCTCCTTTATTTGGCGTTTTAGTTACAACATTTATTTGCCCCACCATACTTTCAAATCCTTGCAGCACTGAAGTAGTGCCTTTTGCCACATAAATATTATCTACCAATGTGCCAGGAATACTGCTTATACCATAGGTAAAAGTAACACCTTGTATCAATGGCATGCCATCTATCAATACTTGATTATATACGCCTGAAAGTCCTAAAATTCTAAGTTCTTTAGAGTTAGTAATAATATTTGTTACCATAGGTTGAACTGTACCTTGTGTTTCAAAACATCCTGCCAAATCGCAGCACGCTGCTTTTTTTAGCTCGCCTGTTGTAATTACCTCTGTTTTTAAAGTTTGCGTGCCAATGTATGATAGTTTTTCGCCACTTTTTACCGTTGCATTTTGGGTAAAACTTTCTTTTAATTTTACAATTAAGTTTTGGTTTTTTATAATCTTTACAGAATCTAACGTATAATTTTCATGACTTACTTTCAGATAACCATCAATTAAGCTATCAGCACCAATTTTTAAACTAAAATTACCTAAAGTATCGCTCTTGGTTTCAAAAGTTTTATAAGATATTTTCGCATTTGAAATTGCTTTTTTATTTATATCTATAACCTTGCCCGTTATATTTTGTTGAGAAAACAAAAATATAGGAACGAACAAGGTTATTATTAAAATAACTTGTTTCATAATTATATTATTTAAAACTTTTAAAATGTTTTAACTTTTACCTTATGAACTTTGGCACTTGGGTCTTCGCAAGTTCCTGTATTTTCAATAACATTAATTAATTCGTCTTTTGTTATTTTGGCAGAATTAAAAATAATTGTTATTTCCTCATCTTTAATTTTCACTTTTTTAACCCCTATTTTTCTATAAAGTGCTGTTTCTACCATTTTGTTATCGGTAGTACAACCCATGGCTGTGGCGGTAAATGTTGCAGTATCTAATTTTATTTTTGGCGTTGCTTTATAAGTATTGGCATTTGTTGTTTTAGCTATTAGTATAAATAGGAACAAAGCAAGTATTTTACTTGATTTTAAAATATTTTTTTTCATTTTTTTATGGTTTAATTATTTTGAATATGTGTTTTTGGTGTAAGTTTTAAGTTAAATCCGAAAAATTAAACTTAATCTTAGGCGGTTGCCACATTTTACCAAAATACACAGAATTAAACTGAACATTGTAATAGCTATATAATTTTGGTTGTTTCAAAAATAAACTATTAAGCAGAATGATATTATCTTGAAAGGTAAACCCACTGCATCCTCCACAAGTAAAAAATGGAGAACAAAAGTCGCAACCATTATTTTTATTTTCGGGTTCGCTATTTTCGTTCTTTGTATTATTATCAGTACATGCCTTATCCTCACAACAAGACACAGAATTACTCACTTTACTATCCAAATAATTGATTGAAATAGATGAGCAACAAGGTTTGATTGATAAACCCAAAACAATAAGTGCAATAAATATTGAAAAAAGTTTCACTATTGCAAAGTTAAGTAATTTTTTGAAAAATCATAACTATATTACTAATTGATAAAAAAAAGACTTTCAAAATTGAAAGCCTTTTAAAGTGTGGGAGCTGAGGGATTCGAACCCCCGACCCTCTCGGTGTAAACGAGATGCTCTGAACCAGCTGAGCTAAGCTCCCTTTTTTAGAGGACTGCAAAAATAAAATTATTTTAATAAAAACAAAATTTATTTTTAATTTAATTGAAAATAAAACCTTTAAGTCAATTGTAATTGCAGATTATATCAAATTGAAACTTTTTTTAGATTATATATGTTACCTTTGCACCCAATTTTATTTAATATACTAAAATGATTATACCTAAATTTTTAAACCCTACTGATTCTTTTCATGCGGAACTAAGAAAAAGAGTAAACGAATATTTTGATAAAGTAAAAACATACAAAACAGGAAATATTAAGCTATACACCAAAGCTGTTATTATCTGTGTAAGTTTTATTGCGTTGTATGTTCATTTGGTATTTTTTTCAAAATCAATGATAAATACAGGAGGATTTCTAAATATTACTGTTTTAATTATTGAATGTTTATTGTTAGGTGCTTTTACTTCTGCAATAGGTTTTAACATTATGCACGATGGTGCGCATGGCAGTTTTAGCAGTAAAAAATGGGTAAATGATTTAGCAGGCTTATCTTTAAATATTTTAGGGGCAAATGTATTTATGTGGAAAACCAAGCACAATATTGTACACCATACTTTTACCAATATTGCCGAAGTTGATGATGATATAGATGCTCGTCCTTTTTTAAGATTATGCGAATCGCAAAAGAAATATAAAATTCATAAATATCAGCATATTTATTTTTTGGCAGCTTATTCTTTATTGTATATTTATTGGATATTATTTACCGATTATAAAAAATATTTTACAGGCAAAGTAGGACAAATGCCAATTAAAAAAATGAAAACATCAGAGCATATTTCTTTTTGGGGTTTTAAGTTATTGCATATTGCATTATTTGTTGCATTGCCAATTTATACACTTGGTTTTACTCCTTGGATAATAGGGTTTTTAGTATATGGCGCATTTGCAGGCATTGTGCTTAGTTTAGTATTCCAATTAGCACATACAGTGCAAGAAACAAGCTTTCCTTTACAAGATATTACAACAGGAAAAGTTGAAGATGAATGGGCGGTACATCAATTAAAAACAACAGCTAATTTTGCAACTAAAAGTAAATTTTGGAATTGGTTTACAGGGGGTTTAAATTTTCAGGTAGAACACCATTTATTTCCAAATATTTCGCATGTACATTATCCCGCATTAAGTAGTATTGTAAGCAATGTTTGCAAGGAATATAACATACCTTATTTAGTGCATGAAAAAACACGTTATGCAGTAGCTTCTCATATTGCCCATTTAAGAGAAATGGGTAGGAAATAGCTGTTAAAACACCAGTACCTTAAAAATTGTAAGCACCACAAAAGCAATAAATATTTTAGCTATTGTTTTTTCATTCATTTTTTGTGCAGCCTTTATGCCATAGCTTGTGGCTATTAGAGCACCTGCTATAATTGGGGCTACCATTGGCAATAAAATGTATCCAAGTTGAAGATTTGGAAAAATAATTTGAGTAGCCGTTTCCATGCTGTAAAAAATAAGTAATGGCAAGGCTATTAAGGGAATAACTGTTACAGATAAGCCTGTGGCAAATTTTATAGGCATTTTTAAAATATTGGTAAAATAAGGCACCATAACCACACCACCACCCAAACCACTCAATGCTGTTACAAAACCTGTAAAAATACCCGCAGGTATTAGTTTGTTTTTAGCAGGCAATATTAATTCTGATTTCACTTTTTGCTGTTTTAAACTCCACAACATTCTTATAGCTGTAACTGAAAGTATAGCTACAAAAATGCCTTTAAAAACCATTGGATTATGAAAATTATAAATTTTAATTAATATTGTTATACTCAATGAACTAATAATGGCAAACAACCCAATAACTAAAGCTGAAGGTATATGTGTGTTCTTATTTTTATAGTGTTTTATAGTGCCAAAAATACCCACCACAAGTACTATGCTTAAGCTATTGGCTAAAGTATAATTTACAGCATCTGTTCCTATGCTTACATTAAATTTATCTAACACAATATGAATAAGCGGCACAAATACTATACCACCACCTACACCCAAAAGACCAGCTAAAAAACCACCCAATAAGCCGCCAATAAAAAATAAAATAATGAGTTGTATATCCAAAATTAAGGCTTAATAGTAGTTAGTATATTCTGATAATTGGTATTCATAGTTTCTATGGCTTTTAAAATATTGCTGTCTGTATCAAAAGTGCTTTCAATTGTAGCATCTTCGTAATAATATCTTCTGGTTATTTCTGTTTTTAACAATTGCAATATTTCGTCTTTATGTGTATCTAAATCTTTGTTTTTAGCTAAAGTAAAACTACTTTCTAAAGCCTTAATTTCATTGGCAAGTGCTTCATTGTATTGTTCTTCTTTTAGCTTGGTTTTTAATTGGGTAATTAAAGTTTCGCTTGCAGTGTTGTAAGTATAGTTTTTTGCTTTTACAAATTGTTTAAAATCTTCAAAATCTGATAGGCTTAATTTGAATGATTGAATATCGGAAATTGTATTGTTTTTTGTGCGATAATAAGTAGCATAATCAAATAGTATATAGTTTTTTTCTAAACTTTTAGTAATATTTGAAATTGCCTTTTCTTCTACAATTACATCAGGTTTTACACCTCCACCATCAAATACTTTTCTGCCGCCCTTTGTTTTAAAAGCCTTGCGCAAGCTATCAGGAATTATACCCGCACTTCCATCGGCATTTCTGTGGCTGTAGTCCAAAAGTTGAATACATCTGCCAGAGGGAATATAGTATTTGGCAATAGTCATTTTCATTTGCGTACGATAGGGCAGGGGGCGAGTGTTTTGAACCAAACCTTTACCAAAAGTATTTCTACCTATAATAACACCTCTATCCAAATCTTGAATAGCCCCGCTTACAATTTCGCTTGCACTTGCCGAGCGTCCGTTTACAAGCACCACCAAAGGAATTGTTGCATCATACACTCTATCCAAAGTTTTATATACTCTATTGGCATCTTCTGTTCTGCCTTTCATTTCTGTAACTATCTCGTTTACATCTACAAAAATATTGACAATATTTACAGCTTCGTGTAGCAGCCCACCGCCATTGTCTCTTAAATCTAAAATTACTTTTTTAATGCCCTTGCTTTTTAAATCTACTAAAGCATCTTTAACCTCCTTGCTTGCTAGTTCCATAAAATGGTCGAGTTTAATAATGCCAGTTTCCTTATTTATTAGCCCATAATAACTTACATTTTTAAGTTTAATTTCTTCTCTAATTATTTCAATCGGTATTTTTTTGTCGTTTCTTTCTATAACCAAATTGGCTTTGCTATTGGGCGCACCTCGCAAGGCATCGCCTACCTCATCTACAGTTTTTCCTTCAAAACTTTTGCCATTTATTTCCAATATTTTATCGCCTATGCGCAAGCCAGCTTTATCTGCCGCCAAGCCTTTATAAACAGTATTTATATACACAAATTTATCACGTTTTACACTACCACAGCCTATGCCGCCATACTCGCCACTGCGCATTATCATAGCATCTTCTGCTTGACTTTCAGTATAAAAATTGGTGTATGGGTCTAATGAGCCAAGCATAGCATCAATACTTTTTTTCATCAAATCGCCAGGTTTTACCTCATCTACATAGCCATTGTGCACCTCTTTGTAAACACTGCTAAATATTTCTAAATTTTTACTTACCTCAAAATAATCGTCAGCAGCTTTAAAAGCCAACAGCGTAAACAATAAAACAATAAATAGCGTTCTTTTTTTAATGGAAATCATCAAACAAAAATAAGTAAAATTTAGGGATTATAAAATGAAGAGAAAATTCAGGCAAAATTAAAAACTATAATCAGGATGTATTATTACCCTTCAACCCAAATTCCGCAATAGAATTGCTGAATCGAATAACAAATTGCAAATCATGTTTTTACAAAACATAATTGCAATTTTTAAATCGGGGTTAATCCCAACTAAATCAAATAGTTCGATTTTTCAAATCTCCTATTGATTAATTTGGGTTCAAGTTTGTTCCACCCAAGCGCATGAATGGTTTTGTATAAAAAAGTTTTAATGGTTAGCACTTTCGTCCTAATGCTTAACACCAAAGTTTTAATGGTTCGCACTATCGTCCTAATGTTTAACACCAAAGTTTTAATGGCTAACACCTTCGTCCTAATGCTTAACACCAAAGTTTTAATGGTTCGCACTATCGTCCTAATGTTTAACACCAAAGTTTTAATGGCTCGCACAAGTGTTAAGCATTAAAACTGCTCTAATAGGCATTAAAACTTTTGTGTTAAGGCTCAATTAATGGTTAAAGATATCTGTATATCCGTAATTAATCATATTCCAGTAATATTAGCAATAACAAGCCTA
>CAZDGF010000099.1:0-7541 GCA_964505065.1 uncultured Chitinophaga sp.
TAAACCTATTAACCATCTTAAATTTGCTTTATGCTAATCGCACAAGAGGTTATAAATTACTTTTTTTTGTCATAGAAATCAACGGCTGAAAATGATTTCAGATTACTGCACTTCGTTTCGTGAAATTGTTCTGTATAATTTTGCGAAGCCTCCCGCAATTGCGGGATACAGAATGACTGCTTCGATGATTGACTCGAACTCATGTTATATATTTTTCAATACAAAAAACACTAACGTTTGGCTTTATCCCTAAAAAACGTACTTTTGCCTTATGAATATTAATTTGCTTGGCAAAGTAGCAGTAGTGTGTGGCAGCACACAAGGCATAGGAAAAGCAATAGCTACTGAATTGGCAAAATCTGGTGCAAGTATAGTGTTAGTAGCAAGAAACGAAGAAAAATTAAAGCATACAATAGCAGAATTAGATACAACGCAAAATCAACAACACGCATACTATATTGCAGATTACAGCGATACAAATTCTGTAAAACAAGCGGCTTTAAATATTAGTAAAAACCATAAAGTAAATATATTGGTAAATAATACAGGCGGACCACCAGCAGGCAAGGCTATAAATGCTAATTATGAGGAGTTTTTAACCGCTTTTAACAACCATTTAATTAATAATCACAATATGGTACAAGCTTTAGTGCCATTAATGAAAGCAGAAAATTATGGTAGAATTATCAATATTATTTCTACATCTGTAAAAGTGCCTTTGCATAATTTGGGTGTAAGCAATACTATTCGTGGGGCGGTGGGCAATTGGGCAAAAACATTGGCAAATGAGCTTGCATCATTTAATATTACGGTTAATAATATTTTACCAGGCGCTACAGAAACAGAGCGTTTGAGTACAATTATTACCAATAAAAGTAATCAACAACAAGTGGCTATTGACCATGTAAAACAAGATATGTTAGCTGAAATACCAATGGGGCGATTTGGCAAACCAGAGGAGGTAGCTTATGCCGCAGTATTTTTAGCATCAGCCATGGCAGCTTATATTACAGGCACAAATGTGGTGGTAGATGGAGGGCGTACCGCATGCCTTTAGGTGTATGGATAAAAGCAGCTCGTTTGCGCACTTTGCCTTTAGCTATAGCAGGCGCAATAGCTGGCAATTTATTAGCTTATGCAGAAACAAAGCAACTCAATATTTTAGTATTTTTATTGAGTGTTTTAACCGCTATTTTATTGCAAATATTAAGCAATTATACCAACGATTATGGCGATTACAAAAATGGAGCAGATACCCAAGAACGCACAGATAGGGTAATGGCAAGCGGACAAATAAGCGAACAAAAAATGGCTAAAGCCATTAAAGTTTTAGTTGTTTTTTGTTTAATTTTAGGCACTTTATTGTTGAGTATTGCTGTAAAAAAATTGAATGGTAATTTTTTAATTCTATTTCTTTTAGGTATTGGTGGCATAGCCGCAGCTTTTTTTTATACCGCAGGTAAAAAACCTTATGGTTACATTGGTTTAGGCGATATGGCAGTTTATCTTTTTTTTGGCAATTTGGCTGTTATGGGTACTTATTTTTTGCAAACAGGTAGTGTAAATTCGCATAGTTGGTGGGTGGCTTCGGCTGTTGGCTTATTAAGTGTTGGGGTATTGAATGTAAACAATATAAGAGATATAGAAACCGATAAAGCAAAAGGCAAGCGTACAATACCTGTAAACATTGGCTATAACAAGGCTTTAGCTTATCATGTATTTTTACTTTTAGGTGCAGGATTATGTTTTTTTATCTATGTTTTTTTTCAATACCAACATCCTTTACAATTGGCTTATTTATTGCTTTTGCCTTTGTTTTTAAAACATATTGTAGCGCTTAAAAAAGCAAAAACAGAAAACAAAATGGCTTATAATATTCAATTGAAAAAATTGTCTTTATTAACGCTTTTTGTAAGTGTTATTTTTGCCATTGGTCAAGTATATTTTTTAAAATAAAAAAAGTGTGGGATTAAAAGCAAGTATAACAAAACACAAATTGCAGTTTAAAAAACCTGCAACTACAAGCCGTGGAAGCTACACCACACGCACTATTTATTTATTGCAAATATGGAACCAAGCAGCACCGCATATAAAAGGTACAGGCGAGTGTGCGCCATTGGCTGGCTTGAGTATAGATGATGTACCTAATTACGAAAAAGAATTAGAAAATTTAGTAGCCCAAATAAATAACAGCAAATCTACCGAAAGTTTTAATTTTAGTGCTTTTCCGAGCATTAAGTTTGGATTAGAAACCGCCCTTTTAGATTTAAAATATGGCGGTAATAAAATTATTTTTCAAAATTTTTATGCCATAGGTAGGCAAGGTATTCCTATAAATGGGCTTGTATGGATGAATGAAATAGAGGCTATGAAAGCAGAAGTGGTTCAAAAAATAGCACAAGGATTTGAATGTATAAAAATAAAAATAGGGGCGTTAAATTTTGATGATGAATGTAAATTACTTGAATTTATAAGACAACAAAAAGGGGGCGAAAAGCTTATTTTAAGAACAGATGCCAATGGTGCTTTTAACACAGATGACGCTTTATTGAAATTAAAAGAACTTAAACGCTTTAACTTGCATAGTATAGAGCAGCCAATAAGGCAAGGCAATACAGAAGCTATGGCAGAACTATGTGCTAAATCGCCAATAGCTATTGCATTAGATGAAGAACTGATAGGCAAAAGCTATGAAAAAGAAATACTACAATTACTTAAAACCATAAAACCCCAGCATATTGTATTAAAACCAAACCTTTTAGGCGGCTTTATACAATCAGATTTATGGATAAAAACAGCCCAAAAACTAAACATAGGCTATTGGATAACCTCTGCCTTGGAAAGCAATATAGGGTTAAATGCCATTGCACAATACACTGCCAATTTGAATATTGGCGGTTATCAAGGCTTGGGTACGGGGCATTTATACACCAATAATTTAAAACCAAATACACATATCAAACATGGCTATATTTGGCGAGATATGGGGAATGAAGTTTCGGATAATAACAATTCGCCATACAATGAAGAGTAAATAATTAATAATTAAAAATGAATAATTAAGAATGAAAATAATAAAAATATTAATTTTTTTTATTGCTTTAAATGCACAAGCCCAAAAAAAGGGCTGTACAGATATACAAGCGCAAAATTATGACAATACGGCTATTATAAACGATGGCTCTTGCACTTATGCAGCTACAAATTATACCCCAAAAGTGGTATGTACTAAATTGAACGATACTTTGAAAGAAAGTAGCGGTTTGTTGTATTTTAAAGGTATGTTTTTTACACATAATGATAGCGATAATAAGCCAGAGATATATGCTTTTGATAGCATATCAGGTAAGATAATTCACCGCATTTTTATTCGCAATTATGCAAATAAAGATTGGGAAGATATTACCCAAGATTCTTTGCATATTTATATTGGCGATTTTGGCAATAATGCAGGCAATAGAAACGACTTAAAAATACTGATTATCAACAAAGCAGATTTGAATTTTAAAAAAAAAATAGATACTGTAAATGCCACTGCCATTAGCTTTAATTATGCCGACCAAGATAGCTTTAACCTAAAAAACGAAGACCATAATTTTGATATGGAAGCTTTGTGTGTATGGCGCGATAGTATTCATTTATTTAGCAAAAATTGGGTAGATAACAATACCAAACATTATGTAATGCCAAAACAGGCAGGAAATTACACGCTTTCCCCCATAGAAACTATGGCTGTTGGCGGAATTATAACAGGCGCTTGTACCAATAAAATTCAAGATAAAATTGTGCTTACGGGTTATAATGTAAAAAATGGTGCTTGTTTTATCCATTTGTTGTGGGATTTTAAAAACAATCTTTTTTTTAATGGCAATAAAAGAAAAATTGGCTTGGGCATTGCACTTACATTGGGGCAAAATGAAAGTGTAACATTTAAAGACAAACAACTATACCTAACTACTGAAGAAAAATATACCAATGCTGCACTTTTTAGGATAGAAATTGGGCAATGGATTACTGAAAAAAATATTGGCACTCTGCTCAAACCAAATCATATTAATCAATTCAAAGTATATATTTCTAATAATTATTTAATCATAAAAGCACATCCAAGTATAAATGAAATAGGCTTTTATAATTTTGAAGGTAAATTATTAGTTCAAAAACAAGAATGTTTTGGCGATATAATGTTAAATATAGAACATTTACCCAAGGGCATTTACACCATATACATCAACCAAGAATGGCAAAAATTTTTAATTGAATAATTTGATGACAGAAAACCGCCAAAATATTCCACTTGCAGAAAGAGTACGACCCACTAAAATAGATGATTACATAGGGCAGCAACATCTTTTGGGTAAAGATGCGCCCTTGCGTAAACTTTTAGAAAATGGCAATATTCCAAGCCTTTTATTTTGGGGACCTCCAGGTGTAGGTAAAACCACTTTAGCAAAAATTATTAGCGAAACATTGGCATTGCCTTACATACAGTTAAGTGCTATAAGTGCAGGTGTTGCCGATGTTAGAAAAATAATTACTGATGCTAAACAAAATGGTAAAATTTTATTGTTTTTAGATGAAATACACCGTTTCAATAAAAGCCAACAAGATGCATTGCTCGGTGCTGTAGAGGCTGGCTTTATTTTATTGATAGGAGCTACTACAGAAAATCCAAGTTTTGAGGTAAACAATGCTTTGCTTTCTCGTTGCCAAGTATATATTTTGCAAGAATTAAGCAAACAAGAATTACTGCAAATGGCAGAACAAGCCATTCAAAAAGATACTTATTTACAACAAAAACAAATCAGTATTAAAGAAAACGAAGCCTTACTACAATATAGTGGTGGCGATGGGCGCAAGCTTTTAAATATTATAGAAATGGTGGCTTTGCAAGGGCAAGTAGCAGTTCAAATTACCAATGAAAACGTACAACATGCTCTGCAAAATCAAACTATTGTATATGATAAAGCAGGAGAGGAGCATTACAATATCATTTCGGCATTTATAAAAAGTATGCGTGGCAGCGACCCCAATGCAGCCGTTTATTATTTGGCAAGAATGATAGCAGGGGGCGAAAATCCAGAATTTATAGCCCGTAGAATGCTGATATTAGCCAGCGAGGATATAGGGAATGCTAACCCTACAGCCTTGGTATTGGCTACCAATACACTTACGGCTGTGCAAAGTATTGGCATGCCCGAAAGCAGAATTATATTATCGCAATGCGCTACTTATTTGGCTTGCAGCCCCAAAAGCAATGCGGCTTATATGGCTATAAATATGGCGCAAGAAATGGTAGAAAAAACAGGTGCTTTACCTGTGCCATTGCATTTGCGCAATGCACCAACAAAGCTAATGAAAGAATTGAACTACGGCAAAAATTATGCTTATGCGCATAATTATGAACAGAATTTTATTTTGCAGCAATTTTTACCAGATGCCATAGAAGGAAAGGTTTTTTATAGCCCTAACAACAATGCCCGAGAAAATGAAATACGCACTTTTTTAAAAAATAGATGGAAAGAAAAGTATGGGTATTAGAAAAAAAAGCTTGGAAATTTATAAATTCCCAACCTTTTTTTATGTTCTTAAAAGATTACTCAAACTCAGCTTGTAGTATTTTCTTAATTTCTACTACTGTTTCTTCTTCAAGTTCTGTTCTACGCACTAAGTCATCGTTGGTACAAGATAATACTGCTTTGGCTGTATCTAATCCAATGTTTTTTAGTTCGTCTATTATCCAGCCATCTATTTCGTCTGCAAATTCTTCTAAATCTATATCCGAATCGTCAAATTCTACATCTTCTCTATACACTTCAATATCGTAACCCACCAAGCGGCTTGCCAAACGGATGTTGAAACCACCTTTGCCAATAGCTAAACTTACTTGGTCGGGGTGTAAAAACACATTGGCTTTTTTGGTATTTTCATCAAGCGTTATAGAAGATATTTTTGCAGGGTTTAATGCTCTTTGAACAAATAGGGTAGAATTGGTGGTAAAATTAATAACATCTATATTTTCGTTTCTCAACTCGCGCACAATACCATGTATTCTGCTGCCTTTCATACCCACACAAGCGCCCACAGGGTCTATTCTATCATCATAGCTTTCCACCGCTATTTTGGCTCTTTCGCCTGGCTCTCTCACAATTTTTTTAATGGTTATTAAGCCATCTAATATCTCTGGCACTTCCAGTTCCATTAGTTTTTCTAAAAATACTGGAGATGTGCGTGAAAGAATAATTTTAGGTGTGCCATTTATCATATTTACCTCGTGAATAATGGCTTTTAAAGTCTCTCCTTTTTTGTAAAAATCTTCGCCTATCATTTCGGTTTTAGGTAGCAATAGTTCGTTGCCATCATCATCTAATACCATTATTTCTTTTTTCCAAATTTGATATACTTCTCCTGTCATTATTTCACCCACTCTATCGCTGTATTTACGGAACAGTTCATCTTTTTCAAGTTCCATAATTTTGGTCATTAGTGTTTGGCGAGCGGCTAATATATTTCTTCTACCAAAAAAGTCCATAGGCACTTGGTCAATTGCATTTTCGCCCAATTGATAATCGGCTTCAAGTTTGCGTGCTTCGCTTAAGCTTATTTGTATATTTTCATCTTCTACCTCGCCATCATCTACAATTAGGCGGTTTCTAAATATTTCTAAATCGCCTTGTTCAGTGTTTATAATAATGTCAAAGTTTTCATCATCGCCATAGCGTTTTTTTAACATATTGCGAAACACCTCTTCCAACACACGCATAAGCGTGGTTCTATCTATGTTTTTAAATTCTTTAAATTCCGAAAAGGATTCTACCAATCCTCTTACTGTCATTACCTGTGCCGAAGGAGCGGCTGTTGCTTTTTTACTCATTTGAATGATAAAATTATATGTGCTTGTTTTATTTGATTGTATGGAATTGCTTTTTCAATAGGCAATTCTGTTTTTTTAGGCTTGGGGTTTTCAAAATATTGAAATGTTAGTTCTTGGTTTTCTACTGCCAGTAGTTTTGCAGAAATTTGGCTTTCGTCTGTTAAAATAACATTAAAATTTCTACCAATATGTTTGTTGTATTGTCTAATATTTTTTAATGGGCTATCTGCACCAGGGGTTGTTACATCTATGCTATAATTTTCCTCCGCAGGTATTTGTTCTTCTGCCAATTTATTCAGCTGGCGGCTAACGCTTGCTATTTGGGCAATACCTATTGGCGCATCGCCATCTATTACAAACTCATGAAAACTTTGGTTATGGTTTTCATCAATTAAAAATAACTCAGGATACTGTTGTAGCACCTCATTTAGCAATTGCGATAATTTATTATTCAAACTCATAAACAACAAGCAAGGGGCTTTTAGAGCCCCTCAATCAATTTTTTAATACACTGCAAATGTAATGTATTTATTTAAAAATGCAAATTTTTAAATAACAATCGTTTTTTGAATTGCAATAAAATCTACTTGTTTTTCTAAAAATGACAATATTACAATAGCGTCCTAAATAAATAAAAAAAGAAGAAGGAAGTAAAGTAACTCAAAGT
>CAZDGF010000100.1:0-7293 GCA_964505065.1 uncultured Chitinophaga sp.
TGTTTTACCAAAAATGCGCCAAAACACTACTATATCTTATGCTTCGTTTGGTAGTGCTATTAAAGATATGTCGTATAGTAGTGATACAAGCAACCTTTATAGATTCGGGTATCAAGGTTATGAAAAAGACCAAGAAAGTTTTGCAGATGCTTATGATTTTGGTGCGAGGATTTATGATAGTAGGTTGGGGAGGTGGTTGGCTTTAGACCCTTTGATGGCTATTTATCCTAGTGTATCACCCTATGATTTTGTAGGGAATATGCCAATAATTGCAATAGACCCTGATGGAAGATTGATAATTTTTGCTCATGGATTTATAAGAGAAGATGGATTAAATAATAAAGCTAGTTCTAAAAGTGGCGAAAAAATTTATGAATCGGATTATTATGGAAAAGATTTTAAAAATAATAATTATTGGGGAACTATTGATGATAATTTTATGAAATCCTTGAATGATTATAATGTAAGATATGTAAATGGAGAAAATGGAATGCGTTCGCAAGCAGAAGATAGAATGGCAGAAGGAAAATTAGCTGCATTAATATTACACCAACAAATTCGAGAGAATAAAGTTGTATTGCAAAAAGATGAATGTGGAAATATTATTGAAACAATAACGTTAGTAGGTCATAGTCAAGGTGCAGCTTATGCAGCAGGAATGGCAGAAGAATTAATAAAATTAGGTTATAAAGTTGATGGAGCATATTATGTAACACCACACCAACCTAAAGACATTATTCATCCTCCCTCAATATTAGGCGTTCAATATTCACATCCAGAAGATAAAATAAGCTCAAACGATCCTTGGTGGTTACCTAATGGAGGCACAGAATTAGGAGAAATAAAAAATATTTCTGAATATGTAGTTTGGAGTGATTCAAAATGGAGTAAAGATATAATGGGCGATAGAGGAGGACATAATGTTGGATTAAATACTAAAATATTTGACTTTAAATCCGATGAGAAAGGCTATGTGCGTTCAAAAACATGGGATTCTAATTGTATGACTATTTGTACTGATAATCAATCTTCAATAATAGTTAATGACCCACCCACACAAAATGCTCCAGAACTGATTTTAAAACCAAGGTAAAAATATAAATAATGAAACCTCTATTTTTTTTAATAAGTCTTTTGATAGTTTGCAGTTGCAAGAATAATAAGTTTTTTAATAACAGATATTATTTTGATAAAAAAATTGAATGTATGGTTTCAAAGAGCATGTCAAACTTTGTTACAAAACCTATATATAGCAAAGTGTACAATCAATTTTTAATTACACTTGATACATGGATATATATTGAAAAATTATATCACTATTCTTCATACCCAATTTATAATAATTATAAAGTAGATTCAACTATTTTTATTACTAAAGATAAGAGTCAAGCATTAATGTTTATTACTTTAAAACTAAAAGATACAATTGATTTAAAGCTAGGGAAAAGTAAACGAGGTGGTGATGCACAATTGATTTATGCAAGAATTCAGCCCAATAATACATGGCGTTTTATTGAAAAAGGATTTGTCTCTGTTGCTTTTGAAGTAACCGATAGTTTAGCATTAACACATAAACAATTGCAAGAACGTACTTTATCATTTTTAAAAGAAAAAAAAATAATTTCTTTAAAAACATGCGATTTAAACGAGAAAGTATTTAAAGAATCTTTTAGAAGTTATAAGTAGTAGTGTTCCATATTAGAGGACTTTAAAATCAGCACTATAAAATGTCAGCTTCCCATAATTGTCAGCTTCCCCCAAACTTGGACAAAGATAATTAGGCAAAACCAATTAACTTTAAACCCAAAAAAGAAAGAAGATGCAAAAATTTACAGAAACAGAAATCCAGCGGATTTTAAAAGAACATGAATCAGGTGTAACGCTACGAGAGCTATCAAGAAAGTATGAAGTGAACCGAAATACTATTAGCAACTGGAAGCAGAAGTATGGCGGCATGGAGCCATCTGACATGAAACGCCTAAAAGAGTTAGAAGACGAACACAATCGGCTAAAAAAGATGTATGCAGATTTAAGTATGCAACACCATGCTTTGAAGGAGGTATTGTCAAAAAAGTTTTAAAGCCTGTTGAAAAAAAGCAAATAGCAACTGAATTGGTATCGGTTTATAAGTTAAGTATTCAGCAGGCTTGCAAATTAAGTGATTTATCTCGCTCGGTTTATTATTATCAAAACACAACAAAAGATGATACAGAAATTATATATAAACTGAATGTGTTAGCAGACCAACATCCAGGCTATGGCTTTTGGAAAATGTATAAAATATTGCGCAAACATGGTAAAGAATGGAATCATAAAAAGGTATATCGTATTTACACTAATTTGAAGATGAATTTAAGACGCAAAAAACATAAACGCTTGCCACCAAGACCAAAGCAACCTATTTCATTACCCATTCATCATAATATTACTTGGAGCATAGATTTTATGATGGATAGACTATATAATAGCAGAACCTTTAAAGTATTAAATATTATAGATGATTTTAATAGAGAAGCACTGGCAATGGAAATAGATACTGGCATTGGTTCTTTAAGATTAGTAAGAACCCTTGAAAGCTTAAAACAAGATGGTTTATTACCTATGGAAATAAGGGTAGATAATGGACCAGAATTTACATCTATCAACTTTGTTACATGGTGCAATGCTAACCAAATAGCAATTAAATATATTCAACCAGGTAAGCCCGTTCAAAATACTTTAATCGAGCGATTTAATGGCTCATTTAGAAGAGAAGTGTTAGATAGATATGCTTTTGAAACCCTGCAACAAGCCAAAGAACAAACCCTGAAATGGATGCTACATTATAATTATGAAAGACCTCATGACTCATTGCAAGACCTTACACCCACAGAGTTCGTATTGAAATATGGAAAACTACAGCCGCACAATCTTAACAAGAGTTTACCACATTCCAACACGACTAACACCACCACCATTTTAAAAAATAATTTAACAAAATCAAAAACAAAAATGCCTACTTTTGAACTGTCCTAATTATGGGAAGCTGACAGAAGCTGACAGTATCACACATATTCTTAGTATTCCATTGCAACCGTAATGTCACTTCGAGTAGGAAAATGGCTTCGCATTTTTCATATCGAGAAGTATTTTTATAAACCCCTATAAGAAAAAAGATAGAGCCTACTGGCTATCTTTTTTCTTATGTCTTATTTTAATTACTTACAATTTTAATTTTAAAAAAGCACTATTTTGAACACTACCTAGTCCATCACTAAATCTGGAACATTACCGGCCTCGCTTAATAAATCAATTCGTTCACATCTAATTGTTATAAACTTATTCAATAATTCTCTATCTATTTCAATATCAAGAAAAAATTTATAATTATTGATTTTGATAATATTTAAATCAATTAATTTCCCACAAATTCTATGTTCAAACACATCGTTTTTTTCTATACTATTTCTTGATAAATCGGATTTTGGCGGTAGTAGTTGAGTTAAAAGACAACTAAAATCGATATTTTCCAACTTGGTAATAAAATTAATATCTTCATATGGATGACAAAAGACGTTAAAACTTATTTCTTCATCAACAATATTTACAATGAATTCTGATGCTAATTCATCTTGCTCTAAAATATAGTATTTCATTTAATTTTATTTAATCCTTTAATATGAAAAGTTGTTATATTCATTAAATCACTTGTCATTCCTACAAAATAACAATTTGTAGAACCTGGAATAGCTTTATAATATCCATTCATTGTTTTACTGTATTTTCCAGTTTTTATTACATCATTTGCCATTATCATATATTCTTTAAAATTAAGTGAATTCTTCCCTAATACCTTCATAATTGAGCTTGCATGATTACTAAAATGTCCAATATCTTTAAACCCATTAAGGAATTTATAAAACTTACCTACATTCAGCAAATTACCTGCAATAGTAACTTTTTCTAAAGTTGAAAACGATTCTAAAAGCAGAGGTCCTTCCATAAACATAGCTGGCCAAAATACCAATTGAGTTGGCGCTCTTCCATCTATATATCCATCTGCATTTACATAGAATTTACCATCTTCAGTTTGAATTTCTCTTTTTTCCCAAAGATCAAGCAGTTTATTTCTAGGCAATAATACTTGCCCATTTCCTATATCTAGAGAAAGCCATCTTTCCAATTCTACCAAATTTCCAATATCCTCGCATATTGTTGAACACCTCGAACTTGATGTATTATCACATCCTAAGCTCTTTTTTTTCTTATATAGTTCTGATAGCGCTCCATCAATATCTATAGTCGTAGAAGAAGATGAATTTGTAGTTTCTACACTAACACTATTATTAGGTATTAATATTTCTTCCCCAGTATAAATCCAATCTTTTTTATCTCCAGTGCGTTTATCAGCACTCCAATCAATTAATTCTTCATTTAGTTTTTTAATTGCATCTATTGTTGTACCATGTTTTTTTGCTAAAGCACCAAGTGTCTCACCACTTTGCACCTTATGTTTTACAGGATCTCCACCCATCCCCTTAATATCAACAATACTTACAGGACTATTATTACAATACGCATAAGGGCTTTGCCAAGGGTACATAGCTTCTAAGGGGTCAATACTAAACATTTTACCCAATCGTCCATCATAAAAACGTGCACCAAGGTCGTAAGCCATAGCTTCACCACTTAGTTCATCCATGCGCTCCTCGCCATTAAAACCATAACGATACTTATTACTCGTATCACTACTATACGACATCTCTTTAATCGCACTACCAAACGCATAATACAAGCCCGCAGTACTCACATCAGCCTTGTAATAAAGCAGTGTATCAGAACCTAAACTATCAATCACAGCAGTTTTGCGGTCAAGTACCGTAGCTAAAACGTTACCCAAATGGTTAGTTAGTTCATACTGTTTTAGGCTTAGTGTCCTTTTAAAATAATGGTAATTCACCGTAGCATACGTACTATCTAGCGCAGTTGTTAAATCATTTAACCGATAACTATTCACTAATAACTTAGTCTTAGGTTTATAAATACCATGCCTGCTACTGCCGTAAATGTGTAACTCATCTACCGTTAGCTCTTGCCTTATGGTTATATTGCTGCCTATGCTTGCCATTACGCTGCTGTACACTGTACTGCCAAAGTGTTGGTAAATACTTTGTAGATAGTCGCTCAAAGTTAAGGTATTTACCCCACTTAGCGCAAGGGCAATAACATCTTTATTTACATTTTTTTTTGCAAAAAAGTTATTGGTTATTTGGTTATAAGTTATTTGGTTAGGGCACCTGTTCCTCGCCCTTTTGGGTTCGCTATCGCTGCCGTGCTGCATTACATTGCGCACCTGCCCTTGCAGGGCAGCCATCGGTCTCGGGGTGCTGTGGCTACGAGCTTCGGTTTTGCCGTTTTTTACACAATTACTATTACAGTTTTTACATTCTATTTTTTCCATCCCCTAATCTGAAACATTAAGTACGAAGATATTCATTTTAAGATGCTTTAAAACCCTTAAAAGAAAAAAGATAGCCTACTGGCTATCTTTTTTCTTTGCTTTATTTTATTGTACCCCTAATTTTATTGCATTTCAGATACTATTTTTAAAAATCCCCTAATCTGGAACATTACCACTACTCAACCCTCTGAAAATATTGGCTCTAAATTAATCGGGTTCAATTTATGGTATTTGGCATATTTTACAATATTAATACTATCAGTTACTGCAAATGGTTTGTGATACTTATTAATATATTCAGTTGAGTCTTTAAAATGTGAGAAATGCATTAATTTTCTCAAATCATACCTGTAAACACTTGCATCACTTCGCCAAATAGCCATATCAGGATAAAAACATCCTATAAAATCACAATTATAATGTAAACGGCAATTATACTTTTTCCCTAGTGTAATCATAATACTCATTATACATTTTGAACATTGTTTATCCTCAGAAACACAGAAACTAGAATCATGTAATTTTTTTATTAATTCTTGAACGCTGTATTTCTTATTATTAGAAAGTGTAGCACAATTTAAAAACTTGCTAGCCTTTATTTTGCCTACATTAGATGTTTTACAAGAAACAATAAAATATAAAATTATAAAAAGACTAATTTTATTCACTAGATTTTTTTGCAGCATCTTCATAAGTTTTAACTTCAGTATTGTATTGTTGTTTTGTTATTTGGGTTGTGGTAGCAGTATATGGCTTACCATCAACTGGGTGATTTGCTACGTTCCCATCTTTATCAATATGTATTGAATAAGTTGTTTTTTCAATCATTCCGTTTGCACCTGTTTTATAAGTATTAATATTGAGTTCTCCTCCGACATTCATTAATTGTCCTCCAAATACTTCAGGATCTTCTGTTACAGTCATATTCACTAACCCTAAATCCTGACATTGAGCTTTGATAGCTGCAAGATGACAAGTCACATAAGTCAATGATTTTTTATCTGTATTATTCGGATTGCCATTATATGCCTTATTTGTAGCAAATGTAAAGCCCTCTGACAACTCGTGTAAAAGTAATGTGAATGCACCTAACCCTTCTATTCCCATGTATTGATTAATTATACCTGGTGATATACCTTGACTTCCTCCATTTTGACCCGCAAATGCACCAAACGATTGAGATGTAAAATTATATCTTGATATGATTGGGCTTGAAATCATTGAATTTAACTCCGAATATGTATTACCCGAAATTAATTCTTTTTTTAATTTATCAACCGCAGTTTGTATAGCATCGGGCGAAGAGTTTTCTGGAAGACTTGCTATTGCTTTATTTCTTAGAGCTACATCATCAATTGCCATATTTACTTTATAATATTTTTCTACAACAAACGCAGGAATACGATATAATTTGCCATTTCTATTTTCATATTTAAATGTTCCATCATCATTTTTTTCATATTCTCCTGAAAGATATATTTTTCGCTCATGTTCGGTATAGCTTATAGTTATTAGGCTGTTAAATCTACTTTCAATTATGCTTTTAAATATATTCCAATTTTGCACATCTCCAGCACCATACATGCTAACGTGTAGTTCGTTTCCATCAGGGTCAACAAAAAGCAAGGGATTATTTGCGCAATAATTATACGGTGAATATCCAGGGTATTTTCCTTGTTTTTTATCACATGCCAACCACCTACCAGTCCTACTATCATATATCCTTGCACCAAAATCATAATGCCCACCTTCTACAGAGGTTTCATTATCTAGCTCCATTCCATTAAAGCCGTACCTATACTTGTTCGTTGTATCCGAAGAGTAACTCATTTCATCAATACTACTACCAAACG
>CAZDGF010000101.1:0-6090 GCA_964505065.1 uncultured Chitinophaga sp.
AAATTTTGCTTGTGCCTAATTACAAAATTAACACCGCTGCTGTCCCAAATATTTATAGCCGATGTTGGAGTTATCTCCAACATCTTCTGTAAGGGTTGTTCCGTTTTGTTTTTTTGGTGTTTGAAAAATTGTTGGTCATAAGACCAACAATGGCAAAAATAAATACTCTCAACCACTTCTCGATACGAAAATTCCAAAGCTAATTTTCTACTCGAAGTGACAATAGTATCTGTAATGTCGAGTAATTTTTGGCTTTGTCCCGCACGTGCGGGATTCCTACTCGAAGTAGCAGCAGAATACTAATGAAGCAAATGCAATGTGCCTTTATAGCTATAGGTTTGTAGTTTTTTGCTGCGCACTTTTAGTATGTACATATACACCCCATCTTCGCATAGCTGCTGTTTGTAATGCCCATTCCAAGCGCAGTTGCCCGCACATTTGTATAGCAACTCGCCCCAGCGGCTGTATATTTCCATTTCTACATTGTGCGCACCTGCAATATAGGGCGCCCATACATTGTTTACCCCATCTGCATTGGGGCTAAAGGCATTGGGCAACATTACATTAAACTCTTGGTTTACTACCAATGTTTTTACCAATGTATCATTGCAATTGCGCTGCCCATAGGCTATAAGCCTTGCGCTAAAGCTGCCTGCTTGTTTTAAAGTATGTATGGGCGAATTGGCGGTATAAAAACTACTATCGCTAATAGCCCAAGTATAGGCTATGGCATTGGTACTTTGGTTTATAAACTGCACCTCTCTATCGCCAATGTCTATTATGGCTGGGTTTATATAAAATTGGGCTACGGCTGTTTGCCATACTCTTACTGTATCTGTATAGGTTTTGCATATTTTGCCATTGGGCAAGCGCATATTTACGGCTATGGTATATTTGCCTGCTTGGGCAAAGGTATGCGGTATATTGCCCTCTGCCTTGCTGGCTTCGGAGGGGGTGTTGTATAAGTTATTTGCCCCAATAAGCCATTGCCACACAAAGGGGCTATGGGCATTGGCTGTGCCTACGGTTGTAGGGTGTATTAGCGTATTGGCAAGGGGCGAGCAGCCATTGTGCAATGCCAATATTAGGCTATCTGCTACTATGGGAGCTACATATAGCCTATATGTAGCCACAATGGGGGCTGCGCAATAGGCTGAGGCTTGCATAAATATGGTTTTATTGGCAGGGGCTATAATGTTTAAGGTATTGGCATTGCCAAGTGTGGCGGCTGTGGCACTATCTTTCCAAGTGTATTGTATGGCTGCGCTGCCATTATATTGTACGCTGCTTTGTAGGCTTATGCTTTGGTTTTGGCAAAGGTATAGGCTGCTGCTGGGGGCTGCGGCTTGCAGTTGGTATTTTATAAGGGTAAAATATAGGGTATCGTTAAAGCTGCATTTTTGCAGTGCTATAATGCGGTATTGGTTGGCAGCTTGGCTAAAGGGTATGCTAAAGGTTATATTGCTTATAGCTGTAAGGCTATCTATACGCATATAGCTACCGTTTTGCATTTTGTATAGTACAAATTTTATGGCAGAGGCAAGGGTATTATGGGTAATATTTACAGGCAAATTATAGGCTGTATTATAGCATACGGTATCTTGGCTTTTGGGTGTGCTTATGCCAAATTGTTTTTTGGTGGGTATGCAATCGTCTTGACAAAGGGTGGTAAGGGTGTAATCTGCATTATTAACTAAAGTATTTTGATTGCCAAAAGTAGGATAACTTGCAATACTTAATGTAGGTTTGCTTGATGAAGGCACAGTACTTGAAACCATTGAAGTAGAAACCTTTTTTATGCAATTACTTTTACTTAAATTAAAAGTACCATATAATAATTTAGAATTGTTTAAATTGCTATTATTGGCATAATACGAGGAAGCTATCATATCGCCATATTTATCAAAATCTATAAAACCAACACCTGTAGAATTTGCGCCATAATCTATGTCTTTAAAAATATAAGTATTGCATTTGGTTAAATCATTTACATCTATTTCTTCAATAAAAACATTGTTGTTGCCAGAATTTGAATAAGCACCTCCAAGTAATATTTTTTCTGTAGTTTCATTGTAAGCAATTGAAATACCTCTTGCACCATTGCCTATATCGTATAATTGAATTTTATCTATAACATTTGTTTGTGTATTATACACAACTACCCCTTGCCTATCTATGCCACTACCATTTACAATTGTTGCAAATGCTATATAATTTGTACCTTTAATAGATACAGAGCCATCAAAACCACCATTTGAAGCCCCATTTGAAGAAATATCATACTTAATTGTATTTATTGAATTACCATTTGAGGCATCGAGGCGGATAAATCCATGGTCGAAATTGCCTGATTTAAAATGACCACCTATTAAAATATCGCCATTGTTTACCTCTGAAATAGCATAAACCAATTCTTGTTGATTATCAATATCCAATTCTTTACACCAATCTATTGTGCCATTACTTTTTATTCTTGCAACAATATGCTTATCGGGGTAATTTATTGTACCTGCAACTATATAATCATCTGAAAAGGATTTACCCATTTGATAAATTCTAAAAAATCTATCAGAGTTTGAGCCATTTTTGCAAAAAACACTTTTAGTAAATATTACATTTCCATTGCTTCCATTTACCTTTAATACAAAAGATGAAATACCTATTACTGCACCAACTATTACAAAATTATTATCTCTATCTACAATAAAACTATGCGCTCTATTTTGCGAATTATACGCAACACTATATCTTTTGCTCCAAATAATATTTTGATTGATACCAATTTTTGTAATTATAACTTCGCTACTTGAACCATTGAGTTTATTTGCTACTAAAACATTGCTATTGCTATCTATATTTTTATAGCCTACTGTTTGACAATTTTGTTCAAATGTTAATTGAATTGTAGAATTTTGAGCATATAGATTACCCAAACTAAATAACAATATGATAAAAAATACCCTCAAAGTGAAGCAAATATAATATAATTGAATTGTATTTCAAATTTTCAAAAACTCTAAAACATTTTAATTATGTTTGCAATTATGGAAAGTATCAATCAATCAGTAAAAGAAAAATATGCTGCACAATATGAAACAATGGATAACCAATGGCGATATTTAGGAGGAAAACAAAAATCTTCTAACATATTAAAATTGTGTAAAAACATTAAGATTGATAGCCATATTGATGTAGGGGCTGGCGATGGTTCTGTTATTGATTTTTTAGACAAAGCAAATTTTTCAAACAATATGTATGCGCTTGAAATTTCGGAATCTGGAATTAAAAAAATACAGGAAAGAAATTTACAATCACTCAAAGAAATAAAATTATTTGACGGATATACTATTCCACATAAAGACAAATCTTTTACTTTGGCTACTTGCAGCCATGTTATAGAACATGTAGAACACCCTCGTACATTGTTGAGAGAGATTGCAAGAATTTCTGAATACCAATATTTTGAAGTGCCTATTGATTTTAGCTTTTTTGTAGATAAAAAAATTAAGCATTATCTCGATTATGGACATATTAATATATATACACCATCGTTATTTAAATTTTTATTAAAAAGTGAAGGATATGAAGTAATAGATGAAGATTTTTTATTTACATCTGATGAAATATTAAAATTTCAATTTAAAAACAAACCTATGAAATATTGGAAACAAAAATTTAAAAACTTTATTGTTTCTCTTACTCCCTACCAAAAAATAAAACCCTCTGCCTATTCGGTTTTGTGTAGGCATAGCGGGGGTGGGTTGCAGATATTGTAAAAAAAATGGGTGGTGCGGACACTAACCATTGTGTTACAAATATATTTTTAATTTATGGCTTGCAAAAAATCAATTTTTTGCTCTACTATGGTTAATATTCTTTTTATTTCTTTGTGCCAATTAATTTGCAAATCCAATTCTATATGTTTTATATTTAATAGTAAATTTCTGGTTTGTTTATTGGCTATTAACTCTTTGCCGCCAAAAGCCTCTGTGGCTAATAATAGTTGACTATAATAGCTATTTTCTTCTGCTATGGTATTAAAAGTAAATTTTTGGTTTATTATTTTACTTAATGCCTCTTTTACTTCAATAAGTGGTTTTAATTTTATGCCATCTGCTCCTGTTATTTTTTGTTGCATATTATATAATTGTTCAAAAAAAAAGTAAATATACCAAAATTCCTAAATCTTACACCCCCTATTTATCAAAACTCAATTTAAAGCTGCCTGCTTTTTCGGTGTCTATATTTTGCACCAATATAAAATTGCTGTTGGTATCGGCATTTAGGGTGCTGCTAAGGCGGGTGCTGCTTTTGCTTGGGTGTAATAATACATTTGTGCCTTGCATTTGGTTGGGCATATTGCTTAGCGATAGGGTTATTATGCTATTGCCTGTGTTGGTTATGCTTATTAGCCTTGAGGCTTTATATGGCAGCTCCTCTACCACCATTATTGCTGCGGGGGCTATATCTTCGTTATAATTTGGCTTTTTGCGCACAGCTACTTTTTGTATATGGCGGGCTTTTTTATAGGTGGCATAAGCCGTTGGCAGCTGAAATTCTACAATGCTCATGGCTATATCTAAATTGCTTAAAAGTTCGCTTATAGTAGTATTCATTAGCTCGTTCATGGCTCTATTGGCGGCTGCTCGCTCGGTTATTTGCACATTTGGGGTATCTATGGCTTCTAAAAATAGGGCTGCTGCTGCGCTTAGGGTTGTAAAATCTGCCGCCACTATGCCAAAGGGGACAAGCTGGGCAAGGGCGGGCTGGGCTGTGCTGCTTAGGGTTTGGGCAAAGGTGTATAAATCTCCCGCCCGTTTGGCTTTTAGGGTGGCTATGGTTAAGCCAAAGCGTTCCACATCTGTTGTATTTCCATTTATTTGCGCCCACATGGTGTAGGCTGTGCTTATTTTAAGTATGGCAAATATTAGTTTTTCTTTTTTATCTTGCTTATCTGCGGTGTAGCCAGTTATATCTAAGCCTACTTGACCGCCAAGGGTTAGTATGGTGTTTATATTTGCAGTTAGTTGGGCATTAAATGTGCCTACAATGGGTATTATGGCAAGTTCGGCAGCATGATTGGCATAGTTTGTTTGCACCCTAATTAGCATACTTAGTTTATTTTCAAATAAATCTGTCATTTTATAATGTTAAAATGCAAATATATAAAATTATTAATTAAGAATAAAAAATGAATAATTAAGAATTAAAAACACAACATTCATTTTAAAAATACAAATAGCTTTAATTTACATAAAATACATATTTTATAACCCAAAATACATATTTAATTACCTAATTTACATATTTATATTTATAAAATACCTATTTATAAATGTATTTTACATATTATATTACCTATTTTATATATTTAACTTTTTGAAATACATAGTATAAATTTTAAAATACATAATTACTTACCTAAAATATTTATTTAATTACCCAAAATATATATTTATACCTATATTTGCCTTATGATTGTATTGTATATTAAAGAACTGATTGAAAAATTGGGCAGAAAGCCTAACGCAATGCTATTGAGCAAATTTAATATAAACTACCGAACAGCTGCCGACCTTATAGAAGGCAGTGCAAAAAGCATAAAGCTGGATACTTTATATAAACTATGCGAAATGCTGCAATGCACCCCAAACGATTTGCTTACCATAAGCCCCCAAACGGCAACAATGCTGCCCCCAAAGCATCCTTTACTGGGCTTGCAAAAAACCACTTTTGCAGAAACGCCTTTGGATATGATAGCCACTTTTACCCCTACCGACCTGGACAATATTGCCCAACTGATAAAGGCATATAAGGAGGGAAAGGAGAATTTTTGATTTTTAAAATTTTTGATTTTTGATTTTCAATTGCCACGAATGCACTATTTTTTTTGATTTTGGATTGCCCCCAGTTGAAACTGGGGGCAATGGATATTTGGCTATTTTTGATTTTTAATTGCCCCTTGCTAAAGCAAGGGGGCTTTAAATTCCCCAACTCCCCAACCCCAAGTCTCCCTTTCTCCTATCCCCTATCTTCCAACCCCAAGTCTCCCTTTCTCCTATCCCCTATCTTCCAACCCCAAGTCTCCCT
>CAZDGF010000101.1:6190-7285 GCA_964505065.1 uncultured Chitinophaga sp.
TTCTCCTATCCCCTATCTTCCAACCCCATGTCTCCCTTCCCCCTAATACACATAATTAAAATCATCATCTGCCCCGCCCATTTTTTTTATTTTATATACAAGGGTAAGCAGGAAATATTGTTGCAATTGGTTGTTGGTACTTGTAATAATATAACCAGCATTGGTTGTTCTTTGTATGTTAATGTTTTGTTTCAAAATATCGTAAGCCGAAAGTTTAATATGGTAATTGCTTTTTTTGCCCAAAGGCTGTTGTATGTAGGCATTCCATACGGGTATAAGTTTGCCTACGTTTGGCACATTGCGTTGGTCGTTTATGTTTATACTTGTGCTTAGCTCTGTTCCCCATTTCAATATTCCTCTTATATCAAAATTATAGGAAGATGTAAATTGTTTAAAATTCAAATTTTCGTTTAAAGAATTGGCATTGTTTTGTTGGTTTAAATTGAAACTTAAGCCTATATCAAAACTATCCGATTTTATATAATTAAAACGAGGGTAGAAAGATACATTATTGGCTGTATTAAAGGCTTTTTGATTGTTGATAAAAGTGGGGGTATGGCTATAAAAATAATTTGCCGAGGTGTTAAAATCAAAACTTTTGGATAGCTTTAGTGTGGCATAATAGTAAGTAAAAAAATCTTTTTTACCATTGGTGTTTATAGGCATTTGAACCACAATGCCCTCGTTGTTTAATGTATTAATATTCACCTTATAATCATTATAGGTAGATGCCGAAAAATTAAAACCCATAGATTTAAAATAACGCATTTTATTCATATTGTTGTAAAAACTTATATTGTATTTATCCTGCGGCTTAAGGCTTGCATTGCCAATATTGCGTTGCCAATTGTTATTGATATTTAACACAGGCATAAGCTCTGCAAGGGTTGGAAATACAACAGATTTTGTACCCCTTAAACTAAAGTATCCAACTTTGGGAGAATAACTAAAATAAATAGAAGGCAACATTTTAAAATATTTCTTGGTAATGCCTGTATCTAAAATTGTGTTTTCATTTTTTAATGTTACGTCCATAATAGTTAAACCCAAATTCAGCAATAGAATTGCTGAATCGAATAACAAATTGTAAATCAT
>CAZDGF010000102.1:0-6837 GCA_964505065.1 uncultured Chitinophaga sp.
TTGTTATTGCTAATATTACTGGAATATGATTAATTACGGATATACAGAAAAATTTTACTCAAAGTTGCTTTTTAAATTCATTAAAAAAATCGTTAATAGTTTTGTAATCATTACTATTTAAAATACTTTCAATAGATTTATCTCGAAACTTGTCGTAGATTGATATTCTAAATATGGGAATATTTCTAATAATACTTGTTATATCTTTTAAAAAATCATAATAAGCTCTTTGTCGCCAACGTGAACTACCATTTCCAGACAAATTTCCATTTATATTACTTTTACAAAACATTTTTTCCGTAGAATCATTTTTCCAATTCTTCCCCCAACTTGCAGCACTTAAGCATTGTTTTTCTTGGTTTTGACAATTTTTTTTATAATTATCAACAGAAAAATTAGTATATTTATCATAGATTCCTGAACTCAATGTTTCTAATCTATATCTGTTAAAATGACGTTCTTCATCTAACTCTATAATAAAGTCTTTAGTAGAAATATCCCAAGAACCATAATTTATTGGCAAAACTTCTAATTGACCATCTAATTTTATATAAGTATCAAAAGCAATTTTAAAAAATTCAGTGTTTTCAAGTTCTTTAAAAGTCAATTTATCGTGCTTAAAAGCTGTAAATTTATCAAATACAATATCTTTTAAAATCTCTTCTCTTTTTCCCATATAAATTATGTTTTAAGGATGCAAAAATATTGAATTTTATTAAAAATTTAAAAAATAAAAACCCAAATAATTTTTACTATTTGGGTTAATTATTCATTCTTAATTGTTCATTATTAACTAACCATTCGCTTTTTTATGGTCGGCTAAAAATTTAGCTAAACCAATATCCGTTAGCGGATGATTTAACAACCCTAAGATAGCATCTAATGGGCAGGTTACCACATGGGCACCACATTCTGCCGCTTTTACAATATGCAATGGATTACGCACAGAGGCTGCTAATATTTCTGTTTTATAATTTTGAGTATTATAGATATGGGCTATTTGGGCAATTAAGTCCATACCGTCCCAGCTTATATCATCTACTCTGCCAATAAATGGTGAAAGGTATGTTGCCCCAGCTTTAGCCGCCAATATGGCTTGCCCTGCGCTAAATACCAATGTGCAATTGGTACGAATACCATTGGCTGTAAACCAACTAATGGCTTTAATACCATCTTTTATCATAGGCACTTTTACCACTATATTAGGATTAATAGCTGCCAATATTTTACCTTCGGCTACCATGCCTTCATAGTCTGTAGAAATTACCTCTGCACTTACATCGCCTTTGCCCACAATATCACAAATAGCTTTGTAATGTGCCATTACGTTTTCTGTACCCACAATACCTTCTTTAGCCATTAGCGAAGGATTGGTAGTAACACCATCTAATATACCTAAATCTTTAGCTTCTTTTATTTGGGCTAAATTTGCTGTGTCTATAAAAAATTTCATTGATGCAAAATTATTGGCATTTTATGGCAATGAAGGCACAAGTTTTACACAAGAGGAATTAAATTACCTTAAGTTTGGGTTAAGTTAATAGTTCTAATTTTAGCGTCATTCTGTCCCGCATATGCGGGATGCTCTGAAAAAAGATTCAGAATCTTTAAATACTTCAGATTCCGTATAATTTTGCAAAGCCAAAATTTACGGAATGACCTTTTCGATGCTTCCCTAATTCAATTTAAATTATTATTTATTGAACTAAACATTTCATTTAACTTTGCCCTTTCATTTTTTATGACAGATTTTAAACGAACCCTTGTTACCGCTGCCCTGCCCTATGCCAATGGACCCAAACATATTGGGCATATTGCAGGTGCTTATTTACCTGCCGATATTTATGTACGCTTTTTACGCAACATGGGTAAAGATGTTATATTTATTTGCGGTAGCGATGAACACGGAACAGCTATTCCTATACAAGCAGCAAAAGAGGGTACAACAAGCCAAGCCATTATAGATAGATACCATGCTTTGCTGAAATTAAATTTTGAACAATTGGGTATTCAGTTTGATATTTACCACCGCACAAGCGATAAACTGCACCACGAAACTGCCCAAGAAATTTTTATAGAAATGTACGACAAAGGTTTGTTTACCGAAGAGGTAAGCGAGCAATATTTTGACCAGCAAGCCAATACTTTTTTAGCCGATAGATACATTAAAGGCACTTGTCCTAATTGTGCTTACACTAATGCCTTTGGCGACCAATGCGAAAAATGTGGCAAAACATTAAGTCCTTCGGAATTAATAAATCCTGTATCTACACTTTCGGGCAATGCCCCCATTTTAAAAGAAACCAAACACTGGTACTTACCTCTTCAAAATTATGAACCTTGGCTTAAAGAATGGTTGGTAGAAGGGCATAAAAACGATTGGAAAAATACAGTGTATGGGCAAAGCAAAAGTTGGATAGATGGCGGCTTATCGCCAAGAGCCATGACACGCGATTTGGATTGGGGTGTAAAAGTACCATTACCCAATGCCGAAGGCAAGGTAATGTATGTATGGTTTGATGCACCAATTGGCTATATTTCTGCTACCAAAGCTTTATTTAAAGAACTGGCAGAAAACAAAATAGAATATGCTTACCCCGAAAATACAACTTTAAAAAATGTACAAGCAAGCGATTGGAAAACTTGGTGGCAAGAAGAAGATACCCGTTTAATTCATTTTATAGGTAAAGATAATATTGTATTTCATTGTATTATTTTTCCTGCTATGCTAAAGGGAACAAATAAATATATATTGCCTGATAATGTACCTGCCAATGAGTTTTTAAACCTTGAAGGCGATAAAATGAGTACCAGCCGCCAATGGAGTGTAGAAATGGAAGATTATGTTAAATACTTTGAAGGCAAAGAAGATGTTTTGCGTTATGTTTTAACCGCTATAGCCCCTGAAACCAAAGATTCTGATTTTAGTTGGAAAGATTTTCAGACAAGAAACAATAGTGAATTGGTAGCTATACTTGGCAATTTTATCAATAGAGTTGCCGTGCTTACGCACAAGTTTTATGAAGGCGAAAAAGTGCCTTTTCCAAAACAAACTACCCAAAAAGAAACTGATTTAATGGCTGAATTAGAAAGATGTAAAATTGCCATTACCAATAATATTGAAAATTTTAAATTTAGAGATGCCTTAGCCGAGTATATCAATATTGCACGTGCAGGCAATAAATATTTGG
This sequence comes from uncultured Chitinophaga sp., assembly GCA_964505065.1. Lineage (GTDB taxonomy): Bacteria > Bacteroidota > Bacteroidia > NS11-12g > UBA955 > JABMMZ01. The sequence goes on from CAZDGF010000102.1 coordinate 3,192, forward strand.
CAGACAACGAACCTTGGAAAACGGTAAAAACCGACCAAGAACTTACAGATACTGTTATGTACCATGCCTTACAATTAGCCGCTCATTTGGCTTGGTGGATGGAGCCATTTATGCCTTTTACCGCTAAAAAATTATACAGTATTTTAAATTTTGAAAAAGGAAATTACAATAAAGACAATTTTGAACAGTTGCAAGCAGGGCATGCTATTGGAACACCTGTTCATTTATTTTCTAATATAGAAGATGACATAATTAACCAACAAATAGAAAAACTACAAACTACAAAACAAAAAATGGAAGAAAATACAGCAACTGCAACAGCTATTGAAACCAATGAAATAGACTTAAAACCAACTATTACATTTGATGATTTTGCAAAAATAGATTTGCGTGTTGGCACTATTTTAGAAGCCGAAAAAGTAGAAAAAGCAGATAAATTATTGAAATTTAAAGTAGATTTGGGTTTCGAACAACGCACCATTGTTTCTGGCATTGCCTTACATTTTACACCTGAAAGTTTAATTGGCAAACAAGTATGTGTATTGGCAAATCTTGCACCACGAAAAATTAAAGGCATTGAAAGCAATGGTATGTTGCTATTAGCCGAAAACGAAGATGGTAGCTTAAAACTAATGCAACCAGCCGAATTTGCCAAAGCAGGAAGTAAAATAGCATAGTATTAAAGCTAAAAAATATTAATTATAACCTTAAAATGTTATAATTTCGCAACTAAATTAATTTGCCCCTTTAGTTCAATGGATAGAATAGATGTTTCCTAAACATTTGATTCAGGTTCGACTCCTGGAGGGGGTACAAAAAAGGGGATTTTTAAATCCCCTTTTTTATTTTAAGCTTGTGCTACTTTTTGTTTATATTTAATCAATTGCCCTTTTAAAGCATCTTCTGCTTTATCTAAAGCTATTTCAAAAGTTCTGTCGTGCTCTTCAACAAATAGGGAAGTGCCACTTACATTTAGTTTTATTTCTAATATTTTGTTTTCCTTATCTTCCGTTTTCTGCACTTTTAAATATACATTGGCATCTATTATTTTATCATAAAAATGACTTAGCTTGTTAAGTTTTTGTTCAATAAGTTCAAGCAATTTTTTGTCGGCTTTAAAGTTTGTGTTTTGAAATACAATTTCCATAATACTTGTGTTGTTTTTTTAAGGTTAAAAATTTGAGAAAGTTTGTTTGTTATGAATCATTCACCTTTTGGGTGCGCTTTTTTATAAATTTGTTTTAAGTTTTCTATATTGTTGTGTGTGTATATTTGAGTGGCAGAAAGATTAGTATGACCAAGTAATTCTTTTATAGCATTCAAGTCTGCACCATTGTTTAGCAATTGGGTTGCAAAAGTATGTCTTAATACATGCGGACTTTTTTTACTATAGGTAGTATATTGGCTCATTATTTCTTTTACTATTCGTTGAACAAATTTAGGATATAATTGCTCGCCTTTAGCCGTTGTAAACGTCCAAATACTTAAATTATCGGATAAAACATAGGGTTCTAAAACTTCTTTTAGCTCGTTTGTAATTGGAATAATGCGTTCTTTATTTCGCTTACCCAATACTTTTATGGTGCCATTTGGTATATCTACATTACTTTTTTTAAGATTGATAAGTTCGCTCAAACGTATGCCTGTTTGATATAAAGTTGTAAAAATATCTTTAGCCAATTTATTGTCGTTTTCTTGTAGTTCTTCTAAAATTTCAATGGTTTTAGTTTGTTCAATAAAAACAGGTAATTTTTTACTCATTTTTGGGGAGCTTACCTTTAGCATCGGATTAATACCAACCAATTGGTGTTTTAACAAATATTTGTAATAGGTTTTTAAAGATGATATTTTTCTGTTTACAGATTTTGCATCTATTTTTTCTGACATTAAATGCGCTAAAAAACTTTTGATTTGAAAATGTGAAGTAGCTTGAATATTATCTATCTCAAAAATTTTAAATATGTACTCAAAGCATTGTTTAATATCATGAATATAAGCAGTAGTTGTATTAACAGAAACTTTTTTTTCCGCTTTCAGATAGGTTTCAAATTGCGATATAAAAAAAGCGTCCGATAACATAAGTTAATCGGACGCTAAATTAATAAATATTTTTAATTTTACAAAAAATTAAACTGCATCTGCATTTTGGCAGAATTGGCGGTATGCTGCTTTTCTTACTTCCATTCTACGTGTAATAGATGGCTTTTCAAAAGCTTGGCGAGACCTTAACTCTCTCATTATGCCAATTTTCTCATACTTTTTTTTGTACTTTTTTAATGCTTTGTCTAAATTTTCGTTGTCTTTTACGCTTATGTATATCATTATACTGTTATTATAATTTTATTTGGGATTGCAAATGTAGTAATAAATATTAAAAACAAAAAATTATTTTAAAATACTTCTTGAAATAACTAATTTTTGAATTTCGGAAGTGCCTTCGCCTATGGTACATAATTTACTGTCTCTAAAGAATTTTTCTACAGGAAAATCTTTAGTATAGCCATAGCCTCCAAATATTTGAATAGCATCTGTAGCCACTTTTACACATATTTCGCTGGCATAATACTTAGCCATTGCCGATACTTTGGTTACATTTTGTTTTGTGTTTTTTAAATGCGATGCTTCGTTAATTAACAATTCTGCTGCTTCTATTTGCATTGCCATATCTGCTAATTTAAAGCCTATTGCTTGAAACTCGGCTATTGGTTTGCCAAATTGCTCTCTTTCTTGTGCATATTTCAATGCCGCTTCATAACTGCCTTTTGCTATACCTAAAGAAAGAGCAGCAATTGAAATTCTTCCGCCATCTAATATTTTCATGGCTTGCACAAAGCCATCGCCTATTTCGCCTAAAATATTTGCCTCGGGCACTCTGCAATCTTCAAATACCATTTCGGCAGTTTCGCTTGCACGCATACCCAATTTATTTTCTTTTTTTCCTGCTTTAAAACCTGGTGTGCCTCGCTCTACTATAAATGCAGTAATACCATGCGAATCTAACAATTCGCCTGTACGAGCTAAAACCACAGCCACATTGCCGCTAATGCCATGTGTAATCCAATTTTTAGCCCCATTCAATACCCAATCATTACCGTCTTTTTTTGCGGTAACTTTCATACGCAAGGCATCACTGCCTGTATTGGCTTCTGTAAGCCCCCAAGCACCTATCCACTCGCCAGTGGCAAGCTTTGGTAGCCATTTTTTCTTTTGCTCCTCGTTGCCAAATTGCATAATATGACCAGTGCAAAGGCTATTATGAGCAGCTAAACTTAAACCAATAGAGCTGCATACTTTGGTAATTTCTACTATTGCATCTACATATTCAAAATAACCTAATCCAGCGCCACCATACTCCTCGGGTACTAAAATACCCATTAAGCCTAATTTGCCCATTTCATGAAATACATGGGCTGGAAATATTTGGCTTTCGTCCCATTCCATTACATGTGGGCGAATATTTTTTTCGGCAAAATCTTTACACATTTGCCTAATCATTGTTTGGTTTTCTGAAACTTGAAAATTCATTTTTACTAAGAAAATGCAAAAATATAAATAAAAAATTACCTTTACGTTAAATTCCTTAATTTTTTTCTGTATATCCGTAAACATTCATAAATTAAAAAAAGTTATTATATTTGCAGCATAT
>CAZDGF010000103.1:0-6262 GCA_964505065.1 uncultured Chitinophaga sp.
TGATTTGCAATTTGTTATTCGATTCAGCAATTCTATTGCTGAATTTGGGTTTAACTCAATGTATAAGTTCTCATATCTTCAAATAATTCTATTTGTAAAGAAATTGCATTTTCAGGCAATAAGCTTTCAGCAATTTCAGGCCATTCTATAATGCTTATGTTATCCGAAAAAACCATTTCTTCAAATCCTATTTGGTATAGCTCGTCAATGGTTTTTATACGGTACAAATCAAAATGAAAAACACTTTTTCCATTTGGCAATATATATTCACTTACAATATTAAAAGTGGGGCTTGTAATCGTTTCTTTTACACCCATTTGCAGCAACAATTGTTTTGTAAACGTGGTTTTACCACTCCCTAAATTACCTATCAATAAAAGCGTGTTAGCCGATTTTAGTCTCTCTAAAACTTCTTGAATAATGGGTTGAAGGTTGTTTTCGGAAAGGGTAAATTGCATTAATTTAAAATAAAAAAAATAAGTATCCCAAAAATCGAAAATCAAAAATTTAAAAAATCGAAATTATTTACCCCGCTTTTTTGGTATAATATTTCAAAGCTTCTGGCATCCAAGCTTGTAGGTCTTTTATACGTTGAGTATCGCTTGGGTGGGTGCTTAAGAATTGTGGAGGCTTAGCATTGCCGCTCAATTTACTCATACGCTCCCAAAAAGGGACTGCCTCGTTGGGGTCGTAGCCTGCTAAAGCCATAAATACCAAGCCTAATTTATCGGCTTCTGTTTCGTGGGTTCTGCTATATTTTAACATAGCTAAATTACCTGATACGCCAAATGCAACATTAAATATATCTTGTGTAACTTGCGGGCTGCCTGCCACAGCCACAGATACAACAGTGCCTAATGCTTGGGCTTTCATTTGTTGGCTCATACGCTCATTACCATGTTTGGCTACGGCATGCGCTATTTCGTGTCCCATTACAACGGCAAGGGCATTTTCATTTTGGGTAATTGGAAGTATGCCTGTATATACAACAACTTTTCCACCTGGCATACACCATGCATTTACAGTAGCATCTTCTACAACATTAAATTCCCATTGGTAAGTAGAAATATTTTTATAATATTTACCGTCTTTGTATGTTTTAAAAAAAGCAGTAATATTGGTTGCTATATTGTTGCCTATACGTTTTACCATTTCTACCTGCTTTGCATCGTTAGATAATTTATTTGCTTTTAAAAATTTTTGGTACTCGGTAGTACTCATACTTTGCATTTCGGTTTCGCTAACAAGTGTATTTTGTCTTCTACCAGAAATGGGCACTCGGGTGCAGCTTGAGGCAACAATTGCCAACATTAGGATATATACTATTTTGTTCATTATTATTTTGTTTTAAGCAAAAATTAAGCCAATTCTATTTGGGCGCTCAATCCATTATCGCATAGGGCTGTACAAAGCGGCTCAAGTATGCTGTATTCGCCATATTTTATACTGCATTTTCCTTTTGTATGCACTATCCAAGCGCATTGCTCGGCTTGGGTTACCTCGTGGTTGCAATATTTTACCAAACAATTAATTACATGCTCAAAGGTATTGTAATCATCGTTGTATAATATCAATTCAAATTCGCTTACTGCCTCTATTGCATTAAGCACTGCTTCTTGTTCTTGAATATTTATTTTTGTATTTTTCATAAACTGCAATAAAACTATTGCCTATGTTTTTTTAACAATTTTGCTTTGTTTTCGTTTCCTGCTACCAATCTTTTTATGTTTTTTTGATGTGTAAGCACCACCATTATAGCTGCTGCAATACCAAAGGCTATAAACAAAGGTTCTTCGTTTTTATATATTAATATGGCTATAAGCGGAAAAGAAATAGCGGCTAAAATACTGCTTAAAGATACATAGCGGGTAGAAAATAAAACCACTATAAACAAGGCGATACAAGCCAAAGCAGATAAATAATGAATACCAATAACCATACCCAGTAAAGTAGCAATACCTTTACCGCCTTTAAAATTGGCATAAATAGGAAAAATATGCCCCAAAACAGCAGATAAGCCAAAGAGTAATTGCAAATTTACATAGCGAATAGAACCAATTTCAATAAAGCTATAATAGCGCACCAAGCTTGCAGCCGTTAAGCCTTTAACAATATCTAAAAGCAATACAATAGTACCTGCATGTTTGCCCAAAATTCTAAAGGTATTACTAGCGCCAGAATTGCCACTACCATGTTCTCTAATATCTATGCCATAAAAAGCCTTGCCCACCCATAAAGCGGTAGGCATAGAGCCAATAAGATAAGCAATAATAGCACCAAATAAAATAAAGCCAGTTTCTATCATTCTTTAGTTATTTTAATTTGCAAAGATAAGGATTTTTTAAAAAACAGAATGAAGTAAGTAAAAACGCATTATGTAAAGTAACAATTTTACTGAAAAACCAAGCCCTTTGCTTTTTGGGCAAAGGGCTTGGTAGAAAAAAGTAAAATAAGTTTAGAAACTAATTGTTGCTTTGAATAATTAGCTTTTCGGTGCGTTCTTTGCCATTGGCTTTTACGGTTACCAAATAAATACCACTCATAAGGTTTACAGTATTTACATTAGCCAATACCTGCCCTTTGGCTATAGTTTGTGTAAGTATTTGTTTACCTGTTATATCTGAAAGGGTAAGCTCCCAAGCCTCATTAGCCTCCTCAATGCTTACGTTAAAATTGCCATTGTTGGGGTTGGGGTATATATTGAAATTTAGTTTTTCAATAATTGGTTTAACTGGTTTTGGATTTGGCACTTCAACACTTTCAGCTCTCGATTGGTATGCTGTACTTGAACAAATTGCAGCTATTTCAGTATTTGTAGCATGTAGGGCTGCTATATCTGGATTGGTACAATTTATTTTAAATAATTGTGGGTCTTTTATTATTTCTAATTTGGTATTAGGTGTAATTTGCACGCCTTGTGCTACATTTGTAGCATTGCCAGCTCTTAACAATACATTGTTGCCAAAAGTAACCCCTGCCTCTATATTTATTTCTTCCAATGCAGTTAAAGTAATATTATCGCCAATATGTTGATTGGCTTTTATATTAATAACCTCTTTAGCATTTGAATTGCCCATTCCTGTTGTAAAATTGATAGTTTTAGGATTAAAATTAAAGTTTGATTTTGGGGTAATTAGTTCTGCTTTACTAACATTCCAATATTTTGCATGATATGCTACAACACTTGAGCCACCACCTACTACATATTCTGGTTCAAATGTGGTTGGTTTTATTGTTAATTTAATTTCACCACTTTCTGTACTTTGAACAACATTTTCCAATAAAAAACTTTTAGAAATATCATACATTACTATTTGAGTAACAAAATTATTGCTGTTTTTAACTTTTAAACGCACCAACATTTTTATATACACTTTCATATTTCCATTATTGCAACCTACAGTTACAAAATTTACATTTTTAAGACATTGCAATGGTGCATATTCTGTTCTAAATCTAATGTAAGAGTTATCCCCTGTTGGGTAATCTTTGGTTAAATACTCTAATTCCATTCCATGTTCTTTAATATCATTTATTCTGTCTTCCAATGACACATCTTTTGCATAATTTTTATTGAAAGGAAAAGGAGTAATAGGAGAATAAGTATTTGTTGAAGTAACATATAAAGGTGTATTTTTATCATATTCTAAAACAAATGCAGCATCTATACTTTCTACTTCTAAATCGGATGCAGGATTTACAACATATTTAATATCTTCTTTTAAATTCCATTGCCAAACCCAATTAGTGTTATTTGAAATATTAACAACATTATCATTACCATCCTTTACTGGTAAGCTTTCATGATGCGTTGGCAAATCTTTTGTTGTACTTCTAACTAAATCATACGACTCCACCAAAGGTGCTTTTAAAATATGAAAAATACCTAATGGGTTATCGTAAAAGGGCTTGAAAGCTTCTACTGAATTTGTTACTGGATGCCCCGGATTATAGAACACTTTTGATGCCACATCATTTCGTAATAAAATTTCCCCTTTTAATTTAAAACTAGAGTAGAAAGTTGCAGGTGGAGTTTCTGTTTGCACACCTGCATTGTTTTTTTTAGATAAACCAATAAAAAATTCTGCAACACCTATTGCAGCACCTACATAAGGGGCATAGCTTGCCACACCTTTAATAGCATTAGCATATTTATTGTATTTTTCAACACCTTTTATACCTATCATGGTTTTAAAATTATCATCACTCGACATAAAATTATTAAACATAGAACTTTTTTGAGCAGGTGTAAATGTACCTACAAACTGCTTAGAATATTTATCATCGAACCAAGCATCTACTAATTTTTTCTTGTAATTATTGTTATACTTATCAACTCCACTTTTAATTTTATCCTTATAACCATCAAATTTTGAATAGGATTCATACCCTGCTTTACCAATGTCGACAGCTAAATCAAAAAAAGATGTCTTCTTTTCTGTTTCTCTTTTTATTGTGCTGGCATCTGCAAAAGTTTGTGTTGTAGTTCCTTCAATAGTTCCTGTTATGGTAGAAGTGGTAACTAATTGTGTAACAAATTTAAGTAAAGAATTTGTATTAAATCCATTTCAAGTACAAGGGTCATAAGCGGTTTGAATTTCTGATACTAACCAGTAGTAATCATCTGTATGGTTTCTTAATTCATAGGCATTTAATGTTTGAAATTTATTCAATGGCTCAAAAGTTTGCAAGGGCTGAGCTATAGGTTTTGCATGGGCTAATAAAGCAGATTTAAGATTTTGTTCATCAAATTGGAAAATAATCAGAGCTTTATTGGCTGTATGGCTGCCAATTACTGCTGAATATATTTTTAATTTACCATTATACTTATTGTATAATACAAAAAAGGGATTCTGAACGCCTTTTCCATTATTTGAATTGTTGGAAGTATTGGGTGTTCCAAAATTTTTACCTATAAGCTCCCATCCATCTATGGGGTATATATCTTGATTATTATTCCCTAATAAATGATACTGGTAAAGATTATCGTTTTCGCAACCAAATTGCCCTTGCTGTTGAGTGCAAAAATATGGAAGTTCAGCATAAATAATTCTAGTATCTACATTGCCTACAACATCATTCATATTGTCGTATAAATACAATTTGTAATTATTACCTGATGTTGTCCAATTCCAATTGTTAGGGTATCTAAAAAATTGGGATGGGTCAGGGTCTAAATGGTAATTATTCCAATCTGTACTTATTGTATTTTTACTATTAGTTTCATCGCATTGCGCTTTTATGTTTTGCAAAGCAAAAAACATAAGCCCTATAATTATTTTTAATATTTTAATATTCATTGTATTTTTTATTTATTTCTAAAACCTATAAATTTATCTTCCTTCCATTCATTATTTAAAGTATCTTTGAATTTTACCTCTATTGTTATTTTATCTCTATTATATCTATCCAAATACATAAAGCTTTTAAATGGAGGTATTTTTGCTCCAAAACCTCCGATACCTGCATCAGTATATATATAATAGGATAGTAAACCTGGTAGTAAGGTTCCTCCTGATATTACAAGTGGATTTGAATTTGGTAAAGGAAAACCTTTGATACCAAGTTCTACATGTATGTCTCCTAACTTATACTTATAAATTGAATCTCTCATATATACATATACAGGTTGGTTTTTATTGCTTTCATAATAGCCTTTAAAATATCCTTTAATAGGTACAGGAAATTTGGGTATGCCATCTTGATTACGAGAATCCATATCCCAACTATAAAACCTTTTTTTAAGCGTATCAGATGTTTTTTGCTTTCTACCGCAATTGGTATTGGCTTTTTTATATACTATCAGCTGCACATCCAACCATTTATTATTAGGAAAAAAATTTCTTTCAAATTGTTTTTGCCTAATAGTTTCTGCACCAAGTGTCCATACAAAGCTATCGGCATCGTGCAAGGCTCTAAAGCGGTGTAAGTTTATGCCGCCCACAGTATCGCCTATAAAATAACGTCCGTTTACATTTTCTTCTATTACAAAATCTGCATTTGCTTCTTGTACTCCATTACATGGGTCGTAATTTTCGCAATCGGGGTTGTTGGCATCGTGGCACTTATTTTTACACATACTTACCCCAAGTATAAGGCATAAGCCTAATAACCACAGTTTAATTGGTTTCATAATTTAAAATGGGGGGTTGAGGTTGTGAGTTGAAAGATAGTGGCTTTTGTTGGTGATAACACCAACAACGGCTGAAAAGATTTTTTTGCCACAGAAGCTGCCTTACTTTTTGTAATGTTTGCTTACAAT
>CAZDGF010000104.1:0-6100 GCA_964505065.1 uncultured Chitinophaga sp.
GGAAATCGCCAAATAGTTATATATTTGAAGTTGCATTTTAAACTTGAATCCGCCATTTTTTACCATTCGCAACAAAAAAGCATAGTTTCACAACATTTATTTTGTTATTCAAGTGGTTTTATCTTCTTTCGTGCAAAATTATATAAAAACACAACACTATGAAAAAAAACAGACTAATTAAAGGATTGTCCTTTATCTTATTTCTATTTTGCTTTAATTTACAATACTTAAAGGCGCAAGATATTGTATATACAGATACCTTTACACAAGGTGATTGGTATCAAACAGGAGATTCTCAATTTGATGATTTTGTTACCTTTAGAACATCATTAGATACCTTAGCTTTAAAATTAACCAAACTTACCTTTAGCGGCACTTTCGACCAAACAGGCAGAACTTGCAGCGATAAATATAAGGTAAGACGCATAGCAGAGGCTTTAAGAACCAACAATTATTATTTGACAACCTGCGATGGGTATTCTTGGGCTGTAGGCAATTGCGGCAATGGACCAGAGCTAAGTGCAGATGGTTCTTCTTGCAGCTGTAATAGTCCAGGATATAGTATTAGACCAGAAATACAACCTAATAACCCTAATTGGGGAGGTTTTAATTCAGGAACATGCTTTGGTCCATCGCAAAGAATGACCGTAGTATTTGAGCAAAGCTTTGCGCCCGCATCTTTAAACTTTGATGGTGTGAACGATTATGTGCAAATACCTCCTTTTAATTTTTCTGGGGGAAATACTATGACGATAGAGGCTTGGGTAAAACCAACCGATATAACCACAAATACTTATTATGAAATAACAAGACAAGACGATGCCAACAATCCAGATTGGATATTATCCTTTCAAGACAATGGCACAGTATTATCCTTTGGATTAAGAACCAGCAATGGATATAGTGAGTTAGATGCAGCAATTACAGCCTCAAACTATACCGATGGCTGGCACCATATAGCCGCAGTTTACAACGGCAGTACTAAATATATTTATGTAGATGGGGTGCTAATAGGCTCTGCCTCTGAAACGGGTAATATTACATACAATTCTACTGAAAACTATATAGGCTCATACCTTAGCAGTGGCGAGTATTTTGAAGGCAATATAGATGAAGTGCGTTTTTGGAATACAGCAAGAACACAATCTCAAATACAAGCCAATAGATATTGCGAAATACCTGCTCAAGCCAATTTAGTAGCTATTTATCATTTTAACGATGGAGAATCTTTGCTTGCAAATGCAGGCAATAATGTACTTACAGATGAAAGCGGCAATAATTACAATGGCTCATTAAATAATTTTGCATTAACAGCAGGGGCATCTTCTAATTGGGATTTGCCAAAACTTGGGCAAGAAATAGAGGTATTTGGCAACAATGTAAACATAATCAGTGGCGATGCAACACCAGATGTGGCAGACCATACAGACTTTAGTATTGGCAATTTTACAAGAACTTTTAAAATTACCAATACTGGAGCAGGCAATTTGAATATTACAGGTGTAACTATAACAGGTACGAATGCAAGCAATTTTAGTATTGTAAGCAATCCTGCTGCTGTAATTATGCCCGATTCTTCTTCCAATTTTGTTGTATCATTTACCCCAAGTGCACTTGGCAATAGAACAGCCACCATTAATATAGCCAATACAGATTGCGATGAAAGCATTTTTACATTTGATATACAAGGCACAGGTGTTACAGGTAAAATATTGGATTTTGATGGCACGAATGATTATGTAAGTATTCCACACAACTCAAGCCAAGTAGGTATGAGTAATATTACCCTTGAAGCTTGGGTAAAACCTGGCGCTGCGGGTACATTTAGAAATATTATATTGAAAGGAAGCTACGGCTATGGTATGATTGTAGATAATAACAATCAATTGGGCTATTGGAGCAATTCATCTTATACCAGTTGCCCAAAATTTGGCACTGTGCCTGCAAATACTTGGACACACGTTGCGGTTGTTGTTGTGCAAGGCGTTTCTTCTACATTTTATATCAATGGTGTAAATGTGGGTTCTTCTACCTCTTCAGGTCATACCACCATTAATAGCGGTTCTAACGACTCATTATATTTAGGCGTTCAAGGTACTTTTGCTGGCAATTATTTTAATGGTAGTATGGAAGAAGTAAGACTATGGAATGTGGCAAGAACACAAGCCGATATTCAATCCAATATGTTTTGCCAATCAACTGCACAAAGTAATTTAACGCATTTATACCATTTTAACCAAGGCATAGCCAATGGCTTGAATACAGGTGTAACAACATTAGCAGATAGCAGCGGCAATAGCATGAATGGAAATTTAAGGAAATTTGCCCTAACAGGTGGCGCATCTAATTGGAAATTAGAATCCGCCATAGGTTTAGAAATAAACTTACAAGGCAATGGAATAGATATTGTGAACAACGATGTAACCCCCGACCCTTCAGACAATACAGATTTTGGCATTGTGGGTCCAGGTGCTGTTAGAACATATACTATTCAAAATATAGGCTTTTCTCCTTTAAATGCTTCAAGTATTTATTTAACTGGTGCAGATTCTGCTTCGTTTACCATTGGTGCTATTTCGCCTTCGGCTATTATACCTGCCTTAAGCAGTGCTACCTTTACAGTTACCTATACAGGATTAACATCTGGCATTAAAAATGCCAAAATAAATATAGTAAGCAATGATTGCGATGAAACAATTTATAAATTTAACATTACAGCTGATGTAAGATTTGCAGAGGCTTTGGCTTTTGATGGTAGCGATGATAGAATAACTACATCTGCTACAATTAGTGGTTCATATACCCGTGAGGCATGGGTATATCCTATTAATTTTAACGATTATTACAGTCAAATTATTTCTGCAGATGCTAATATAAGTTGCGGTGCAAGTTTTGGCACTTCACAATATGGCTATTTAAGCGCTGGGCATCCTTGCCAGCAGAGTTGGGATATAGTAATAGATAATACTCAACTGCCTTTAAATACTTGGACACATGCCGCAGTAACATACGATGCTACAACCCAATAAATGAAACTGTATAAAAATGGAACATTGATATCATCTGCCAGTGGTGTGCCAAATTATGGTAATGAACCCATAAGTGTTGGTGCATGGGGTGGTGGTTATCTTTGGAATGGAAGAATGGATGAGGTAAGAGTATGGAACAAAGTATTGCCTGAATGTCAAATTCAACAAAATATGAATGGCGAGGTAAAAGGCATACAAGATGGCTTATTGATAAATTATAATTTTAACCAAGGTATTCATAATGTTGATAACAGTGCTATAACCATTGCTAACGATTCGAGCGGCAATGGCAACCATGGTACATTGAATAATTTTTATTTGAACGATACATTCTCTAACTGGATAGGCTATAGTGCAGTGCCTTATGGTACACCAGTAGATGTACTTACTATAGAAATTGATATAAAAGGCAATAACGTAAGCATAGCAAATAACGATTTAACACCAAGCACAGCCAACCATACCAATTGGGATACTTTGGCTATAAACCAAGCAAGTGTTAAAACCTATACCATTTATAATACAAGTACAGATACTTTAGAAATATACAATATAAATACCTCTGGTGCAGATAGTGCAGATTTTGCAGTACAGGCATTAACTTATCCTGTAAAAATAGCAGGTGGGCAAAATACTACTTTTACTATAACCTTAACCCCTTCAAGTTATCTAACTAAAAATGCAATGGTTACTTTAAATACCAACGATTGCGATGAGGCAACATATACTTATAGTATTAAAGGATTTAGTAAATTGCTTGCACCCAATCCTGTAATAGCTATGCCAGCTTCAATATGCCTTGGCGATAGCAGCAAATTAGTAGCTACTGTTCCATTGGCAGGTATTAATTGGTACAATAGCCCAACAGGCGGCACAGAAATAGGCAGTAGTATGAGTGATTCAGGCTTTTATGTATCGCCAATAGTTAAAGATACTTTCTATGCAGAGTCTTATGCCATAGTATCGGGTACTAAAACCTATAATATTGAATTTAGTGATTTAACAGGATTAGTCAATGATTGTGGCGGTGGTAATTGGTATTCAAATCCAGGGAGTCCTATTGGATTTAATTGGGTTGATAATGCACCTGGCAATATTACAAGTGCAAAAGTAGATTTTGCTTTAGGTGTTCAATGTTATGGTGGTACAAAAAATGCTAATTTAAACTCAGTTTTTCAAAGTTCTTTTAGTGCTAATAATAATTGTACATGCGGACCAGATGAAAATACAAATGGTATAACAACAATTAATTTTAATTTAGCAGATTATGTAATGGGTGGTTCAAATCAATTTGATATTGTAAATGATTACAATGGCTATATGCAACATAGCGGATTAAATAATTATTATGCCATAGTTACAGTTACCTATTTAGATACGTTAAGAAGCACCACCCGTACCCCAGTAGTGGTAAATGTGGGTTGTGGTTGTAATTTAACATCAGTATTACCAACAGCAGCAGGCACTTATACAAGCACCCAAATAGGCACAGATGGTGCATACACTTGCTATTGCGATGCAAGCAATAACTTATTATTGGCTTTAGATACCAATGGCACAGGTGCAGTAGTTCCTGCAGGTGGCGTAAGTTTGCAAATTGGCACAACAACAACAACAGCTTGGACAAATAGCGGAGGTATTATTAGCAACCCTAATGGAGGAGCTATTGTTAACCGCAAATGGAATGTAACACCAAGCACACAGCCTACAAGCCCAGTAAAAGTAAAATACTTTTTTACAGATGTAGAATACGATTCTATTGTTGCCCGTTTAGCGCCAATGGGAACAACAATATCTACACCTACCCAATTGCAAATGTATAAATTATTTACAGGCACCTTTGCCGACCCTCACGCAGGCAGCGCAACAGGTGTTGTATTAATGAATGGTAGTACACCAAGCTTATCGCAATGGGCTTACAGTGCTTACAGCACCGACCATAGCGCAGAGTATTTAGTTAGCAGTTTTTCTGGTGGTGGTGGTGGTGGTGGTAGCGGAGGTGTTCCTTTGCCATTAAATTTAATGAACTTAAAAGCTACTGCTATTCAAAATAAATACATAGCTGTACAATGGCAAACCACAGAGGAGGTAAATACAAAAGCCTTTGAAATACAACGCAGCACAGATGGTAAAACTTTTGCCACCATAGGCAATGTGGCAGCAAGGAGTAATTATACTTTGCAATCATATTTATTTAACGATGTAAATGTAAAAGCCAATACAATGTATTTTTACAGATTAAATATGTTAGATAACAACGCAGAGAGTAAATACTCGGGTATAGTATTAGCAAATATTTCTAACAAAGAAGCTATTGCAATATATCCTAACCCCGCAAGCAATATAGTTACAATATTACTACCTGCCCAAACAGAGAATGCTTTGGTAACTATTACCGATGCAATGGGCAAAGTTGTACATACATCTGCAATTGCTGGTGTTAATACCAACAATATAGATATAAACGCACTATCAACAGGTATTTATACTGTAAGTATTGTTACCGAAACAGAAACAAAAAATATTAAATTGTTGAAACAATAATTGGTTGGTGCTGAACACCAACCCAAGGAAAAAACTTCGCGTGTTCCTTTGCTATGAAAGGAACTTGTCGTGTCACTTCGAACTTGTCGTGTCACTTCGAGTGTTTTTGGCTTTGCAAAAACGTATCGAGAAGTGAAGAATATAAACATATTGTTTGGCTTTAAACACCAACCAATAGTAAAGAAATATAGATTGGATTTACTAACCAAGCTATGAAAACACAAACGTAGTAGATTTGTATAGTTAAAAAAATACCCCTTGCATGAAAGTGTAAGGGGATTTTTTTTTCCGTTTATTTACCTTAATACTTATTGTAATTACCAACGAAATAAAAATGGTTAGATTATAAACCATAGCAATAGTATCACTCATAACGATATAGCGTTTTCATTATTTTAGGAGTAATGGACAAAAGTAATGGTGTTTTTTTTAGTACTATTTTTGGGATGCTTACAACATGCGTATGTTCTATTATATTTAACCCAAATTAATCAATAGGAGATTTGAAAAATTGAACTATTTGATTT
>CAZDGF010000105.1:0-6042 GCA_964505065.1 uncultured Chitinophaga sp.
AATCAAATAGTTCAATTTTTCAAATTTCCTATTGATTAATTTGGGTTTAACATTATTACTTTCATAAATTTTATTTTTCCATAAATCTTTAGATTTTTTAATTGCTTGTTCAACATTTAAAGTAATGAATAGATTTTCTCCGATGTCCTCAATTTTTTCTTTTTTAAAATTATTATAAAAGGATTCATAAGTATCAGTTTCATTAAAAATAAAATTTTTAATTCCTAATTTCTCATTAAGCAACGAATCGGCAATAACGAAATGAAAAAAATCAATGTAATTATATCCCATTTCAAGAGCTACAACCCTTGAATATTTTATTAACCCAAATTCAGCAATAGCATTGCTGAATCGAATAACAAATTGCAAATCATGTTTTTACAAAACATAATTGCATTTTTTAAATCGGGGTTAATCCCAACTAAATCAAATAGTTCAATTTTTCAAATTTCCTATTGATTAATTTGGGATTAATTCTGTATATTCTTCCGAAAAATTATCGCTTACCATTTTTGTTTCTTTATGAAAACAATGCTGCTTTACGTTTTTTTATATATTATTTATTTATTCTTTTTTAGCATTAAGCTTACGCATAATGCTAATAATGTTTCGCTGCTATGCAGCTTTTTTTGAAAAATGCCAATGTCATTTTCATTATTAATTCTTAATTATTAATTAACTAAAGCTCCTTCCTCATTCTTCCCACAGGTATATTCAATTGCTCTCTGTATTTGGCTACTGTTCTGCGGGCTATTTGGTAGCCTTTTTCGTGTAGCAGTTTCATTAATTTTTCGTCTGTTATGGGTTTCTTTTTGTCTTCTGCATTTACGGCATCTGTTAATATTTTTTTAACTTCTTTATTGCTCACTTCCTCTCCGCTATCATTGGTTATACCCTCGCTAAAAAAGTATTTTAATGGAAAAATACCAAAATCTGTTTGTACATATTTGCTATTAGCCACACGAGAAATGGTAGAAATATCCATACCTATTTTATCGGCAATATCTTTTAAAATCATTGGCTTTAAAGAAGTTTCATCGCCATCTAAAAAAAACTCTTTTTGCTCGTGTACAATGCTGCTCATTGTTAGTTGCAAAGTTTGTTGCCTTTGTTTTACACTATCTATAAACCATTTGGCACCATCTAATTTTTGTTTGATGTATTGCGCTGCATCTTTTAAGTTTTTATCCTTTCCATCGCCTTTTTCAAAGGCTGTAAGGGTTTCGTTGTATGAGCTGCTAAGTTTTAGTTCTGGCGCATTTCTTGAGTTTAAAATAATAGATAAATGTCCGTCATCGTTAATAACCGTAAAATCAGGAATAATGTATTGACTTTTTTCTGCCGATTGAGATTGCCCAGGTTTAGGATTTAGCTTAATAATTTCTTCTAAAGCCAATTTTAAATCATCATCTGTAATTTTTAAAGCATGGGTAATTTTATCGTAATGTTTTTTTACAAAAGCCTCCATGTGTTCGGCTATTATTTTTTCTGCTAAATCTATACCTTTATTTCCGCCATAATCTTTTTTATACAATTGCAATAAAAGACATTCTTGCAAATCGCGAGCACCTATGCCAGGGGGGTCAAAGTTTTGTATTTTTATCAATACTTTTTCTAAAGCATCTTCCGTAGTACTTATGTTTTCTGTAAATGCCAAATCGTTAACAATGGCATTTAGCGGGCGTCTTAAATAGCCATCTTCTTCTATATTGCCTACAATATGAAGGGCTAATTGCAATTCTTCGCCTTCAAAATTGGCATGGGTTTGCTCCACCAATATATCGTAAAAACTTTGCTGGTAGGCAATAGGAATTTCTTTCTGCTCTTCATCGCCATAGTCGTCTGTCATTCTAAAGCTTGCGCCTTGGTCATCGCCACTCAAAAATTCAGAAACCGTAAAATCATCATTGTCAAAACTATCTTCGCTGTTATAATCGTCATTCAAGGAATCTTCGTTGCTAAATTCGTCTTTTTTAATTTCGGAACTCAAAGTTGAAGGTGCTTCATTTTCATCTTCGCCTTTTTCTAAAGCAGGATTATCTAACAATTCTTGCTCTACTCTTTCTTCAAAATCGGCAGTGCCCATTTGCAATAGTTTTATATACTGAATTTGCTGTGGGGATAGCTTTTGAAGTTGCTTTAAACTTAAGGATTGGTATAACATATTAGAAATTTATAACTTAATGCTCAAATATATGTGCAAAGTAAACTAATTTTGCGGTATAATTTTACAAGCATTTTATTTTATAGTATGATTTACATCAAACAGTTAGCAGATTTTAACGGAAAAGAGGTAACCCTTAAAGGATGGGTAGCCAACAGAAGAGATAGCAAGGGCATAGTTTTTATCAATTTGAGAGATGGCAGCGGTGTATGCCAATGTGTGGCAGATGAAAATAAAATATCTGAAAACGAATTTGCACAAGCAGGTAAATTAACATTGGAAAGTGCTGTTGAAATTACAGGCAATGTTGTGCGAGACGACCGCCAAATTGGTGGTTTTGAAATTCAAATTACCAAATTAAATACCATACATATAGCGGCAGAATATCCTATTGCTAAAAAAGAGCATGGCATAGAGTTTTTAATGGACCAAAGGCATTTGTGGCTGCGTAGCCAAAGACAATGGGCTATTTTAAAAATTAGAAATACCATTATTTATAGTATTCATCAGTTTTTTCAAAAAGAGGGTTTTTTACAAATGGATGCCCCTATTTTTACAGGAAATGCCTGCGAGGGAACAAGCAATTTATTTGAAACCGATTTTTATGGCGACCCAGCATATTTAAGTCAAAGCGGGCAATTGTATGGCGAGGCTATGGCTATGGCTTTTGGTAAAATTTATACTTTTGGACCCACATTTAGAGCCGAAAAAAGCAAAACACGTAGGCATTTGTCAGAATTTTGGATGATAGAACCCGAAATGGCTTTTTATGATATTCATCAAAATATGGACTTGATTGAGGGCTTTTTACAATTTGTTATAAAACAAGTAATAGACAATTGCCAAGCCGAACTAAAATTGATAGACAGAGATACTGCAACATTAGAAAGTAGTTTGAAAAAATTTCCTCGTTTAACCTACGATGAAGCTGTAGCAATTATAAAAGGCGAAAAAGATGTAAACGGACAAAACAGCATTAAAAGTCTTGAAGATGAACTTGCGCAAGTAGAAAGTAAAATAGCTGAAACCAATGCTGAAATAGCCGAACGTGAAGCAAAAATAGCTATACCAGGTATAAAAAAAGGCGAAATAAATTTTAACCAAAATAAAATAGCTACACTTAAAAACGATTTGAAAGAATTGGAAGAAAACCAACGCAATATACCTGGCTGGATAGCAAGTGCTAAAAACTTTGAATACGGCAACGACCTTGGCGGCAGCGATGAAACCGTAATTACCCGCCTGTTTGATAGCCCAATAATGGTGTACGATTGGCCCCATGCTGTTAAAGCATTTTATTTAAAACGCAATCCTGAAGACGAGCGTTTTGCCCGTGGAGTAGATGTTTTAGCACCAGAGGGCTATGGCGAAATTGTGGGCGGAGGCGAGCGTGAAACAGACGAAATGAAATTGAGAGAAAAAATTACCGAACACGAGCTGCCAATGGAAGCTTTTGAATGGTATTTAGATTTGCGCAAATACGGCAGCGTTCCCCATGCAGGCTTTGGCTTGGGTTTGGAGCGTTTGGTAACATGGCTTTGCAAACTAAAACATGTTAGAGAGAGTATTCCTTTTCCAAGAATGTATGGTAGATTATTGCCATAGGTATTTTTAAATTCAATAGAAAATTTTAATAACCTTTTAACTGCTCTTTTACAATTTGCAAACCCTCCTCAAAACTACGGGGCGCATAGCCTAATTGGGCAATGGCTTTATCAAGTTTAAAGCCAGTAATTGGTGGGCGTTTAGCTGGCTGGTTCAGTGTGCTTGAGTCCGATTTTTGAATAATACTTTTATCCAATTTAAAAAAATCGGCTACTCGGTTTACCAATTCAAATATGCTCATAAAATCTTTACCTGAAATATTGAAAATACCTTGCGCTTGTTGGTCTTCTGCCAGTAAACAACCCATTGCCAAATCTTCAGCAAGCGTAGGGGTTCTAAATTGGTCGTCCACCACATTAATGTTTTGCCCTTTTTCTAAAGCGCCTTTTGCCCAAAGCACAATATTGCTTCGGCTCATATCTGCCACTACGCCATATACCAATACGGTTCTTAAAATAGCGCAATTTGGGGCGTATTTCAATGCCATTTCTTCGCCCTTTAGTTTAGATAAACCATAATAACTTAAAGGGTTTGGCGTTTCATTTTCATCTAAAGGTCCGTGTGTGCCATCAAAAATAAAATCGGTAGAAATATGAATAAAATACGCATTAATTTCGGCACAGGCTTTAGCTAAATATTCTACAGCACTAATATTCAATTTATCGCAGCCCTCTTTATCTGTTTCGCAAGCATCTACATTGGTCATAGCCGCAGTATTGATAACACATTGGGGTTGGTGTTTTAGTAACATACTGTTTACTTCTGCTTTATTAGAAATATTTAAACTTTCGTATATAAAATTGTTCTTAAGTGGGTGTCTGCAAATGCCTATACCTGTGGCTATTATTTGTTTATCGGTTTTGGTTAAATAAAGGTCTATAAGCTTTTGTCCAAGCAAGCCATTTGCACCTGTAATTAATATTTTTTTTGCAGTCATATATATTTAAAGGCAAAGGTAATAAATTTACTTTTTCCTCTTCTTTCTTTTAAGTTTCTGTTGTTTGTTGGTTTTGTTTTCTGTTTCTGCTTTGGTTTCGGTAGCAGCATTCGCAGAATTTATTTTTGCCGTAAAATTTGCGTATTGCTCTGCGCCATTGTTAATAATAATAATATTTTTATGAACAGTTTGCCCGCCAAAGCCAGCACTTCTAAATTCCACTTTTATAGTGCCTCTTTCGCCAGGTTTTATTTCGCCTTGCGTAAAGGTGGGGTGGGTGCAACCGCAAGAGGGCCAAGCTTGTTTAATTGCCAAATTGGCATTGCCTATATTGGTAAATCCAAAATCGTATTTTACAGTATCGCCCTCCTTTAGTATGCCAAAATCTACAGTATCTTTATCAAATTTAAGCAGGGCTTGTGCTTGGCTAATGTTTGCAGCCATATAAAAACTTAAAATGAATATAATTTTTTTAAATTTCATCATTTCAAATATAATACTTTTTAAAGAAATAAACTTACTGCACTATAAATTGCTTATATACCGAAAATGTTGAAGTATTTAGCCTTACAAAATAATTTCCTTTGTTTAATTCTTGGGTAGTAATTCCCAAATTATAATCTCCAGAAGTTTGATAACCATTAGAAAGCATTTTTATTTCTTGCCCTAAATGGTTGTATAGGCTTATGGTAACAAAATCGTTTTGAGAAAGCATGTAATTTATAAATCCATTTTGTGCTATTGGATTAGGCAAAATACTAAAATTTGAAATAGGATTAATAGTAGGTAGGCTTAAATTGTACGAAACAGTTTGGCAAGTATTGTACATAAAACCTATGCTTGTGTTAGCGTTAGGAATGGTAAGGCTTCTGTAATCGTCTTGCGGTTGCCTACAGCTTGAGTCAGCATGAATACACTCTTGGGTAGCGCCTGTAAGTGTGCCACAAGTGCCCCAATCGTTGGGGGAAATGATGAATTTATAGTTTAATTTTCTGCCAATGCCTGCGGTATCAAATTCAATAGTTGTATAAAATAATTTATCTTTAATGAATTTGAATTTAGGCGAAGCAAGGGCATTCCAATTGGCAATACTGCCGCCTGCATCCGTAAAATTACCACCTATTTTTATGTTGTTTTCCGTTATTGGCACATCGCCTTTGTAGCTTGATACATCTACCATAAAATTGATAGATACTTTAGATTGGGCAAAGCTTATTTGCATTATGCCCAATAGCATTGTTAGTGTGTATAGTTTTTTCATTTTAAGGGCAAATGTAAAAAAATAAACCCAAATTCAGCAATAGAATTGCTGAATCGAATAACAAATTGCAAATCA
>CAZDGF010000106.1:0-5810 GCA_964505065.1 uncultured Chitinophaga sp.
GTTTCATATATATTTACAATAGTAGCTTTTGTTGGTGATAACACCAACAACGGCTGAAATGCGTATGGGATTACTCATTATATTATTGTTTAATAAGGCATTCATGAATCGCTTCGCTATGTTGGAGCGGCAACCCCGCAGCGTAGCGAGGAGTAATAGCGGATTTTTCATTAAATTATTTGTTTTTCAATTGCATTCAAGAGTGCTTCGCAGTTGCCCGACCCTTTAGGGGTACGCCCAGATATGATTTTTCCCTAATTTACAATTGCATATAGGGGTAATCCCTTCTTTTTTATTTTGCCTTAAAAATCTAACCCCATAGAAATGGTGGTAATGTTTTTTTGCAGTTTGTTTTCTATTAAGCCCCAGCCGTTGTCTAATTTTATATAATGCCCTAATATTTTAGCCCTTGCACCTATGCCAAAGGCATACAAAAATGGGTCTCGTTGAGATACCACCGTTACTGTATAAGAAGGTGTTTGCACTATTTTTGTATTAAACGGATTGCCAATACTATATGGCGAAGCCCCTTTCCAAGCAGTACCTATATCTACAAAACCTACCAACATTATGCTTTTAAAAAAGGCACTAGTTATGGGTTTTCTGATTAAATATTGCAACAATGGCATACGCAATTCTGCATTCAATACTGCATACTTATTGCCCCCACGGCTATTGCGCAAAAAACCACGCATAGGGGCTACTATGGTTTGAAAAGCATAATTGTTGCCTGTAAGTGTGGGTATGCTATAGTTAAAGTTATCTGTTTTTTTGGCAAAGCCTATTTGGTTTTCTACTCCTCCTAAATAATAGCCTGTATATTGGCTGCCAAATGAGAATGCTCCACTTAAGCGTGCAGCAAAATATATTTGGCGGTGTAGCTTTTTGTAATATCTGCCATCAAACCCTGTATTGGTTATGTTTGTGCTTTGCTGCAAGCCAATATAATTTTCACTATATAATTTAAAACGAATACCTTCAAAAATATTGAGTCCTTTGCTTGTAATATTATCATACACAAACTCTGCCCCTGTGCTACCATATACATTGCCAACATTGGGTATTTCTAGGCTATTGCTATCGGTAGCCAAGCTTATTATTTTATCTTCTCTTACACGGGTATAAAACTCAATTCGGCTGCGCTCATTAAAAGGATAAGCAAAACTTAATTTTCCTTCGCTTACTACCATACGTGTATTTACACGTTCTGTTTCAAAAGTACGTGCTTTTCTGAAAGCTGTAAATGTTTTATCCCAACGCCCTTTTCTATTTGTAAATTTTATAAAATAATCTGAAAGCTTTGTATTTATTGGTATGCGCAATCCCGCATCTATTGTATAATTTTTTAAATTATCGCTTATACTTGTTTGAAACAAGGTAGTTAACAAAGGATAATTATACACCACCTCGCTAACATTGGCAGGGTATAAATAAGTACTTAATATAGAATTGTCAAACTGTTGTAAAAAATAATTTACACCAAAATTAAGTTGATATTTGCTTGTAAATAAGTTTTTTTGCTCTGTGTTAGTATTTTTTATTTCATTGTCTATATCGTCTTTCTCTGTAAAGCCGCTAATAAATATTTTTTCCTTTATAGGAATGCTGTCATTGGCTTTTGCTGCATTTTTAAAATTTAAAGTATCTTTCTGTAATAAGTTATCTTTTGGTGGTAGAATTGTTCTTATTAACCAGTTTTTATAGGCTGTATTTCTTGCATTTTCAATGGCTTCTTCACTCAAGTTTTCATTAATATTACCAATATAAATGCGGTACTCATTGTTGTAAAAAAGAATATCTGCTATGGTGGTTTGATTACTGGCTATGTCATTATCAATAATAGAGCGTTTATAATTGGTAAGTTGCAATACTTTTTTTGCGCTATCTATGGCATAATTGTTTACAATACCATTTTTATCGCTCAAAAAACTAATATACCCTGTGCTTAATTGTATGGGGTGGGTATAGTTTTCTGCTTGCATTGGATTGCTTACAATGGTTGTTATTTCTTTGCTTTCTATTTGAATAGCAAATATTGAAAAATAATTTTGTGGAGTATTATTTTCTGCTCGGTTAGATGAAAAATAAATGCTTTCGTTATTGAGCGAAAAACGAGGGTTTTTATCGTCAAAAATATCATTGGTAATATAGCTAAAATTTTTAGCAGCCAAATTGTACAATACTATATCCGATTGGGCATTGTGCAATATAGTACACAATGCCAATGTGCCATCTTTGTTAAAACTTATTTCTTTTATAAAAGGTAAGTTTTGCAGGGTATAAGATTTTATTTTTTTCCCTTCTAAATTAAACTCTGTAATAGTGTTTTCTTCGTTTTTATAGGTAATTACCATTAGTATTTTACCATTCGGGTGCCATGCTATAATGGGATAATTATAATTTGTAATTTGATTGAGCGATTGATGTCCGCCTTTTAATAATATTTTATGGGTTTTACTTCTAATATTGTAAAGCACTATTTGGTATTTGCCATTTACATTGGTAACAAGGGCAAGTTTTTTGCCATCATCGCTCAATTTAAATTGTGTATGTACTTTTTTAGATATTTTTTTTAAGGCATTTTCTTCGCCTTTGGGTAGTTTAAAAATGGTTTCATCTTCTCTGTATTTTTCTTTGTAATACAGCTGCCAATCGTTTAGCATATTGTTCATAGAAAGCCCTGTGTAGTAATTAAAAGCACTCTCTACGCTTCTGCCTACACGGGTAAGAAAAACAATATTGCTTACAGAGCTATTGCCATATTTTTCTTCAATATAACGCCAAATACTATGCCCTGCAAGTACTTCATCATCTTGCTGAAGGCTGGTAAATGTTTTGGCTTTGCCTGTCAATAAAAAATCTTTTAAATAATTGTCGTTTTCTATATTCCAACTTTCCGAAAGGTAGGATATTAAACCATTGTAATACCAATTGGGCAGGGTAAGTAGTGCGCTTGTTTGTATTCTATCTCTAAGGTCGCCACCAAAAATAAATTCGTTTATCATTACCTCGGCTACAGCTTTGCGTGTTTGTTTTTTGAGCTCTATTCTATTGCCTGTAAAATATATAGAGCTTGTGTTATCTTGCAGCGTAGAGTAGCCGCCTGCATAGTGTTGCGGATTGGTAAGTGTTAAATTGCTATTTTGATAATGTATAAAATTGTTGAACACTATAATTTTAATGCCATTGCTTAAATTATAGTTCAATTTATTTTCAAATTCGGGCAAAAGCTCGTTGGTATAAGCTAAAACAAGTTCTGCTATTTGGCTGCCACCATTGTTGTATATTATTTCAATATTGTCTTGTTTTAAGCTGTAACTTTCAGCTTTATTCTGAACTCTATTTTGCCCAAAATCGGTATAAATACCTTGAGAAAAGACAGGATATGCTATTAGTAAAATTAAAATAAGAGGAAGTAATCGCACAGAACAAATATAGGAATTTATTTGAAAATAGAATAATCAAAGTCAATTTCTTAAAAACAAGTTCTTTTTACAAAGGCACTTCTATCAATAAAATTTTACTTTTTTCATGCACAATTATATCAAAATTTTCTATCCCCCAAATACCTAAAGCATCTCGTTTGTTCAATGGTTGATTATCTATTGTAATACTGCCTTCTATTAAAAAAACATAAACACCGTTAGCATTGTCTTTTAATTGATAATTTGTATTTGAATTGGCATTAAAATTTCCCAAATGCAGCCAAGCATTCTGGTGTATCCAAGTGCCTTCATCATCTGCATTTGGTGATACAATTTGTTGCCAATTATTTTCTTTAAATTCAGGTAATTTAATATCGCCATAGCGTGGTTCAACATTTCTTTTATTGGGCATTATCCATAACTGTAAAAGTTTTAAGGCTTTGTCTTTATTCGGATTGTACTCGCTATGCTGAATACCTTTGCCTGCACTCATTACCTGTATATAACCCTCATTTATAGTAGCCTCATTGCCCATGCTATCTTTATGGCGCAAATCGCCTTCCAATGGAATGGTAATAATTTCCATATTATCGTGCGGATGTGTGCCAAAACCCATGCCAGCAGCTATTTCATCATCGTTCAATACACGCAATGCCCCAAAATTCATTTTTTCTGGATTGTAATACGAAGCAAAACTAAAGGAATGGTGTGCATTTAACCAACCGTGGTTGGCATGTCCTCTTTCTGATGATGGATAAAAAATAGTATTTTTCATGCCGCAAAGTTATGGGCAGTTTCATTTATTTGTATTGAGTTAATTGCAATAGTCTTATTTTTGTTTTCTATTTTGAAAATTCGCTTTTTTAATTGATATAAAACATCATGCACCCTTACCACTTAAATATTTCAATTCCAAAATCCAATAATAGCATTCAGCCTGCAGATGTAATGGTGTTTGCAGGCTCGTGTTTTTCGGAAAATATAGCTTCTAAATTACAAAACCTTTATTTTGATTGTATTCATAGTCCTAATGGTATAGTTTTTAACCCCATAAGTTTGGCTGTGCCTTTTCAAAAAATAATTAACAATACTTTTTATGCAGAAACAGATACCATTCAGCATAGTAATATGTGGTATAGTCTGCATCATCATGGTAAAATAAACCATATAAATCAAAGTGATTTATTAAACCAAATCAATCAAAAGCAAGAAGATTTTAAAAGCCAAATTTTAAAAGCCAATTGGCTCTTCATTACTTTTGGCTCAGCTTGGGTATATACGCTAAAAGCTAACAATATAATAGTAGCCAATTGCCATAAAATACCACAAACGCAATTTGAAAAACGCTTATTAACTGTCGCTGAAATTACTACTATTTGGAAGCCAATTTTAGCCCATTTAAAGTTGCTAAATCCTACATTAAATATTGTTTTTACTGTATCGCCAGTAAAACATTTGCGAGATGGCGTACTTGAAAATAATTTAAGCAAAGCCACACTATTGTTAGCCATTAATGAATTGGTAAAAATAAATGCAACTTATTTTCCCGCATACGAACTTTTGAATGACGATTTGCGAGATTATCGTTTTTATGAAACTGATGCAGCCCACCCAAACGCTATAGCTATTGATTACATTTTTGATAAATTTAAAACTACTTATTTTAATGAAAAAAATTTGCAAATAATTACAGAAATAGAAAAACTAAATACCATGCTTGGGCATAAAACAATAAGCAATAATACCAACGAAATACAGGCATTTGAACAAGCAAAAAATACACAAATAGAAAAAGTAATTGGTTTAGTGCCTCATTTTAAGGATTTAATAAAAATTTAAATTAGTATTAAATAAAAAAAGAAGCCTTACTTGAAAAAGCAAGGCTTCTTTTTTTATAAATTATAAAATCATTTTAAAGCATTATCTATAGCTTCAGCTATATTGTCTTCAAAATATTTTTCCGTTTTTTTATCAAAGCCTACCATCATTTTTTCTATTTTACCTTTCTTATTAAAAATCAAAGTTGCTGGAACTCCCCTTAAGCCTAATTGATGATACATAGATTTTCCTGAATCTAAATAAATATCAAAATTATAAGGTAAAATTGGTGTAAATCTTCTAATTGCCTCTGCACTATCATTTACGTTTAAAGAAATAAAATGAATATTGGTATTTCCTTTGTATTTATCTCTTAACTTTGCAATAGTGGGAAACTCTTTGATACAAGCACCACAAGTATTCGACCATAAATTTAATACATAAATATGGTTAGATTCAAACTTCTTAATACTTTGCCTATTCGTATCTAAAGCTACGAAATTAAAATTAAAATTTTTATCTGTATATCCGTAATTAATCATATTCCAGTAATATTAGCAATAACAA
>CAZDGF010000107.1:0-5715 GCA_964505065.1 uncultured Chitinophaga sp.
ATAACCTTTTTTGATACTCTTAATCCTGTTTACACAATCTAATAGATACTCCCGGCAGAGGTAATAATGCCTCTGGGATTGGGGCTGTTGCATTAGGCAATGGCAACACATCTTCTTCTCCAGGCGCTTTTAGTATGGGCTTTGGAAATATTGCTTCTGATTTTAATTGTGCAGCTATAGGGCAATATAGTAATGCCACAAATACTGGTACAATGTCATTTGGATTTTATAATGATGCAACAGAAGACTATTCCTCTGCAATTGGAGGTTACGAAAATACAGCATCAGGTACAGCTTCATTTGCTTCAGGATATTATGATACATCTTCTGGCAAATATTCTTACACATTAGGCAAAAATAGTAAAGCAAGCGGTTTTGCTGCTACTGTTATTGGTGATAGTAGTGTCGCTACTGGCGGATGGAGTTTAGCAACAGGAAAATGGACAAGAGCTACTGGTAATTACAGTAGTGCTTTTGGTTTACAAACTAAAAGTGGCGGCACAGGAAATTTAGCTGGTGGTATTTTTAGTAATGCATCTGGCTTATATAGTATTGCTTACGGTTATAATAGTGTAGCCTCTGGCAATGTTTCATATGCTATAGGCGATGCTTGTTTGGCTAATGGTTCTTATAGTGTTGCTATTGGTCGCTTCAATAAATCTACAGGACAAGGTGCTTTTACTTTAGGCTATCAAGATACCGCAAATGCTAATTACTCTTTTGCTTTGGGCAGCTATGTATCTTCACATACTTTTACAGGAAGTTTTACGCTTGGCGACCAAAGTACAACAACAACTATGCGCAATACTGCTAATAATAGATTCCGTTCAAGATTTGATGGTGGTTATTATTTGTATTCGAATACTGCACTTACCTCTGGAGTATATATGAACAATGGTGTTAGCGGTTGGACAAATGTAAGCGATAGAAATAAAAAAGAGAATTTTGAAATCCTTAATGGCGAATCTATTTTGGATAAAATAAGCAAAATGCAAATTACAAAATGGAATTATAAAGGCATTGATTCTATCAAATATATTGGACCAATGGCTCAAGATTTTTATGCTGCATTTAATCTTGGCGGAAAAGATAGTTTAGGAATAAACACAATAAGTATTGATGGTGTAAATATGGCAGCTATCCAAGCATTAGAAAAAAGAACACAAGATATTGATTTGATTAAAAATCAAAATGAAACTTTAATTAATAAAAATAATTTATTGCTAAAAAGAATAGAACAATTAGAAATGAAATTGGAGAACAATAACTCAAATTTAACAAAGAAATAATTATTTCAGTTTCATGGCATAATGCTCAATACCCGCTTCGGTAAATAAGCTACTATATTTTTCAAATCCTTGTTTTTCGTAAAATGGAATTGCATGTAGTTGGGCATGCATCATTACTTTATTTGTTAAAGGTAAATCTTCTAAAACTGCTTTTACCAATGCTGCACCTATGCCTTTATTTCTAAATTCCTTTAAAACCGCAAACCGCTCTAATTTTATAATGCCTTTTTCTTTAAATCGCCATCTTGCTGTGCCGCAAGGTATTTGGTTGAAATAGGCTATAAAATGGGTAGATATTTCATCTTCTTCATCATACTCTTCGGCAGCATCTACATTTTGCTCTTCAACAAATACAATTTTGCGTATTTCGAACGCTATCAATTTTTCATCATTAGCTTTTATTTTCCTTACAAACAAATCTTTCATTCAAGTACAAATATAGGTAATAAATAAATTTTATAAAATGGCAAAAAAGGACTATTTTTGTCAGGTTATATATTGTAAAGTTATGAAAAATTTATTTTATGAAAAATTGAAAACAATAAGAAAAGAAAAAGGGCTATTGATAAAAGATATTGCCAATAGCTTAAATATTGACCAATCTTTGATAAGTAAATTTGAAAAAGGAACAAGAAAACCTACTAAAACTCAAGTAATAAAAATTGCTGAATTACTAAATATTAAAGAAGAGGAGCTTTTAATACCTTGGATGAGTGATAATATTCTAAAAGAAATTGGATATGATACAATTGCTTTAAAATCAATTCAGATGGTAGAAGAACAAATAGTTTACTATATTTCCTATCAAAGTACAAATTTTTCGGCTACGTTGAAATCACTTTTAAACAAAATTAATGTGGCACAATCCGATTTAATAAATTTAAGACATTTGGATAGTTATAAAATTGCAGAGGCTTTGGCAATAGAATATACCTACGAAAGCAATAGAATAGAGGGCAATACGCTTACATTGCAAGAAACGCATATGGTAGTAAACGATGGTTTAACTATTAATGGCAAAAGTATGCGCGAGCATTTAGAGGCTATTAACCATTATGAAGCTATTGAATTTATAAAAGATTTGGTAAAAAAAAACGCATCAATTACTGAAAGTGTTTTATTACAAATTCATAATTTAGTACTTAGAGGAATTGAGCCTCAACATGCTGGTAAATATAGAAATATACAAGTAATGATTGGAGGCAGTTCGCATATTCCACCTGCACCATATTTGGTTAAAAAAGAAATGGAAGATTATTTTATTTGGTACAACGAAAATAAAAATAGATTACACCCTGTAATATTGGCTGCCGAAATGCACGAGAAATTAGTTTCTATACATCCTTTTATAGATGGCAATGGGCGAACAAGTAGGCTTTTAATGAATTTAATATTATTGCAAAACGGCTATGTTATTGCCAATATCAAAGGAGATAAAACCAATAGAATGGCTTATTATGAAGCTTTAGAAAATGTAAGAAAAAATAACTCTAAAGAAGAGTTTATTCTTTTGGTAGCTCAATTTGAGTTGGATGCTTTAAAGCATTATCTTAAAATTTTAACTTAGAAAAAAAACCCTGATTTTTAAAATCAGGTTTTTTTTTATTCTGCTTTATTGGCTTGCCATTTGTATGCCAATGGAATAATTACAAAAACCATCATTAATAAAATAAATACAATATTAATATATTGAACATTGGTTGCCATATTATCGTTTAGCCATTTGTGTATAGGCGGTTCAGGGCGAATAACTACCCAATAATTATTTATACATTTTCTGATTTCTTTTGTATTTACAATTATAATGCCTGCAAGAGTAATTAAAAACGAACCCATTAGGTAGGCAAACCAATTTAAAACTACACCTGTAATCATTTTACTTTTATCATTTTTTATCCATAATATAGATATTAAAGCAATGGAAATAATAAATAAAAAGTAAAAATAAAGCATAAAATCTGTACTTCTTGACATTTGAGCAATAATTGCAAATATAATACCTACAATACCAAGCCCTACAATGGCTATCAACCATTGTTTTAGCCTTGTTACCCTAAACATAAACAATACAATAGCAATGCCCAAAGAGATATAAATATAAATTAGCCAGTTTACTTGGTCGAAAAAGCCTTTGGCTTGCTCTTGTTCAACTTTCTCTATTCCTCTATATAAATTATCTAGTTCAAAATAATAATCAGAATTTACATATTTAATATCTTCTTCTTCATTATACATTGATGGAGTAGTATATGCTTCTCCGTAATTTCCTGTTGTTATTAAATTATAAGGTTCAAATTTCGAATTTGCAAAACACCAATCTGTTAATCTGTTACTTTTAATTTTATGTTTAATCTTATAAATATCAGCAATTTTCAACAATTTATTTATTGCTAATTGAATACTATCTTTTTGTTTATTTAATAACCAACGTTTATTATTTTTATTAAATAGAACATAATTAGCAACATTATTATTTAAACAATAATACAAATAACTGTATTCTTTATTGGGTAAAGAATCTAAAATATTTTCTAATCTTTGAGGGGTTTCCTCGCTTAAATATCCATTACATCTATTTTCATTCAGCTTTGAATATTTAGCATCTTTTATAGAATCTCTAATAGCTTTTGCATCTACAGTATCACAACATTGATTTTTTTCATACGAATCTAAGCTTGTTGGCAAAAAACATCTAGCTTGATTTACAATTTGCATATCCATTTCTGGATTTGTATTTTTACCTAATTTTAATATTTTTAAATGTTTGCCATAGGCAAAACTATTGTATAGCGGCAAAGTTAAAAACACAATGGTTAATACAATAAAAAACTCTTTTACCAAATACCATTTTGTAACAGGATAAAAACTTTTAAAAAGATTGTTTCTTAAATAAAATACAAGCCATACAATAAATACAATGGCAATAATTAAAGCCGCTATAAGATTTACTTCAAAATTATCTAAAAACTTAAATCTGTAATCGTATAATGCCCTAAGCGTATATAAAGAATTATAACCCAAAATAAAAAAAACGATATGGCAAACCGCCATAAAACTTAGCACTTGTATAATTCTGGTATTCCATAACAATGGAAAATTTACCAATAAATAATTGTTTAATTTTTTTAGCATTTTTTTAGTTTAGTTAATGAAAAATCTACGAGATGAATAGGTAATATTGCGGATATAATTTACTGGCAGTTCTGAATTGCCAATGGCTTTGTAAATATCTGCCTGCTTGGTATTTTCTACAAAATGAAGCACAAATACACCGCCATTGTTTGTAATTTTTAAAATACCTATTGAGCTGAAAGTAGCCAACAATTTTTCTCTTTCGGCTTCTGTTTCTATTTCATAAATTACATCTGTTTGCTCGTTTTCTATTTTGGTATTTTTATATTGATATTTTGGTTCGCCTTTTTTCAAGAAAATAACCAAATCTGAAATTTTTTCTACCTCGTAAAGTTGTTGCGAGCTTAGCACAATACCAAAAGGATTGGAAATAGACTCTGATAAAAATTTTAAATCTTGCAAAATGGTTTGTTGCGAAATAATGTCAAGATTGGATAGTGGCTCATCTAATAACATTAATTTTGGTTTGCGCAACAATGATTTTGCCAACTCAAACCGTGTACGATAGCCAGACGAAATTCTATTCCAACCTAAATTTTTGTATGGACGTAAGCCTAAACGGGCTACCATTAATTCCGCCCAAAGTAAATTGTCATCGCCTTTTATACCATGTTGTGCAAGTGTAAATTGCAAATTATCCATGAGCGACCCATACCAGCGAGGCACTCTTTGTGGAATATAAATTAATTTTGAACGTAATTCGTATTCGTTTTTTGTAGCTAAAGGAATATTGTAAGTCAATGTTCCATTATCGGGCATTAGCTCTTTAGCTAACAGACGCAACAAGGTAGTTTTACCATTGCCATTTTCGCCTACCAAACCTATAACTTCGCCATATTTTAAACTAAAATTGATAGGCGAAATTTTGAATGCACTTACTTTGTATTGTTTTGCAATTTCATTCACATTCAATAAGTTTTCGGCTCTATTTATTGGCGATTGCAAATTAAATTGTCCCAATTTTTCAACTAATTTTTGAACATTCAAAGTATATTCAGCATCATCTTTTTTAAGTTCGTGTTGCTCAATAATATCCAAGGTTTCCTTATAAAATTTGGTATTTTGGGTATCAAATACACAGTCTATCAAGCGTCTTGTACCCAATGGAATATCGCCATTTTGAAAATAAAGACTAACGGAATTTAGTTTTTCTACAAACATTTAGGCAATTAACGTAAAACTTTTTGAAATATTGTGATTTTTCTATTAATAGTTAATTTATAGCTATAAAAAAAGAGTGTTAATCCCAAATTAATCAATAGGAGATTTGAAAAATCGAACTACTTGATTTAGT
>CAZDGF010000108.1:0-5581 GCA_964505065.1 uncultured Chitinophaga sp.
ATTGATTTGACTCGGTAATTTTTATTCCTAATTTTTATTTAGGACAGTATTGAAAATTATATAAAAAAATAATTACATTTCGTATAAAATTTTATACTATTGGCATAATTATTGTTGATAAATATTTTGTGAAAAAAATATTACTTATTACATTTATTTTAACATCATTTATTTCTGTTAAAGCACAAAATTGCACAGTAAACGCAAACGTAGATAGAACTATTTGCATAAATCAAACGATGACTCTGGTAGGGCAAAGAAATGGACTTTTTAGCGGAGGTACTACCTGGACTCAAGTGGCAGGTCCTTCTGTTATTATTACTAACCCAACTGCACTAACTACAACAATTACAGGCTATGTAGTTGGGCAAGTATATACTTTTAGATTATCTGGCAGATGCAGAGATGGCATTAGAGCATTTGACGATGTTAGATATACTGTAAGAGGTATAACAATAGCTACTGCTGGTGTTGACCAATTAGCATGCCCAGGCAGCAGCGTATTAAATGGCAATGCTCCTGGGGTAAATGAAACAGGGCAATGGCTTTCTGTTACGGCTAATGATGCAGGAGTAACAATTTCAAATCCTATAGTTAGAAATACGAGCTTTACAACTTCTGCTGGTTCTGCGGGTTCTACAACTTTACGTTGGCGTATAGCCAATACCAATGGTTGTAGCTCGTTTGACGATATGGTTGTTACCAATTATGGTGGAATTTCACCTGTTGTTACCAATAAATTAATCCGTTTAGATAGCTGTTATTCTACCACACATTGTGCAAATTTAATAGGTACCTATGGCGGCAATGGCTCTGGCGGACAAATTGGCACTTGGTCGCAACTTTCAGGACCCACAACTGCAACAATTTCAACTTCAGTAAATAATAACAATGTAACAGCATGTAATTTAATTCAAGGCAGATACCGTTTTAGATGGACTGTATCTGGTCCCTGCGTAAATGGTAGCGATACTGTTTTGGTCATTGTGCCTCGTAGTACGTCTTCATTAACAGGCGCTTCATTTGGTACACAATATTTTTGTTCGCCTGTAACAATAGCTACATTAATTGGCAACTCGCCAACATATAGTGGAGAAACCGTACAATGGACACAAGTAGGCGGACCTGGTGGAGTAACAATAGCTAGTCCTAATTCTCGTACCACTTTAGTTTCAGGATTAGATGGCACAAGTACCTACCGTTTTAGATATACTATAAATAATGCAGCTACTTTGTGTACTGGTTTTGCTGAAGGAGATATTATTTATATAACACCTCCAACTATAAGTTTTAGAGATACTATATTACCCTGCCAAGTTGAGCAATTTACAATTCCAATAAATGGCTCGGGAGGTTTAAATATGTATTATAGAATTGCAAGTGCGCCTGTAAGTTGGGGTACTACTCCAACAACCTATTCGGATATAACAGGGGCTACATCGCTTACTGTTAATGGTTTAAATATTCCTGGTGATTATGTTATTGATGTGCAAAGAACTTCGCCATTAGGGGCAAGTTGCACTAATGCTTCAAGAAGTTTTAAAGTTACAGTTTCAAAATTAGTTGTTGGTGCAAATGCTGGTACCGACCAGTTTTTAGCCTGTAATATAGATTCAACCCGTTTAGCAGGAAATATACCCGACCCAGGTTTTACAGGAACATGGTCTAGATTAACAGGACCAAATGACATTATTTTTGATAGTGTAAATTTATACAATTCATTTATAACAGGTGCTCCATCAGGTTTCCAACGTGGCAGATATACTAACAGATGGACAATATCTGGAGGACCAAGATGCCCTAAAGCAAGCGATGATGTATTTATTTATTTCGCGCCTACAATTCCAAATCCTGTATTAGCAGGACCAAATAGAACAGTATGTTATGGTACTACTACTATGCAAGGAAATGATGCTATACAAGGAGAAACAGGAGAATGGAGCGTTTCGCCTTCAGCAGGAATAACTTTTTCAAATATTAACGACCCAAGAGCTGAAGCTTTTGGATTAGCACCAAATACAACCTATAATTTTAAATGGAAAAGATGTAATACTTGTGGCTGCGATTCTTCAATTTCTATAGTTACTACAAATGGCAGCGCAGGTCCCCCAGCGCCCAATGCAGGAGCAGATAGATGTTTGCCAAGCGGCACTACCAATGTTACCCTTAATGCTACAAATCCTTCGCCTTCAAGCGGCAGATGGACACAAGTAAAAGGGCCAGCTGCTACAATTACCAACGATACTTTATTTAATACCACTGTTACTGGTTTAACAGATAGCAATTATGTTTTTGAATGGAGAACAATAAGAGGTGGCTGTAATCCAAGAAGAGATAGCATGAATTTAACTATAAGATGTATTAGTCCAAACTCAAATGCCGGACCAGACAGAGATAGCTGTGGAAGTTCTATTACTATGGCTGCAAATACACCACCTTTTGGTATAGGTACTTGGGTACAAGTGAGCGGAAATGCAGGCTGGTCTATTTCAAATCCAAATGCACCAAATGCAAGAATAACATCATTATTGCCAGGTACATACCGTTTTGTATGGGTAATTACAAATGGCATTGCACCTCCTTCAAGAGATACTGTACAATTTAATATAGATGCTGTGCCTTCAAATCCTGATGCTGGTATTGGACAAAAAATTTGTGCTTCAAATGGTGTATTAACTTTAACTGGAAATACAGTTACAAATGTTGCATCAACAAACTGGTCGTTATTATCGCCAGCACCTAATACGCCTAATATTTTAACCCCTTCTAATCAATCTACTGTTGTATCTGGCATGATAGCAGGTATTTATACTTTCAGATATACAGCCAATAGTATTATGGGTATTTGCCCTTCTAAATTTGATGATGTTATGGATACCATAATTTTAAATGCAAATGCAGGAAGAGATACTGGCTTTTGCGATACTGGTGTTTATAATTTAATAGGTTCGCCAGGTAGCACAGGTACTTGGACAAAATTATCTGGTGGAAATGCTACAATCATAACAACAGGTGTAAATAGAGCAATCTTAGCAAATGCAGGTTCTTTTGGTTCGCCTTATAGATTTATTTATTCTATTCCAGCAACATTTGGTTGCCCGCCTACTTCAGATACTATAACCATTGTATATTCTGATACAGCAAGCAGCCCATTGGCTGGAGCCGACCAAAGATTATGTAATTCGCCCACGGTAACTATGGCAGCCAATAGTATTACAGCGCCCGGTTATGGTTTATGGACACAACTATTAGGACCAAATACTGCTACTATTAACACGCCAAGTAGCAATACAACCACTATTGGAAATTTAACCTCTGGTATTTATTTATTTAATTGGATGGCTGCCAATGGTTTTTGTACCCTTTCCGACCAAGTAAAAGTAACAATAGACCCAGCCCCTTCTGCTTCAAATGCAGGACCAGATAGAACACTTTGCCCAGATACGGTAAAAATGAACGCCAATATTTTAACTGTTGGTACAGGTTTATGGAGTCAATTTTCTGGACCTAATACTGCGGTATTTGACAATAGTTCCGACCCTAAGACATCAATTAGTAATTTAACACAAGGTATATATAGATTTGTATGGCAAGCCTCAAGCGGAGTATGTACCCCAAATACAGATACTGTGCAAGTAAATGTGCCTAATTTAAAACCAACTACTGCGCTTGCAGGGAGCGATTCTTTAATTTGCAATAGAACTGAATCAAGATTAAATGGCAATAGCCCAACAACAGGTACTGGCACATGGAGTCAGCTTTCTGGCCCAAGTTCAACAATAGCATCTGCAAACTCTAACAATAGTAATTTAACCTTATCAACGCCAGGTATATATACTTACCAATGGAATATTACCAATGGTATTTGTACATCTTTAGATACATTTACTGTATCTATGACAGCACCAGCAACAACGGCTAATGCAGGTGGCGACTCCACAGTATGTGTTTATGCAGGCTTTACATTGTATGGCAATAATCCTACAGTAGGTACAGGAACTTGGCGACAACTTACTGGTTCATCGGTAGTTGGCTTTGTAGATAGTAATGCTTTTAATACAACTTTAACTGGTGTAACCACAGGCTCTTATACCTTTAGATGGCAAATAAGAAGCGGTATTTGCCCTACATCGCAAGACAATGTTACACTCAACACCTTGCCAGCACCTGCCACGGCTATAGCTGGTGCTACACAAGCCTTATGCGGCCCATTAACAACGCTTAATGGCAGCCAAGATTCTATAGGAACACCACTTTGGCAAACTGTAAGCGGACCAAATTCGCCAACTTTAGCTACGCCAAATAATAGAAATACAAATGTAACAAATTTAACCAATGGTAATTATAGATTTAGATACTCTATTACCAATGCTACTTGTGTAGAGCAAGATACAGTATTGGTGATATATTTACCCCCATCAGTAAATGATAAATGTGAAACAGCCAAAATACTTGTAAACCCAAATCCAATAGCCAACGATAGCTTATGTGGAGGATTACCTCAAATAGGCGAACCAAATACATGCGGATTAGCTCCTTGTAATTCTATTTTTTATAGATTTCAAACCAACCCTTCATTATGGTATAAAGATATAACCTTTAATTTTACCAATATTGGTTCGTGTATTAATGGGCTTAGAGCAAGTTTGTTTAACGATGGTACTTGCCCTAGCTTAGGTGTACAACATAAAACTTGTCAAACTATTAACGCTCCTGGTTCTTTAACGTTTACAGATTTAGCTCCAGCTACTGTTTATTATTTAATTTTAGATGAAAATACACCAATATGTACTTATAGTAAATGCGATTATACTTTTCAAGTATTGGGCGAGCCTTTACCAATAGAATTGAATAGTATTACAGCCAATTTGGCTTCTAACACTTTCTCGCATATTAATTGGAAAACTTCAAGCGAAATAACTACCAAAGAATTTATTATTGAAAGAAGCACCAATGGTTCTAATTTTACCAATATAGCAACTGTAAAAAGCTTAAACTCTGCACAAATGAATCAATATAAATATATTGACAATGTAGCTAAACTAAGTGCAGGCAAAATTTATTACAGAATAAAAGAAGTAGGCTTTGATGGCAAAGTAAGCCAATCGCAAATTGTAAGCGTAAATAAAGTTTCTTCATTTATTTCTAACGTCTCTATTTCGCCAAACCCAAGCAGTGGGGTATATAATGTAGCTATGAATTTGGAAGATGATGCAGATATTCAAGTAAAAATTATGAACACTTTAGGGCAAGAAATTATTTATAATGCAAATGCTTTAACAAAAGGTAGCAATACTATTCAGGTAGATTTGAGCAATTATGCAGAAGGCATTTATTATATTCACTTAATAGGAAAAGATAGCCTCATTTCTGAAAAAGTGGTATTGGTAAAGTAAAACAATGTTAAAACACTAAAACAGGAAAAAATCCTCAACATAAAGTTGGGGATTTTTATTTAATAAAGTCTTTAACCAAGTATAATTTACACCTAAATTATAGAAATAAGGCATTTGTCGTTATTTTTATCTTAAACCCAAATTAATCAATAGGAAATTTGAAAAATTGAACTATTTGATTTAGT
>CAZDGF010000109.1:0-5485 GCA_964505065.1 uncultured Chitinophaga sp.
CTAAATCAAATAGTTCAATTTTTCAAATTTCCTATTGATTAATTTGGGTTTAATAAAAAGTAAGTGTTTAGAGGATAAGTTTATATTTTCAATCATTTGAAAATTAATGAATTATGATTTTTATTTTGCAATATTAAAAAATGTACTTAATTTAGAACTTTAAAAACTAAAATACTTATGGGCTTAAAACCTACTTTTTACCTTCTTTTTTCTTCATTAATTTTATATACTGCTTGTACTAAAAAAGACGAGAAAGTAATATCAGGCAATGTGCCTAAAACCTACGAAAATGTATCTACTGTAAAGGTAGAAAATTATATAAACCGCCTGTATATAGATTTGCTTGGAAGAGAACCATTAGATGCTGAAAACGATAGAGATTTAGGATTTTTACGTGGAGGAAATTTAAGTTATGATACACGCAAATTGTTAATTACAAGGCTAATGACAGATTCTGCCTTTGTACCTGGCGATAGCAGCTATAAAAGAGCCTACTATCAACGTATTTACGATTTATCCAAAGCACGCCTTTTAGAAGGAGCAGAAGATGGCGAATTTTACGACCAAGCAGGCAATGCCGCTTTTGGGCTAAAGTCTGCAAGGCTACTTGGCGATTCCATAGGCGTATTTGGAGCTATGGAAACCATAGAAAAATGCTACAATGTAACCCGTAGCCGAAGAAACTACCAATTGGGCAATATTACCATAAATCAAATGTATGCTTATATGCTAGATAACCCTGTGTATGATGTTATCAATATGAATTCTTTAAATTTTGTAAATGCCTCTTTCGATGATATGTTTTTTAGATTCCCAACAAGAGATGAGTTTACCATAGCTTATAATATTATAGAAAGTAGTAAAGGAGGTAGCTTGTTTGGTGGGTTTGCTACAAATAAAGCAGAATATTGTGCTATGTTAGTCAATTCGCAAGAGTTTTCTGAAGGCATTATTAAATGGTGTTATCTTTCTTTAATTGGAAGAGAACCTACAACCCAAGAAACCTTTAATTTGGTAAAAGATTTTCATAGAACTAAAAACCTTCAACAAGTACAAAAACAAATATTAATAACCGATGAATATGCACAGTTTTAAATTTCTAATTTTATTTTTTATGATAGCTATAATAGGCTGTAAAAAAAACGAAAATACCCGCTACGATGTAGTAGATACCTCATCGTATGGCGATAACTTGAATAAAAATAAAGACAAATCGAATATTGAATTTCACAGTATTTTAACTACCAATTTGTTTCAAAAACCATCGTCAATTAATGAACTTACACGCACAGATAGAGTAATACAAAGCTGTGGCGATAAAACCTTAATCAATGAGGTAATAATTAGCAATTATATGAACACCAGTTCTGTAAAATTGCCAAGCCGCACACGCATGGTAGATAGTACCGAAAAATTTGTTGAAGAAACCTACATACGCTTTTTTATTCGCAGACCAACAGAGGCAGAAAAAACATGGTTTATCAATTTTATAAATGCCAATAAAAGCAATCCCAACTTTCGCCCCGAGCTTGTATATACATCTTTTGCAGCTTCCGATGAGTATATGTTTTATTAATTCAATGCCGTTGTTGGTGTTATCACCAACAACTTAAGCCAACCAAAAACAGCCAAACAAAAAAACTAAAAAAATGAAAAGAAGAGAATTTGTAAAAAAAGCAGCCACTATTACCGCAGGTGGAATAGTACTGCCCTATATTTTGCCAAGCGGCAGGCTATATGCCCAAACCAATGCCCCTTTGGCCGACCATGTAGTGTATGTCTTATTTGCAGGTGGGCTGCGTCAGCAAGATAGTATTTTGCAGCGTTATTTGGCAGATAGCCAAGGTTTTAATGTGGAGGGCAATATTCTAACCAATATATTGGAGGGGCAAGCACCAACATCTAAAATAGCTTATGGCACAGGCATAAATGGGGCAACACCTATACCTAAACTTCTCTCGCAAACCATACAAAAACAAGGTACTATTTTTGCCGAAATGCGTGCCGTATCTGGCGGGCATTATGGTGGGTTAAACTCATTGGTAACAGGCAGTAGAGTGGAGGGGCAAGGCTTAAAAGTGCGCCCTGTAAATCCTACTATTTTTGAGTATGCAAGGCGTTTTGGCGGTTATAAAGCCACCGATGTGTGGTTTATTGGCAATGGCATAGGCAATAGCACACCTTTGCTCAATTCAAGTAAACACCCCGATTTTGGCTTGGCGTATGGTGCTAATTTTTTTGCCCCAAATATTACCTTTGGTGGCGATGGATTGGCTACAATAAGCAATGCTAAAATATACCATCCCCAAGAGGAGCTTGAGCCTATGTATAAAATGAAAAACTTTTTGGATAATTCATTTAACATTAAAAAAGGCGACCTACCAGGCATTAAAAATACTGACGATGAACGTACAAGAATTAAAGAATTTATAAAAGCCACTTTCGAGCGACAAGCAGCAGGACAATTGCCTATGCCCCCTGTTGGCGGTGGCGATGGTAGTACAATAGGCTATGCAGCAGAGGTGTTAAGGGTATTTAAACCAAAATTATTGGTTGTAAATATGAGCAATATAGATGGTTGCCATGGCAATTTTACAGGTTATTTGCAAGCCATGCACCGTGCCGACCATGCCATGGGTTTCCTTTGGAATTATATACAAACCCAAATACCAGAAATGAGCGGTAAAACTGTTATGTGTTTTGCCCCCGAGTGTGGCAGAAATGAAAAAAGCAACCCAATAATAGATGCTAATGATTGGTATGGCTACGACCATGGCGATGCAAATTCCTTGCGTGTATTTGGCGGTATGGTTGGGCAAAATGTACAAAGTAATTTAATGGTGGGCAACGAGGCAAACCCTGTGGGCAAGGTTACAGATTTTAGCTTAACTATTGCCGAAATATTAGGCTACAAAAGCCAAGTGCAAGCAGCAGGACATATAGATTCAGATTCAAGAAGTTTATTTGATAGAATATAAAATGAAAAAAACGACAATTTATATTGCTATTGCCCTTGTTTTCAATTTTGCAAGCACCGCTTGCAAAAATAGCAAAAAGAATAAAAACCCTTACGATGATTGGGCAAATACTACCAAAGCACCACCAAGCCAAGACAGTGCCATAGACCCTAATACCATTCAAGGTTTACATAAAAATATTTTTAAACCCACTTGTGCCAATAGCGGCTGCCACGATGGTAATTTTGAACCCGATTTTAGAAGCATAGAAAGCAGTTATAATTCTTTAATTAACAGAGTGGCTACCAATACCGACCCTAATAATCCCTCGTTTACCAAACGTGTAATACCAAGCAATGCGGCTTTGAGTATGCTTTTGCACCGTATCAATGTATTTATTCCTGGCTCGCAAGGTAAAATGCCGCTATCATTAGAGCCTAATAGCGACTGGAATGATAAAAAAACAGAGTATATTCAAAATATTAACAATTGGATAAATGCAGGGGCAAAAGACCAATTTGGCAACAGCCCTGCCAATTATGATTTTGCACCTCAAATGGGCGGAATGATAGCCTTTGCCGATGGCAGTAATACCCCATTGCCACATGCAGCCAATTCGCCCATAAATATACCAAGCGGCACAGGTTCTGTAAAAATTATGATAGCCTATATAGATGATAAAACACCCTTGAATAATTTTGGCGCTACTACTTTAAACCATACGCTGGACCCTTACAATTATTCAGCTACTGAATTGGCAATGACCAAAGAAAGCACAGCCTATACAGCCAAAGGATTTAGTGGTACAGATGTTGATTATTGGCATAGTATTACCCTGCCTGTAAGCCAATTGGGTGTAGTAAACAATGTTGTATGGATACGCACTATAACAACAGACAATGTAAACCCAGCAGTAAAAATACCCGATGTTACAGCCTCTTTCAATGCTAAAAAATATTTTGCTTTAAGATTATATTAATATGAACACGAAGTATCACGAATGCCTAATAAAAAAATTTCCCCTTGGTTGGTTTCAGAACCAACCAAATACTACCTTACCGTTTTTGCCCAAAAACATATCGTTTACAAAATAGATGATGAAAATTTAAAATTTTTCCCTTGGTTGGTTTTAGAACCAACCAAATATAACCTTACCGTTTTTGCCCAAAAACATACCGTTTACAAAATAGATTGCAATAATTTAAAACAAATAGCCGAAGTTTGAATAAATAAAAAATGTGATTATGAAAAATATTACCAAACTCCTAACCCCTATATTTATTCTCTTTTTATACGGCAGCAGCTGTAAAAAAGACAAAGAACCTACTATAGGCTATATTGCCCAAGAAACTAAAGACTTTTGTGTGTTTAAAACAGGTACTTGGTGGGAGTATCAAAATGTAAATACTATGCAAATTGATACTTGGAAAGTTGTTGAAGATTTTACAAAATTTGTGTTGCCAAGTAAAGTTGGCAATAATATAAAATATGAAAATGCAGTTATAACAATTAATACAAACTTTAGAAATAAATTTAGATTTGATATTGACGGGAAAATGTATTTTAAAGATATTAACACAGGTATATACCAACATACCTATTTTGATTATGGTGGAATTATTCATGAAGCATGCAATAATAACAAGTTAATTAATATATTTCAAGATTCTTTAAATGGAATATGCATAAAACGTTCTTTCAAATTAACACCATCTTATTGTACCGATAAATTTCCTAATCAAACTACTTGGAAGAGAAATATAGGAATTA
Organism: uncultured Chitinophaga sp.; assembly: GCA_964505065.1. GTDB lineage: Bacteria > Bacteroidota > Bacteroidia > NS11-12g > UBA955 > JABMMZ01. The sequence continues at coordinate 4,728 of CAZDGF010000109.1, forward strand.
CTGAAATGAAATACCCCAATGGCGATACCTTAATTCTCAAAAGCTACAATATAATACAATAAAAAACATATATACAAAATATCTTATTTTTGAATAATGAAAACCAATATATTTAAACTCCTAACCCCTATATTTATTCTCTTTTTATACGGCAGCAGCTGTAAAAAAGACAAAGAACCTACTATAGGCTATATTGCCCAAGAAACTAAAGACTTTTGTGTGTTTAAAACAGGTACTTGGTGGGAGTATCAAAATGTAAATACTATGCAAATTGATACTTGGAAAGTAGTAAAAACAGAAATAAACATAACAGAATTACCTGAAAAATTAGGTAATGTGAGTTTTGAACAAGCTGATATTACTATATATACTCAATATTTTGATACTTTTGATTACAGAGTATATGGGCATAGTATGGATTTTTCATCCTCAAAATATTTTGGAATTAATCAAGGTTCGTATTTTGATTATGGTGGAAGTTTCAAAAATATCTGTGATAATAATAATTTAAAACTTATTTCTGATGATTCATTAAATGGAATATATATAAAACGTTCCTTCAAATTAACTCCTTCGTATTGTACTGATAAATTTCCTAATCAAAGTTCATGGCAAAGAAACATAGGTATTACAGAAATGAAATACCCTAATGGCGATACCCTAATACTAAAAAGTTACCACATAAAACAATAACTAACTACAATAAAACAATACTGTCCTAAATAAAAATTAGGAATAAAAATTACCGAGTCAAATCA
>CAZDGF010000110.1:0-5258 GCA_964505065.1 uncultured Chitinophaga sp.
TTTGAGTTACTTAACTTCCTTCTTCTTTTTTTATTTATTTAGGACGCTATTGAAACAACATATTTAACACACACTAAAAAGCTTTTCTAGTAGAAATCTGAGAAATTTTATAACAAAGAAATTAAGTTTTTTGAAGTGTGCCCTTGCAAGGGCATATTTCTTACTTCTTTATTCTTTGTCGGCTTCTCAGAGCCTCTACTAGGTAAATAAGTTTGGGTATGCCCATTTTTATGCCATGCCACGAAAAGGGAGTTTTAAGTGTCTTACTAACAATTAATCAATTTTAATACAATCAATAATATGAAAAAATCAATTCAAATTTTAGCAACACTTGCAATAGTATTTGCAACTGCTACAGCACAAGCATAAACATGGGGAACAAGCGGAACAAATGCAATATGTACAAATGGAGGTGCTACAAGAATAGTAGTAAAAACTAACGGTACTGTATGGATAGGCAATGGTTCAGGTACAACAAAATCTGCCGATACTATATTAAATGTAGATGGCAGTATGAGAGCAAGAGAAATTGTTGTTAACATGAACAATTGGCCAGATTATGTTTTTGACAGCACTTATGTATTACCCTCTTTAAGCAATGTTCAATATTTTATAGATTCAGCACACCATTTACCAAATGTACCCTCTGCCACACAAGTAGCACAAAATGGCGTAGCATTAGGCGATATGAACGCAATACTTTTAAGATAATTAGAAGAAATGCAATTGTATATTTTGCAGCTTAATACAAGAATAAAAGAACTTGAGGCTACTAAACCCAAAACCAAATAATCAATAATTATGCGTTACTTTAAATTATTACTGCTTTTCTTTATAAGCAGCACAACTTTATTTGATATAAAGGCTCAAACTGATTCAACAATTAATGATGAATTACGAGAATTATTAATTAATTTAAAAAGAGCAAATTGTACAACTAAATTTCTTTATAATCTTGCTGGTCATACAAGCGAAGACTCTTACTATACACCACTCAATTATACAGATACTTGTAATACTTACGATTGGTATGAACTATATTTTGATATGCGAAACTCATTATATAATAAAAACGACCTAAAAGATGATAGCGCAGTTATGGACGAAATGGAAAGCATACAAAATACAGAAGATGCAATATATCTTGGGTTGATGGATTTTGATTTCAATGCAATTAGAAATGATGCATTTGATAGCATAAATTATGGAAGATGGTTTTTTTATAATGATGATTCAATATGGGACAACGCAAATAGAATAGACGAACCATTTATAAATAATCCTGTTCATCAATCGAGAGGTACTTGTAATGAAATATTTGCTTTTTCACCACTACAACAAACATCTTATTTTAAACATGTAAATTACAGATTTAATCCCACAGCAGGTAATCATTGGTTTTATTCAAATGCTTTTTCTACTAATATATTAACACACCCAAGTCCGCATAAATTTCAAATAGATTTTGGAAATGGTTTAGGTTATATAGATGTAAATCCATTTGTACCATTTAATCAAACAATAATTTATCCAGATACAGGTACTTATTATTTACACGCTCGTGTTACAATTGATGGAATTGTATATAAACATTCTATGTCGCAAATTACAATACTAACAGCTTATGAAAAAGTAGAGGAAGATGAACAACTAAATGTTGTGAATGGGCTAAAGGTACATGTTTATAAAGCATGTAAGAATACTGAATTATATAAACCAATTATTTATTTATCTGGAATAGATATATTAGAAAACAGGAGCGTTGCACAAATATATGCAGAAATGATACAAGATAATAGAATTTTAATGTTAAAAAACGATGGGTACGATATTATGATTGTAGATTGGGATGATAGCAAGTTAGATATTAGTACAAATGCAATGAAACTAGTTCAGCTTCTTGAATATTTAAAAGGTCATAGCGATTCAACAGAGCAATTTGTAATTATAGGCGAAAGTATGGGAGGTTTAATTGCAAGAGATGCTATGTGTTTTATGGAAAGCGAACAATATCAAATTAATGTACAAACAGGCGCAAGAGATGAAACCAAACCTCATTTAATGCACAATACAAGATTGCTTATAACATTAGATTCTCCACATAAAGGTGCAAATAATCCTTTGGCTTTTCAACATGCTGCCGATTGGGTAATGGGCTTTTCTAAAAAAATTGTAAGGTCAACTTTTCCATTAACTCATTTTGTTAGAATGTGGAAGATTTATGAAAAGAAATTTTTATATGCAAAATCTATCAAACAAATGTTAATTTATCATAAATCTACAAGAAATAGCAATGGCGAATATACTTGCCATGCAGATAGAACAGCATTTGTAAATAGATTAAATAACTATGGCAACGATGGATGGCCTAAATATGCTAAAAAAATGCTTATTAGTAATGGTTTATTAAGCGGCAAACATCAAATAAAATACAACAATCTAGGAGAAGCACAAGGGGGAGAAAATTTATTGTTTTTCGACAAAATTTTTTATGGCACTAAAATACTTTGGGTAATTCCTATTCCTGTTATACAATATAATAATGTTAAAATTGCATCTATAAATTATAATGGAAGTGGTAATATTTTTCATGTTCCTATTGGGTATAACAGAAAATCTACTTTGAGGGGTTGTTTAAGGTCTGTATTTAAAAGAAAAACCACTTGCGGCTTTCTTGGTATTACCTCTCAAATAGATATAGATGTTAATAATTTAAAGCCAGTAGATATTTTGCCAGGTGGTTCCGAATATGGTGGAGAAACTTTGATAAGTGGCAAAAAAGATTTACGCTCCGCTTAGTGGGCTTGGTCATTTTGGTATAAAAGAGCATTAACCGACCCTGTTGCAGGTACTTTTAAATATAGATATAAGATATTAGCAGGTTTAAGAGCAGTAGATTTGGTAGGAAGTAGCGATATTCCAAGAGCTTGTTTTGTACCCTTACAAAGTGCATTAGATTATGCCGACCCAAGCACCATTATTGCAGACGATTTGAATATAGGTACACAACCTGTAGCCCTTAATTTTTCAAGAACAAAAGCAGATGTAATTGTTGGGTGGCGAACAGATAATGCCAACTTTGGCAATAATATTTTTAGTTCTTTTTATAAATGGGATTACGAACAAGGTTTAAAAACAAGAAATAGTTACCATATAGATTGGCGAATAGATTTTATTGGTACTAGTGTTTTTCCGCCACATGAATTTACAAAAAACTATTTATGCAGGGAGATAGGCGATAGCCTAATGCTATTAGACAATATGCTGATAAATAGAAACGCAAGATATAGCGCAAGTGATAGAATAATAAGTGGGTTTGAAGCCAACTTATTTTATAAATATGATGGCATATCTGGAAGCAACTTTTTAAAAGAAATGCAAAGTAGAACTAATCCTTTTGTTATTGAAAGTTTTGATATTGGCAGGGTAGAGTTTAAAGCAGCAAAAGAAATAGTATTAAAGGCAGGGTTTGAATGTAAACGAGGAGGTAGATATTGGGCGCATATAGATTCCTTGTTTTATTGTAAACGCAAATTTAGCCAATTGTTTAAACGCAATTTAGGAGGTCCACCTAATTATTTTGTATCAAATAATGAACAAAATATAGCAGATAAAAACCAAACATCAATATTATACCCAAATCCCAATACAGGTAGTTTTACATTTTACAATCCTACAAATGCAATAAAATTGTATAAACTTTATGATAACAAAGGCACACTCATACATATTGAAACACTCAATACACCTTTAAACACTATTGAAATTAAGAAAAACCTTAAAAGTGGGGTGTATGTTATACAAGTAATGGATATTTTAAGTAATTTTGAAACAAAAAGATTTATATGTATTACAAATTAATAAGTTGTATAGCTATAATGGTTATTTTTAATAGCTGCAAAAAAAAATGCGAGCAAAAACAATATGTAATAAAAGCTACCATAGTAGAGGGTACAACTAATAGCGTATATTATAATCTAAATGTAGAGCTTAAATATGATGAAAACAACAGAAATGGACCAAGAAAATGGGTACATTTAGCCAGTGGAGTTACAGATAGCAATGGGCAAGTAATATTAAGATACATGGCTTGCGATGAGGACAATTTTTATCCACTTGTAGTTCCTGCCAATTATCCAAGTGGCTTTGATGTTCCAATTCGTCAAAATATAACCCAAGATTTTTATGTATCATATTTAGGCAAACTAAAAGTAAATTTTAAAACAAAAAATCCACTGCAAATAAATGATACTTTATTTATTGGCTATTTGTATAAAAATGTTATGACATTTGATACATTAACCAAAGCAAATATCCCACAAAATAAAATCTATAAAACCAATAATTGGAGTCTTAATTTCTTTTATGGCAGAGGTTATAAAGGTTTTAAATACGATAAAAAGGCTAATGGTTTTAGAATATCGAGTGATACAACTTATCAAATTACAGGCGACCCTACAATAGATGAAGTGGAATTAAATTATTAAATATACATAATAAAGTAAGCCTTAATATATAGGCTTACTTTATTTTAGGAAATTTTGAAACAAAAAGATTTATATGTATTATAAATTAATAACTTGTATAACAATAGTAATTATTTTTAATGGTTGCGAAAAGAAATGCAAACAAAAAGAATATACCATAAATGCTACTATAATAAATGGTACTACTGGTATAGCTTATATTAATTAGAGGTTGATTTAAAATACAATAAAGTAATAAATTCCAAAAAAGAAAGTTGGGAAACTTTAGCCATAGGTATCACAGATAGCAATGGAAATGTAATTTTAAAATATATGGCTTGCAATGAGGATAATTTTATTCCTCATGTAGTTCCTGCTAATTATGGAAGTTCAATTGATATACCTATAAGAAAAAACATAACACAAAATTTTTATGTTTCTACCTTTGGCAAATTGAATGTTATTTTCAAAACTAAAAATATATTAGCATCAAAAGACACTTTATACATTGGATACTTTTTAGATAATAATGCTTTCATAGATACCTTAATTGGTAATGTAATACCTATATCAAAAGTATATAAAACCAATACTTTATATATAAGTTTATTTTGGGGCAGAGGGTGTAAAGGTTTTCAATATGATAAAAAGTACAATAGTTTTAGAAATGTAAGAGATACTAATTATAGAGTATCAGGCGAACCAATAATTAATAATGTAGAATTAAATTATTAAATAACAATAGCGTCCTAAATAAATAAAAAAAGAAGAAGGAAGTTAAGTAACTCAAAG
>CAZDGF010000111.1:0-5250 GCA_964505065.1 uncultured Chitinophaga sp.
TGATTTGACTCGGTAATTTTTATTCCTAATTTTTATTTAGGACAGTATTGTTTTAATAATGTTAAAATTGTTTCAATATTATCACTCATAATATTTATATTATTATAGCAACCACAAATAATACAGTCTTTGTATTCATTATTGGTGGTAGGCAATAGCTTTTGAAAAGGTATTTCTAAAGCATTGGCTAATTCATCTATGCAGCTTAATGTAATTCTTGCTTGACCAGTTTCAATTTTATGCATCCAATTTTTACTTTTATGTACTAATTTAGCTAAAGTTTCTTGGTCATAACCTTTTTTTATTCTTTCAATTCTAATAATTTCACCTACTTTTTTGTCGTCTATCATAAAATTAAATACTTTCTTCAATATTAAAAAAAATAATACTATAATAAAAATTTAATTTTTCTTTTTTCATTTCTTTAAATTTTTCATATACAACTTACTAATACTTTTTATTGCCATTTAGATTTACCCACTCCCCCTTTCCTTTTTTACCAATATTTCATTACTTTTGCGCTGCAATTTTAAGCAAGTGCAATGCAGCAAATTCCCTACAAATGGTATAAAATTTTAGCTATTACTTTGGTAATGTATGCTTTGGTGTATGGTTTAATCATAGATATTCCTACAGATATTGGTATGCTTGACGAAACAGTGCGCAACTTATTTTACCATGTGCCCATGTGGTTTGGCATGATGCTGATAATGTTTGTAGGCTGGGTGTATAGTATGCTTTATTTGGTAACACTTAAACCCGAATATGATATATATGCAAGCGAGCTTTGTAACTCGGGTATTTTGATGGGTTTGGCAGGGCTATTTACAGGTATGCTTTGGGCTTATGGCACATGGGGCAGCCCTTGGACGAATGATGCAAAACTAAATGGCGTAGCCGTAGGTATGTGTATGTATGGTGGCTATTGGCTACTGCAAAAAAGCATAGAAGACGATGATAAAAGAGCAAGGCTTTCATCGGTTTTCAATGTATTTGTGTTTCCGCTTTTTATAGCCCTTATATATGTAATGCCAAAGTTTGCAAAATTTAGCATACACCCAGGCAGTGGCGATACAGTAAATTTTAAAAAATACAACATGAATGGCAATATGCAAATGGTATTTTACCCTGCTGTAATAGGTTTTACGCTGCTATTTGTATGGCTTGCCGAACTGCGTATTAGAATAAGAAAAATAAAACTTAAACAACTCAATGAAGAACTTTATACTGAACATATTGTTACAAAGTAGCGAAGAATCTATTTTTAGAACCTCGGGCAAAATAAATATTGTAATAGGCATTATTGCCATTATTTTTATTTTGATAGTGGCTTATTTGGTGCGTATAGATGCTAAAATTTCGGACATAGAAAAAAAGAAATAATGACAGAAAGAAAAGGTATCAATCCGCTATATTTGGTTATTATTGTTGTAATAAGTGTGGCATTAGCTATAGGTATAAGTTTTTATGGCGATACAAGCAAGTATGTATGCTTTGCCGAGGCAGATGAAATAGCCAAAGAAAGTCCTAATTTACAGCTTCATATTGTTACTACTTTGGTAAAAGAAAAAGGCGATATTTACGAACCGCAAAAAGACCCAAACTATTATCAATTTTATGCCAAAGATACTGCTGGTGTGGAGCGCAAGGTAATATACCGCAATGCAAAGCCGCAAGATATGGATAGAACAGACAAAGTAGTGATTATTGGCTATAGCAAAAGCGATTATTTTGAGGCAAAAGATATTTTGAAAAAATGCCCAAGCAAATACGAAAAAAAATAACCCACATTGGAAACTATATTATTTAAAAACGAGCATTTACTTATTGGCAATATTGGGCATATTGCCGTTGTTGTATCTGTAATAGCAGCCATGTTTTCGGCTATAAGCTATGCAATGGCTACCAATGCTAAATATGCAGGTTTAAAAAGTTTTGGACGCTTGTTTTTTATCCTTCAAAGCATAGCTGTACTTACAATTTTTATTACGCTATTTACCATTATTCAAAACCATTATTACGAGTACCAATATGCTTACCAACACTCATCAAACGAGTTGCCTTCGCATTATATGATTAGCTGTTTTTGGGAAGGGCAAGAGGGTAGTTTTTTATTGTGGATGTTTTGGCATGCTGTATTGGGTTTAATTTTAATGTTTAAAGCCAAAACATGGGAAAGCCCTGTATTGTGTATTATAGCATTAGCGCAATTGGTATTAGGCTCTATGCTTTTAGGCTTTCAATTTGGCGATGTTAAAATTGGTAGCAGTCCGTTTATTCTTATGCGAGAGCATAATCCGCAAGCATTGCTTATTCCTATGTTAGAAAAATTTGGCAAAGGCAATTATTTGCAATTTTATAAAAATGGTAATGGTTTAAATCCTTTGTTGCAAAACTATTGGATGGTTATACACCCTCCTACTCTATTTTTAGGATTTGCTTCGGCAATAGTACCTTTTGCATTTGCCTTTGCAGGCTTATGGACAAAGCGTTACAAAGAATGGACTATACCTGCCCTGCCTTGGGCTTTGGTAGGTGTTATGGTATTGGGTACTGGTATTATTATGGGCGGCTATTGGGCTTACGAGAGTTTAACTTTTGGCGGCTATTGGGCTTGGGACCCAGTGGAAAATGCCTCGCTTATGCCTTGGATATTGTTAATTACAGCCACACATTTATTGTTAATCAACAAAGTAACAGGCAAATATCCTGTGCTTACAATGGTAATTACTATGTTTTCTTTCTTTATGGTATTGTATGCCACTTTCCTTACCCGTAGTGGTATTTTAGGCAATTCAAGCGTACATTCATTTACAGATTTAGGACTTTCGGGGCAATTGTTAATTTTGTTATTTTCGTTTATTTTCCTATCGTTTGCAGTAAGTTTTGTTACGTTAAAAAAAAGAATTTTATTTTTTATAGCCAGTTTTGGCATTTTGCTTTTAATTATATTTATAGGTGCAAAAAGCACCACTTTGAATAGCACATTAGGTACTATTTTATTGATAGCAGCCCTTGTCGTTTTTGTTTATAATCTATTTAAAATTTATCCACTAAATTCAGAATTCGATAGGCTATATAGCCGAGAGTTTTGGATGCTTTTTGGCAGCATAGTATTGCTTTTGGCTGGTTTGCTCATTATCATGCAAACAAGCATTCCTGTAATGAATAATTTGTTTGAAAACAACAAAGCCTCCAAAGGTGCCGATTATTACAATGCTTGGCTTATATGGTTTGGAGTTGCTATTGTTGCGCTTACAGGTATTGGGCAGTTTTTTAAATACAGAGATACTGATAGTAAAAAGTTTTGGGATGTGGTAGTTACGGCATTACTTATAGGCATTATCCTTTCTGTAGGTGCAGTATTTTTATTCAATATTTGGGATTTTAAATATTTACCATTGTTGATATTGAGTATTTTTACCATAGTAGCCAATGTGCATTATATACGCACAGTATTGCGAGGCAAAATAAAAATAGCTGGCGCCAGCATAGCCCATGCTGGTTTTGGCTTAATGATGGTTGGCGTTTTGGTATCTTCTGTTAATCAAAAAGTAATATCGGAAAGTAAATTTAGAACAGAATTTAAAGAAGAAAAAAATGCCGATGGCACTGTTAACAAAGACAACCAAGAATACAACAGAGAAAATGTATTATTGGCAAAAAACAAGCCTGTGTATATTGCAGATAATAATATTGTAGCAACTTTTAAAGGTGCAAGAGATGAAGGTATAAACCGCTATTTTGATGTAAAATACAATGTATTAAAAGACGGTAAAATAGCAGATTCGTTTACGCTTTCGCCCAATTCGCAGAACAACCCTAAAATGGGCTTTGTTGCCAATCCAGATACCAAACATTATTTAACCAAAGATATTTTTACCCATATAACCTTTGAAAGTGGACTGGAACAAAATGAGGAGAATAAATTTGACAAATACAAAACTGATACTATTACCGAAGGTAAAAGATTTATTACCAAAGATGGTACAAGGCAATTGCATTTAATAAAAATAGAAAATTTAAGCAAAGATGTAAACCCAAATTCTGTAAAACTTAAAGCCCATATTTCTGTAAATGTGGCTGGCGATACCTTTATGCTTTATCCAGAATTTCATATTGAAAACGGCATGAAACGTTTTAAAGAAGCCTTGAACGACCAAGCAGGTATATTGTTAATTTGGGATAATATTTATCCTCAAAACAATCAAATGAATTTTATAATAACCACTGCCACTCGCAGACCGAAAATGGATTATATTATATTGAAAGCTATTGAGTTTCCATACATTAATTTACTATGGGGCGGTACAGTGATTATGATTTTTGGTTTTGTACTCTCTATTATTCAACGTTTTAAAGAAGCCAAAATAAGAAGTAAACACCTTGCAAACGCAGCAAATTAAGCATATTGCAATCATTGGCTCGGGCAATACCGCTTGGGTATTGGCAAATTTATTTTATAAACATCAATTGATTATTGATACCATAAGTAGCAGAAATACAGAAACAGGCAAAGCTTTAGCCCAAAAAGTAAGTGCAAAATTTACCTCACAATTTGAATTTGAAACCTCTACACAATTAATTCTTATTTGCACACCCGATAATGTAATAGAAACAATTGCTAAAGAATTAAAAAACACCAATGCATTGATTTGCCATTGTGCAGGCAGCGTGGGTATTGAAAGTTTAAAAGAATTAAACAATTATGGTGTATTTTATCCTTTGCAAACACTTTCAAAAACAATTGTAACAGATGGCATAAAAATTCCTTTTTTGATAGAAGCCAATACAAAAGAAAATGAATTGTTGCTAAAAAATTTATGCAAACAAATAAATCAAAATTGCCAAATAGCCAAAAGCGATGAACGACTGCAATACCATTTAGCTGCTGTATTTGCCAATAATTTTAGCAATGCTATGTTTAGCGCTGCATATACTCTATTAGAAAATAAAAGTTTAGATTTTAAAATGCTTTTGCCTTTAATACAACATACAGCGGAAAAATTAAAACACGATACACCCAATAATACCCAAACAGGTCCAGCATTGCGTGGCGATAATATTACAATGAAAAAGCATTTGCGTTTATTGGAAAATGAACCTCAATTAGTAAAAATTTACAGCTTAATTTCAGAATTTATTGAACAGCAAATAAAACGTTAAGCTAAAGTTTAGCCAAATAGATACTTTTTATCCCAAATTAATCAATAGGAGATTTGAAAAATCGAACTACTTGATTTAGTTGGG
>CAZDGF010000112.1:0-4380 GCA_964505065.1 uncultured Chitinophaga sp.
TTGTTATTGCTAATATTACTGGAATATGATTAATTACGGATATACAGAAAAATTTAACTAAAAATTGACAATACAAATAATTAACTTACATTTGTATTATGGCAATTATTAAACAAATAATTGAAACAAAAGCATTTGGTGTATGCACAAAACTTGGCGAAAAAATGGGCTTAAGTACGAAGCGTATTCGTTTATTTTTTGTTTACACCAGTTTTTTGGCTTTGGGTTCGCCTGTAATTGTATATATGGTATTGGCTTTTTGGATAAATATGCGTCAATACAACAGAGAAAAACGCACAGCCGTTTGGGATTTATAAGCCTTTGTACATAAATTGATTGAAATTTTTTGCTACTTTATAAGTATCTGCAATATATTTTAAAGCATCTTTTTCTACAATTATTTCAGGCGGGGCGGTATGCATTAAGTAAAATTGTTTGTTAAAAATAAGCGGTTGTTTTGCTGCCAATGGTTTTAAATCTGGTGGAAGAATTTTGGATTTTTCGCCTTTTACTTCGCCATAAATTTTTATAAATTGCTTATCCGTAATTATTTTTTCAAAGGCAGCATTATTCTTTGCTATATAATGTCTCATTCGATAAATTTGCTCTTTATCTGGCATATAAATACCTGTATAAATGCCCAAATGCTCGGGACCAAGTTCAAAATACACACCTGGATTTACCATGTCTTTTTTACCGCCCTTACTTATAGCTGCTGTAGCTTGAAGTTTGTATGGGCTTTTATCTTTGCTAAAACGAATATCTTTATTGATTCTAAAAATACAATTGCTTGGGGTTAAATCTTTGGGTAAATCTTCTGTTTCTCTAAGTTCATCTATCAATTTAGAAACAAATAGTTCAAATGGTTCTTTTACGCTTTTTTTATATCTGTTTCTATTGGTATCAAACCATTCTTTGTTATTATTGGCAGCTAATTCTATAAAAAAATTTAGAAAATCGGGGGTAAAATGGCTTGGCATATTTTAGTTTATTTTTTACAAATTAACAGAATAATATTTGAATTTTTAAGCATAAAAAAAGCCTGTTAACATTCATTAACAGACTTTAGAATTTTGAATTTATTTTAAATTAAAATCTTTCGAATTCTGAAAAGAAGTAGCTTCCTTCAATTGCTGCATTTTCATTACTATCACTTCCGTGTATAGCATTTGCATCTATGCTTTTAGCATATTTTTTTCTAATAGTACCTTCTGCTGCATTTTCTGGATTTGTAGCACCTATTAAAGTTCTAAAATCTTCAACTGCATTATCTTTTTCTAAAATAGCTGCCACTATTGGTCCGCTAATCATAAAGGCTACCAATTCGCCAAAAAAACCTCTTTCTTTGTGTACTGCATAAAAACCTTCTGCTTGTGCTTGTGTTAATTGCAAATATTTCATGGCTTTAATTTTAAATCCAGCTATTGTAATATCGTTGATAATATTGCCTATGTTTCCGTTTGCCACTGCATCTGGCTTAATCATTGTAAAAGTTCTGTTGCTTGTCATTTTTTTGAATAAATAAATTTTAAAAGGGTTATTTTTTGAAGGGGCAAAAGTAAGTAAAATAATTTACTTTTTTATAGATTGTCTTTCATTGCGTTTATTGTAGTAACAATGCTTTTTTGCCAAGTAAAATTCTCTTTCACTTTTATGTAAGAATGGTTTTTAAGCACAAAAAGATTTTCTTTATCCAATGTTATAAAGTACAATATTGCACCTTTAAGCTCTTCAATATTATTGGGTTGTATGAGTTTTCCATTATCGTTATTCACTAAAAGACTTGTAGCGCCTGTATCTGTAGCAATTATAGCCAAACCTTGCGCCATAGCCTCCAATATTACAGTAGGCATTCCCTCAGCTAAACTTGGGCAAACCAAAACATCAGAAATGTTTAAAATATTTTTTATAGCTATTTCATCTTTTATTTTGCCATAAAATATTGCATGATTTAATTTAAAATCATTTGGCTTTTCAATACCAATAAAATGAAATTGAAAATCTAAATTTTCTATATTTTCTAAAACTTTATAAAGCAAATGAAGCCCTTTGCGCCATTCATTTCTGCCAATAAATACAAAATTAATTTTGTTGTTGTTATTTGTTGGTTCTTTTAACCAATTAGCATCAATTCCAATAGGTGTTTCAACTATTTTATTGGCTTTTTGAATTTCTAAAATTTGGGTTAATTTACCGCCCAAAGAAAAACTTAATTTACTTTTACGAATAATTTTTTTTGCAGGAATTTGTAATAATTTTTGAATCAATTTATTTTTCAATCCCACTGTTGGTTGAAACATTTCCAAACCATGTAAATTACTGCCTAATGTTATTCCTTTTTTTAAAAAATACCAAGCTGTAAACCCTTGTGCATATACAAAATCATAATTTGATTGTTGGCTAAATACAGTATAAATATTTTTAGAATATTTGTACGAATTCCAAACATAATGCCCCAGAAATTTTAGGCTTGAATTAGGAAAATCTATTTTAAAAAATTTAATGTTTAAAGTTTCATCAAATGAAAATTGTTTTACAACCAAAGCTGCATTTTTAGCGCAATAATAAATATCTACTTGATGGTTATTTAAAGCCAAATATTTAGCTAAATAGTAAGAATGTTTTTGCATTCCTCCTATAGTATCGGGCCATAAGCCATCTGTAAGTAAAGCTATTCGCAAAGTGTTATAATGTTTTTTGCTGCTTGCTGCCAAGTATATTTATCTAATACTTGTTGCTTAAATGTTTCTGCCATTTTATTTGCTTCATCTTTATTTTCTAATAAATATTGAATAGCGTTGGCAATACTTTCCGCATTCATTTCAGCTACAATACCGTTTTCATTATTTACCATAACATCTTGTAGAGGTAAGGTATTGGGGGCTATTACAGGCTTGCCTATTGCGGCATATTCAAATATTTTTATTGGCGAACCATACCAATTAGATTTTGCCATTACACATACATCCATAATTTGAATATAATTAAATACTAAATGATGGGGAATTTTACCCGTAAATATTACATTGTTTTGTAAATTCAATTTGTTAATTGTTGTTTTTAAATGGGAAACAATACTGCCATCGCCAACAATTAAGAGTTTAGTTTTTATATTTTTATGAAATACTAAATTAAAAGCTTCAATTAAAATATCTACACCATGATGTGGTAATATTGAACCTACAAAACCTATTACTTTATAACCGTTCAAATGGTATTGATTACTAATTTCTGCTACATTTTCATTGTTAAGCTTTATTTTATTAGGATTGATACAATTGGGTTGTATAAATATTTTACTTTCATTTATGCTGTATTTTTCTACAATAAATTTCTTCAAAGCACTTGATACTACAATAATTTTATCTGCATTTTGGCATTTTTTTTTCTCTTTTTTATGGGCTAAATTATGCCATATAGATACACCTTCAAACCCTTTCATTTCCTCTATAAATGGTGCATTTATTTCTAAAAAATATTTGATTTTGTGTTTTTTTACTACTCTTACACTTGCACTTTGCAAGTATTCTGAACGTTCGTAAACCAAATCGGGCTGGTGTTTAACAATGGCTTTTTCTAATACTTTTGCAGCTTCTTTATCATGTTGTATTAACTTAAAATCTTTGAGCGATACCCATAAAAACTTTGGAATTAGTTTTTTAATTTTAGCTTTTAAGCTATTTGTATTAATAGGAATTCCTGCATTAGATAAATTATTTATTTCTGTACCGCCCATAATAACTGGTATTACCGTATGCCCAAGTTCTTGTAGTGCGTATATAACCTCTCTTTGATGTGTGGCATAGCCCACTTCGCTTACAATATCGTGTGTTGGGTGTGGAGAATAGTAAATGATTTTCATGATTATTCTATCCAATCAAATAGATATTTTTCATTGTATTGAACCTCTAAGTTATTTAGTAATTTTATATACTCATCTTTAAATGTTTCTTTTTTATGATGCTCTTTCTGATTTTTTATATATTGTATAACTTTTGGTATTTGAGAATGACTGTAACTAAAAGCCCCAAAACCTTCCTGCCATTGAAACTTATTTGAGATATACTTATTCTCATTTATAAAATTTGTGGAACTTCTTTTAATTTCTTTTGCTAACTCAGAAATATTTACATTAGGAGAAAGACTAACTAATAAATGTATATGATTAGCCGTTCCATTAATGATATATAATTTATGACCTAATTTTGATGCAATTCCATTTATATATTTGAACAATTCAGTTTCGAATGTATCGTTTATTAGTGCTTCTCTGTATTTAACTACAAAAACATATTGAATGTATATTTGAGTATAAGTATTTGGCATTTTGCTTATGAATATGGAACTCCTACGGAGTTCTGATGGCTATAGTTGTTTTTG
>CAZDGF010000113.1:0-4219 GCA_964505065.1 uncultured Chitinophaga sp.
TGATTTGCAATTTGTTATTCGATTCAGCAATTCTATTGCTGAATTTGGGTTTAACCCAAATTAATCAATAGGAGATTTGAAAAATTGAACTATTTGATTTAGTTGGGATTAACCCCGATTTAAAAATTGCAATTATGTTTTGTAAAAACATGATTTGCAATTTGTTATTCGATTCAGCAATTCTATTGCAGAATTTGGGTTTAAATATCCAAATTGTACTCTTTTAAGAATGTATACAAAACAGGTTCAGATAGTAGTGGAAAGAAAAAAATGACTAACGCTAATTTTCAGACTTGGTTTGTATCTCCACTATTCATTATTATATATTTTCAACTCTTCCTATCCAAAAACAACCTTAAAACTACAAAGCCCATAATACTTGCCACTAAAGAGGATAGTATGATTACCAATTTGGTATTGTTAATTATTTGCGCATCTGTAAAAGCCAGTAGCGTTACAAAAATAGACATGGTAAAACCTAAGCCACCCAAAAAGCCTATGCCTATCATTTCTTTCCAATTTACATTGCCTGCCAGTTTACACCAACCTATTTTTACAGCCAAATAGCAAAACAAAGTAATACCCAAAGGCTTGCCTACTATTAAGCCAAGAGCTATGCCATAGGTGTAATTTTGGCTCAATAAATCGGTAATATTTACTTGTATGGCAATAGCAGTATTTGCCAAGGCAAAAAGTGGTAATATAATAAATGGTACAGGTATATGCAGGGCATTTTGCATTTTATAAGCCAATGCTTGTTTGTTACCTTTTTCAAAAGGAATGGCAATAGCCAACAAAACACCTGTAATAGTGGCATGCACCCCAGAGTGCAGCATAAAATACCACATCAAAATACCGCCAATTAAGTATATTGTCAAGTATTTTATTTTTAAATAATTGCATAACATTAACAAGCCAAATATGCCTAATGCAATGCCCAAATTAAGCCAATGGGGCGAGCCGCTATAAAACAAAGCTATAACTATAATTGCCCCCAAATCGTCTATAACAGCAAGGGCTGTTAAAAATACTTTGAGCGCAAGCGGCACTCTGTTGCCCATTAATGATAGCACACCAACGGCAAAGGCAATATCTGTAGCCATAGGAATACCAGCACCGCTTTGGGTAGTAGTACCCATATTAAAGTACAAATAAATACCTGCTGGCACCAACATACCGCCCAATGCACCTACAACAGGTAGCATGGCTTTTTTTCTGCTCGATAGTTCGCCAATTAATATTTCTCTTTTTAGCTCCAAGCCTATCAGCAAAAAGAAAATAGCCATTAGCCCATCGTTTATCCAATACTCAAGGCTATTGTTTGCTATAAATTTAGCATGCCAAAAGTGTAAATAATTATGGCTAAAAGAAGAATTTGCCAAAACCAAAGAAATAAGCGTACAAGCTATTAATACAATACCTCCAGCTTTTTCATTTTCTATAAAAGATTTAAAAACTTTGGTAAGTTTCATTATTCATTTTCAAAAATTAAGGATTGTGGGAGCATTGAAAGAAAAGGCATTGAAAGCTTATAATTTAAAAATTCGTATTCCAAGCCCAACATACGCAAGTTTTTATAATAGGTTTGATGTTGGCTGTAATAATTTTTTTCCGATTGAATAAGCCAAGCTTGTTTGCCTAATTTTTCTGCTAAAAACCATTTTTCAATCAATCGGGAAGTTCTACCATTGCCATCATCATAAGGATGAATTTTTACAAATACTAAATGTAATAAAGCAGCGTAATAAAATACCTCTTGAGTACTTAAATTGGCGGATATTAGTATTTCTAAATCATTATAGAATTTCTGCATTTCTATATTTACCTTAAATGGTGGAGCGGCAATATATTCAATTCTACCATCTATTGTTGTAACATACATATTGCTGTTTCTATTTTTACCTTGTTTGTTTTCTGGTAAAAAATGGGCAGATAACATTTTGTGTGCCATTTCAATATTTTTTTTATTGCATTTATTGTCTTTTGCAAATTGATAGGCATTGTACAAATCATCAATTTTTAGGGTATAATCTGGCAAATACTCAATGCCAAAGCGTTTGTATTTTACATAGCTATCCAATTCTATTTCTTCGCCTTCTATTTTTGATGAAAATACAGCCGATACAGAAGTATAAAAACTAAAAGTATCTATACTTAATTCACTGTCTTGCAATAATTCAAAATTATTTAATAAATCAATGCTAACCTTTTGGCAATATTCTTCAAGCAAGCTATCACTTAATATTTCAAATTGCAGTGGCATTATCTATTTTTTTCAGCCAAAAATTTTAAATAAGAATTTACATGGCGTTCTTTTTTGGTTTCGTAAATATCGGGTATGGTTACCAAAATACCTGTTTCTTCCACATCGCCAAAATGATGGTTGATACAGGTAGGAAATGTTTTCATGGTGGGGCTTGTGTTCATATACGAGTTAAAAAGCGGGGGTATATTTTCGCCCAATTCTCTTACTCTTGCATTTAAAATATGGTGTCCTTCTTTATAATCGTGCCCTTTTAGCGATGCTACAAACTCCGTAGTATCATACTGGGGTAAAACAGGTTTTTCTACACGTATTAAATCCTCATTATCAGGAAAATAATAGTGCATAAAAGCCAATATTAAATCTCTGGCTTCAGTATTAAAATGCGTGTACATGGTTACTTTGCCAAAATAATATTCCATATCTGGGTGGTTTATTATCAATGCACCCAAGCCGTCCCATAGGTTATCCAAACTAAATAAGCCTTTTCTATTTTCTTTACTCGGCTGATACATAGGCTGCACAAAAGAGCGACCGAGTTCTATTGTTTTTAAAAAATAATGGTTTTTCATACGCTCGCTAAATTCGTATATCTCGGTAGTAGCTAAATGGTAGCTGCCATCGGCTTGGCGGGCGTCTTTGGTTAATATATAGCGGTAGCCGCCTATTATTTCTTTGTCTTGCGGCTGCCAAACAATTAGCTGTTTGTATGCACTTGTGCCAAAATCAAATTCATCAAGGTCGCAATCTTTACCCGTGCCTCCGCCAGCTTCTCTGAAGGAAAGCTCACGCAATCTGCCTATTTCTTTTAGCACATTGGGTGCAGTATGGCAATCTACAATATACAGCTCGTTGTTGCCATTGTTTGTAGGGCGAATAAAAGTGTTGGCGTTTAGTTCTTTTTCTAAAATTTCTTTACTAATTGGTGCTATAATTTCTTGCATAAGTTAATAATGTATAAAAATTATTTTTGTTTAAATTGGTTGTAAAAAGTTTCAAAATCTGCCTCAGGATTATCTTTTAGCAAATATACAAAATGGCGCATAGCATTGGCTATTTTATGGTGTTCGCCAATGTTTTTAATTAAATAAGCTGGTATTGGCTTACCAAAATGTATGGTAATGGTTTTGCCCTTTTGTTTAAACATTTCAGAAGGCAAAAGCAGCATTTCTATGTTCAATTTTATAAATAGCCATTTGCGCCAGCGGGCTATATTGTAAAAGCGTTTGCTATTGTTGCCATCTATAAAAGTAGGTATAATATCTGTTTGATATTTTACACTTTTGGTAACAAAACCTTTGTGCCATTTAAGGTCAAATATTCTACCACCTTGCTTACGCGATACCATTCCCGCAGGAAAAATAAGTGTAGCCCTATCCGATGCAAACTGACGCTCAACCTCGAGCAGCGATTTTTTAGCATTTGCGCCATGTTTATTTACGCCTAAAAATACTGTTTGTAGGGGTTTTACATTCAGTAAAATATCGTTCACTAAAAATTTAACATCTTCTCTAATTTTATGCGCTTCGCTAATATAGCCCATGCCGTCAAGTCCGCCAAGCGGATGGTTGGAGGCTAAAATTAAGCGCCCTGTTTTGGGAACAAATTGCGTGTTTTTAGTATTAATGGTAACTCCTATTTCATCAAAACAAGCCCTTGCAAAATCTACACCTTGCTTGCCTTTAGCTTTAGTAAGCACACGGTTCATATCCTCTTGGTGTATCAGTTTTTCAAAAAAACGAAACATAAAATTAGGAATCCATTTTGCCAATTTTGGATTTTTATCATAAAACACTTGTTTTACGTTTATTAATGGAATATCATTGTTTTCTGCCATGTTTTTATCGTGCGAATATGCACAATAAGATTAATATTACCTTAATAAAGTTTTAAAATGCTTGTTTTTAACCCAAATTCAGCAATAGAATTGCTGAATCGAATAACAAATTGCAAATC
>CAZDGF010000114.1:0-3941 GCA_964505065.1 uncultured Chitinophaga sp.
ATATATATTTACAATAGTAGCTTTTGTTGGTGATAACACCAACAACGGCTGAAATATGCATAGAAGCCCCTGTTGCTTCTTTTAATTGATTTCTTATAATTGAATTTTTAGGTAAATAATTGTATATATCTTGCCACCAACCCGCGCTTTCAGGAAGAAATGGTTTGCCTATAGTTGATAGGCTTATAGTATTTGTAAGAATAAAACCTAAAGTATATCTCAAAGAACTAACACCAGCTGACAACTTTACTTTAACCTCAGGATAATCGTTGCCAGTTATCTCTTCTCCAATTTTCTCTAATGGATAGCCAAATATATAGGCAAATGGACCCCTTGTTACCTCCTTGCCGCCATTGTGTGGATTGGTAAGTACATAATTGGCATGGGCAGCTATTTTATAATTATTGGGCTGCTGTTCTAATAAATCTTCCCAACCCTCAATGCCTTTATCGCAAGGTTTATAAGAACAAGTTGAACCTGCACTAAAATCTTTACACGACCCTTCTGTTTTAGACCTATCGCCTGTAATATCATTTCGCCATGGTTTTTCCATCATTTGATCGCATAGGTTTTCTTTTTTTTGATTTATTTCTTCTTGGCTAAACATGGGCACATCATACGTAGTTTTAGTAAGGTGCAACATCATTTTATCTGTAAGATATTTTACCCATTCATGTATGTTTTTTTCAGGGAGGGCGGTATTTGCGCCATCGGGGTCGGCTTTGGCAAAGGGCTCTACAAATTTCATAATGCATTTAAACCCAAATAGAACGCCTATTAGTTGGTCTTGGCTCATTTCATTAAGTCCGCTCCAGCCGTGGGTTTCTACCGAGCGAAAGCGCCCAATATTATCTGAATATTTATCTCTTATTTTTACATATACAGGGTTGCCATTTTCATCTACAGCATTCGAAATAAATTTTTTTTCGGATGTATTGCTTAAGCTTGTATTTATAGGCCTGCCTTGGTTGGCTATACCGCTCATCCATTTTACCTCGGGGTAATTGTTGATTACCAATTTTTCGTATATACCCAAAGGCGCATCTTCTCGCACAAAGAAGCCATCTGCATCAGTGTCTGGGTCTAAACCTCCGTAATATTTTTTTGCGTATTTATCCAATCTTTCCATAGCATATAGTACAAAGTATAGCTCATTGAGTACAGCATCTTCTTCTTGGCTGCTCATTTTGCCGCCATTGTGTAAAAGCCAATATTCGCTGGCTAATATACCCATATATTCTGCCATAAAGGCTGTAACATCGCCCCCTACATTTATTTGCCCTGTAAGGCTAACATCGCCACTTGTATTATTGCCTTGGGCATCTACCACATTAAAATAAGGCGAATGGTTAACTTTTAGGTCGCTAAAAGGCAAACCACCACCAGGGTACTCATTAATTACTGTAAAGTATTTTCTAAAGTTTTCTCTATAATTCCAATAACGGTTATGCAGTTCTATATCTGTATTACTTTGGCTTATTGCCAAGTGTGTTAAGGCTATAAATAAGCTTAAAAATGTTAATTTAATTTTCTTTTCCATATTTTTTTATTTGATTATATTGTATTCTATTAATTCCCAAGACATATTGCATGTTTTCATTTCTTTTTTTATTAAACCTACATCTTTTGCCCAATAATATGTATTTGTAGAACGTATGCAGTTCAATTTCCTTTCCCAAATACCATCGTTATTTATTTCAAACTGTACAACTTTGGCATATGTTTTCCCTTGTATTATTAGAGTAGTATCCATGCCTTTACATTGAGTATTACCAATCCTTTCATCCTTATTAAATGGATAGAAAAATGGAAAATTAATTCCAGCATCCCCTGAAAAGACATACCTATCTACTCCAGTTTTATTTTCTCTTATTGCATCAGGATTATACTTTGCTGTTTCATCATAATATTCCCATTTATTGTAGCTACTTTGAATAAATCGTCTCAATCTTTCGTATTCTACAGTTATATGTTTTGTATCATTTCGAGTGCCTCTTTTTATAATGGTATCCATTAAAAAAGCAGTGCATATTTGGGTATCAAGTTCATTGGTAGTTGTATTTTTATATATCCAATAGCTATTTGGCTTTGCCAATAGGTAAGCTTTTGCTTCGCCAAGCCAAAGTTTTCTATAATCGGCAGCACAAGTGCCGTCTTCGTGGCAATCTTTGTTTTTGCAATGTGGCAATAGCGTAAGTATTAAGCTAAAAACAAACACTATTTTTATTTGATTTTTCATATTTATTATTATTCCTTTTTTTATTTTAATGGTATAAAAAAAGCGTGTGCAGTTGCTAATACAATGTATCTGAGGGAGTCGAAGCCCATACAAACAAAGTAAAGCAACGCCCACGCTTTTATTCGCAGGCGTTTTTACGCTTTATCCCTGTTTGTATTTGATATTTCGACTATTCAGATACAGGTTTTTTAAGCTAAACGCTAATATTGGTTTTTTATTTCTTAATTTCTATTTTGCAAAAACAAATATAGCACTTCTTTTTTATTATTAAAATTTATTTTTATCAAATGGGCTGTTGCTCCCCTCTCCTTTGGAGAGGGGTTGGGGGTGAGGCAATATCCAATCTTTCCATAGCATATAGTACAAAGTATATTTCATTGAGTACAGCTGTTTCTTCTTGGCTACTTGCCATGCCGCCATTGTGTAGCAGCCAATATTCGCTTGCTAATACGCCCATATACTCTGCCATAAATGCTGTAACATCGCCCCCTACATTTATTTTTCCTCTAATATCTGTAGTATTGCTGGCATTAGATAATTGATTGGTGGTACTATTAAAAGTAACCACTTCATTGTACAAATGGCTATTTGGTGTTAGGTCGCTAAAAGGTAAACCTTCTCCTTCTAATGCACCTATTACTGTTAAATACTTTCTAAAATTTTCTCTGTAAGTCCAGTATCTATTGTGGAGTTCTTTTGATTCTTCACTTACTGCTTCCCACCATTGTGCATTGGCATTTATTGCCATAAATAGCCAAAATAAGGCTATGATTTTTAACTTATTCATATTTATTATTTGATTATATTGTATTCTATTAATTCCCAATTATCGGGTTTGTTTAAAGCTGTTCTCTTTATTAAACCAACATCTTTCGCCCAATAATATTTTGAACCAGTATATGGGGGACTATTTTCCCATAAACCATCTAAACTAATTTCAAATCTCACAACATTAGCATAGGTTTTTCCTTGTATTGTAAGTGTTGTATCAATGCCTTTACATTGTGTATTACTACTCCAAGCATTGATGTTAAATGGGTAAAAAAATGGCGTATTTATTGAGCCATTAGCATTTCTGTCTATTATTATTCTATAATTTCCATTGAATGAAGACCCATTTGGTTCTGGCTTATCTGTTTCATCATAGTATATCCATTGGTTGTAAGAGCTTTGTATGGTTCTTCTTATTCTATCGTACTCAACATTTATATGGTTACTGTAATCTTGAGTTCCTTTTGTTTTTAAAGAGTCAAAAACAAATGAGGTGCATATTTGGGTGTCCAACTCGTTGGTAGCTGTGTTTTTATAAATCCAATAGCTGCTTGGCTGCGCCCATAGGTAGGCTTTAGCTTCGCCAAGCTTAAATCTATAAAATTCGGCAGCACAAGTGCCATCTTCGTGGCAGTCTTTGTTTTTGCAATGTGGCAATAGCATAAGTATTAAGCTAAAAACAAACACTATTTTTATTTGATTTTTCATATTGGTTATTTAATTATTAGACACAAATATAATTAATAATGCTGCACTTAATTAAAACAAAAGTAAAAACAATTTTCGATGTAACCAAATTTAATTACATAAAGATTTTAGATTATGTAAAATTTTGTGACGTTGTCTGCAAAACAAGATAAAGCATTTTTAATACTATTCAGCCGTTGTTGGTGTTATCACCAACAAAAGTAACAAACGTTAAAGTAACAAA
>CAZDGF010000115.1:0-3905 GCA_964505065.1 uncultured Chitinophaga sp.
CATATATATTTACAATAGTAGCTTTTGTTGGTGATAACACCAACAACGGCTGAAAGTGTGGCATCGCCAAAATCTGCATAGCCATGGTATTGGTAATTTTTATAATCATCATTGTTTATAAATTCACGCTCTCGTTTGCCATTGGTATTTACTTTTATTTTGTATGGCTCGGAATATACTACTTGCCCATTTGCTATTTTGGCACATACAACAGATTGTCCTTGTTCTTTACCAATTGTAGTAAAATATTTTTTATACCGCTCTCTGTAGTTCCAATAATAATGATGTAATACAGAGTCTGTTACTTGAGCATAGCAACTATTTGCTTGATAGATAAGCAAAGCCAATACAATGATTTTTTTAATTAATTTTTGCATATTTTGTTTATTTTATTAAATTGTAATTTATAAGTTCCCATTTGTGAGAAAAAGTTTGCTGCAAATCATCTCTAAATAAAACCTGCTCTATCATTATCAAACCAACACCCCTTGCCCAATAATATTTGGTTGGAGCAGATGGAACAAAATAGAACCCAAGAGTAGGTAGCTGAACACTTTGGTCACTCCAAATTTGAAATACCGCCACTTCATTATAGGTTTTGCCTTGTATGGTTAGGGAGGGTATTAGTTCTTGGAAAAAATTATCATTATCAGGTTTAAAAGGGTATCTAAATGGGTAAGAATTTCTGCTTAATGAAGGGAAATCTGCATTTTTATACATGGTGTAACCTATTCCGCCATTATAGCCTGTTACATCGGGGTAAACTTTTGAGTGAGAATAGGTATAAGTAGCTCCATATCTATCACTTCTTAATCTAAAGGCTATATCTGTATAAGTCATAGAGAGCCAACGCTTGTGCGTACCTGTGCTATTTACAGTAAATGTATCGCACCAAAGTGTATAAATACTATCTGTTTCACCACTCAAATTATTTTTATATATCCAATAGCTACCTTGTTCAAAATAAAGGTAATCTTTTGCACCTCCTAAAAAATAAGGTCCGTAATGCTTTGGAGTGCAATCATCAGTAGTTACTCCCCATTGGTCTTGGCATTTGCATCTTTGGCTACGGCAGCAACTATTTATACTAATAAAAGTAAATAATATTATTATAAATAATGCTACGTTTTTCATTCTTTTCGTTTTCAAATATAAGTTATTTTTAATCATAATTACAAATTTGTCATTAATGGTTTGTTGTTTTTATTATCTTTTTGCAAGTGTGCAACAAGTCAAAGATACAGAACTATTATTAAACGTTGCATTGCTTATAAAAAAAATTCGTGAAGAGAAGGCAATTAGCCAAGAAAATGTGTATTTTGATACTGGCATACATATAGGCAGAATAGAATTAGGCAAACAAAATATTTCGCTATCTACGCTTTCTACTCTTTGTAAATATTTTGACATAACATTAATTGATTTTTTTGTAAAGCTAAATCAAATTTAATAATGGTGCAATACAGAGTCAGTTACTTGGGCGTAGCAACTACTTAAGCTAATAAAAGCAATTAGAAATAAGATTTGATTTTTAATTTTACGCATATTGATTATTTAATTAAATTGTAATTTGTTAGTTCCCATTTTTCAACTATTCCATAAGTATCATTGAAGTTCCCAGTTCGTGTTTCATATTTTACAAGTCCTACATTTTTTGCCCAATAATATTTACATTTTCAGCCGTTGTTGGTGTTATCACCAACAAAAGTAACAAACGTTAAAGTAACAAAATTACAAATCATTTATATGCGTTAAAAAATTAAATTCATCTATTTGGTTGTAATAAAAATTACAACTGCTGTATTTGTACTCATTGGGCATTGTGCTAAGTTGCCATTTTTCTGTACAAGGGTTTTGGTGTATATATTCCAATTTTTGATATATTATTTCTAAATTGTATAATTCTATTGTTAAAGGATTGCGTTCCCAAAAATGATAAGCTCTATCGGCTTGAGTGCTCATAAAGTTATTTATCAAATTTGGCTCGTTTTTTAATAGATGAAACTTTATTTGTTGGGCAGTATATTTTTTACAGCCGTTGTTGGTGTTATCACCAACAAAAGCAACAAACGTTAAAGTAACAAAATTACAAATCATTTATATGCGTTAAAAAATTAAATTCATCTATTTGGTTGTAATAAAAATTACAACTGCTGTATTTGTACTCATTGGGCATTGTGCTAAGTTGCCATTTTTCTGTACAAGGGTTTTGGTGTATATATTCCAATTTTTGATATATTATTTCTAAATTGTATAATTCTATTGTTAAAGGATTGCGTTCCCAAAAATGATAAGCTCTATCGGCTTGAGTGCTCATAAAGTTATTTATCAAATTTGGCTCGTTTTTTAATAGATGAAACTTTATTTGTTGGGCAGTATATTTTAAAAAATCTCTTTGAAAATCTTTCCTTGCGTAGTTATCATTTAATCTTAAAATTAAATGAATATGATTGGGCATAATTACAAAGCCGCCTATTTTAATTTTTTCTTTGTTTTTTAAGTATTGTAAACTTGAAATTATAATATCTTTTCTTTCATTTTCAGCCAAAATAGTTTGCCATTTAAGTATAGTAGCTGTAAAAAATATAACGGGATTATCTGTTGGATTTATTTTAGCAGATATAGGTTTCATATATATTTACAATAGTAGCTTTTGTTGGTGATAACACCAACAACGGCTAAAATAATAGTAGCTTTTGTTGGTGATAACACCAACAACGGCTGAAAGCTAATAAAAGCAATTAGAAATAAGATTTGATTTTTAATTTTACGCATATTGATTATTTAATTAAATTGTAATTTGTTAGTTCCCATTTATGGGTGAAAGATTGTTGCAAATCTGGTCTAAAAAGTCCTTGCTCTATCATTATTAAACCAATTTCTTTAGCCCAATAATATTTGGTTGGAGCATCAGAAAGAAAATAATATGGCAAAGTTGGTAATTGAACCGATTCGTCATTCCAAATTTGAAACACTGCCACTTCATTATACGTTTTGCCTTGTATGGTTATGTTGGGTATTAGTTCTTTAAAATATGCTTCAGGCTGAAAAGGATAAGCCCATGGGGTAGAATATTTAGTATTACTTTGAAAATAGGTAGTTTTATCAAGGAAAAAATGATATTTTTCGGGTGATATTTTATTGCACAAATATTGTAATGTGTAATTGTACGAAAATGATTTTTGCCTAATAAATAATTGTGTAAAAGTAGTTTTATAAAATTCGCCTGGGTATTCTTCTGTAAATGTTATACTTGCTGTATCGCATTGTATTGTTACAATGCTATCTTTTTCATTAGTTAAATTATTTTTATATACCCACCAGCTTCCTGTTTTAAAATAATGATAATCTTTATTTATACCTAAAGGGTACGGACCTGTTGTAATTGTAGGTTTAACACACTGACAGCCTTTTTTGGTTTTATCCATATCTTTACAGCAACTTGCTAAAAAAAATATGCTAAATAATATGATGATTAAGTATTTCATACTCCAAATATAACTTAATATTTTAAAACATTGTACAATTATAACATATATGCCATAATAAACCAAATTATTTAACTAAACTTTTGTAATGTGCTTTCAAGAGATAAAGATTTATTGGTTAGGTTTGGTAAACATTTTCAAAAATTAAGAATTGAGAAAGGGTTTACTCAAGAAACTTTATCATATGATAGTGAAGTTAGTTTAACTCAAATAGCACGAATAGAAACAGGAAAAATAAATCCTACATTTTGCACATTACATAATTTGGCTAAAGGTTTAGGCATATCTATGAATGATGTTTTTAAAGATTTTTAAAATTGTTTAGTGCCTCGCTAATATTTTTACAGCCGTTGTTGGTGTTTTCACCAACAAAAGTAACAAACGTTAAAGTAACAAAATTACAAATCATTTATATGC
>CAZDGF010000116.1:0-3695 GCA_964505065.1 uncultured Chitinophaga sp.
GGATCATCCTCTCGATTTGTCTATTAAAATTCCTAATGCGTAATCTGGGTTAAAAAAAGCTTGCCAAAGTTTGTATAAAAACCACTTTAAAATTCTATCTCTTTGTTTTCATTTTATTTTTACTTTTATTTCATTACCTTTGCACGCTTTTTTTTAAGGAAAAAAGAATAAAAACATTTATATGCAACCCATTAGAAATATTGCCATTATTGCCCACGTTGACCACGGTAAAACTACCCTTGTTGATAAAATTCTTCATTTTTGTAACCTTTTTAGAGACAACGAAACCCAAGGCGACCTTATACTTGATAACAACGACCTTGAAAGAGAAAGAGGTATTACCATTTTTTCTAAAAACGTATCCGTTCAATACAAAGGCATAAAAATAAACATTATAGATACCCCAGGCCACGCTGATTTTGGTGGAGAAGTAGAGCGTGTATTAAAAATGGCTGATGGTGTTTTACTTTTGGTAGATGCCTTTGAAGGACCTATGCCACAAACACGTTTTGTATTGCAAAAAGCTTTGGCTTTAGGTTTAAAACCAATTTTGGTGGTAAACAAAGTGGATAAAGACAATTGCCGTCCAGATGAGGTACACGAATCGGTATTCGATTTGTTTTTTAATTTAGATGCTAATGAGGAGCAATTAAATTTCCCAACAATATACGGCAGTAGCAAACACAATTGGATGAGTACCGATTGGAAAAATAAAACAGAAGATATTAGCGCATTATTAGATTGTGTTTTGGATTATGTACCTGCACCACAACTAAACGAAGGAACATTGCAAATGCAAATTACCAGCCTTGATTACAGCAACTACTTGGGTAGAATAGCTGTAGGAAAAATACACAGAGGCACAATAAAAGAAACCCAACCTGTTACTTTGGTAAAAAATGATGGCTCGCAAGTAAAAATGCGTGTAAAAGAGCTTTATACTTTTGAAGGATTAGGCAAAAAAAGAGTAACTACAGAGCTTATGAATGGCGATATTTGCGCTGTTGTAGGTATTGAAAACTTTGGTATTGGCGATGTTATAGCCGATTTTGAAAACCCAGAAGGTATGGAGCAAATTCAAATAGATGAACCTACTATGAGTATGTTTTTTACCATTAATAATTCTCCATTTTTTGGTAAAGAAGGTAAATTTGTAACCTCTCGCCATTTAAGAGAGCGTTTGCAAAAAGAAACAGAAAAAAACTTAGCCTTAAAAATTGAAGATACAGAAAGCCCAGATAGTATGCTGGTATATGGTAGAGGCGTATTGCACTTAGCCATATTAATAGAAACTATGCGTAGAGAGGGCTACGAATTACAAGTGGGTATGCCTCGTGTTATTATAAAAGAAATAGATGGTGTAAAACACGAGCCAATAGAAATGTTGGTGGTAGATGTACCAGAAGAGTTTTCGGGTAAAGTAATAGAACTTGCCACACAAAAGAAAGGCGAACTACAAGTAATGCAACCAAAAGGCGATATGCAGCATTTAGAATTTAAAATTCCTGCACGTGGCTTAATGGGTTTAAGAAGCAATATGTTGACTGCAACACAAGGAGAAGCCATAATGGCACATCGTTTTGTAGGCTACGAGCCATGGAAAGGTGATATTGCAGGTCGCTCAAATGGTGCATTGGTAAGTATGGAAATGGGCAGCAGTACTGCTTATTCAATAGAAAAAATGCAAGATAGAGGCACTTTCTTTGTGGACCCAGGAGAGGAAATATACGAAGGACAAGTAGTAGGCGAAAACTCAAGACAAGACGATATGGTATTAAACTTGGTAAGAGCCAAACAATTAACCAATTTTAGAGCTGCTGGTAAAGATGATAATACCCGTATGATACCAAAAAGACAATTTTCTTTGGAAGAAGCTTTGGAATATATACAAAAAGATGAGTATGTAGAAGTAACGCCTAAATCATTGAGATTGAGAAAGATATATTTAAAACAAAATGAAAGAGATAGACTATCAAAACAATTAGCGTAATAAAAAATAGGCAATAGTGGATATCTAAAATAAAAAAATTTTATTATATGCAGAATTGCTATAAATTTGCACCCAATTTTAATTAAAATAAATACAACAATGAAAAAATTATTCGTAATCGCTATTGCTGCATTCGCATTTACTGCTTGCAACAATGCTGGAAAAACTGAAGGTACTAACGCTGATTCTACAACTGCTACTGCACCAGCTACTCAACCAGAAGCTACTGCTCCTGCTGCGCCAGAGGCTACTGCTCCTGCTACACCAGAAGCTACTGCTCCTGCAACTACACCAGAAGCTACTGCACCAGCAACAACTCCAGCACACTAGTTTTTAGCTTACTAAAATCTATAAAAGCAACTATTTTTCGATAGTTGCTTTTTTTTATTCAAAAAAATGTTATACTTTTGTACCAAAGTAATGAAAAAACTATACGCATTAATTCTTTGCATTTGTTTTTTTTCCGTTAATATTCAAAATACGGTGGCTGCTCCTATGGGTAATATTTTAGGCTACAAAATGTATCCTAACCCTTTATCGGGCGATGTTTTACAAATTAAACACACTTTAGAATTCAAACAAGGTGTAAGCTATTCGTTTACCATTACCAATATTATTGGACAAGCGGTATATATGCATACTTTAACTGATGAAGAAGTTAAAAAAGGAGATTTTACCATAGATTTAGAAAACATTAAATTAGACAAAGGTATCTATTTAACCAAAATGTCTAACAATGGTAGTAATTCCATTCAAAAATTAGTGGTTCGCTAATTTTATGCCGTCTAAAATTATTAATTTTTCGCTTACCCAAGCTTTTATTCCCTTAATTCAATTGCTTAAATACACTGGTGTTGCCGAGAGTGGTGCGCATGCTTCTATTTTGGTAGAAAACAATGAAGTATTATGCAATAAAACATTAGAAACACGCAAACGCTACAAAGTAAAAAGTGGTGATATAGTAGAGGCTTTGGGCAGTACCATTGTTGTAAGTTAATTTTTTATAAATGATACACATTGAAAAAGCTAAACCTACAGATGTAAAAGCTATTTTTAAACTTATTTATGAATTAGCCATTTTTGAAAAAGCACCTGAAAAGGTAAGTAATTCTCCCAAGCAATTATTAAAAGATGGCTTTGGCGAACATCCTTTGTTTATTTGTTTTACAGCTAAAATAGATACTGAAATAGTAGGAATTTCGCTTTGTTATAACAGATATTCTACTTGGGTAGGTAAATGCTTGTATTTAGAAGACCTTATAGTAACCGAAAAACAAAGAGGCAAGGGCATAGGCAAAGCCTTATTAGAGTACACCATAATTTATGCGAAAGAAAACGATTACAAACGTGTAAATTGGCAAGTATTGGATTGGAATACCTCTGCTTTAGAATTTTACAAAACATTTAATGCCCAATTGGATAGCGAATGGGTAAATGCATGGGTGGATTTGTAGATAAGAGATTAAAAAAATACCAAAATGATTAAATCTTTTATTAAAAAACATAAAGAGTCTATCAATTTTTATTTAGGTATATTACTTATTGGAAGTGTCGTTTATTTAGGACCTAAATTTTCAAAATGGTATGGTGAAAATGAGAAGAAAAATATAGATAAAAATGGAAAAATAGTTAGAGGATATGTTACATATTTTTATCCCAAATTAATCAATAGGAGATTTGAAAAATTGAACTATTTGATTTAGTT
>CAZDGF010000117.1:0-3358 GCA_964505065.1 uncultured Chitinophaga sp.
TTACTTTACTTCCTTCTTCTTTTTTTATTTATTTAGGACGCTATTGAATAAGAATATATTTCATGCAAAAAAATACCGCCTAAAATTAAAATTTAGTATTTTCAAAGATACATTAATTTTTATATTTTAAGTATTAAGGCTTATTTTGTTATTATTAATATGAACAAAGAATTAACCATAGGCAGCCGCATAAAACACGCCAAATATGGCGATGGTATAATATGTAGAATAGGCATTGAATCTTTTACCATTAGTTTTTTTAACGAAGGCACGCAAGAAATAGATAGAAAAACCGATGAATTGGAAATAATAGAAGTGCTTGAAGGCTTTAGTAATATGGTAACCAAAGATGAGATAGAAGATATTTTTTATAGCCTAATGCAACGCTATACAGATGCTACTGAAAAAGTAATGCTTGGCGAAAAATGGAAAGGTGGCAGTATGATTTTAAAAGCTTTTGACCCAAGCATACAGCCAAAAGAAATACCTATTGAAACATTTTTTCATAAAATTGTAATGTTGCGCGATAGATTGCGAGTATTGGAACAAAACATTAACAGCCATAAAATATTAAGCGATGAAGAAAAGGTAAATATACAACAATACATTACCCGTATTTATGGCACATTGACAACTTTTAATGTATTATTTAAACACAAAGAAGATTATTTTGTGGGAGAGAAAGGTTAAAACCACTCTTTCATTTTATCGAAAAAACCTTTATCTTTTTTAGCATTTGCACTCGAAAAATGCTCTGAATGCGAAAGTTTTTCTAATATTTGCTCCTCTTCTTTGTTCACTTTTTTTGGAATAAAAACGTGTACTTGTATCAATTGGTCGCCTGTACCATAGCCATTTACTTCTGGAAAGCCTTTTCCTTTCAAACGCAATATTTTACCACTTTGCGTACCTGCTTCTATGGTTATTTTGGCTTTGCCATCTACCGTAGGCACCTCTATACTGCAGCCTAAAATGGCTTCTGGCACACTAATTATTAAGTTGTAAATTACATGGTTATCTTGCCTTGTTAGTTCTGCATGTGGTTCTTCTTCTATTAAAATTAATAAATCGCCATCTATACCACCTCCAGGCGCAGCATTGCCTTTGCCATTTATGGATAATTGCATACCCTCTTGCACTCCAGCAGGTATTTTAATGGTAGTTTCTATTTCTTCATACACCAAGCCCTGGTCGCTTGCTCCAGCAGGTCTATTGGCAATACTTTTACCACTGCCTCCACATGTTGGGCAACCGCTAACGGTTTGCATTTGTCCTAAAAAAGTATTTGTAACCCGTTTTACTTGTCCTGTACCACCACAAGTGCCACAGTTTTTATATGTTACACCTTTGGCTACGACTTGTTTGCGGTATTTTATCTTTTTTTCAACACCATTTTTTATATCAGCAAAATTCAGTTTTAATTTTATACGAATATTGCTACCCACATTGGTTCTACTACGGCTATTACCACGGCTATTATTGCCAAAAAAATCGCCAAAACCACCACCCCCAAATACATCGCCAAATTGGCTAAATATATCTTCCATATTCATACCACCACCGCCATAGCCACCGCCACTTGCAGCACCGCCTACCCCTGCATGCCCATATTGGTCGTAGCGTTGTTTTTTATTGGCATCGCTTAATACTTCGTAAGCTTCGGCAGCTTCTTTAAATTTTTCTTCTGCAGCTTTGTCGTTAGGGTTTTTATCTGGATGAAACTTGATAGCCATTTTTCTATAGGCTTTTTTTATTTCATCAGCACTTGCATTTTTGCTAACTTCTAATATATCGTAGTAATCTCTTTTTGCCAAAATATGTATTTATTTTAATGGTTTATTCGCCTATTATCACTTTTGCAAAACGTATAACTTGACCATTCAAAGTATAACCTTTTTCTATTTCATCTATTACCTTCCCTTTTTGCTCCTCGGTAGGTGCAGGAATATTTGTTATACCCTCATGTTTATCTACATCAAAAGTTTCTCCAATACTTGTTATAGGTGCTAATCCTTTGGCATTTAATATTTGGTTAAATTTATTGTAAATTAAAGCTATACCGTCTTTTATAGCTTGAATATCTTGGGTATTATCAGCTGCTTTTATGGCACGTTCAAAATCGTCTATTACAGGCAAAAACGAAAGAATAACATCTTTACTTGCTGTTTGCAAAAGCTCGGCACGCTCTTTTATTGTTCTGCGTTTATAATTATCAAACTCGGCATATAAGCGCAAAAACTTATCGTTAGCCTCTTGCAATTGGGCATTTAGCTTTTCAGTTTCGTTTTGCTCTTGGGCTATTTCGGGGCTTGCTTCAGTATTTTCTATAGCATCTGCAGTAGCTTGTATTTCTTTTTCCTCTATCTCTGGCTTTAAATGTTCTTCGTTGGTCATACAAACCAAAGTTTTACAAAAACATTGCCAATACGTGTTTTATGACAATTTGTCGGCTGTAATTAAACGTTTATTCATTTTATATTTATAACTATCCGAAACTTTTTTTTCAAATTATTTGAATAAGCCCTATCTTGGTTTAGTACCACCCAAACCCAAAAAATATGGGTCTATTCAAACGAACCAAAAATACAAACAAACCAGTATTTCGCCAAATTTTAGATTTAATTCCTGATTGGATTCTTCAACGCAACATTAACAAATTCAATTCTAATAAGGGCTGCCATAATCCCGAATTCAGCAATAGAATTGCTGAATCGAATAACAAATTGCAAATCATTTTTTTACAAAACATAATTGCAATTTTTAAATCGGGGTTAAGCCCAACTAAATCAAATAGTTCAATTTTTCAAATCTCCTATTGATTAATTTGCGTTAAACCAAAGCCACCAGACTATATTCAACAAGATATTTTCAACTCTTTCAAAACTTTGCTACTGTAAAATCAAGCATATTAAAGATTAAAAAAAGATTTTTGTAAAAGTTTCGGATGAGTGTGATCGGTTTTATATAAATTTAAAGCAGAAACGATTTTTTTTAATATTTCTGACAAAAATGGTTTTAAAGCAATAGATACCCTAATCAACTCAAAATTAAGATGAGAAATTCTGCCAATGTTCGAGTTATTTCCCCTCAGATTGGTCTGTAACCAAACCATTTGCGGCTACCAACAACTCAACCAAGAATTTACATGCCAACGCTTTTTTAATTTTTCAATAAAGGACACTTACCTATTTTTTTAAGGCTGCAAAAGTAACTAAAAGTGGTAGGTTAAAAAAGGGCGAAATTTTTATTTTAATTTCAGTCAATTTTGGAGTTATAGCTAACATAAGCTACATTTGTATTTTCAATTTTGAACAATGAAGTTTATTAGAATATACTTACTTTTGTTGGTGATAACACC
>CAZDGF010000118.1:0-3158 GCA_964505065.1 uncultured Chitinophaga sp.
CAGCCCAACGCTTCGTGTTTTATTTTTTTTGCCGACCCGCATTTTTTAAAAACAAATTTAACCAGCCGCACAAGTGGCACATTTGGTTTTGCCCCGACACACAAAGCCAACGCTTCGGCAAAACCAAAAGAGCCACTTTTTGCCATCGCACCATTAGACTTCGTATCAAAAAGACAACTTAAATTTAAAGTCTAATGAACGAAAGAAAACTATCTGAATTACAGAAAGAGTATAGAGCCTTCTTTTTAGAAAAGATGAGCCTTTATTGTGTAAAATCACCTGCTGAATTAGCCAAAGAAAAAAAAAGTGAATTCTTCACAGAAGTAAAACAGGACTGGGCAAAATACAAACAATCAAAAAAGCAACTAGTAGAGATTACTATAGTTGAACCCCAAATTTTAGTTAGCGAACCAATTGAAACACATGAAGAAAAGGCACAGCAACAACAAAGAAAAAGCGACACATCTCATAAGTTAAACGATTCGCCTCGAAAGGAATATTCAACTCTAACCAATCAAGAAAAGGAACATCATCAAACAGATAAAAAAACAACAAGACAAAAGCAAGAACAACCACAACAAGAATTTGCCAAGCAAGTAATCAAGTCAGAACCTAATCAGGAGCAAACAGACGAATTAAAAATTCTCTTTAGTCCAAACAATCATTTTGCTCAAGATGATAACTACATATATCCTGTTGTAAAAATGCCCAAATCCAATTCTAGCTTAAAACTTCCAAGGACAGGACGCACTAATCAGAAGGGATACAAGGAGAATGACTTTTTTAATGAAATCAAAAATCAAATCACAGATATTGAGTTAACGAACAATGTTCATATGGTAATACCAAACTTCAATAAACCATATGAGCCAGACATCGTTTTGTATTACAAAAATCTAAATCTTTATATTGACATTGAAATTGATGAACCCTATGACGGTTATTTTAGGTATCCGACACATTGCATAAATCTCGAAGAAGAAGTTAAGCAAGACAACATCAGAGATTTGTTTTTTACAGAAAGTGGTTGGATTGTAATAAGGTTCACTGAAAAGCAAGTGCATTGTCAAGCAAACGACTGTATTTCCTATATAAAAAATGTCCTTAATTCAATTTGCAATCGGGACTTTATCAATAATGCCAAATGTGAAAAGGAAAATCAATGGGACTACAACCAATGTATTCAATGGCAAAAAATATTTTATAGAGAAAAATATCTAGGCATAGACCGTTTTCAAAAACGACATAGCTATAAGGAAATTGAAATTGACACAGAAGAAAAAGAAAGTATTGAAAGTGTTATACAACGGACAAAGAGATTCAATTTTGAAAGTTGGAATAGCAACATTGCATTTGATGAAGAATCGCACAAATATGTTCATCCAAAAGACGAAACAGGAAATGCAGAGTATATTTCTGTAACAACACTAATCGAACGTTTTTTTCCATTTGACTTGAAAAGATATATTGAGAGAAAAGCACTTGAAGAAGATAGAACAGAAGAAGATGTATTGATTGAATACTTGATGATTCGGGATGAAGCAGCAGAGAAAGGAACTTTTTTGCATAATCAAATTGAAAATTACCTAAAGGGGCAAGAATTTGATTCTGATTCAAAAGAATTTGAGTTGTTTACTAATTTTTACAATAAAGAAATCAAAAAAAGAAACCTTGTCTTTTTTGATGCCGAAAAAATGATTTATTCAAACAAGTATAATGTAGCTGGAACAATTGACTGTCTATTCAAAAAAAGCGAAAAAGATGAATACATAATGCTTGACTGGAAACGAAGCAAAAAGCTTATTATAGATGGTCAACCACGAATTTTCGGTTACGGCTATGCTTTGTCTGAATTAAATCATTTAGACAATTCAAGCTATTATCGGTATTGCCTACAACAGAACATTTATAAAGTTATTATTGAAAATGAATTTTCAGTAAATATCTCCTCAATGAAATTGGTTGTATTGCACGAAAACTACCCTGACTATTATGTTGTAAATGTTCCTGTAATGAAGAAGGAAGCAAACGCAATTTTAAACTCACTAAAACATAAAATATAAAATGGATGTATTAACGGAATTCCAAGCAGCAATTGACATTGAACGCCTTAAAACTTTAGAAGATTTTGACGAGCAAATGAATCAGCCTTTGGACGAGAGAGTTGCTAAAGGAGTAACTATGTCAAATTTGAAAGTTGAGTTTGATTTTTTTGATGGTTTACCAAATCAATGGTGTTCAAATTTGCCTGCATCAAAAAAATACATTTTATCTGCCAAAATTATTTGCGACAACAACATCTCAAAATTTAAAGAAGGTAATCCAGTTCTTTTAAGTAATGGTGTTCATCGGTTTGAAATGGAAATTGATGAAGATAGCCCCGAAAACTTTATTATAAAGCCAAATGATTTTAATGTAAAATCTTGTTACATTGATTCCAATGACTACCTAAAGAATAATTGGGAAATCAATGCAGTCAAAGTAGATATTACAGCGAAACTACTATTAAGTGCGGCTCAAATATTAAAAGACAATAGCCAAACACTTAATAAAATTGATAACTTTCTAAACGGAAGAACTAAAAATAGCTTAAAAAATAATTCGCAAAGAGTTGGTTACTTAAATGACTCTCAAAATACTGCTTATCTTAAAGCAATAAATGCAAGTGATTTTTGTATTATTCAAGGACCACCAGGAACTGGGAAAACAGAAACAATTGGCAACATTACAAAGCAACTTATTGAAAGTGGTTTAAACGTTTTTATTACAGCTCCCACAAATACAGCAATTAACAACTGCATAAATTCAATTGCTTCAAAAGTAAAAGACAACAGCCGAGTAATCAAGATTGGTGAAAAGGCAGGTAACAAAGAAGTTCAAGAGAATCAATTTGTGATGAAGAAATCAAGATTAGCTTATTCTAGCTACATAGGCAATCCAACTTACAGCCAAAAAGGTATTGCAATTGGGGCAACCGCTTATTCACTTTGTTATCCAGCAAGCAAAAAACTTGATGGATGGAAATTTGACGTTGTTATTATTGATGAAGCTTCTCAATTAAGTATTCCTTTATCTATTGCTGCAATGTGTAGAACGGGTAAATAGAGAGTCTAAATAAAATTGTGTAAACAGAAAATTTAGAGTCTGCATCTGTTTTC
>CAZDGF010000119.1:0-2771 GCA_964505065.1 uncultured Chitinophaga sp.
AAGGTGTTCTACCAAATTATCCATAAAATACCTATCGTGCGAAACCAAAAGTAAACATCCTGCAAAATTTTGCAAAAAATCTTCCAATACATTCAACGTATCTATATCCAAATCGTTTGTAGGTTCATCTAAAATTAAAAAATTAGGATTGCTTACCAATACTTTCAACAATTGTAAACGCCTACGCTCGCCACCACTTAGCTTACTTACAGGTGTATGCTGCACACTTGGCGGAAACAAAAACATATCCAACAACTTGCTTACTGCCACTTGCTCGCCCGAGCCAAGGGTTACATATTCTGCTATTTCTTTTACCTCATCTATAATTCTATTAACATTGTTTAAATTATTGGTATGCTGTGTGTAATAACCTATTTTTAGCGTACTTCCGTGTATTACTTCGCCCGTTACAGGCGTTTGTGTTTGGGTTAGCAAATCTAAAAAAGTGCTTTTGCCAATACCATTTTTACCTACCACACCTATCCTATCTTTCTTTTTAAAAATGTATGAAAAATCTTCAATAATTTTAAGCTCCCCAAAGTGCATATTTACATTATGCGCCTCTATTATTTTATTGCCCAAGCGTGTAGTTTGAACAGATATTTCTAATTCCGCTTGATTTAAATTTTGAGTAGCTATCTCTTTTAAATCATAAAAAGCCTCTATTCTGCTTTTACTTTTTGTACCTCGTGCTTTGGGCATTCTACGCATCCATTCAAGCTCTTTTGCCATAAGGTTTCTTGCCTTGCTTACCTCCGCTGCCTGAATATTCTCACGCATGGTTTTTTTCTCTAAAAAATATGCATAATTGCCTTTGTGGGTATAAAGATTCCCTCTATCTAATTCTAAAATTTGTGTACTTACATTGTCTAAAAAATACCTATCGTGGGTTACCATAAGCAACGAAATATTATGCGCTGTCAATAAATTTTCAAGCCATTCTATAGCCTCCAAATCTAAATGGTTGGTAGGCTCGTCCATAATAATTAAATCTGGATTAATTAAAAGCAATTGTGCCAATGCTACCCTTTTACGTTGCCCACCACTTAGTGAGCCATTCAACACTTCTGTATTTAAAATACCCAACTTTGCCAATACTTGTTTGGAGCGTTTTTCAAATTCCCAAGCATCTAAACGGCTCATTTCATCTAATAGAAACTGCATATTATCGCCACTTGCTTCAATATCTAAAATAGCTGCCTCGTATTGGTTTATTATTTTTACTGTTGGATTATCAGAAGAAAAAATTGTTTCTAAAATGGTTTTATTATCGTCCAATTCTGGTTCTTGTGGCAAATAGCCAATAGTTGCTCCATTAGCCAATTTTAGCTCGCCACCATCGGGTTTTATTAAGCCAGCTATGGTTTTTAACAAAGTAGATTTACCCGTGCCATTTGCACCCACAAGGGCTAATTTTTCGCCTTTGGCTATGCCAAAACTAATGCCATTAAACAACCATTTTTCAGTATATGCTTTGCTTAAATTATCAACAGAAAGAAGATTCATAAAGAGGCTTCAAAGATATACTAATTTATTTTGGGATTTTATGATTTTTAGATGGAGTTTAAAAACTTTCAGAAATTACTTCTATCATTTTACATATATCAGTTTTATTTGATGGTACATTATTGCCAAGCCTAACAATAATTAAGTTTTTAGTTGGAAAAATATATAAATATTGCTCCAATATACCTTCAGCAATTAAACAATTTCCTGTTTTAAAAATATTATAATAATTGCCTACTTTGGATATTTTATATACATTAGATAATGCTAAATTATTAGCTTCTTTTTCTGTTTTTACTGCAAATACTTTGTGGTTCATCCACCAATGGTTAGCATAAGATTTTGTATAATGTTTTTCAAAATTATTACAATTGTTTATCCATCCAGTATCCAATATTTGAATATTATTTATTTTACCATTATTGGCATATAAATAACCTAATTTTGCTACATCATACACATTGGCATTTAAACCACAAAATGCTTTTGGTGTTTTATTTTTCTTACTATCTAAAAGCCATTTTGCATTGTACTGAGCACCCATTGGTTGCCATATTTTTTTATTAAAATAAGTTATAAAATTTTGTTTGGTAGTTCTTTCAATTATCTGCATTAATAATTGTGTATTAATGTTTTGATATTTAAAATTTTTTGAAGAATTTGTAGTTTTAACTTTAGTTAAAGTTTTATTTAAATTTTTACCATAGTACAATTTTGACAAAGGTGCATTTAAGCCAAATTTGTTTTCATCAAAATTGAGATTACTTTCCATATCTAATAGTATTTGAATAGTAATGTTTTTAAAGCCAGTATCTTGTTTTATTAATTCCGGTAAATACATTGTAAGTGGGTCATTAAAACTTTTTATAAAACCTTCTTTTAGAGCTATACTTATTAATGAACTTACAAAACTTTTACTTACAGAAAACAACAAATTTAAGTTAGAGCTATCCTCTTTTTTTCCAAAATATTGGTATGCAATTTTATTGCCTTGCAATATTAAAAAAGAATTTGTTTTAGTATTATTTAACAAAGAGTCGTATATTTTTTTTCTATAATCAGAAATTAAATTTGAATCAATTGAAAAATAAAATGGATTTAAGCTTTTAGGTATTTCAGCGGTTTCAAATTTTTTAACATCGTTTAAATTTGGTGCCATCCATTTTAATGTTCTTACACTGGTGCAACTGCTTATAACTAATATAATAAGAATCAATACTGTCCTAAATAAAAATTAGGAATAAAAATTACCGAGTCAAATCAAT
>CAZDGF010000120.1:0-2729 GCA_964505065.1 uncultured Chitinophaga sp.
CTTTGAGTTACTTTACTTCCTTCTTCTTTTTTTATTTATTTAGGACGCTATTGTTATTAAAACAAAAACACACAAATAGCTAATATTATTCTTTTTTTTAGAAATGATATTGAATATACATTTGCTTTAATTTAAATATAAAATCATTATGAAAAATTTATTAAAAACTATGTTGCTATTTGCAACTATCTTAATTTCAACTGAAAACTCAAATGCATTTACACCTAAAAAAGTTGTTACAAAAGGTGGAACAAAATCAGGAGGAACAGTAACATACTACACCGTAAAACAAAGGGGACACGCTCACGGAATGGTATTAAAATGTTTGGGTAATGGTCCTAATGCCTGTACTATTAGGACAGGTATTATTGAGGACGATAATGGGGGCGAATCTACATATACTCCAGATTTATCTGAATTTGATATGTCCCAAATAGATATGGGCATTCAATACGCTCAGTTACAAATTCATGAAACTAATCCTGTAACCAATGGTTCTCACACTTGGGCAACTTTAAATACTGTTTCAGGGGTATTAACTTATTTCAATGTAGCATGGAATCCTTCAACAACTGAAATTGGTTCGTTTGAGATTTTAGTTCAACAATTGTAGAATAATAATTTGAAAAAAACAATAATTACAACATTAATAATTTTAACTAGATTGACTTTAATAGGTCAATCTAGTTTTTTTTTAAAACATGATTTAGTGAAAAATTACAGTGTTTGCTTAAAAAATATTTCTCCTAAAAATGAAGATGTTTTCGAGCCATTAATTTTTGAAAATCAAAAAAATTTATACTACACATCTGATAAATTAAATATCAATGAAATAAAAATTTATACCGTTAATAAAACAAATTTTAAGGAAACAATCTTGAAAATTAAACTAGAACCTGATATTGCAGTCAGAATTAATAGTTTTGCTTTGTTTACAGATACAATTGTAGCAGTTTCATATTTAAATGAAAAAATTACTTTAATGCAATTTACTGCCAATAATAAATCTAAAACTTATAAGTTAAATAAATACGAATATCTTAAGTTTGGTCATAACAATAAAAATTTAATAATTAATAAAAGAAAAATTATTTTGACAAGTTTTTATTACAACAAACAATTTTTCCCTTTTGAAAATTTAAATATTTATGAATATGATATATGTAATTTAAAAGCATTAGATAGTTTTAATATTAAATATGGATTATCTGCTTTTTCCTCAATTGAACCTCAAAAATATTTTTATTTAAATAGTAAAAATCATATTAATTTCTTAAATCCTTCTGATGGCAAAATTTTAGAATTTAATAAAATAAAAAAGGATACTTTAACCTTAAGTAAACTAAAAATAGATGGATTAAAACTACTAACAAAACAAATGTGCGATACTCTAACACGTTATGCTATAAAAAAAGATATTATGTCCACATATTGGAAGGCGATTGATTATTTAATAAAAGATACATTATCATATTTTAACTTTATTACTCCAATTAATAATAATAATTGTATTGTTTCTTATAATAATGCAAATCAAACATTGTTTACTATTGTTGATTCAAATTTTCAACAAAATTTGTATGGTTATGAAGACTTTTTAGATAAAGTAAATCAACTTAATAAAACAGATTATTTTTTGTACTATTTTAATCAAATAAGTTTAAATAATTTTGCATCAATAAATGTTTTGACAAAAAGAGAAAATAGAAAAAATAAGTATGAAAATAAATCCATTGGTAAAAAGTATTACTTTTATACTAATTATAGTATTAAGTAGTTGCGCAACTAAAAATAAAATTGTTGTTGTTCAGTCTAATTTAATATGTAGTGGATGTATTGTTCAAATTAATAGTATTTTATCAAAATTAAATCAAAAAAAAGTTCATATTTATATACATAATCCCAATTCTTCAAGTTTTCAAAAAGAAAAAACAAAAAGAAAAATCTGCTCTAATTTAGAATTTAAAGCAAAAATACATTTTAACAATTTTAAATATATAGATTCTTTAAATCTTAAAAAATCTAATCAAATTTACTTACTTTATTTTAAAGAAAATAAAAAGCATATTATCAATCAAAACGAGATTGATTCGTTTTATAAGTCGCTTTAGAATATTCCCAATTCTATGATACCTTTTCGCGAGTTTGGCATGAAGCCAAGCTGTTTTTAGATCTCTGCCCACCAATTATGTCCATTGGTAAATAATCAGAATTGATAGTGAATGTAATGCCAAGCAGAAGCATTAAAGTATTTAATAAATTAGTATCTTTGTTTAATAAAAAATAGAAAATTGACAACTATACAAAATACTGACTTTAGTAGGTGGCACCCACAAGGAACTATGCAACACGCCAACAAAAGGGGAATATATAAAAATGC
The DNA here is from genome assembly GCA_964505065.1 of uncultured Chitinophaga sp. Classification (GTDB taxonomy): domain Bacteria; phylum Bacteroidota; class Bacteroidia; order NS11-12g; family UBA955; genus JABMMZ01. The sequence goes on from CAZDGF010000120.1 coordinate 2,381, forward strand.
TATTAAATACCACATATTTATATTTATAAATATGTGGTATTTTTCGTTAAAAGCACAAATTAAATTAACTTCAATTGTTGAAAAAAGCAATTTTCAGCAAAGTATTGAAGAGTTAAATAAAGTAAATTATGGATTTACACTTTTTAATTACCACAAAACAGAAAAGAATAGATTGATTTTAGAATATGAAAATATTCAAAATCAAAAAAATGGGTATTTATATTTACAACATTCATCAAATCAATTTAGCTCAAAATCATCATTTACCAATTTTAGCGATTATGATTCTATTTTAATTTTTCTGTATATCCGTAATTAATCATATTCCAGTAATATTAGCAATAACAAG